>DATKEC010000055.1:0-2408 GCA_035544575.1 Acidimicrobiia bacterium
GTGATGAACGCAATCTGGTTGATCGTGCCCCGGTCGAGCGCCACCCGGTAGGCCCTGTCCAGCCACTCAGCCGACTCGTCGAGGTAGCCCAACTCGCGGCTGTGATGCGCCCGCCATTGCAGCTGGAAGCCCTCCCACCAAGTGCAGCCGATACGGTCTACCAGCTGCGCGATCTCGTCGACAAGCTTGGAAACCGCCGCGATCTCCTCGGCGCCCCGCGCGGTGGCCGTCATGCCGGCGATGGCGTCGAGCACCCCGACCATGTCGCCTTCGCCAGTGGCTCGGTCCAGCAGCCGTCGGAAGAGCGCCATCGACTCGCCCTGCCGGTCCAGCCACCAGAGCATCCAGCCGAGCGCCTCGGTGCCGTAGCCGACCGCCCGTGGAGCGCCGACAGCCTCGAGTTGGTCGAGAAGTGCGTCGTGGTCCTCCCACGGGAGAACCCCGGCGCCGATCATCCAGATCCTCGCCCGGATCTGAGCGGACGGGTCGTCGGAGCGCGATGCCAGCTCGAAGGCCTTTTCGGCGAGCGCACGCTCGGGAGCGATGCCCACCCCCTGCGCCTGCCACACCTCGAGGCGGGCGAAGACCGCTCGCAGCTCGAGATTCGGATCGCCACCGGCGACGGCTTCGAGCACCTTCGTAGTGGCGACTCGCGCCTCACGGCCCGCTGAGCGGATCGCCCATGCGTCGACGAGCCCCTCGACGATCTGAACGGCAGCCTCGTGCCGACCCGACTGGATCGCGTGGTCGAGCGCGGTGAGCACATTGGGACGCCGGGGCCACAACCGCGCCAGGAGATCGGCCGCGCTGGGCCCGCGCACCGCGGCTCGGGCGTCGACGGCCAGGGAACGGAAGTGCTCCATGTGGCGGTCCCGCACCTCGGCGTGAGACCCGTCCGCCTCCAGTGATTCGAGCGCAAACCAGCGCATCGTCTCGAGCATGCGAAACACGGTGCGCCCCTGCACGCGGCTCCGGGTGAGCAGCGAGTTGCCGCTGAGTTGGGTGGCGATTGCCAGCGCGTCAGACGTCGTCGTTCCAACCACCGCGGCCACGTCGTCGAGCGTGAACGGCCCGGTCATCACACCCAGACACTCGAAGGCTTCGCGGGCGCCGGCTTCCAGCGAGTCGACGCTCCAGCGCAGAGCGGCTGCCAACGACCGGTGCCGGTCTGGACGGGCCGGGCCGCCTTCCAACAGATCGAGGCGTTCGGTGAGGACGTCCGCCAGTTCCTCGATGGGGAGGAAGCGGACCATCGACGCTGCTAGTTCGATGGCGAGCGGAAGCCCGTCGAGCCGGGCAACGACATCGCGCACGTGGACCATGCCGGCCTCATCCACCTCGAAGTCGGGCGCCAAGTCGGCAGCCCGGTCCAGGAACAATGCGAGCGCGGGTGATGACGGGTCCGAGCCCACGGCCAGTGGATCGAGGTCGAACAGACGCTCACCGGGGATCGACAGCGGGACGCGGCTCGTGGCCAGGATGGAGGCATCGGCGTCAGCCTCGAGGAGATCGACGACGAACGAATTCGCGGCCGGCATCAGGTGTTCACAGTTGTCGAGCACCAGGAGAGCGCCGGACCGCCCCAGCGTGGCGGCGATCTGGCGGACCGGCGAGATCTGAGGGTCCTGGCCCATCTCCAAGGACGCCGCGACATGTGCGGGCATGAGGTCGGGCGCCGAGACCCCGGTCAAGTCGACGAAGTGAACCGGGATCCCGCGAGATCGAAGCTGGCGCCCGGTCTCGATGGCGAGCCGCGTCTTGCCGGTTCCGCCGGGACCCAGGACCGTCACGAGCCGGTGAGAGCCGACCAGGTCGAGCAGCTCTGTGATCTCGTCCTCCCGACCGAACAGCCGTCCGATCGTGGCGGGCAGCCCGCGTTCGGCCCTGCCTTTCAGCGGGTCGAACCGCTCATCCGCGGATCCGACCTGGAAGAGCCGGACCGGTTCGGGGAAGTCTGCGAGGGCGTGGACTCCGAGATCGGCGAACGTCCCGTTCACCCCGTCTGCGACGAGACGCCGGGCGGCTTCGCTGATCAGAATCTGACCACCGTGGCCGAGTGCGGTGATTCGTGCCGCCAGGTGAACGGCCAGACCGATGTAACCGCCCTGTTTCGTACGGGCGGCCTCCCCAGTGTGGATCCCCATACGAACACGGACGCGCTCACCGTTCGGCCACGGATGAGAAGCCAGCGCCTCCTGCGCGGCGACGGCAGCCCGGACGGCAGCCTCAGTCTCGGCGAACACGAAGAAGCCACCATCGCCTTCGGTGGACAGCCGGGTTCCGCCTTCGGCTCCGAAGCACCGGTCGAGAATCGCGTGGTGTTCCGCCAGCATCGCCGCATAGGCGTCGTGCAGCCTGCGCAGCAGACTGGTCGAGCCTTCGATGTCGGTGAAAACGAGCGTCACCGC
>DATKEC010000056.1:0-10271 GCA_035544575.1 Acidimicrobiia bacterium
TGGTATGGCGTGCCGACCATGCCGAGGCTCAACCTCGCCAACGCCGAAGCCCGCGCCTACATGCTCGGTGTCGCTCGGTACTGGCTCGCCGAGTACGACATCGATGGGTGGCGTATGGATGTGGCTCGATACGTCGATCCCGACTTCTGGCCCGAGTTCCGTGCCGCATGCCGGGACGTGAAACCTGAGGCATATCTCCTCGCCGAGATCATGGGCGACGTCTCGGCCTGGCTCCGTGGCGACGGCTTCGACGCCACCATGAACTACACCTTCCGGTCGCTGGCCCTGCGCTTCTTTGCCACCGGTGAGATCACCGGCGGGGAACTGCTCGATCACGCCTCTCGGCTCTACGCCCGCCACGCGCTGGCCACGACACTCGCCAATCACAATCTGATCGGCAGTCACGACACGCCGCGATTTCGCACCGAAGCGGGCGGAGACCTGTGGCGGTTGGAACTCGCCACGGTGTTCCAGCTGACCTTCCCTGGTGCGCCGGGCATCTACTACGGGGACGAGTTCGGATTGGAAGGCGACAACGACCCTGGTTGCCGGTGTGCGGTTCCGTGGGACGAGGTTGGGTTCGACTCCGGCCTCAGCACTCTCATCGCCGAGCTCACGGATCTCCGCCGCCGGCATCCGGCTCTCCGCTACGGCGAGTTCTCTCCGGTCGGGGCGACGTCCCATGCCATCGTCTTCGAACGGTTCGAGGGCCGCAGGCGATATCTGGTGGGCATCAACCGGGGTCGAACTGCGGCCTCCCTCGGCGCCTCCGGTGCGAGACGTGTCGTGTGGGGCTCAGGTGCTCTCGATGGCCGACAGCTGACCATCGGGGCGCGGTCGGCGGTTGTCGTTTCGGGGTGACGCCGTGACGAGGCGTCCGCATTATCAGTACAGGCGAAGCCACCGCGTGACGACAAGTAGCTGTCATGGGTTGGAACAGGCGGAGTCAACGCGGCCGGCACGCACGGTCTTCTGACACATGGCGGCCATTGCCGCCCGCGGTCAACACGGGTCGGCATCAGTCGTCGGGGGACACTCCGGCGTTTCGTTCGGTGGCTGCCGTGTCTGTTCTGTTCGCCCTCATGTCCTCGACAGTGCTCGGCGCAGAGGCCAGTGCCAGCCAGAACATCGAGGCGGCGACGCCGGTGCGTGCTGCGGACAGCGTGCCCGACCGTCGCCTCGGCTCGCTGGAATCGACGACGACATCGACGCCCCCCGTGGTTGCGACTGTCTCGACATCGATCACGACGACCACGCTCGTCCCTTCCACCACCGTTCCTTCGACGACGTCGGCGCCCGTCACGACTAACACCACCACACCAACCACCACACCAACCACCACCATCCCCGCCGGCCCGACGCCGCTCGAGATCGAGGCCGCCCGGCTGCCTCGAGACGTCGTGGTCGAGTTCGCCGGTGTCGTCTCGTTCTCCTTTGGGGCTTCGGCACAATTCGACGCGACCCCGGTGACCCGGGAGGATTGCATCCGACAGGCCAAGACCTCGCCGTTGAAGATCGACGGTCTCTACGACCGCAACCTGATCGCCCAGATGACCCATCGGACGTTCGACTGTCTCACCTCGGCGGCCGGCCTCGACACCGTCGCCCCAACCGCGCTTCGACGGTGGAACGGTGCGGCGAAGTGGGGATTCGGTTCCCTGGCCGATCAGGTGTCAGCCGAAGCCGTCGTCGTGGCCTACTGCGAGAGCAAAGGATTCTCACCAAGTGCGTTGACCGGTTCGAACGGCTTCGGCTATGCCGGTTTGTTCCAGATGGGCAGCACGGAGATGGCGCGCTTCGGCGAACCCGGATCGAGCCGGTTCGATCCGGTCGACAATGCGGTGGGGGCGGCGAACTACTTCATCTACCAGTACCGCAACCGTGCGGGTTGGGGTGGCTGGAGTCCGTGGGCGGTGGTCAACACCAACTTCGACGACGAGGTCAATAACCAGGTCAAGGTGCCGGTCCTGCCCCGCTTCACCTCCACCGATCCCGAGTTCCGCGGGCGCCCCGGTCCGGAGCTGCCGGCCTGGGCGGTTGATCCGTGGTCGTGGTTTGTTCCGCACTACAACGGCACGGGATGTCCGTTCAACGGTGGCCGCTGGCCGGGTGCGAGCGCACTCGGGGGCTGAACTCCGCGGCGCCTCCACTTGACGGAGCGCTCGATGTGACCGCCCTGGTGGGCGAACATGGTTGGATGCTGGAGTGATCGTCGAATTGTGTGAGTGATGGCGTCCTACGGCTTCGTCATCGATCAGGACAGCTGTATCGGATGTCATGCGTGCACTGTGGCGTGCAAGACCGAACATCAGGTTCCCCTGGGTGTGAACCGGACGTGGGTGAAGTACGTCGAAAAGGGGGCGTGGCCGGATACGTCACGGCACTTCTCGGTGATGCGCTGCAACCATTGTGCGAACGCTCCGTGTGTGGCGATCTGTCCCACACAGGCCTTGTTCACCCGCAAGGACGGGATCGTCGACTTCGACACCGATCGTTGCATCGGCTGCAAGTCGTGTATGCAGGCGTGTCCGTATGACGCTCTCTACATCGACCCCGACGAGCACACCGCTCAGAAGTGCAATTACTGCGTGCACCGGGTGGAGGTGGGCCTCGAGCCGGCCTGTGTGGTGGTCTGCCCGGAGCAGGCCATCATCGCCGGGGATCTACACGATCCGCTGTCGCGCATCGCCCGGATGGTCGCTTCTGAAGATCTGGCGGTGCGGGCGCCCGAACAGGGAACCAACCCGAAGCTCTGGTACCGCGGCGCCGATCAGGCGTCGTTGGATCCGTTGATGTCCGAGCTGCGGGCGGGGTCCCAGATCTGGAGGGATGACCCTGATCCGGCTCCCGCCTGGCTGCGGGTGGATCTCACACCGGCCCATGCGGACGGTCCGACCGGTCCGATTCGGATCGACCGGTCCGACGAGGTCCGGCCCCGAGTCGTCTACAACACGGATCATCCGATGCCGTGGGGTTGGAGAGTGTCGAGCTACTTCTTGACGAAAGGCATCGCGGCAGGACTGGCAATCGTGATGGCCCTGGTTCTCGTCGCTGGTGGTGATCCGACGGACTCGGCGCTCGGGATGTGGCTGGCACCGCTGGTCTCGGGTGTCTTCCTGGCCGCGACCGGAGCGCTGTTGGTGTGGGATCTGAAGAGACCCGATCGGTTCTTCTATCTGCTGACCAAGGGGAATCGGGGTTCGTGGCTGGTGCGGGGGGCGTGGATCCTTGGTGCGCATGCCGCTCTGGTGGGGTTGTGGTTCTTGGCCGGGGTCGGCGGTTTCGACGATGCGGTCAGGGTGCTGACGTGGGCTTCTGCGGCGGTGGGTGTCGCCACCGCCGGGTATACGGCGCTGCTGTTCGGTCAGGCCGAAGCCCGGGACTTGTGGCAGTCGCCCACGTTGCTGTGGCACATGGTGGCGGGGGCGGTGGCAGCTGGAGGAGCGGCTGGCCTGGTGCTCGCCCTGGTGGTGCAGACACCACAGTCGAGCCAACGGGTGTTCGCATGGGCGTTGGTCGGGGGGGCGATGGCGTTGGGGGCGATCGCAGCGGCGGAACTCGCCTCGCATCACCCGACCCGCAACATCACCCAGGCGATGCACCATCTGACGAAGGGTGCCTTCGCCCGCCAGTGGTGGCTGGGGGGTCAGCTGCTGGGAGTGGCGGTCCCGATCCTCGCTGGAAGTGTGTTCCTCTCCGGGGGTCCGGTGGAGATGGTGGCGATTGGCTGTGTTGCGGTGTGGGCGGGGATCTGGTTCGCCGACGATGCATTCGTCAAGGCCGGACAGTCGGTCCCGTTGTCATGAAGCGCTTCGAGGAGATCGTCCGATGACAGAGATTCCACGTCTGATTCCCGGGTCGGGTCTCACGAACTTTCCGCCGGCGGACCGTTGGGACGACTGGCAGGAGTACGACGCCCGGGCCTGGCCCGAGAAGATCGCACGCAACTACCGGCTCGTGCCGACGACATGTTTCAACTGCGAGTCGGCGTGTGGGCTGTTGGCGTATGTGGACAAGGACACCGGTGATGTCCGCAAGTTCGAGGGAAATCCCGCTCATCCGGGCTCACGCGGCAGGAACTGTGCGAAGGGTCCGGCGACTCTCAATCAGATGTACGACCCCGAGCGGATTCTCCACCCGTTGCGGCGGGTGGGTGAGCGAGGTTCAGGGGAATGGGAGCAGATCACCTGGGAGGAGGCTCTGACCGAGATCGGCACCCGGATCGGGCGGGCGATCCGCGAGGGTCGTCACGACGAGATCATGTATCACGTGGGACGGCCGGGAGAGGACGGCTTCATGGACCGCACGCTGCGGGCCTGGGGGGTGGATGGGCACAACTCGCACACCAACATCTGCTCTTCGGGGGCGAGGACCGGGTATGCGATGTGGATGGGCTGGGATCGACCGTCGGCGGACTTCGCCAACGCCGCGTTCATCCTGCTCCTTTCGTCGCACCTCGAGACCGGCCATTACTTCAACCCCCACGCCCAGCGAATCATGGAGGGCAAACAGGCCGGAGCGAAGCTGGCCACGATCGACCCGCGCCTGTCGAACACGGCTTCGATGTCGGACTACTGGCTGTCCACCTGGCCTGGCACCGAGCCGGCGCTCTTTCTGGCGATTGCTCGCCTGCTGATCGAATGGGATGCGATCGACCACCGTTTCGTGCAGCGGTGGGTCAACTGGCGGGAGACACTCTCCGCCCGCTTTCCCGAGCTCGAACAGACCTACGAGGAGTTCGTCGGCGTCCTCGCCCGGGTTTATGCCAGTTACACGCCGGAGTGGGCCGCAGAGGAGTGCGGGATCGAGCCACAGCAGATCGAATCCGTTGCCAGAGAGATCGCCAAAGCCGGTTCCCGGTTCGCGTCCCACACGTGGCGCTCGACCGGATCGGGGAACTTGGGCGGATGGCAGGCGGCGAGGACACTGTGGCTCCTGCACGTGCTGACCGGTTCGATCGGGACCGTCGGCGGGACCGCACCCAGCGCCTGGGACAAGTTCAAGCCCGAGCACTGGAACATGCCGCCGCCGCATTCGCGCTGGAACGAACTGCTCTGGCCCGCCGAGTATCCCCTGGCCCATCACGAAATGAGCTTCCTCCTTCCGTACCTGACACGGGAGGGCCGGGGCAACATCGACGTGTATTTCACTCGTGTCTACAACCCGATCTGGACGAACCCCGACGGGTTCTCGTGGATGGAGATGCTCACCGACCCCGACCGGATCGGTCTGCACGTTGCCCTCACCCCCACGTGGTCCGAGTCCGCCTGGTTCGCTGACCTCGTTCTCCCGATGGGCGTGGGTTCGGAACGCCACGACACCCACTCCTATGAGACCCACATGGGCCAATGGCTCGGGTTCCGCCAACCGGTGCTGCGTGTCGCCGGCGAACGGGACGGCAAGACCTTCGAACGCACTCACGAAGCAAACCCCGGCGAAGTCTGGGAGGAGACCGAGTTCTGGATCGACCTGTCCTGGAAGATCGACCCCGACGGGACCCTCGGGATCCGCCGCTGGTTCGAGTCGCCTTCCGATCCGACCAGGCCGGTGACCGTCGACGAGTACTACGGCTGGATGTTCGACAACTCCGTTCCGGGCCTGCCCGAACGGGCCGCCGCCGAAGGCCTCGACCCGCTCGGCTTCATGCGCAAGTACGGGGCAATCGAAGTGGCACGCGACATCTATCAGGTCCACGAACGCGAAGCCACCGACGGGCTGGCTATGGACGATGGCACGGTCCGGCACGGTTTCCGTTCACCGTCGAAGAAGCTCGAATGGTGGTCCGAGACCATGCACGATTGGGGGTGGCCCGACGAAGCCATCCCCACCTACCTCGAATCCCACGTCCACTGGCGCAAACTCGACCTGGACTCCAACGAACGCATTCTGTTGCCCATCTTCCGTCTCCCCACGCTCATCCACACCCGGTCGGGAAACGCCAAGTACCTCTACGAGATCAGTCACGGACACCCGCTGTGGATGAATCCGGCAGACGCCGAGGCACTCGGCCTGTCCACCGGCGACCTGGTCCGCATCAGCACTGAGACCGGCCACTTCGTCATCCGGGTGTGGCGCACGGAAGGAATCCGCCCTGGCGTCGTTGCCGCGTCACACCACATGGGGCGCTGGCGTCTCCAAGACGGGACGGGTAACGAGCGGTGGTCCTCGGCACTCGTCGAAATCGAGAAGACGGACGAGACCACCTGGCGGCTGCGCCAGAAGAAGGGAATCGAGCCCTTCACTTCCGAGGACCCCGACTCCGAACGCATCTGGTGGCGCGACGCCGGCGTCCATCAGAATCTGGCGTTTCCTCCCCACCCTGACCCGGTTTCCGGCATGCACGCGTGGCACCAGCGGGTCCGTATCTCGCCGGCCGAAGCGGATGACCGCTACGGCGACGTCGTCGTCGACACCGCCAAATCCTTCGAGATCTACCGCCGATGGCTGGAGCTGGCAAGGCCGGGGCCCGGCCCCGGCGGCCTCCGGCGCCCCCTCTGGCTGGATCGGCCCGTCAAACCCACCGAGGACGCCTACCGGGTGTGAGCACCGCAGCCACCGGAGCGGAACGAGATCGCGTCGCCTGGTCTGAACTGCTCGGCCACGTCGAGACGACGCTGGCCTCGGCCCGTGAGGTCGACGTGACCGGGTACGACCCGATCGACGACCTGCAGCGACGCGGGCGGTGGTGGAGCCATCGGTTCGAGTCGGATCTGCTGACTGAAGTCGTCGCGTTCGGGGTGGCATTGGCCGATGTCGAACTCCGCACGTGGCGCGCTGACGACCCCGTCGTCGCTACTCGCGCCTTCGAGGACCGCCGGTTTCTCTTCTCGGACAGGCTGGTCCATTGGGTCGTGCCGTTGACGTTCGTCGTCAACGGAACCGAGACGATTCGCCGCGCACTCCTCGACATGGGAGACCGGCTCCGACCGGCGGCGTTGCTCACGGGAGACGAGGGCATACACCCGCCGGGCGAGGACTCGTTCGGGCCGTTGGACGTGGATCTCCGCGTCGACCTCGGCGAACCCCAGCGGTGGATCCGGCTGGCGGACAGCCACCCCGGGACGGCGCGACTGTGGCGTGACCTGGGGCTGCGCGCCGGGCGGTGATCATCCCCGCAGGAAGACCGAGATGAGCACTCCGAAGGCGACCGCGCTCAGCAGGGCCACTCCGACGATGACGAACCGGCGGTCCCGCTCGCCGGCCAGGCGGACGACGACCCAGACCACGCGCAGAAGGGGGACCGCGGTGAGGAGGATCACGGCCGCGCCGGAAGCCACCGTTCCGAGGGTTCCCGGAACCACGATGCCGACCAGAGCCAGGGTTCCGATCACCCACATGGCGCTCCGGAGCCATGGACCCTGCCGCCGTCCGGTGATCGAGCTAACCGTCATGCCGTCACCACCATCACGACGGCGACGATCACGAGAAGCACACTGAGACCGGCCCGCACGGTTTGGGGCACCAGGCGGGCTTGGAGGCGGGCACCGGCGAGGGAACCGGCGAAGCTGCCGACGATGATCGCCGCCGCCGCCCTGGTGTCGATGCGCCCCTGCACCGCGAAGACGGTCAGCGCCGAGGCAGCAGTGATCCCGATCGTGAAGGTCGTGGTGGCCGCAGCCACCTTCGTGGGAACGTGCATGAGTTCCGACGTCGCCGGAGTCTTGATGAACCCTCCACTCACACCTGCCGTTCCGGCGATGAGCCCGGCCACGGTCATGAAACCGAGCCCCGCCCGCACCCGGCGGACCGAGTACGGCACGACCTGGTCCCCCAGGGGGTAGGCGCCGGACAGTACACCCACCCTCTCGCCGACGTCTCGAGTGGTGAGGCTCGGGTCCGGTCGGTTGCGGATGCCTTTTCTCCTTCCACCGGCCAAGGCTGCTCCGATTGCGGCAAGGGCCAGGATGTACACCAGCACCCGGTTCGGGACCAAATCCGAGACGAGCGCACCGACGACCGCGCCAGCGGTGGCCGCCACCTCGGTCGTCAGACCGAGGCGATGGTTGACCACCCGGAACTCGAGGTGGGTTGGTGCGGCCGCGATCGAAAGTGCCGCCACCGAGATCAATCCCAGCGGCGCGGCGACAGAGACTGGTGTGCCCGTTACGACGAGCAGTGGCACGAGGAGAATGGCCCCGCCGACGCCTGCCATCGCGCCCAAGCCGGACGTGACCGCCGCGGCGAGGACCAGGAGGACCACGTTCATCGTGGCTGGCTCAGGTCGGCGGTCGTCATGGACGCCACGCTAGGTGCAGGCCCGCCGTGTCAGGCGCGGTGGGCTTGGAGGTCGGCGAGTGAGGCCCACTCGAGGGTTCGGGCGTGAGTCGCCTCGAGGACGACCTTCGGGGCGAAGCCTGCTTCGAGCGCCTCGACCCACCGTGCCGCGCAGAGACACCACCGGTCGCCTGGCACCAGCCCTGCGAACCCGTGCTCGGGCATCGGGGTCGAAAGGTCGTTGCCGACCGACTTCGAGAACACCAAGAACTCGTCGGTCATAACCGCGCACACCGTGTGAACTCCGACGTCGGTGGCGTCGGTGTTGCAGCAACCGTCCCTGAACCACCCCGTGACCGGATCGATCGAGCAGTCGTAGAGCTCGCCACCGAGAACATTCTGAGCCATTCGCCACCTTTCGCCGGCCATCTTGGCAGTTCGATAGCACTCTCGAGTCCGCCGTCACCGGACCCCTTTCAAGTCGTCCGGCCGCCGAATTCTGTGATAGAGATGACCGAGACGCCACCAAGGAGTCCAAGTGAGCGAGAACCGGTCTGAGGGACGATCCCCGTCGGAGCTGATCGACGCCATTGTCGACGATCTGGACGACTGGAGGGGTGAGATGCTCTCCCGGCTCCGAGTCCTGATCAAGGACGCCGAGCCCGACGTGGTCGAGGAGGTGAAGTGGCGAAAGCCGTCGAACCCGCTCGGCGTCCCGGTGTGGTCCCACGACGGGATGATCTGCACCGGTGAGACCTACAAGAACGTCGTGAAGTTGACCTTTGCCAAGGGAGCCTCCTTGGACGACCCCGCTGGACTCTTCAATTCCAGTCTCGAAGGCAAGACCAGACGTGCCATCGACTTCCGCGAAGGAGACGAGGTGGACGACAAGTCGCTCAAGGCGCTCATCCGGTCGGCGGTGGCCATGAACCAGACGTCAGCCCGCAGCTAGTGCCGCGTCTACAAAGGTTGGCGGGGTTGGGTGCTTGGTTTCGCGAGCATTTAGGACGATTCTGTTCGCGTACGCGAGCAGGTGGTGTGATGGTGTCTCAACCGATCGAGTTGCGTCCGATCTCAAACGAGGAGGGCAATCGACTGTTGCGGATGGTGCGTCGGGGTGCGGGGAATGTGGTGACGTGGCGGCGGGCCCAGATCGTGTTGTGGGCTGCTCAGGGGTATCGGGTGTCCCGGATCGCCGAGATCGGCTTCACCTCCGAGGACCGGGTGCGGGAGGTGATCCACAATTTCAACGCCGACGGGTTCGAGAGTCTCTCTCCCAAGTATGGGGGTGGACGGCCCGCCAAGTTCGATCAGAACACCCGGTCTGAGATCGCCCGGGTGGCGGTGACCCGTCCCAAGACGCTGGGCAGGCCCTATACCCGTTGGTCGCTGGCCAAGCTGTGTGACTATCTGGTTGAGGCCGGGGTGGTCGAGGACATTTCGATCGAGTCGGTGCGTCGCATCCTCGACGACGAAGGCGTCTCGTTTCAACGATTGAAGACCTGGAAGGACTCCAACGACCCGTTCTATGAAGAGAAGAAGGAACTGATCTGGGCGCTGATCCATGACCCCCCACCCGGATACCGGATCCTCTCGGTCGACGAGTTCGGACCGATCACCTGCGAACCGCAACCGGGGAGGGGTTGGACCCGCAAAGGTCATCCCCGTCGCCGCCGCGGGAACTATCACAAGACGCAGGGGGTGGCCTACTGGCTGGGGTTCTACGACCTGGCCACCGACCAGTTGTATGGCCGCTACTCACGTCGCAAACGCATCCCCGAGATCCTCGAACTGTTGCGGGCTATCCGCCGCCAGTTCCCCGGCGAGCAGCTGATCGTCATCTGGGACAACTGGAACGCCCACATCTCCAAAAAGGTGATCGCCTGGGCCAGCCGCAACCAGGTGGCATTGGCTTACACCCCCGCCTACGCCTCGTGGCTCAACCCGATCGAATGCCAGTTCGGTGAACTCGACACCTTCGTGATCGAAGGCTCCGACTTCGGATCACACCTCGAGGCAGCAGCTGCCATCCGAGACTTCGTCCGCGACCGGAACCG
>DATKEC010000057.1:0-2663 GCA_035544575.1 Acidimicrobiia bacterium
TCCCGCCTGCGCACCGATTCGATACGCAGGCGGGAGTGGTTGTCACCGCGAGTCGCGGAGAGCTTTCACCTTGTCGTGGACGCTGCGCACTTCGCGCGCCTGACGCTCGATCACCGAACGGACATCGGCGGGGAGATCCTCCGCCAGAGCGTCCTCG
The DNA here is from genome assembly GCA_035544575.1 of Acidimicrobiia bacterium. Taxonomy (GTDB): domain Bacteria; phylum Actinomycetota; class Acidimicrobiia; order Spongiisociales; family ZC4RG35; genus DATHWB01. Next base: position 158 of record DATKEC010000057.1, read on the forward strand.
AATTCGGAGACGGCGTGATCCTCGCCCGACTCTGCGGCTGCCAGCACGGCCCGCGGGTCGTCGCCGGAGAGTGCATCCTTGAGGCTGAGCCACCCGCGATGGAGGGCGCCTGCCATGGATCCCTCTTCGTCGATCTCGAAGCCGTGGCGGCCAGCCAGGTTGCGGAGTTCGACCGAGAACTCGGCTCGCTGCTGTGAGTACTCGCGCAGGTCGATCGCCAGAGCGGGCTCGTCGCTGTCTGCGATGCGCTCGGCGGCCTGTTCGAATCCCTTACGGCCATCTTCGAGAGTCTCGATGAGGTCCTCGAGGACGGCGGCAGTCTTGTCGGTTTCCATGATTCCTCCTTGGACGGAAATTCGGTGTCCGTCCGGGTCTTGCGGTCCTGTACCCGTTGCCCGGACAATCGATACCTCCGCGCGGAATCTTCTGCTGTCACTCCGATGGGTTCCACACTGCGGTCGGTTCCTCGGGAGGGAACGGTGCAGGAGAGATCGTCGAGAGCAATGTGAGCGTGACGTTGCCGTCAAGGCACAGGGCGGTGTCCGTCGCTTGGTCGAGCCCGGCACCCGAGCCGCGCACCTCGAACTCGAGCTTCTCTCCGGGAACGTCGGCGATGGCCACTCGAATGTGACCGAAGGCGTCGAGGTCCGCCCACCGGACCCCTCGAAGGTCGACCAGCGGAAGGGCCGGCACGTTGATATTGAGGACGACCTTCGGGCCGCGGCGGGCGAGCACCCAGTCCACAGCCGAGCGGGCGACCGTCACCGCGGAGTCCCAGTGCCACGGGTCCGACTGGGCGAGACTGACGGCGAGACCGTGGGCTCCCATCGTTCGGGCGGTGAGCGCTGCCCCCACCGTTCCCGAGTGAATCACCGAGTGCCCCGTGTTCATACCGGCGTTGACTCCGGAAACGACGAGATCCGGGGGAGGGCCGAACGCGCCGAGCATCCCCGCGAGGACGGCGAGTCCCGGCGGGCCCTCCACGGTGTAGGCGGCGATGTCGCTGCGGTCGACCTTCGTGAGGGCGACGCCCTTGGCCGGATCGAAGTGACCGATACCCGTCCCGCTTCCGCTCATGTCCCACACCGGAGCCACGACGACAGTGTCGAAGTCTTCGCTCAGGCACTGAGCCAACCTCTCGATACCGGGAGAGTCGATCCCGTCATCGTTGGTGACGAGGACTCGCGGGTCGGCGGGTGTCGGCACGACGTGCTCATCGATGACGTAGCCCTCCGGATCCTGCTCCGCCGGGTTCTGGTCGATCAGAACGTTCCCACCTCCTCGACTGTGACCTCGTAGACGAGCTGGTGGATCAGGTGGGCGGATCCGGTGGCCAGGCCCTTCCGCGTGACGTTGGCCGAGCCGGCCGCGCATCCGAGGCGAAGCATGTCGTCGGACGCGTAGTTGGCGAGGAACGCGGCAGCGAGCGCTCCCGTCATCGAGTCGCCGGCACCGGTCTCGTCGACGACCGAGAGACTCGGGGGGTGGACCCGGTACAGGATGCCGCCGATACCGGCGAGACTCGGCCGTCCTCCTCGGGATACGACCACTGCATGGACGCCTCGGTCCCGGAGCCGGGTCATGGCACAGATCACATCGTTCTCGGCCTCGGATGCGAGGGTCCCGTCGATGGTGAGGTCCTCGTCGCTGACCTTCAGAAGGTCGATGGGCCCACCGTCGAGCCAGGCGTCGAGATCGCGGCCGTGGAGGTCGGCAACCGTTCGCACACCCGCGGCGGCGAGGTCTGCTCCCAGCCGGGTGAAGATCTCCTCGCCGATGCCGTTGCCGGGGAGGCGACCTGTGACAACGCTCATCCGCGTGGCGAGCGACAGCTCGAGCATCTTCCCGTAGAGGTCGTCGACTTCGTGCCGGTCGAGGATCGGTGGTGGGGTCTGAACCACCTCGGTGCGACTTCCCGACCGCCGGTCATGGATTCGGGCGGCGGTGTCCTGTTCGATGATGACGGCCTGAAAGTCGATCTCCCAGTCGCCGATCAGGGCCCGCATGGCCCGCCCGGGCTCGCCGCCGGCAGGTCCACACAGCACTGCGGGTACGCCCAACAAGCGGAGCATGCGTGCGATCCAGAAACCCTGACCGCCGGGATGGAGGTGTATCTCCGAGGTGTCGTCGTCTCCGTCTTCCAGTGGTTCGATCGTGACGGTGAAGAGGACACCCGGCGCCAGCACGACGGCTTTGGGATCGGGGGTTCCGAGCATCTCGTCCCAAAGCTACCCACCGACCCGTCGTCACAACCGCGTCGTCCCGCGGTGGAGGCGGCGCCGGGGTCTCCGGCGCCGCCTTGGCTGTCTCAGGGTGTGTGGATTGCGGCGATGTAGACGGGACAGTGGGGGTGGCCGCCGGCGTTGAGATCGTCGCCGAACCCCGCGTAGTCGGAGTTCAATCCGAAGGACTCGGGACACGCCGTGCCCGTCCAGAAGTCAGTCCGCCACGTGGAGGGGTTCGAGCCTGCATCCTCGGACTGCCCGTGATAGGCGATCTCGACGTG
>DATKEC010000058.1:0-34260 GCA_035544575.1 Acidimicrobiia bacterium
TTCTGACGTGTTCCACGTCGTTCTCTATCAGCCGGAGATCCCACCCAACACCGGGAACGCGATGAGGCTGTCCGCCAACACCGGGTCCACCCTCCATCTGATCGAGCCGCTCGGGTTCGAAATGGACGACGCCCGGCTTCGTCGAGCCGGAATGGACTACCGCGACAGGGCGACGGTGCACCGTCATCCCGACCTCGACTCCTGGTTCGAGACCGTGCGCCCCACCCGCACCTTCGCCCTGGCGAAGATCGGCGCGGTCCGCTACGACCACGTTGGGTTCGTTCCCGGGGATGCATTCGTGTTCGGGCCCGAATCGGTCGGCTTGAGAGACGACATCCTTTCCGACAACCGGCTCGAGGCGGTGCTCACGATCCCGATGCGGCCGGGCCTGCGCTCGCTCAATCTGTCCAACTCCGTGGCGGTCGTCGTGTACGAAGCGTGGCGGCAGAACGCCTTCGGCGGGGCCGAGAACATCGAGTAGACCCGAATCCGTTCCTAGCCTCCCGACCGTGACCACCGAACTCGCGGCGCGGGCCGTCGGCGCAACCAAGGTGTACGGCTCCGGACCAACGGCGGTCACCGCTCTCGACGGCGTCGACGCCGACTTCGGACGCGGGGAGTTCACCGCGATCATGGGACCGTCGGGATCGGGCAAGTCCACCTTGTTGCACTGCCTGGCGGGTCTCGATTCGCTCACGTCCGGCCACGTGTTCTTGGGAGACACCAACCTCGGCTCCCTCCGTGACGACGACCTCACCCGGCTCCGTCGTGACCGGATGGGGTTCGTCTTTCAGGCCTTCAACCTGGTCCCCACGCTCGACGCGAGAGAAAACATCACTCTCCCTTCAGCCATCGCCGGCCGGCGCACCGACCAGGCCTGGTTCGACGAGGTGGTGGGCGTCCTCGAACTCGGTGACAGACTCGACCATCGCCCCTCGGAGCTCTCCGGTGGTCAGCAGCAGCGTGTTGCAGTGGCACGAGCCTTGGTGGGCCGTCCCGAGATCGTCTTCGCCGACGAGCCGAGCGGCAATCTCGACACCCGCAGCGGAGCCCAGCTTCTCGGATTCCTCAGATCGGCGGTCGACACCTTCGACCAGTCGGTGGTGATGGTCACCCACGATGCGACGGCCGCCTCGTATTCGGATCGCGTGCTGTTTCTGAGCGACGGACGGGTCGTCGACGACCTCACGGCTCCCACCGTCGAGACGGTGCTCGACCGGATCAAGCTGCTCGACGCCTGATGTGGCGCGCAGCCTGGAAGGGCGCACTCGGCCACCGAGCCAGACTCGTCATCAGCGGACTCGTCGTCGGATGCTCGGTTGCCTTCGTGGTCGCCACCTTGGTGTTCACCGACACGCTGAGCACCTCCTTCGAGTCGATCTTCGAGGACAGCTTCGCCGGCTTCGACATCCAGGTGCGCAGCGAGATCGACCCCGACCTCACCTTCGCGATTCCCGCCCCGGTGGACGCCTCGACCCTCGATGTGGTCCGTTCGGTGGAGGGTGTGAGCCAGGCGCAGGGCTCGGTGACAGGCTTTCTCCTGCTGAGGGGCCCCGACGGACAGCCGATCGAGTCGGCCGGCCCACCGGTTCTGGGACTGACGTGGCCCTCGGTTCCGTCGATCGCCGACATCCGTCATGGCGCCGCCCCGGTCGGTCTCGACCAGGTGGCGATCGATGCGGCGACCGCCACCCGTGCCGGAATCGAAGTCGGGGAACGTGTCGTGGTCGTCGGGCTCGGAGAGCCGACCGAGGTCGAAGTCTCGGGCATCGTCTCCTTCGCCGACGCCGAATCCGCCGGCGGGGTGATCACCGTCTTCTCCTCGGTCGAGCTCGGGCAACAGCTCTTCGAACTCGCCGGGCGCTACTCCACCCTCGAGGTGGTGACAGAAGGCGAGTCGTCGATCGTCGCCGAGCGGATCGTGTCTGCTCTCGGGGATGAATTCGAGGCAATAGCCACCGACGACCTGGCGCGCCAGCAGGTGGAGGGCTTTCAGGACGCGATCGGCTTCATTCGCACCTTCGTCCTCGTCTTTGCCGGAGTCGCCCTCTTCGTCGGCACCTTCGTGATCTCGAACATCTTCCGTGTCACCATCGCCCAGCGGACGCGGGAGTTGGCCGTGCTGCGGGCAATCGGGGCACGCGCCTCCCAGGTGCGGAACCTCATGCTGGCCGAAGCCGCCGTGATCTCGGTGGCCGCATCGTTGCTCGGCGCCGTGTCAGGAATCGGTTTGGCGTCGGTGATCCGATCTGCGTTCGATGCAGCCGCCATCCCGCTGCCTCCCGGACCATTGGAGATCTCTCCGGCCGCGGTGACAGCGGGCTTCGCCACCGGGGTTCTCGTCACCGCCGCCGCGGCGCTGATCCCGGCGTTCAAAGCGGCCGCCGTCAGCCCCATCGAAGCAATGCGAGAAGGGTTTGCGCCTCCCGGGCGGCGAGCACTGCGAGGGCGAATCCTGGTGGGCGGTCCGCTCGTCGCGGCAGGCGTCCTGGCGCTGGCGGCGGGGCTCTTTGCGCCTCTCCCCGACTGGTCCCCCGATGCAATCTGGCTGGTTGGCGCCGGAGCGATCTTCCTCTTCGTGGGCGTGGCCGTCCTCGCCGCGGTGATCGCCCGGCCCGTAGCGGGATTCCTCGGCCGGCCGGTGGCAGCCGCGGGCCAGGTACCGGGTGTGCTCGCTCGCGAGAACGCGATGCGCAGCCCGCGTCGCACCGGTCTCACTGCATCGGCGCTGATGATCGGCCTTGCCTTGGTGGGGCTGGTGGCGATCCTCGCTGACAGCGCCCGCACAACGGCCGACGCCCTCATCGAAGACCAGTTCCGCGCCGACCTCATCATCGCTCCGACCGGTTTCAGCTCGCTCGGCTTCAGCCCCGAGGTGGCGTCGGTGCTGGGCGCCGTCGACGAAGTGGAGACGGTCGGCCGACTGCGCCAGGGAGAGGTTCTCGTCGAGGAGCGCAGCCGGTTCGTCGCCGGTGGTACTCCGGAGGTCTTCGACCTCGTCGCCTACGAGGTCGTCGAAGGATCCTTGTCAGATCTCGGCGACGGGAAGGTGGCTGTGCGGGAGGGCGACGAGTCGCTTCGGGTAGGAGACCGGCTGGAGCTGACCGCGCCGGTGGGCGGGGACCGAACGCTCGAAGTCGTCGCCGTGTACACCGGCAGCCCCAACGCCTACTTCGTGTCGATGGACCTCTTCGAACAACTCTTCTCCGAGCGCCTCGACTCCCAGGTGCTCGTGCGTTTCCACCCTTCCGTCGCATTCGACGAAGGTCAGAGAGCGGTCGAGTCGGCGGTCAGCGGGTTCCCCTCGATCCAGATCCAGGACCAGGAGGCGTTCCGGAACGAGGCGACGGGCCAGATCGGGGGAATCGTCAACCTGCTCTACGCCCTGCTGGCGGTTTCGATCGTGATCGGAACGCTCGGAGTGATCGGCACTCTGCTGTTATCCGTCGTCGAACGGACCCGCGAGATCGGGCTGCTGCGGGCAATCGGTATGAGCCGGAGGCAGGTTCGTCGGATGATCCGCTGGGAGGCCGTGATCATCGCCGTGTTCGGCGGCGTGCTGGGCACGGTGATCGGTGTTGTGTTCGGCGTCTCGGTGGTCTGGGCCATCGGCGACCAGCTGCGACTCTCACTGCCCCTCGGCCAGCTGGCCTGGTGGCTCATCTTCGCCGCCGCCCTCGGCATCCTCGCCGCCACCTATCCGGCCCGCCGCGCCTCCCGCCTCGACATCCTCGCCGCCATCGCCTACGAGTGACCCCCTCCGTCCCCGCCGCTACGCGTCGGGGACACCTGACCCATTCCGCCTGACTTCCTCCGGCTCGGGGATGGAACATCTGAAGTCTCGGACGGTTGGCGAATGCGATCCATCACCTTCGTGACCGTTTCGAGCTCGGCGGGGGTCATGCGCCCGAGGTATTCGCGGCGAAGGTCGTCGACGTGGAGGAGGCTCGCCTCGTGCCACTTGGCGACACCGGCCGGAGTGAGAACCGCGTAGGAGACTCGGCGGTCGGTGGGGCAGGCTTCCCGAGCGATGAGGCCCGCTTCGCTCATCTTGTCCACCATCCGGGTGATTCCCCCGTTGGTGAGTGCCAGCTGGTTCGCGAGTTCGCTCATCGTCATGAATCCTCCGTGTCGGCCGATGCGGAGGAGGGCTTCGAACCAGCCGATGGTGATGCCGCACTCGGTCCGCAGCCTGCGGTCGAAGGATCGGTTCAGACGCGTGAGCGCCTCCACCGTCACGCCGTAGGCGTGGATGGCGCTGTCGTTGCACAGCTCCGCGGCGCGTTCGAGGGCGGGGACATCGGTGGTCATCTGCACAGCATATCCGCAATAGCTTGCCGAATCAATATTTGACATCGCAAGCATTCTGCGATATCGTAACCCTTGAGCAGTCAAAATATGACTGGTAAAGGAGTACTGCGTGACGACACAGACGACCACCCAGACGACCCAGACGCTGGTCAAGCCTGAGGCCGGGACCTGGAACCTGGACAACGCCCACACCCGGATCGGGTTCGTTGCCCGTCACCTCGTCGCCGCCAAGGTCCGAGGAACATTCGAGTCCTTCGCCGGCACGATCGAAGTCGCAGACGACCTGACCGACTCGACGATCGACGTCTCGATCGACACTGCCTCGGTGAACACCAACGCCGAAGACCGTGACAACCATCTGCGGTCGGGCGATTTCTTCGACTCCGCGGACTTCCCCACCATGCGCTTCGTCTCCACCGAGATCAAGGATCTGGGCGACGGCCAATACGAAGTCACCGGGGACCTGACGATCAAGGACGTGACCAAGTCGGTCACCCTCGACACCACGTACCTCGGGATCATCTCCGACCCGTGGGGCAACGGCAAGGCGATGCTCGAGGCCAGCGCCAAGATCAATCGTGAAAACTGGGGTCTCACATGGAACGCCGCCCTCGAGACAGGCGGCGTCCTCGTCTCCAAGGAGATCACCATCGAACTCGAGGTCCAGGCAGCCAAAGCCTGATCCCGAGCGTTCCGCCCCCGTCGACCCCGTCCCACCCCCAGGGTCGGGGTCGACGCCCGTCCAGAGGAGTAGCCATGAACATCAGCCGCCTCAACCACGCCGTGCTCTTCGTGTCCGATCTCGAACGGTCGCGGGACTTCTACACCGGCATCTTCGAGTTCCAGGTGATCGCCACCGAACCCAGGGCGAACGCCGCCTTCCTACGCGCCAAGAACTCCGAGAACCACCACGATCTCGGTCTGTTCGGTCTCGGTCCGGACGCTGCTCCCAAGTCGCGGGGCCAGGTCGGTCTCTACCATCTCGCCTGGCAGGTCCCGACGATCGAGGATCTTGCGGCGGCCAGGGAAGAACTGATGGCTGCCGGCGCCTTCACCGGCGAGTCGTCCCACGGAGCCACCAAGAGCCTGTACGGAGCAGATCCAGACGGCAACGAGTTCGAGATCATGTGGATGCTCCCGCGCGATGCCTGGGGTGAGCACGAGTCCAAGGCGTCGATCGAGCGACTCGACCTCGCCGAGGAACTCAGCGCGTGGGCCGGGGTGCGGACGGCTTGAGGGCGGCGCCGACACGCATCACGAGCAAACCAAGCAGGAAGGCCACCCCCACGACGGTGAAACTGGGGCCGTAGGAGCCAAGGCGGTCGATCGAGTAGCCGAACGCGGGTGCGCCCAGGCCGAGACCGCCGAGAAAGCCGAACAGCACCACCCCTGACGCCCGCCCCGCCTGGGCGGGCGCGGCGGTCTGGATGACGGCCAGCATGCCGACCGCATTCCAAGCACTCGCCGAGAATCCGGTGAGAACGGCCGCCACCCAAACGAGCCAGGGCAAGCTTGCCGCCAACACCAGTACCGCGGCCGCGGCGGCGGCCAACACCGCGATGTACTCGAGCGAGCGCCACGTCCCGAACCTGACCTCGGCGAAACGCCCCCACGTGATCCGTCCGACCACACCGGCCACCCCGGTCACCGCCACAGCCAGACCTGCGGCCGTCGGTCCGTAACCGAGCTCTTCGACTGCGTAGAGGGGGAGGAACGTGAAGATCGCCGTCCCCGCTCCACCGAGAATGAACCCGTAGAGGGCGAGACGGAAGATGTAAGGATCGAGCGGGGCCCTGGTCGTCTGAGTCGTCGAGGCGATACTCGCCGGATCTGCGGGGACCAGCAAGGAGAGGGCGCCGGCTCCGACGGCGAGCAGGGCGAACAGAGCCACTGCCCAGCGCCACCCGGCGAAGACCGCGACCGGAGGCAGGACCAGCCCGCCCAAAGCCGAGGCCGCAGTGACCCCCGACTGTTTGATCCCGGTGATGACTCCCCGTCTGCCGGGTTCGATGTGAAGTGCGATCAGCTTGTTGGTGGCGGGGTTGGCCATCGCCTGGGCCACCCCCCCAACCAGCGCGGCGGCCACGATCATCCAATAGCGTGGAGCAACCGCCAGACCGGTGAGGCCGGACGTTGCGAGTGCGATGGTTGTAGTCGTTGCGCGTTTGGCCCCCATGGCATCGGCGATGACACCCACCCGGGGTGAAATGACCGCGCCGCCGAGAGACATCGCCGTGACGAGGGCTCCGATCTGCCACCGATCGACCTCGAACTCGGCGATGAGGTCTGCAGCCAGGACGGCATAACACGTCAACGCCACGGTGGAGGCCCCCATCGTCGATGACAGGACGGTGGCGAAGAGAAGACGAGACGACGTGGAGCGCACCGGCGCACGCTACCGCTCCCGTTTGTCGCCGGTCCACGCTTCACTGCACGTGCGAAGCAACCGAAGAGAACCCCGTGATTTCCGGCCTCTACTTCACCTATGGCGTGTTCGTCCTGTTCACGACCATCAACGCGCTCCGTCGACCGTCGCCGCCCACATCGCGTCTGCCGGCGATCTGGATCCTGGCGATGCTGAACGCGGAACTGCCGTTGTTGACGGTGCTCAGTCGGGTTGGCGTCACCGCCAGTGCCTGGTGGCTCGGCGCGTTCGACAACCGGGTGGGTCGCTGGGGGTTGTGGCTGGTTGCGCTTTCCTTGCTGGGCATGCCCGTCATCTGGCTGCGCACGATGCGGGCGAGCCGGTCACTGCGGGCCGAGCCGGGGCCGTTGCCCCGAGCCGAGTCGGTTTCGATCCGCCTGACCGGCTGGGCGAGGCGGCTCCCTGATGGTCTCGCGGTCGAGGGGCCGTTCGACGTTGCGGACGATGTCGTCGTCGACTTCTACCGACGGACCGACCTCGACGCCGGCGGCTCTCTCCCGACGCTCGTATACCTCCATGGCGGGTCGTGGACGGGCGGGGACCGCCACGGCCAATCCCGACCGCTCATCCACCATCTGGCGTTGAACGGGTGGCTCGTCGCCACGGTGGGTTATCCGCTGTCCCCGAAAGCGACATTCCCCGACCACCTGATCGGCGTGAAGCGTGCCCTGGCCTGGCTGCGGGGGGCGGGCGCAACCCACGGCGTGGATCCAGCCCGAATCGCGGTGGCGGGAGGCTCGGCTGGCGCGCACCTGGCGGCGTTGGCCGCGCTCACGCCAAACCGACCCGAGTACCAGCCGGGTTTCGAGGACGCTGATACCTCAGTGGCAGCGTGTGTGGCCCTGTACGGCATCTACGACTTCCTCAACCGAAACCGGACCCGCCAGGACTGGCCCCTGATCCCGAATATCGTCATGAAGGCCGACCCGGTTGTCGACGAAGCAGCCTTCCGAGCGGCATCCCCGCTCGACCAGGTGACGCCCGACGCTCCGGCCTTCCTGGTGGTGCACGGCACCCACGACTCGCTGGTGCCGCCCTCCGAGGCCCGCGCCTTCGTTCAAGCGTTGCGGGATCACTCGACTCGGGCGGTCCAGTATCTCGAAGTCGAGGGCGCCCAGCACGCCTTCGATGCGGTGAGCTCGCCGCGCAGCCGTCGGGTGGCCGCGATCGCTGCCGACTTCCTCGCCACTCACGTCATCCGGCGGGTCGACGATCACCTCGGAACCTGATCCCGAGCACGAAACGGCCAGCTCGGACGGCCGATTCCGACTCGGCTTCGGATCCTCCAGCCGCCAGCATCATGACGTGACCATCGGCACCCAGGCACCGAAGAAACCCCGCAGTCGGGCGCTCCGGGCGATCTACTTCGTGCTCGGTCTGATCTGTGTGGGAATGGCCTACCTGAGTTTCCTGCCGGGCATCCCCACATTCGACTTCGTCTTCCTCGCCGCCTTCTTCTTTGCCCGGTCCTCAGACCGTTTCCACGATTGGCTCGTCAACCACCGGGTGTTCGGACGCATCATCAACGGCTACCGGGGCGGCCTCACCGTGCGGATGAAGATCGCGGCAACGCTCGGCATCATGGCCTCGCTGTCGTTCAGCGGGTTCGTGCTGGTCAGCAACCAGGTGGTGCGCACGATCCTCGGCATCGTCGGGATCTACGCGATCTGGTTCGTTTGGAGTCGCCCCCGCAAAGTGGCCGAGGTTCCCACCTGAGATCGGGCCTCCGCCCACGACGCTACCTTTTGCCGTGCCGGCCGAGAGGAGTCGCCCATGCCCATCGCAACACCCGAGACTTACCGCGCCATGCTCGACCGGGCACGCCAGGAACAGTTCGCCTTTCCTGCGATCAACGTCACTTCGAGTGAGACCCTTCACGCCGCGCTCAACGGGTTCGCCGAGGCCGAATCCGATGGAATCATCCAGGTTTCGACCGGCGGGGCCGAGTTCCTCTCCGGCCTTCACAACAAGAACATGCCTCTCGGAGCCTCGGCGTTGGCGGAGTTCGCGGCGGTGGTCGCGGGGGCCTACCCGACGAACATCGCCCTCCACACCGACCATTGTCCGCCGGAGAAGGTGGACTCCTACATCCGTCCCTTGTTGGCGATGTCGCGGCAACGCCGTGAGCGAGGCTTGGGACCGCTCTTCCAGAGCCACATGCTGGACGCCTCGGAGTTGGCGCTGGAAGAGAACCTGGCGCTGGCTTCCGAACTCCTCGACGAGTGCGCGGCTCTCGACGTGATTCTCGAGATCGAGATCGGCATCGTCGGCGGCGTCGAGGACGCGGTCGACAACGAGGATGTCGATCGCGCCAAGCTCTACACCTCGCCCGAGGACATGGTGCGCACTGCCGAAGTGCTGGGGACGGGCGACCGCGGCCGCTACCTCCTGGCCGCGGTCTTCGGAAACGTCCACGGCGTCTACAAGCCCGGAGCCGTCCAACTTCGGCCCTCCATCCTGGCTGACGGTCAGGCCGCCACCGAGGAGCGCTTCGGCTCCGACGGCCGCCACGACCTCGTCTTCCATGGAGGAAGCGGATCGACGCTCGATGAGGTCCACGAGACGCTCGGCTACGGCGTGATCAAGATGAACATCGACACCGACTGCCAGTACGCCTTCACGCGCCCGATCGCCGACCACATGTTCACGAACTATGCCGGCGTGCTGAAGATCGACGGCGACGTCGGGGACAAGAAGACCTACGATCCGCGCTCGTATCTCAAGAAGGCGGAGGCCTCGATGGCCGCACGAGTCGCTCAAGCGTGCACGGACCTCCGCTCTGCCGGCCACACGATCGGCTGAGCCCGCCACATGGCAGACGAACCAGAAATCATCCACCGCACGTGGATCAATTCGGACCGGTTCGTTCCTGCGACATTCGTGACCCCGGTTCGCCGCTTCATGAACCTGGGTGCGGCCTCAGGTGTGCTCATGTTGTTGGCGGCGATCACGGCGTTGGTCTGGGCCAACTCCTCGGCTCATGAGGTCTATGACAGCCTGCTGCACACCGAATTCATCCTGGAGTTGGGACCGTTCGGACTCGAACAGACGCTCGGTCATCTGATCAACGACGGGTTGATGGCGCTGTTCTTCTTCTTCGTCGGGCTCGAGATCAAACGCGAACTGGTGCTGGGCGAGTTGCGCAATCCCAAGGACGCGGCGCTGCCGGTGCTGGCCGCCGTAGGTGGGATGATCGTCCCGGCCCTGATCTATGTCGCGTTCACCGCCGGGAACCCCGAGGCGATGCGGGGCTGGGCGGTTCCCATCGCGACGGACATCGCATTCGCTCTCGCAGTCCTGTCACTGCTCGGACGACGCGTGCCACCCGCGGCCAAGCTGTTCCTGCTGGCGCTGGCGATCGTCGACGACCTCGGTGGCATCCTCGTGATCGCCCTCTTCTTCACCAGCGAACTGGACATGGTGGCGATCGGGCTGGCGGCGGCGGGCCTGATCATCGTTTGGTTCCTCACCCGGGTGGGGGTGAGAAGCGAGGTGATCTACATCCCGCTCGGCTTCCTGATCTGGTATTTCTTCCTGCAGTCAGGCGTCCATGCCACGTTGGCCGGAGTCGCTCTCGGGTTCCTCACCCCCGCCCGGCCCATGTACGCCGTGCGGGAGTTCGATGCCCGAGCACGGCGGATTCTCGACCGTTTCCCCGGGGCGGCCGAGTCCCACTCCGACCGCGAACGGGCCGACCACGAGGCACTGCTCATGGCCCAGGTCTCCCGAGAGGCGGTCGCCCCGCTCAACCGGTGGGAGCATGCGTTGGCGCCGTGGGTGTCCTTCTTGGTCGTACCCCTCTTCGCGCTGGCCAACGCCGGCGTTCGATTCGAGGGAGCCATCACCGATCGACTCTTTTCGAACGTGGCGTTTGGAGTCGGCTTCGGATTGGTCTTCGGAAAGATTCTCGGAATCATGACGTTCAGCTGGCTGGCGGTACGCCTCCGGATCAGCCGTCTTCCGGTCGGAGTCGACTGGCGTCACATGCTGGGTGTCGCCGCCACCGCCGGAATCGGCTTCACCGTGGCGTTGTTCATCACCGCACTCGCCTATTCCGATCCGATCCTGACCGACCAGGCCAAGGTGGGAATCTTCACCGGGTCGTTGGTGGCCGGGGTGATCGGTGTCTCGGTGTTCCGGTGGGGAGGACGACGCACAGTGGCGCAGACCGAACCCGGTCGCGATGATCCTGGGGTCCGCGAGAAGGCGAGGTTGCCGTGAGACCACCCGAGAAGATCACGTGCATCGACTGTCTAGGCGAGGCCTGGCTCATCTCGTTCCTGCCCCCAGAAGGTGATCCCGATCCCGAACCCGGGACGGCGTTCGCCTATCGGTGCGCTGACTGCGCCGAGCGTTTCGATGTCGTGATGGAAGATCCCCTCCACGACGATTGACCCGAAAATGCGAAGAGCCCCCGACCTGGCTGGTGGGGGGCTCTTGACGTGTTCGGGGGGAACGGGATCTGAGGAGGACCAATTGGACGTTCCCCGCCGACCGTCGGCACTGCTGTTCTCAGGCAGCAGGTCGCACGTCGGCATCACCTTCGGGGCTGGTGACCCCCATCAGGTGATGGCCGAGCGAGACCAGTGAGGTTCCGACCCGATATCGAACCGGCTGGCGGATTACGACCTCGTCGACCTGGCCGTGATCGATCCGTTGGGCGTCGAGCACGCGTCGCGCCCGCACATATCCCTCGTAGTACTGGTTCATGGGCGTGCTCCTTCTTCGGTGATGGTCACTTCGAGATACTTCTGAAGTTGGGTTTCGGCATCCGTGAACGCCGCGTGGCGTAGCTGGTAGCTGTTGACACCGTCGTCGTTCTTTCCGAACACCACCCGGATGAGACCGGCGGATCGGAGGATCCCCATGTGGTGGAACACCGTGGACTTGGCAAGTCCGAGCACTTCGGTGAGCTCACCGAGCGTCGAGCCTCCGTCGGCGACCTCCCGGAGGATCCGCAGGCGCTTGTCGTCACCCAGAGCCTTGTGAAAGCGAACGAGCCAGCCGGGTGCCGCATCGGGATCCTGGTCGAGGTGTTCGTCGGCTACCGCGAACGCAACGACGATGGAGTCGCCGAAGTCCGTGAGGAGGGTCCACGGCCGGAGCGTGATGGTTGGTACCAACACGAGCTGGCGGGTTCCGAGGGGAATCTCATAGGAGATGCCGTTGGTGATCCGCTCGATCAGAGCATGCGGGTCGAGGCTGGCCGACAGCATGCGGGCGCTTTCGGCCGAGGCGACGATCGCCCGACCCCAGGTTTCGAGATGCGGGCCATAGGCGCTCGCCATGACAGAGCCAAGCACCCTGGCGACGGCGGGCCCCATGTCTGCGACGGGGACCAGCATCGCAGCACTCACGCACGCCTGGGCATGGGCCTTGACCGACGGCAGTACTGCTGCCAGCGCCTCGGGATCACGGGTGGCAATGGCTGTCTCGATCGTGTCGGGATCGGCGGACCAGGCGAGTTCGATGAGAAGTTCGGCGGCGATGTCATCCTCTGTCGAGGAAAGCCAGGCGAGGAGGCTCTCGTCGTCACCGATCGGGGCCCGGGCAGCCACGTAGGTGAGGAGAGTCGCCCACATGGATCCCTGGTCGAGTCCGGTGGCCTCCATCTCGGCGATCGTGTCCGCAGGTATCGCCTTTCGGAAGTTCTCGAAGAACTTCTTGCCGACCTCGTGATCCTTGGCCCTGTCGTCACCGCCGAAGGCGGACCACAGAGCGAGCATGACATCGAAGACCGATTCGGAACGGGCGACGACTTCGAAACGAGACGGTCGGTCGCTTCCGTCGAGCCGGAGCTGGAAGTCCTTCGGTTCCGGGGGGGTCACTTGATGTTCCTCTGCGTGTCGGTCGTGCGTTCGATGTTTATCGAACGCTTCGAGATCTGTCTGCATTATGACCCGGATCCACATCGGTGTCAACAAGTTGGTCGCACCGTTCGAGATTCTTCGAACCAGATGGATCTCGCCGAACCCGGCCGGCGGCGATCGGTGGGCCACAATGGCGCCGATGGAACGCCACGACGCGGTCGTTGTCGGATCGGGACCCAACGGTCTGGCCGCAGCCATAACCCTGGCTGATGCCGGGCGCTCGGTGCTGGTGATCGAACGGGCCGAGGAGATCGGCGGGGGCGCCCGAACCATGGAGCTCACTGTTCCCGGCGTCCGTCACGACATGTGCTCGACCGCTCATCCGATGGCGGTGCTCTCGCCGTACTTCGAGACACTGCCGCTCGCCGAACATGGTCTGGCCTGGAGTCATGCCGAGATCCCCCTCGTCCACGCGCTCTCCCCCGGGGTGGCGGTGGCACTGGCCCGTGACCTCGACGAAGCGGTCGACGAACTGGGACAAGACGGGCCGGCCTACCGGGCGGTGATGGGCCCCCTGGTGCGGGATTGGCCAAGGCTCCGAGAGGCGATCCTCGGACCCATCCCCCGCATCCCGCGTCACCCGATCCCTTTCGCCCGCTTCGGTCTCAGAGCGATGGCTCCCGCCGTCCTGGCGGCGAGACGTTTCGAGACGGAGTCGGCCCAGGCGCTGTTCGCCGGCTGCGCCGCCCACGCCTTCCTCCCCCTCACCCGTCCATTCACGGCTTCCTTCGGCTGGCTCCTCATGGCCACCGCCCACCTGGCCGGCTGGCCAGTCGCCCGTGGCGGAAGCGCCTCGTTGGCCGAGGCGCTCGCCTCCTATGCCCGCAGCCGCGGCGTGGAGTTCCAGACCGACACGGAGGTGGGGAACCTGGACGAGTTGGGACCGCGCGATCTCACGCTTCTCGATGTGACCCCCAACCAGTTCGCCCGGATGGCCCCGGACCTTCCGGCGGGATACCTGCGCCGCGCCACCAGCTTCGTTCGAGGCCCCGGAGCGTTCAAGTTCGATGCGGTGACGAGCGGGCCGATTCCATGGCTCGATCCCAAGCTGGCCAGGGCGGGCACGGTGCACCTCGACGGCACGCTCGAGGCGATCAGGCGTGCCGAAGACGACTCGTTCAACGGGCTCGAGCCCGACCGGCCATTCATCCTCGTGGTACAGGCAACCGGTTTCGACCCGACCCGTGCGCCGGCCGGCCAGCACACGGTCTGGGCGTACGCCCACGTACCGAACGGGTCGCGGCGTGACCTTCGCCAGTACATCATCGAACGCATCGAAGAGCACGCCCCCGGCTTTCGTGACACGATCCAGCAGGTGCACGTCACCAACCCGGCGGCCCTCGAAGCCCACAACCCGAATTATCAGGGTGGGGACATCTCCGGCGGCGCCCACACGTTCCGCCAGCTCGTGTTCCGGCCATTTCCCCAGTGGAACCCATACTCCACCCCGCTCCCGGGAGTCTTCTTGTGCTCTTCGTCCACCCCGCCCGGGGCGGGCACGCACGGCATGTGCGGACATTTGGCGGCCCAGGCGGCGCTGGCATGGACCGCGAGCTGATCCTCGACCTCGAACAGAGGTCTGTGCGCGCCATGCCAGCCGTCGAAACGGTTCGAATCGGCCGGTGGCTGCTGCTGGTGGGGCGGGGCGAAGTCAGCCGCCTCAACTCGTGTGTCACCTTCGGGGAGAGCCCGCGGCGGTCGATGTTCGAGCGGATCGAGGCGGTGGAGAGCCGTTACGTGACCCGGGGGCGGGACCCCAAGTTCCGGTTGACACGTCTCGACGCCCATCTCGATGGCCGCCTCGAAACCCGGGGGTACGACCGCGGACCGGAGGTCATCATGATGACGGGGCCGGTCGGCGGGCGGACCGACGGAACCGTGGCCGTCGCGGCAGGAACGGGGCCCACCTGGCTCGACCGTTATGCCGCCTGGGGCTGCCACGGCGAGCTGCGTACCGCCGAGATCGGCGAGTCCCTCGGATCCCTCGCCCTCGACATGGGAGCGTTCATGAGCCCTGCCGCCATCGGCGTGGCGGTGCTGGACGGGCCCTGGGTGGGTCTGTTCGACATCATCACCGACCCTGCCCTGCGCCGCAGCGGCCACGGCCGGCGCATGACGGAGACGATGCTGGCGTGGGCGGCGGAGAGAGGTGCGGAGCACTCGTACCTGCAGGTGGTGGCGACGAACCATCCGGCGATTGCCATGTACGACTCGCTCGGCTTCACCGAGGTGTACCGCTACTGGTACCGCACCGAATTCTGACCGAGGGTCCGGGACTCTGTCAGGCGACGGGCAGATCCCGTTCCAGGAGCGACTCGAAGCCGAGTTCCCGACAGAGCGGCTCGAACTCGTCCATGGGGACACCCCGCCAGCGCAGGTCGTCGAGTTCCTGGGGCAGCGCCACGTCGGTACGCAGGGTCGTCAGCGTTCGAAACAGTCTGGCTTCGTCCCGGCGCGCGGCCAGCGTCGCCGCCAACTTCGCCGCCCCCCGCACGGTCACCGTCCACTGGGACGGGTCATCAGGAATCGACTCGAGATGGTCGTACTCGTAGAGCACCACCGACGTCGACTTGGCACCCCAACCCGGTAGCCCCGGCACGCCGTCGGCGGTGTCACCGACCAATGCCAGATAGTCGGGAATGGAATGCGGGTAGATGCCGAACTTCTCCCGCACGTCCTCCTCGGTGTACCGCTTCGCCTCCCGCCGATTGAACGTGACCACCTGACTGCCGTCGACACACTGCATCAGATCCTTGTCAGGACTCAGGATCACCACCTGTTCGACATCGTTCTTCCAGCGCTGCGCCGCAGTGGCGAGGGCGTCGTCGGCTTCGAACTCGATCATCCCCCACACCGTCACGCCGAGCGCCCGGAGCGCACGTTCGGCGAGCGGGAACTGAGCCCAGAGATCTGGTTCGATACCCTCCCCGGTCTTGTATCCGGCGTAGAGGTCGTTGCGGAACGACTCGATGACCGTGTCGGTCGCAACTCCGAGATGGGTCACGCCCCCGTCGATCAGGAGAGCCAGCGTCGAGTCGATGATTCCCCGGACCGCCCCCACCTCCCGACCGTCCGGCGCGGTTCGCGGGGGTGGCCCGTAGTAGGAGCGGAAGAGTTCGTAGGTCCCGTCGAGAAGATGCAGCATCCGCCGGCCATTCTCGCCGATCGAGAGACGCTTGGCACGCCCACTGCGATGGTTGCGCGCTGGTCGTTGCGAGCGGGGACCACGTGGGCCGAAATCCGCATCATCGGTACCATCGCCTTGTGACCGAGAACGAACAGGACCCGACCGGGCCACCCGCCGACCCGTGGACCGAGGCCAGCCAGCGCTGGTCTTCCATCGGCGACAAGCTCAAGGATCGGTACAAGGAGATGTCGGGTGAGGACGGACCCAGCGAAGACCAGGTGCGTCTTGCCCTCGAGACTCTGGGGGACGCCGCACGGGCAGTGGCGGACTCGGTGGGCTCGGCGATGAAGGACCCCGCAGTCCGCGAACAGGTGAAGGACGCGGCGGCGTCGTTCGTCACCGCCCTCGGCCAGACGTTCTCACAACTCGGCGACGAGCTCCGCCGCGCCCGGGACCAGGCTCCGAGTCAGCCCGAGGACGGATGAGGGTCGGCAACCTCCTCATCTACGGCGGGATCGCTCTCGCGGTGATCGGTGTGATGGTGCGGCTGGGATGGTTCTCGTGGTTCGGAAAGCTTCCAGGAGACATCCGCTCGGACGGAGAGAACGTCTCGGTGTTCTTTCCGATCACGTCGATGATCATCGTCTCCATCGCCGCCACGGTGCTTCTCAACCTCTTCGACCGCTTCTTCCGCAACTGACCGTTCACTGCGGGGGCGGTACATTCGCCACAGATGCCCCTGATCTCGACAAGCGAACTCGCCGCCAGGGTGGGGACGCGCGGTCTGCGGGTCTTCGACGTCCGGGCAGACCTCGCCGATCCCGCCGAGGGGCGGCGCCGCTATGACAGGGGCCACCTTCCCGACGCCGTGTTCGTCGCCCTCGAAGCGGACCTCACCGGGCGCTCGGGACCGGGCCGGCACCCCCTCCCCCGCCCCGAGGAGTTCTCTGCCGCTGTGCGCCGATTCGGAGTGAACACAGGGGACAGCGTTGTCGCGTACGACGACACGGGTGGGGCGTGGGCCTCGCGGCTGTGGTGGATGCTGCGTTCGATGGGACATGTCGATGTCAGCGTGCTCGACGGCGGCTTCCCGAAGTGGGCGGAAGAGGGACGCCCTGTCACCCGCGCGATCCCCCGCACCATCCCTGGAAGTTTTCCCACCGTGCGCGAGTGGCGCGGTGTCGTCGATCGGTCCGTTGTCACGGGTTCCGAGGCGCGGCTGATCGACGCCAGGGCGCCGGAGCGGTACCGGGGCGACCACGAACCCATCGATCAAGTGGCGGGTCACATCCCTGGCGCCGTCAACCTGCCGTATGACGGCAATCTGCGCGCCGACGGCACGTTTCTCGACGCCCCGACCCTCGCCCGTCGGTTCAAGGGCGTCGGATCCGCCCCGATCGTCTACTGCGGCTCCGGCGTGAGCGCCTGTCACAACATCCTGGCGATGCACATCGCCGGCCGCGACGACGCCCTCCTCTACGAGGGTTCGTGGAGCGACTGGTCCCGTCAACAGGGGGCGCCGGTGGCGACGGGCGACGAATGACGCTCGACGAGAAAACGCTCGTCGCCATCGAACTGGCGGACACCGACACGCTGGTCCGGGCGGTGGACGGCATGGCGGGTCGTCGGGCGTGGGACGAACTGACACTGCTCCGCACCCACCTCGCCGCCGCGCTGGAGCGCGGCCGCCAGTTGTGGGGCGTCGACGAGAACATCCGGTATCGACTGGCGCTGGAGGCTCCCGCGTCGGTGGCCGTCCCTGTCGTGCTGGAAGGCCCCGCACGTTTCACGCTGGGGCCGCTGAGCGAGGTGATCGCCCAGTCGAAGTCGTTTGCCGAGATGGATCCGTTCCTGACCAGTCGGACCGACCGCACGGTGATCGCCCACGAGCGGGCGCTGCGGGGAGAACCCATCGGAGGCGAGATCGAGCAAGGGGTTTTCGACATCCCGCTCGTGACCGGCTGGGAGCCCCGGTACACGCTTCCCGAGTATCACTCGGACCGCGCAGACTTCCCGGCCCCCGAACCCGTGGAGGGAACGCCGATCGACCTGGCTGTCGACCCCGTTCGCATCGAGGACGACTTGACCGAGGAGGCGCTCTTTGCGCTCGTCACCCCGTGGACGACGATGTCGAACGGCGTGACTGATCTGGCGATGGTCGAGGGCGACGCCGCCGCGGCGATCGCCGCCCTCGGAGTCCCTGCGGCAACCGGGGCCCGGGTCCCGCTCGAGGTCGCGTTGGAGTGGATGGCTTGGACGGCCGCGTCCGGAGGCGCCCACGGCCGCCGGCGGGGCATGGCCGCCGGGCGCTTCCTCGCCTGGTCGGCCGTCGCCGCGCTGGCCGGCTTGGACTGGCCGGTGGATCCCGAGGAGTTGCGCGAGGCCGGCGGGTCCTTGGATTGGTGGTTGTGGAACGACGGGGCGGCCACCGGATGGTCGCTGCAGATGGCGGTCGGTGACCCGGGCGACGGTCTCGCCTGGGCCTTCTCCGCCGCCGACGCCCGCACCGAAGGCCCAGACACCTGACCCTTCCGCGGGCCAGATCGGACGTATACGTCCGATCAAACCCAGGGTTAGAAAGGACGTATACGTCCTTTCTAGCCCGCGGAAAGCGGCGGGGTCAGGCTTCGTCCACCAGGTAGGTGACGGTGTGGAAGCCCGTGGCGCCGTTGGGGGCGACAGAGGTGATCTGCTCGGTCTGGGTTTCGCCGTGGCCGTCGGTGGCACGGCACTGAGCCTGATGCGTTCCCGGGGTGGCATCCCAGACGACGCTCCACTGCCGCCACACGTCGTCGCCGATCGCCTCGCCCAGCTCGGCATCCCGCCACTCCCCGCCGTCGATTCGCACCTCGACGCGCTCGATCCCCCGCGTCTGCGCCCACGCCACCCCACCGATCCCCACCGGGCCTGGCGCGAGCCGGGCGCTCCGCCGCGGAGTGTCGATTCGCGATTGGGTCTTGATCGGCCCTTCCTTGGACCAGCCGCGCGGCACCCAGTAGGCATCGAATGCATCCCACGTGGTCAGCTCGATCTCGGACAGCCACTTGGTGGCAGACACATACCCGTAGAGACCGGCGACGATCAGCCGAGCGGGAAAACCGTGCTCGAACGGCAAGGGTTCGTCGTTCATGCCGATCGCCAGCAGCGCATCCCAACCGTCGAAGACGGCGGCGGTGGGAAAGCCAACGGTGAACCCGTCGACGGACCGGCCCACCACTTGCGTGGCTTCTGGTCGGACTCCGGCCCGCCGCAGGAGGTCACCCAGCGGGGTACCGAGCCACTTGGCGGTTCCGATGAGGTCCCCGCCCACCTGGTTGGACACACAGGCAATCGTGATGACGCGCTCGACCATGGCCATGTCCGACAGGTCGGTGAAGTCGAGTGTGATCGGGCGATCGACCATGCCGGTGATGCTCATCGTCCATGTGGCGAGGTCGACTGTGGGAGGTGAGATCGGAGCGGTGTCGATGCGGTAGAACTCGGCGTTGGGCGTGATGATCTGGGAGATCCCCGGCACGTCGAGCATCGCTCCGGCCGGGACCGGCGGTGCGATGTCGCCGGCGATCGGGAGCACTACTTCATCCCGGCCGGCAATCAGCCGCCGGGTTCTTTCGAACAGTGCCCGTCCGGCTCCCGCGCCGATGACGGCGAGCGCGACCACCGCACCCGCCCGGCCCAGGAAAACACGACGGTCCAGGTCGGTGCCTTGACGAGCGGCACGCGAAACAGGTGAGACCACGAGGGCGAAGGTGAAGATCCCGGCGGCGGCGGCGAGGGCCCCGTTGAGGAACGCCGGGTAGAGATCAGCCTGAGGTGTCCGGGCGGCGGCGAGCGCGCCGAGCAGCCCGAAGCCGGCGAAGACCGCCGGGACGACAGTCGACGACCGTCTGAACAGGAGTCCGGCGACGTAGCCGAGGCCGAGTGTCGTGACGACGATTCCCACCGCGAGGGCGACCTTGTCCGCCGTCCCGAAGAGTTCGATGGCGAAGTCCTTGACGGGCGGCGGGACGTTGTCGATGACGAAGGTGGCGACTCCGGAGATGAGGGACGGCAGCCCCGCGGCGATCCCTGCGGCCAATTCGGAGACAGCGAGTGCCACACCGCCCGCCGCCGCACCGGCCACGCCGAGCGGCCACCCGGGTCGGTTGACGGGGGTGACGGTGTCCGGATCGCGTTGGTCGAGTGCCACTGAGAACCAAAGCTACGCCTCCCCCGGCGCAACCTCTACTCACACCGGGGCGAGTTTCTGATCCGTTTCGTGGAAGGGTCGATCACCGGTCGGGCGGGCAGACAGAGCCGATACGCTGCCCGCGCCGTCATGAGCCCCGTTCCTCCCCCTGTCCGCCGTCGCATTCTTCTCCGGTCACTCTCGATCGCGCTCGCCGCCACTCCGTTCGGTCTGACGTTCGGAGCGATCGGACGCGCCTCGGGGCTGTCGCTGTTCGAGACGATCGCCTTCTCTGCGTTCGTGTTCACCGGGTCGGCGCAATTCGCGGCGGTGGCGATCCTCGGCACTGGCGGCGCCATCGCCGCGGCTGTCTCGGCAGGTCTGTTGCTCAACCTGCGGTCACTGGCGTTCGGGATCCTCCTCGCCCCCGACCTCCGCGGCCCCCTGTGGTGGCGCGCGTTGGTGTCCCAACTCGTGATCGACGAATCGACTGCCGTGGCCACGACCGAAGCGGAGTCGGCGGCCCGTCGGTGGGGGTTCCTCGCCGCGGGATTGGCCGTCTTCGCCCTCTGGAACGGCTCGACGATCCTTGGGGCGGTGCTCTTCTCGACCGGTGGGGATGTGATCCTGCGATGGGGTCTCGACGCCACGATCCCGGCGGCGTTTCTCGGACTGCTGTGGCCGCGCATGTCCGAGCCTTCGCATAGACGGGTCGCTCTCACTGGCGCTGTGATCGCATTCGCGCTCACGCCGTTCACGCCACCGGGTGTCAACGTGGTGGCCGCCATCGGAGCCGTCCTCCTGGGAGCGCGACGATGACGGACGCCACCGTCGTCCTGGTCCTGCTGGGCCTTGGTACCTACGCTCTCAAGGCGGCCGGGCCGGTCTTGATTGGCGGACGCGCACTTCCCGTGTGGATCTCCCGGCTGGCCGATCTCGCTCCGGCTGCGCTCCTGGCTGCCCTGATCGTGAGTTCCACCGCCGTCACGAATGCCGAGCTCACCTTCGACGCCCGCATCGTGGGGCTCATCGCCGCCGGCGTCGCCCTCCGCCTGAAGGCTCCGTTCGTCGTCGTGATCGTCATCGCCGCCGCGGCCACCGCTCTGACGCGTAGCCTCCGATGATGGATGTCGTCACCGGCGAGGACGGTGTCACCCGCTGCTGGTGGGGGGCCGAACCCGAGATCTACCGCTCCTATCACGACACCGAGTGGGGTTTCGGCGTCACCGAGGATCGGCGCCTTTTCGAAAAGCTCTGCCTGGAGGGTTTCCAGTCTGGCCTTTCATGGCTGACGATCCTCCGCAAGCGGCCGTCCTTCCGTCTGGCGTTCGCCGATTTCGATGCCGCCACCGTGGCCGAATTCGGCGAGCCCGACGTCGAACGGCTCCTGGCCGATGCCGGGATCGTGCGTCACCAGGGCAAGATCCGTTCGACGATCAACAACGCCGCCCGCGCGCTCGAGCTGATCGACGAGACAGGTTCGCTCGCCGCCTTCTTCTGGCCCTTTGCCGACTTCGAATCTCCGCCGCCCACGGAGATCGCCCCCACCACCGAAACGTCCCAGTTGCTGGCCCGGGACCTGAAGAAGCGCGGCTGGACGTTTGTCGGACCGACCACTGTCTATGCCTTCATGCAGGCGATGGGCCTCGTCAACGATCACCTGGCCCGATGCGACTTTCGAGACACAGCCGAGGCGGCGAGAAGAACCGCGGCCGCATCCGTCGTGTGACCCTTCCCCGCCGTTAGCCTCGCCGCCAGATGGCGCCCGCTCCGCAGCTCACGATCGGAATCGAGGAGGAGTATCTGCTCGTCGACGTGGAGACTCGCAATCTTCTCGCCGACCCTCCCCACGAACTGTGGGCCGGGGCCTATGACCGCATCGAGGGCCGGGTCAGCCGCGAGCTCCTGCGAGCTCAGATCGAAGTCGGCACCCGTCCCCACCACCGCGTGGCCGACGTCGCCAACGATCTCCGGGACCTGCGTCGCACCCTCGCAGAGGTGAGCAGCGAGCACGGGGCGGCGATCATCGCGGCATCGACGCACCCATTCGCCTTGTGGTGGGAACAGGTCCAGAGCGAAGGCGACCGCTATGAGATGCTGGCCGAAGACCTGGCGGTGGTCGGTCAACGCATGGTCATCTGCGGGATGCACATACACGCCGGCATCGAGGACCCGGAGTTGCGCATCGACCTCATGAACCAGGTCACCTATTTTCTCCCCCACCTCCTGGCGCTGTCCACTTCGTCGCCGTTCTGGGGCGGTCACAACACCGGCCTGAGGAGCTACCGGATGAACGTGTTCAGGACGATGCCGCGAACCGGGCTCCCCGAGGAGTTCGAGAGTTGGGCCGAATACCAGCGGCACGTTCAGGTGCTGGTCGACGCCGGGTTGATCGAGGACGGTTCGAAGATGTGGTGGGACATACGGCCGTCGATCCGGTATCCGACTCTCGAACTGCGGGTCACCGACATCTGCACACGCTGGCAGGATGCGGCCGCGATCGCCGCGCTCTATCAGTCGCTGCTCCACATGCTCTACCGGCTGCGCACCACCAACCAGAAATGGCGGCGCTACGCCAACTTGCTGGTGGCCGAGAACATCTGGCGCGCCCAGCGCTACGGAGCACGAGGCGAGCTGATGGATTTCGGAATCGGTCGGCTGGTTCCCTTCGTCGATCTTGTGGACGAACTCATCGAGCTGGTTCGACCCGATGCCGAAGAACTCGGCTGCATCGACGAGGTCGAACATGCCAGGGTCATCGCCGCGGAGGGAACGTCGGCTCGCCGTCAGGTGGATGCCTACGAGGGGGCCTTGGCGTCCGGACTGTCCAACGATGAGGCGTTGCGAGCCGTCGTCGACGAGCTGATCGCAGACACCTTGCTGGGTACCTGACGGTCTGGCGTCGGTAGCGTCGGTCTCGACCGCAACCGGGGAGCCCGCCGTGTCGACCATCCGCATCGCTGTCCAGCTCCAGCCCGAGCACGCCGACTACGCAGCCATCCGTCGAGCGGCCGTCCGAGCCGAGGAGATGGGCGTGGACATCGTCTACAACTGGGATCACTTCTTTCCCCTGTCCGGTGATCCCAACGGCAAACACTTCGAATGCTGGACGATGCTGGCTTCGTTCGCCGAAGTGACCGAACGCGTCGAAATCGGCGCCCTCGTCGCGTGCAATTCCTACCGGAATCCGGAACTGCTGGCCGACATGGCTCGCACGATCGATCACATATCCGACGGACGGCTGATACTCGGCATCGGGGCGGGGTGGTTCAGACGGGACTATGACGAGTACGGATTCGCGTTCGGGACGGTGGGCGACCGCATGTCGGATCTGCGGGATGCGTTGGTGCGCATCGAGTCCCGGTTGGCGGCCCTGAATCCTCCACCGTTGCGGGACATCCCGATCCTGATCGGCGGTGGCGGTGAGAAGCGGACGCTTCGCTACACCGCCCGCCACGCCGACATCTGGCACGGCTACGGCAACCCCGAGACCATGGCACGGAAGAACCGAATCCTCGACGAGTGGTGCATGGTGGAGGGCACAGACCCGACTGCGATCGAGCGCTCCGTCGGGGTCAACCCGAAGCGGATCGAAGGCGTGGAAGCCTATCTGGCGGCCGGCGTCACCCAGTTCACGTTCGGCTTCAACGGTCCCAACTACGACTTGTCACCTGTCGCCGATTGGATCGCTTTCCGGGACTCGTATACAGCCCATCCCGCGACATAAAGTTCTTGACGATCGACTGAACGTGCGTTTAGTATGCTGAACGTGCGTTCAATAGACGATGTCACCGCCGCCGCGCGGATCCGGGATGTGGCCCTCGAACTCTTCCCCAGAGACGGGTTCGAAGCCACCACCGTGCGCGCCATCGCCGAGGCGGCAGGCGTCTCCCCCGCCCTCGTTCTGCACCACTTCGGATCCAAGGACGGGCTGCGCAAGGCATGCGACACCCATGTGATGGAGCGAATCCGGACGGTCAAGGGCGAGGCGATCGAGAACGACCGCCTGGCCGACTCGTCGATGATGCAGGCCGGATTCGAGATGGCCGGCCCATTGATGCGGTACATGGCCTGGGCACTGACCTCGGGCAGCCAGGCCGCCGCCGACCTCTTCGACGACCTCGTCGCCAACTCGGCCGAACTCCTCCAAATGGCGGTCGACCACGGAGCCCTCGCACCGAGTGTCGACCCTGAGGGACGAGTGGCCGTTCAGTTGGCCATGCAAATGGGCTCGGTCGTGATGATGGATCACGTCGGCCGCCAACTCGGTGTCGATCCGCTCAGCCCCGAAGGGATCATGCGGATCTCCCGCGCCAGTCTCGAACTCTTCTCGGGGGCGATGTTCCCGCCCGGCAAGGCCGACGAGATGCTCGCGGCACTCGACATGGCGATCGAAAACACCAGAAAGGAAACCAAGGATGGTTGAAGCCATCCAGACGAGAGGCCTGACGAAGCACTACGGCCAGACCGTGGCACTCGACGGCCTCGATCTCGACGTCCAGGCAGGTGAAGTGTTCGGCTTTCTCGGCCCCAACGGGGCGGGCAAGACCACCACCATCCGCCTGCTGCTCGACGTCCTCCGCCCGACGGCGGGAACGGCAACGGTGCTCGGCCTCGATCCCCGAGCCGACGGAATCGAACTCCGCAAGCGCGTCGGGTATCTGCCCGGCGACTTCGTCGTCGACGGACGCCAGACGCCCAGGCAGTTCCTCACCTACCTGGCCAACCTGCGGGGCGGCCGGCCAGCCAGCGCGTACGAGACGATCGCCGAGCGACTCGAACTCGACCTCGACAATCGCATCGGCAGCCTGTCCAAAGGGAACCGGCAGAAGGTGGGCCTCACCCAGGCCTTCATGCACGCCCCGGAACTGCTGATCCTCGACGAACCGACCAGCGGGCTCGACCCGGTGGTGGCACGGGAGTTCCTGGCGATGGTGGCCGAAGCCCGCGACGCCGGCCAGACCGTGTTCATGTCCTCGCACGTCCTGAGCGAGGTCCAGACCTCCGCCGACCGCGCCGGGATCATCCGCAAGGGCACGCTCATCGCAATCGACGAGGTCGACGAACTCCGCTCCCGGGCTCTGCGCCAGGTACGGGTCGTCTTCGACCATCCCGTCGCCGCCGCCGAGTTCGAGTCGATCGCCAACCTGACCGACGTGACCACCGACGGCCCGGTGCTGCGTTGCCGGCTCGTCGGGGAAGCCGACGAATTGGTCAAGGTCCTCGGACGTCATCGGGTCATCGACCTGATCTCCGAGGAGCCCCAACTCGAAGAACTGTTCTTCCACTACTACACCGGAGACAACGACCATGTTGCGTGACGTCTGGACCAAGACGCTGTGGGATCAGCGTCGGACTCTCATCGGATGGGCGATCGGATTCGCCCTCGTCTCGGTGGTCTACGGCGGGTTCTACCCGTTCGCCGCCACCCCCGAATACGCCGAACTCATCGAAAGCATGCCACCCGGTCTGGCCGACGCCTTTGGGTGGGACGAGATCTCCTCGCCTCACGGCTACTTGGGCTCGACGGTCTTCGGGATCCTCGGACCGGTGTTGGCGATCGTGATGGCGATCGGCCTGGGGGCGCGCGCCATCGCCGGCAGCGAAGAGGACGGCAGCCTCGAGTTGCTGATCGCCCAACCTGTCAGCCGGCTTCGCGTCGTCCTGCAGAAGACCGCAGCCCTGGCGCTCGTGGCGCTCGGGGCAGGTGCCGTCGTACTCGTGGCGATCCTCGCCATCAAGGGACCGATCGATCTCGATATCCCCAACAGCCACCTGGCCGCCGCATCGTTCAACCTGGCGCTGTTCGGCTTGTTCTTCGGGGCCGTGGCGATCCTGCTCGGCGCCATCACCGGCCGCAAAGCCGTCGCAGTGGGCGGCACAGCCGGGTTGGCGGTGGCTGCGTTCCTGGCCAACGGTCTGGCACCGCAAGTCGATGCGTTGGCCTGGATGCAGAACATCTCGCCCTTCTACTGGGCCAACGGAACCAGCGTCCTGCGGGACGGACTCGACCCGGTGTTGACGCTGGTGCTGGCGGGCGCCTCGGTGGTGGCGATCGCGGCGGCGGCCGTCGCGTTCGATCGTCGCGACGTGGGGGTCTGAACCGCGGCCGCGCATGATCGTCACCCGGTAGTAGTGGGTGGTTTGGCCCCGCTCATCATCTGACCGAAGGCGTCACGGCTCGCGGCGGGTTTGTCGACGCCACCAACTCCGATGCCAGCTTCGCTTCCGAACTTCTCCCAAACCGGAGGCGGGCGTACGCTGGCCTGTCCGTGGCAGACTCCGAAACGATCGAACGCGCTCGCCAGGCAGACCGCGAGGTGCTGGGTCGGGGGATTGCACTCATCGCTCGAATGCTGCGCCGCGCCCCGCGCGAGTTCGCCTGGGGTGGCGTCGGCACCACGCTCTTTGCCGTCGCCACGGTGGGCTCGTCATACGTCCTCGGATGGGTGACCGACGACGTGCTCATTCCGGCCGTCGAAGCGGGAGACGTGACCACCGCCGCCCTGGCGACTGCAGCCGGGGCGATACTCGCCGTGTCGCTCATGCGCGGAGTGGGCATCACCGTCCGGCGTCTCGGCGCGTACGCCGCTCAGTACGGGCTCCAGGCCCGGGATCGCCACGACGTGACCGACAAGTACCTGCGTCTCCCGATCGAATGGCATCGCCGCCATCCCACCGGCCAACTCCTCTCGAACGTCAACTCCGACGTGGAGTCTGCGTCGTTCCTGGCCGCTCCCCTGCCGATGGCCTTCGGGGTGATGCTGATGCTGGTCATCACCGCGGTGCTGCTTTTGCTCACCGACGTGTTCCTGGCCATCGTCGGCTTTGCGGTGCTGCCGGCGATCATCCTCAACAACATCCTCTTCCAACGCCGGATGCGGGTCGTGGCCGCCAGCGCCCAGAAGCTGCGGGCCGAAGTGGCCGAGATCGCCCACGAGTCCTTCGACGCCGCACTCGTGGTGAAGACACTGGGCCGCGAGGACCAGGAAGTGGGTCGGTTCGGCGCGCGCTCGGACGACCTGCGGGATTCGATGGTGGAGTTGGGCCGGCTACGAGCGGTCTTCGACCCGCTGATGGAGGCGCTTCCCAACATCGGGGTGCTGGCAGTGCTGGCAGTCGGGGCGTGGCGGGTGGATCAGGGTCTGGTGACGCCTGGGACCCTCGTCACGTTCGCCTATCTGTTCCGTCTGGTGGCAATGCCCCTTCGGGTCTTCACCTGGCTTCTCGCCGAGATGCCGCGGGCGGTGGTCGGATGGGACCGGATCGAGAACGTGCTCGCCGCCGACGAAACGCTGACCTACGGGACCGAGTCCTTGGTCCGACGCGGAGGGGCGGGGGCAGACGCCACCGACGTCAACTATGTGTACCCGGACGACTCCCACGCCGACCTCGGCGACCGCCTCGAAGCGGTCGTCATCGACGGCACCGGACGAGGCGTCCGATCGGTGACGCTGGGTGTCGAACCGGGGACGACCGTGGCAATCGTCGGTCCGACCGGTTCGGGAAAGACGACGATCGCCCACCTCATGGTGCGTCTCTTCGACCCCGACGAGGGTGTGATCCGCCTCGATGGGCTGGGTGTGAGCGAGTTGGCGCGCTCGGACCTGTCGGACTCCACCGCCCTCGTCTTCCAAGAAGCGTTCCTCTTCGACGACACGGTCGAGGCCAACGTCGCCCTCGACACGGGGGCTTCCGACACCCAGGTGTGGGAGGCGCTGGACATGGCACAGGCGAGCGGGTTCGTGCGACAACTCCCCGAAGGTCTCGAGACGGTCGTCGGCGAGCGGGGGGCGTCGCTGTCCGGTGGCCAGCGCCAGCGCATCGCCCTCGCCCGGGCGATCATTCGCCGTCCTCGGCTGCTGGTGCTCGACGACGCCACCTCGGCGGTGGACCCTGCGGTGGAAGGAGCGATCCTCGCTGGTCTCGCCGAGCTGAACACCACCATCGTCATCGTTGCCTACCGCCGTTCTTCGATCCTCCTGGCCGACACGGTGCTCTTCGTCCAGGAGGGCAGGGTCGTCGGCCGCGGCACCCATGCCGAGCTCTACACGGCACTCCCCGCCTACGCCGAGCTGATCGACGCCTACAACACCGAGGACATGGCGTGACCACCCACCAGCGCACCGCGTTCGAGACGATCAAGCGCGGCATCGAACTGTCCCCCGTGCTGCGCCGCGGACTGCCGGGGACCCTGCTGCTCGGGCTGGTGGCCACGGCGGGGCGGATCATCGTCCCGGTGGCCATCCAGCAGGTGCTGGACCGGGGGCTCACCGCAGGCGGGGTGGACATGACCTTTGTGTTGCAGATGACGACGTTGGCGCTGGTGGCCGTGGCGATCACTGCCGGGTGCACCGCGATCATGCACATCCGCCTGGCCGACGTGTCCGAGACTGCCCTTTCGACCCTGCGCATCCAGGCTTTCCGCCATATCCACGACCTGTCGATGCTCCACCAGGCATCAGAGCACCGGGGTTCGCTGGTGGCCAGGGTGACGTCGGACGTGGATCAGATCAGCCGCTTCATGCAGTTCGCCGGGCTGATGCTGATGATCAACACGTTCCAGGCGACTTTGGCGCTGGTGGCGATGTTCGTCTACTCGTGGCAGCTGGGCCTGGTGGTCGCAGCGATCCTTCCTCTCATCATCTTCACGATGCGCTGGTTCCAGACGCGGCTCGATTCGGCCTATCTGATCGTGCGGGACAAGGTGGCGAAGCTGCTGGGAACCCTGGCCGAGGTGGTGGTGGGAGCACCCGTCATCCGGGCATACGGCATCGAGTCCCACACCCGCAAGCGGCTGGACGCGGCCATCGAGGGTCACCGGTCGTCAGCGGTGAAGGCCGGAGTGTTGTCGTCGTCGTTTTCCGGTACCGGCGAAATGCTCTCGGCGATCGTGCTGGCCGCCACGCTGGTGGTGGGTGTGATCATGGCTGTGAACGGAGCGGTGACCGTCGGAACGGTGGTGGCATTCCTGTTCCTGATCCAGCTGTTCGTCCAGCCGGTGCAGATGCTCGGCGAAGCGGTGAACGAGGCCCAGACGGCGGTTGCAGGATGGCGCCGGGTGCTCGATGTGCTGGACATCCCGCCCGACGTGGCCGACCCGGGCGACGGCGGTATCGATCTGCCCGACCGGCCGCTCGGCATCGACTTCTTCGGCGTGAGCTTCCGCTACCCGCGCTCGGGTGAGGTGGCGGCCGATGCCACCGGGACGGCGGCCCTGCTGGATGTGACGGCGTCGATCGATCCGGACACCCGGGTGGCGATCGTCGGTGAGACCGGGTCGGGCAAGACGACCTTCGCCAAGCTGCTGACCCGGCTGATGGATCCGTCGGAGGGCAAAGTGCTGGTGGGCGGGGTCGATGTGAAACTGGTGCGGTTCCGGTCGCTGCGGGACCGGGTCGTCATGGTGCCCCAGGACGGCATGTTGTTCCGGGGGACGATCGCCGACAACGTGCGGATGGGGCGGCCCGAAGCGACTGACGACGAGCTGGTGGCTGCCTTCCGCCGGCTCGGTCTGGTCGACTGGCTGTCGGAGCTGGCGTTGGGGTTGGCCACACCGGTGGGCGAGAGGGGCGGGTCGCTGTCGGTGGGTGAGCGCCAGTTGGTGACGTTGGTGCGAGCGGCGATCGCCGACCCCGAGCTGTTGGTGTTGGACGAGGCGACGTCGGCGGTGGACCCGGCTACCGAAGTGCGGATCAGCCGGGCGCTGAACACACTGACCGCCGGGCGAACCGTGGTGACGATCGCCCACCGCCTGTCGACGGCCGAGGCGGCGGATCGCATCCTGGTCTTCGACGAGGGCCACCTGGTCGAAGACGGCTCCCACGCCGAGCTGGTCGGGCGTGGCGGGGTCTACGCGATCTTGCACGAATCCTGGCAGCGCGGCACCTCCGAGACCTCCACCACGGGTTGACGGGGGCGAGTCCCCCCGTACCCAGGGTTAGAAAGGACGTATACGTCCTTTCTGGCCCGCGGTTAGCGTGCGACCACGGACCCCAGCCAGGAGAACGCCCATGATCATTCCCGCCGCGGTTCGCGCACTGATCGAGGAAGGCCGTCTCGCCCATCTCGTCACCATCGAACCGGATGGAAGCCCCCAGGTGACCGGAATCTGGGTGGGCCTCGAGGACAACGAGATCGTCTCGGGCCACTTGCGAGAGACCCAACGCAAACTCGCCAACATCCGGCGTGACCCGCGGGTGGCATTGTCCATCGCGACGGGCCACCCCGGTCCGCACGGCATGGAGCCCTCCGTCGTCATCCCCGGCCGGGCGCGGGTCACCGCCGGCGGTGGCGCCGACCTCCTTCGACAACTCGCCCAGGTCTATCTCGGACCTGATGTCGACTTCGTCCCGGCCAACGCTCCCGACGGATTCGTCACCCGCATCGGCGCCGAACGGATCGGCGGCAACGGCAACTGGAACTGATGCCGATGCGCGGTCTCGTCTTCGATGGGCCGGGCGAGATCCGCTTCGCCGAGGACCTGGCCGATCCCGGGATCACCGAGCCGACTGACGCCATCGTCGACGTGACGCTCGCCGGCGTCTGCGGCTCGGATCTGCATCCCTACGACGGCAGGGAGGCTTGCGCTCCGGGTGTCATCCCCGGCCACGAAGCGGTGGGCGTGGTGGCGAGCACCGGATCGGCGGTGACGACGATCGAACCGGGCGACCGGGTGATCGTGGCATTCACCGTGTCCTGCGGATCCTGTGACCGGTGCCAGGATGGCATCTCCTCTCGCTGCCGGCTGAGCCGACTGTTCGGCTGGGGCGACCCGACCGGTGCGAGTCCGCCCCTGCATGGCGCCCAGGCCCAGCGCATCCGGGTTCCGCTGGCCGACGGGACACTCGTCAAGGTCCCCGACGGCATCGACGATGCCACCGCGGTGCTGCTCACAGACAACTTTCCGACTGCGTGGCATGCGTTCGACCGCACCGACTGGAGCCGAGGTCCCGTGGCGGTGATCGGTCTGGGGGCGGTCGGCTTGTGCGTGGTGGCAGCGGCCCGTGCCCGGGGGGCGACCGAGATCGTCGGCTTCGACCCCGTCGCGGCGAGGCGACGTGCCGGCGAACTCCTCGGCGCGTCGACCGCGTCCCCGGATGACTCGGCAGCTGAGTTTTCGGCTGTCGTCGAGGCGGCCGGCCCGCCGTCGGCGCAGCGTCTCGCCGCGGCGGTCGCCGCGGTCGGGGCGACCGTGTCGATCATCGCCGTCCAGACTGCCGACTCTTTCGCAATCGATCCGATCGTGGCCTACGACAAGAACCTCACCATCAGGGCGGGAAGGGCACCTGTCCGCAGCGTGGTCGATCAGATTCTCGAAGGCGTCGCCAACGGGTCGATCGTGGTGCCGTCCGAGACGGTGATCACCCACCCGGACATGCCGTTGGAGGACGGTCCGGGGCTCTACCGCGCCTTCGCCGCTCGGGATGATCACCTCATCAAGGCCACATTCCGTCCCTGACGGCCGCGATCCAAACAAACCCAGGGTTCGAATGGACCTCACGCCACGAGGGCGTGGACCCGGCGCCAGAGCAACCCGATCCCGGCCGCATGGGCAACGAGCCCGACGCCGACCGCCGGCCACACGTTCGACGCCACCACGGTTTCCACCACCCAGGTCGCCGGCACCAGTCCCAACGGGACCCGCCACCAGCCGTCGACGAACTGGAACGCCACCGCCGCCACCAGCAAGAATCCCGTGAGTTTGGAGACCGCCAGGGCCTGGACCCGGTCGCGGGCCACGGCCGCCATCACCATCGTGACGAGCACCGCGGTGGCTCCCGCCAAGACGACCACCGCCGCCAGCCTCGAGTAGCTCAACGAACCAGCGCCGACTCCCACCCCACCCGCGGCGAGGGCGCCGACCACACCCGGCAGAGCCAGCCGGTGGATGAGGAACCCGTCGCCGCCTCGGGGGGTGACCGCCACCGCGTCGAGGATCTTCTCCTCCCGCTCCTCGACCAGCAGGAAGCCAACCACGAATCCGATCAGCATCGGGGTCAACAGCAGGGCGCCGCCGACGAACACCGGCCGGTGCTTGTCGAGTTCGACGACATCTGCCGTCGCCGCGACCAGCGGGTCGAAACCGAAGAACAACAAACCGGCGAGGAGAAGCGGGGCCAGCCCGGCGGCGAGAAGCATCGGATCCCGCCGCAGGTTGGCGAGATCGGCGCGCACGAGTCCGGCGACGGTCACGTCCGTCCCTCTCGGCGGGCGGCGGTGAGCTCGGCCAACGCCCACCAGCCGACACCCGCGGCGCCCACGGCCAATACCGACAAAGCCACGGCCGCCACCGGGCCGAACGCACCGCCACCGAGCAGCAGGAGTGCGGCGGTCGTCGGCCACAACGCCAAGATCCGTTCTTCGATGCCGAAGCCAACCGCGACGAGTGGGGCGAACAGGGGTATCGACCAGACGGTCGCCCGCGCGAAGTAGTCGTTCACCGATCGCGCCCGCAGCGCCACCGCGTATCCGAAGGACGTGTAGAGCAGAGCGGTGAGCACGACGCCAGGTACGAAAGTGAACCACCGCAGACTGAGACCTGAACCCGCCGCCACCGCCACCCCGCCGACTGCCCCGATCGCTGCCAGCGCTCCGACCCGCCCGACGAGAACGGCGAGCGGGCTCGCCGGCGTCACGGACACGGCCGCGGACGTCCCTTCGGAACGGTCCGCGAGCACGATGCCGCCGACGAAGAAGAAGCCGAGCGCGGCGGGGTCCGAGAAGACCAGGTACGGCATCACCACCGACGCGGCCGCCTCCGGTATCACGCGCAGCAGCGTCACGTAGATGAGGACCACGGCCGCCGCCGCCCCGATGACACCCCGCCGCCACGCAAGTACCCAGTCCAGACGCGCCAGTGCGGCGACTTCGCTCATGTGAGCTGGCGGCCGGTGACGGCGAGGAAGACGTCTTCCAGTGTCGCCTCGGTGGTGTGGATCGTCTCGATGCGGCCGCCGGTCACGAGTTCGAGAAACCGCTCGTGCCGGCCGAGCTGGTCCAGTCCGAATTCTTCGACGGCGAGCGCACCGCTGTCCTCACGATGCCCGACCCGCACGGTGCGCCGACCGTGGGCAACCATCAGGTCCCGGGGCGTCCCCATCCCGGCGAGACGGCCGTCGAGCAGGAAACCGACCACGTCACAGACCTCGGTAGCAGTCGCCATGTCATGGGTGGTGACGAACACGGCGGCACCGTCCGCGGCGGCCGACCGGACCAGGTCCTTGACGAAGCGGGCACTGGACGGGTCGAGTCCCGACGTGGGTTCGTCCAAGAAGAGCAGCGAAGGCCGGTTGAGGAACGCCCGCGCCAGGTTGAGACGCATCCTCATCCCTTTCGAGAACGTGCCAACCCGCTGATCGGCCACGTCCGCCAGTCCGACCAGTCCGAGCAGCTCGAGCGGATCGCGGGTCTCGCCGCGGTGCAGGGATGCGAAGAAGGCCAGGTTCTCCCGAGCGGTGAGACGTGTATAGACGTTGGGAAACTCGAACGACACGCCGATGCGCGCCCGGTAGTCCGCGCCCAGTTCGGCCAGCGGGCGGCCGTCGACCGACACCGATCCGCTCCAGCCGTCGAGCACACCGGTGAGGATCCGCTGGGTGGTGCTCTTGCCCGCTCCCGACGGGCCGAGGAATCCGAAGACGGATCCGGCGCCGATGGAGAAGCTCAACGAGGCCAGAACGTCATCCGAGGTGCCCGGGTAACGGAATCGGAGTTCGTCGACCTGGATCATCGGCCGTCCCCGCCAAGCCGCGCCCCGAGGGATTCGCACAGGATGTCCACCAGGTACCGATGACGTCTCAGGTCGGGGTCCCGCCGCACGGTGAGGGCGAGACGAGCGATTCCGGCGAGAATGTCGTCTCCAACGTCGGGAGCCAGGACGCCGTCAGCCTGCAGATCTGCTGCGAGCCCGGCGAACCATCGGTCGTCGTCGGCCATCCGTTCTTCCATCTCGTCTGGAGGAACCATCCGGAAGATGTGCGGGCCCTCGTCGGGATCGGCGAGCAGCGCCAGCACCGGATGATTCCCGACGGCATCGAACAGCGAACGAACGACTCTGGTCATCACCGCCACGGTTGTGCCTTCCCGCTCTCCTGCCACCTCGGACAGGGTCGTCCGCAGCTCCTCTTCGACCTCGCCGAGAACCTCCATCACCAGCTGATCCTTCGACTCGTACAGCAGGTAGAAGGCTCCCTTGGAGACGCCCACCTGACGGGTGAGGTCGGCGATCGACATCGCCCGCACGCCAGCTTCTTCGATCCGCTGCCGGGCGACGGCGCGGAGCTTCTGTTTGAGGAGTTCGCGCTCGCTTTCGGCAAACGGCCGTGGCATCTCAACCCACCTGTGACACTGTGACCGG
>DATKEC010000059.1:0-54379 GCA_035544575.1 Acidimicrobiia bacterium
ATCGAAGCCGTCCTCATGGGGTACCCGGACCGGACGACGCTGTGTCTCTCCTCCCAGGCGGGCTGTGCGCTGGCGTGCACGTTCTGTGCCACAGGCCAGTACGGATTCGAACGCAACCTCGAGGCGGGGGAGATCGTCGCCCAGGTGGCGTATGCCAAGGCGTTCCTCGCCGCGCACGGGCTTCCCGGGTCGCCCTCAGAGCTGACCAATGTGGTCTTCATGGGGATGGGCGAGCCTCTGGCCAATTATCGGGGGGTACGCGAAGCGCTGCGGAGGATGATCGATGTGATGGATATGGGAGCGCGTTCGATCACCGTGTCGACCGTCGGTGTGGTTCCTGGCATGCGGAAGCTGGCGGATGAGCCATGGCAGGTGAACCTGGCGGTCAGCATTCACGCCGCAGACGACGAGCTTCGCTCCCAGCTCGTCCCCCTGAACCGTCGCTACCCGTTGGCCGAAGTGGAAAGGGCCGCCGCCGAGTTCTACGAGTCCAAAGGGCGCCGAGTGTCGCTGGAATGGACGATGATCGACGGGGTCAACGACACCAGCGACCAGGCTCACAAGCTCGCCGCCCTCGCCCAACGGCTACGGGCGCACATCAACCTCATCGCGCTCAACGCCACACCG
This sequence comes from Acidimicrobiia bacterium, assembly GCA_035544575.1. Taxonomy (GTDB): domain Bacteria; phylum Actinomycetota; class Acidimicrobiia; order Spongiisociales; family ZC4RG35; genus DATHWB01. The sequence continues at coordinate 628 of DATKEC010000059.1, forward strand.
CTGTCGCCGATGCGGCCCTCGCCTCCCGATCAGATCGCGGCGTTCGCCGAGATCCTCCGCTCGCTCGGTGCCAACGTCACCATCCGCAACACGCGCGGCTCCGATATCGACGCGGCGTGCGGGCAGTTGCGAGCGCTGGAGTCACCGCGACGGAACCGGCTGCACGTCACATCCGTCTGAGCGGTCCGTCCCCGCCGGGCGATCAGACCTGCGCCGAAGCCGCCTCGATCCAGCGGGCCACTCGTGACTCAGACGCCCCGGTGATGGTGGCGAGACGGGACGGATCCGCCGAAGACACGTCGGCAAACGTCCTGATCCCCGCGTCCCGCAACCGCCCGGCAAAGACCGGACCGATCCCGGTGATTTCGGTGAGATCGTCCGGGGCGGGTGGCGCAGACGACGGCGGAACAACCCGGAATCGTGGTGGTTCGGGATCCTGGGGAGCGGCGATCGACACCAGCCGATCGCGCATCGCCCACAGGATGGCGAGCGCCCCCCCGACGAACCCGATGACTCTCCCGATCTTGTTCACGGGCGGAATCGTAGCGAGGAAACGCCGGTGAGCCGGTTGACACAGGGTGCCTCGATCTTTCTGGCCGCCCCATGCGGGCTAGGCAGCGGACCCGGCGCCAATCAGGATCCTGTGATCAACCTCGAGCCCGCCGCTGTCTGGAACCTCGATAAGGCCTGTTGAGGATGCACTTCGGTCCGACGGCCCAACAGACACCGCCGCGCCAAGCTGCTGGCACCAACCGAGAAGGGGCGGTCAGCGGTCAGAGCTATCGCGCCAGCTCACGCCGATCTAGCCAGACGGCTGCGCTCGGAATACGGCGACCATGAGTTGCGTCGGCTGCTGGCTTCGTTGACCCAACTCTCAGCTGCTCTGGAGACGGTCACTGGAGATGACGGCGCGAGGTCCTGATAGGTTCCGGCGTTCCCCGACACGAGGATGCGATGCAGGTCGACTACTACCTCCCGTCCACCACCCCCGCCAGGGACGTGGCGAACCAGGCGCGCAGGGCGGCCGAGATCGGATTCGACGGCTTCTTCACCGCCGAGACGGCCCACGACCCCTTCATCCCGCTGGCGCTGGCTGCCACGACCCAGCCCGGACTGACCCTGGGAACTGCGATCGCCGTCGCCTTCCCACGTTCGCCAATGATCACCGCCCAGGTGGCATGGGACCTGGCGGAGATGTCCGACGGTCGATTCATCCTCGGTCTCGGAACGCAGGTCAAACCCCACATCGTCCGCCGTTTCTCGGTGGACTGGACCACCGCCAGCGGCAGGCTGCGGGACTACATCGATGCGCTCCGCGCCATTTGGTCGTCGTTCCAGACCGGCGAATCTCTGCGATTCGACAGCGAGGAATACCGCTTCAGCCTGATCACGCCGTTCTTCAACCCGGGCCCCATCGCGCATCCCGACGTGCCTGTGGCGATCGCCGGAGTCGGTCCGCAGTTGGCTCGGCTCGCCGGCGAACGTTGTGACGGGTTTCACGTGCACCCCTTCCACACCGTGAAATACCTCGACGACGTGTTGATCCCGAACATCGCCGCCGGCGCAGGCGAGCATGGCCGTCAGCTCTCGGACGTGGACCTGATCTCGACCGTCTTCGTCGTCACCGGAAGAGATGAAGGCGAGATGCAAAAGGCGATGCTGGCGGCCAAGCAGCAGATCGCCTTCTACGCATCGACTCCGAGCTACCGAGCGGTCCTCGAGACGCACGGATGGGACTTTGGCGAGGAGCTGAACCGCATGAGCCGGCGAGGGGAGTGGGGCGCGATGGCGGCGGTGATCCCCGACGATGTCGTGGCCGAAGTCGGTGTGATCGCCGAGCCGGACGGGATCGGTGATGCGATCAAGACCCGGTACGGAGATCGGATCGCCCGGGTCGGCTACTACACGCTCGATGGCGCACCGATGATGTCCGACGAACAGCTGGCCTCGATTGTCGCGGCCACCCGGTGACGTTCAGACCGGGGCGTCAGGGACTTCGAACCCGGCGAACACGTCGAGGTGACCGACATCGTTGAAGGCGGTCAACTGCGGACCCGGATCGATCACAGTGAGGGCGGTGTTCTGAACCGCGCCCAGCGGTCCGCGGAAGACGTTGCCTTCCACCACCTGCCGGGCGGCCCAGTGAGCACCGATGATGATCGGACCGCCGTGGGAAACGATCACGGTGACCCCGTCGAGATGCAGGAGTTCTTCGAGGACGGCGAGTGAACGCGTCCGGACGTCGGCCCAGCGTTCACCGCCCGGGCGTGGCACGTCCTCGCCGCCGCGGTATCGGGCCCACAGATCGGGCCACGCCTGGGCGATCTGATCGGGGGTCAACCCGGCCCACTCGCCGTTGTCGATCTCGCGGATCCGAGGCTCGGCGATGACCTCCGTCCCGGACACCGCCGCGATCGCGGCCGCGGTGTCCGTTGCCCGGCTGAGGTCGCTCGACACGACCCGGGCGATGTTCGCCGTACGGAGACGCAGCCCGACGGCTTCTGCCTGTCGCCGCCCGAGCTCGGTTAGGGGAACATCGGTTTGGCCGATGAAGCGGTGCTCACTGTTGCCTTCCGCCTGGCCGTGACGTACGAGCACCAGCCTGCCCATCAGCGAGTTGCCGCCGCGGCCGTATCGACCCGCGGATCTGCCGCCCCGGTACGAAGGCCGTTGGTTGCGACATCGATGACCGACACCGGTCCCCAACCGGGACTGCGCACCGCCTGGGACCGAACGGTGTGACCGCGTGCCGTCAGCCCGTCGACGATGTGTCTCGACATGTCCGACTCGACATCGACGGTCGACGTGGTGTCGGACAGTTCGACATTCGTCATCGTCCAGCGAGGTTCACTCTGGGCGGCGCCAGGAGACCGCCCCGCGCCGAAGAGGAGGGCGGCGATCTGGGCCAACAGCTGCGGCTGCTGGTAACCGCCACGCGTCCCCAGCAGACTGCGCAGGCGATCCCCCGAGGTCCACAGTGTCGGTGCGAGGGTGTGCAGCGGGCGCTTGTGTGGCCCGATCTCGTTGGGGTGGCTGGAACGGAGATCGAACCCGCCGCCCCGGTCGTGAAGGATGAACCCGCTCCTGCCGGCGCCGAGGCCCGAACCGATGCCGCGAAAATTCGATTCGATGAGTGAGATCCCCATGCCGCCGTCGTCGATGGCACACATGAACATGGTTCCGCCCGGCTTTGGCGCGGGACGGGACCGCCGTGCCACACCATCCGCGGTGATGCCGCTGGCGAAGGACCCGAGACGGATTGGTTCGAGCAGGATCTCGGGCGGAACCGGAGCGTGGGCTGGATCCGCCACGACATCGTCACGTTCAGCGGCCACCGCCCGATAGGCCTCGATGAGGAGATGGGCCCAGCGGGGGTCGCCCGGGTCGAGCGTCGGAGTCAGCTGTTCGAAGAGCGCCAGGGCCGCCAGGGTGATGTAGCCCTGGCTATTCGGCGGAATCGTCCAGCCGGTCACGCCGAAGACGTCGATCGAGATCGGATCGACCCAGTCCGGGCGGTAGGCGGCGAGGTCCTCCGGAGTGATGAGACCGTCGACGGCCTCGCTGATCGACTCCGCCACCGGGCCTTCGTAGAAGGCGGTGGGGCCGTGGTCTGCGATCCGCTGGAGCGTGTCGGAGAGGTTCGGCCGACGGACGCGCTCTCCCCGCAGCGGCGGGCGGCCGTCGAGAAGGAGTTGAGCGCCCGCTTCGTTGTCGGCGAGAAAATCCGCCATCCGGTGAGTGGAGCGTGAGTACTCCGTCGACGCCGCGAACCCCTCTCGTCCGTACTCGATCGCCCGCCGCAGCAGATCGGCGAGGGGGAGACGGCCGAATCTCTCGTGGAGCGCGAACCAGCCGGCGACGCATCCGGGGATGGTGACGCCGGCGGGGTGATGCTGCGGGATCGAAGTGAGTCCTTCGTCGCGAAGGCGGTCTGCGGATACGTTCGAGCCGGCCCAGCCCGAGGAGTTGAGCGCCGTGACCTCGGTCCCGTCGTGGACGAGGGCGAAGAGGTCGCCGCCGATGCCGCAGGTCTCGGGAGCCACCATGCCTTGGACTGCGTTGGCGGCGATGGCGGCGTCGACAGCCGATCCGGCCCGGTCGAGCGCCTCCATCCCGGCCTGGGTGGAGAGGATGTGGGGCGAGACGACCATGCCGCCATATCCTTGGACTTCGAGCATGTCGCTCATGTTGACAGGCCTCCTGCACGGGGTCGCGATCCGAACTGATGCGAGAAACCCGCCATATGGGTGGTCACGAACCCAGGGTTTGCGTTTGGGGTCAGGGGCGGCGGAGGCCGGGGACCTGGCGGTTGACGGCGTCGAGGACGGCGCGGACCATCGCCTGGCTGGGGTCGGAGCCAACCAGGGCAGAACCCACCATCATCCTCTCGCGGCCGCCGATCACGAGGACCACCTGGGCGATCGCCACGTCCTGGGCGCCCACACGGTGCACCGCCTCGGCACTGATCGCGAAGGCCGCGTTCTCGTCGAGCGCCTGTTCGAGCGCGACCAGCGTGGCCTCGGCGACGAGACGCATGCGGGTGGTGGACGCGGCGGGACCGTTGGCCGACCCCGTCAGTTTTTCGTCGTGCCAGCGGAGCGTGACGGAGATCTTCATGCGCGATCCGTCGATCTCCTCGGCGACATCCTCGACGACCGGCCGGTCCCCGGCGGACAGATCGCCGCCGTCGATCTGGACGACGGAGATGATCCGTCGGTCGATGTCGAGGTCGAACGCGGCCATCGCCACAGACTGGACGTCACGCACCAGCTGTTTGGCCGGCTTGCCGGGCAGAGCGAGAACGTGGACTTCACGTGGCTTGTTGCCTTCGAGGACGATGCGGACGTTCTCGACACCGGGAATCCGGGCGATCGTCGCTTCGAGGGCTCTCACATCCATGCACCCGAGCGTAGCCCTGAAACCGGTTGCCGACGGGGATGCGCCGCGCCCGGAATGTTGCGACTTCGCGACCTGCCCAAGTAGCCTGCACCGTGGTCGGTCTCACACAGGGAGGCCGGCGGAACCGGGTCGCTGCCCGGTTGGGAGGTGGGCGGACCTGGAAATAGGTGGGGCCTCACATTGACAAGTGAGGTTTCCTGGCTCGTACTGTTCGAGTCGGGAATACGGGAAGAGCCCGGCGGCGGATCGGTCCATCGTTGGTTACACCAAAGCGGAGCGGAACGACGCGTCGACAGGTGTGTCGGCGAGTCTCAATTCACCGACGAGGTGATGCCGGATGAAAGCACGTTTGGTCCGGATTCTTGCTACGGCAGGAAGCCTCGCCACGCTCTTAGTGGCTGGCTCGGCTTCCTTCAAGGTCGGATGATCTGACCGTCGGGGCCTCTTCCCTTCTCTACCAGGAGACCGGTCCGTCTGATGGACAGCCGCTACAAGAAAACGATTCTCGGAACGGTCTCCTCGGCGACGGGTTTCGTCCTGACCGGCTGGGCGCTGTGGCTGATCCTCGCCTCTCCCGAAAACCCGTGGCCCTATCGGTCGGTCAGCGTCGGGTTGAGTTCCGCCGACTGGACGATCCTCGCCCTCTTCGCCGCGGCGTACGCCGCGCTGTCGTTCCGGTCCGCCGAGGTCAACGACCGCATGTTCGCCAACTCGAGCGCGATGGTGATCGCCTCGGCCAGCATGTACTTCCTGGCGAGCGGGTACAACGCCGCGCCGCTGGTCGTCTTGATCGCCGCTGCGGGGCCCTTCGACATCGAGGACTTCCGCCGCAAGCGGATCTTCCAGCCGGCGATCAACTTCGGTTTGCTGATCGTCTCGGCTCTCGTGGCAGGGACGGTGGGCGACCTGCTGGTCGATCCCGGCCGGGAAGGCGTCGTCACCGCCACCACCTTCGCCATCGTCGCGGTCGTCGGTGGTTTGATCGCTGCCACGTACACGATCACGAATCTCACTCTGGTTCGGTTGAGCGTCCGCTTCGCCTATGGGGCCAGGAACCTCCTCCCGTGGTCCGGTATCTGGGTGCTGTTCGCCTCCCAGATGGTGATGGGACTCGTCGGAGGTCTGCTCGGGGCAGTCCTGGCGTTCTCCGAACAGAACCTGGGGAACCGTTCATTGCTTCCGCTCATCCTGATCGTCTACGTCACCGGCCAAACCGTCTTCACGTCGTACTCGGTTCTCCGGGTGGCACACGAGTCGACGCTGCGCGGCTTCGTGAAGACGCTCGAGACCCGCGATCTGTACACCCGTGGGCACACCGAGCGGGTTGCCTACTTCTCCCAGCTGATCGGTGCCAACCTCGGGTTCAGCGGAACCCAACTCGAACACATGCGGTGGGCGGCGCTCATCCACGACATGGGCAAGCTCGCCATCCCCATCGAACTGATGCAGAAGCAGGGCAAGCTCACCGACGACGAGTACCGCCGCCTAAGGACGGCCACCCACAAGGTGGACGACCTGCTCTCGGAAGTCGACTTCCTCCAGCCGATGGTGGACGTGTGCTCCGGTTCCCACCCACGTCTCGGCCAGGAGGACTTCGGTCAGGAAGGCCACAAACACACGGCCTCACCGACGCTCGAGCAGAAGGTCCTCGCAGTTTCCGACGCGTTCGATGCAATGACCAGCGTTCGTGGCTACCGGATGGCGATGAGCCAGCGGGCTGCCCTCGAAGCACTCCGCACGGACGGGAGCGCGCTCTACGACCCCGAGGTCCTCGACGCGCTGGAGGTCGCTCTCGGTCAGGTGGGCGAGACGTACGGTCCGCCGCATCTGGCCACTCCGACCTCGGAGGTCGAAGAGGTGCGGCATGGGTGAGTGGCGGTCTCCGAAGCACTGGCAGTGGGTTCTCTCGGCCCTCGTTCCGCTCGGAGGGGTCGGCGCCGTACTGACGTTCAACCGCCCGGGCGACTCGACGGGATGGATCGCGGGCTCGGCGATCGCGTTCATGCTCGCGTCGCAGATCCGGGTGCCGTCTGCGGGGCGCAGCCACTTCACCGCCGGATACCTCATCGTGGCGGCGTTGCCATTCATCTCCACCAGCCAGGAGGCGGGCGTTCTGTCGCCACGGGAGATCGTCGTGGCGCTGTCGGCGGGGATCGCCTTGAGCTGGATCGTTCAGGCTGCCCGGGGAGACGACCAGCGACTGATCGTGATCAGCTTCCTCAAGCGTGGCCTCTCCTACGCCTCATTCATCGGCGCATACGCCCTGGCGAGCCGGTACCTCGACGACGCCCTGCTGCCTGACTGGCATGATGCCGCGTTGTTCGCGGCGGCGGCCGCCGCCGGATTCGGCGCCGAGGTGCTCACGAGTGCTGTCCTGAGGGCCGGCACCGCCGGGGCGGGGCCCCGGATGTTCTTCGCACTCGACGCCGCCCGGGACCTGAGTGTCTACGTGTCGCTGGTCGCCTCGGGTGCCCTCTTCGGTATTGCTTTCGAAGTGATCGGGTGGTGGGCGCTGGCGGTGGCGGCCCTGCCGTACGCATTCGCCCATGGCGCCTTCCGGCGGTACGTCGACGCCAGGAAGACCTACTCCCAGACGATGCGGTCCCTGGCGCGGATTCCCGAAGTGGCGGGACATTCGGATCAGGGCCACGCTGCCCGGACCGCCGAACTCGCGGTGGGCGTGGCCGCCGAGTTGGGGCTGCGCCCACGCGATGTCGACACCGTCGAGTACGCAGCCCTCTTGCACGACATCGGACGGATCTCCTTGAACGAGCCGAGCGTTCTCAGGATGGGCTTCACGGACAGCGACATCGCCAAGTGGGGTTCGGAGATCGTGGGCGAGACCTCCTATCTCGCCGAGGTCAGCGACGTCGTGCTCCGCCAGCACGAGCCATATCGGAATCCCGGGATGGAGTCGAATGTCGACGTCCCGGTCGCCGCCAAGATCGTCAAGGTTGCCAGCGCGTATGACGAGTCCACGCACGAACTCGGTTTCTCCCCGCTCGAGTCGATGGAAAAGCTCCACCGGGGCTCGGTCTACGACTACGACCCCGAAGTCGTGGCAGTCCTGCGTCGGCTGCTGGAACGGCGCGGGGAGTTCGATCGCCCGGTGAGCCGGCGCTGATCAACGCCCTCGGGTGGCAGATCCACCCTGCAGCTTGACGCCGGGCTTGAACCAACGCACCGGACGGCGCAACTCTGCTTCGAGGAAGCGTCCCAATCCCACGGCCAGGAACACATCGCCGATGGAGATCACCGAACCCTGGTTTGCCAGCCGAATGGGGATCACGTCGCCCAGAAACGCCAGGACGGTGTCGGCGTCCATATCGGTATGCTTCGCCGCACTCGTCAGATCGGGCCCGCTGGCGGCGTAGCCCGAGGCGACTTCGACCGCGCCGGCCAGCACGGGCATCCCGCCGTTGAGCGCCATCACCGTGAAGTTCATGAGGACACCCACGCCCGCCAGCCACAGCCCTTCACGGTCCCGGTTGAGGATCATCATGACGAGCAGAGGAAGATACGAGGTCAGCACGAGATAGAACCCGATGTCGGGATCTATGCGACCGGCGATGCCCTGCATGGCGAATCCGAGAGGCAACAGCCACCACATCCGCAACCGGATATCGGCCAGATTGGTGAGGCGCCCCCTCCGCAACACCGCTACGGACATCGCCACGATCAAGACGATGACGAGCCACAGCATACAGATGGAACGCTATCACAGGCTCGTGCGGGCACAATGTGGGAGCACATGATCATGTACGAATCCTCTGATTCCGTCGCCACCTTGACGATCAACGACCCGGAGCGGCGCAATCCGCTGGGTGACGAGGCGATCGAAGGTCTCATCGACGGTGTCGGTCGGGCCCTGGGCGATCACGAGGTCTCGGTGATCGTGATCACGGGAGCAGGGGTGGCGTTCAGTGCCGGCGGGGACCTGGCGTCGGGATTCTTCGACGACCCGGTGGGCCGTCATGCCGAGAGAGGCCGTTTCGCTCACCTGCTTCGCCAGCTCTGGCGCGGTGGGAAGCCAACCGTGGCCCGTGTCAACGGCCACGCCCTCGCCGGTGGTTTCGGTCTCGCCGTTGCCTGCGACATCACTCTGTGCGTCGACAGTGCGAAGTTGGGCGTGCCTGAGGTCAAGGTGGGTCTGTGGCCGATGATGATCACCGCCGCACTGCTGAGGGCGATGCCGCAGAAGGCGGCGCTCGAATTGATGCTGACCGGACGCACGATCACGCCTGAGGAGGCCCTTCGTCTCGGAGCCGTATCGCGGGTGGTTCCGGCATCGATGCTGGACACCGCGGTGGAGGAGACCCTGGCCGCGCTTCGCAATGCCCCGTCGTCGATGATGCTCGGTCGCGACGCTTTCATGGCGGTGTCCTCCACCGATCCCGACACGGCGCTCGATCGGCTGCAGGCCGGTCTCACGGCGGTGGCTGGTACTCGGGACGCCCGCGAGGGTGTCACCGCCTTCGCCGAGAAGCGCCCGCCGGCCTTCGGCGGCCACTGACGCGTTGCACAGACCCCGGCCACCGATAGCCTGACTTCGTGCGGAGAAAGATTCGGATTGCGGGATTCGCGATGGTGTGGACGGGCGTGCTCACGCTCGGCATCGTCGCGTATCAGCTCGTCGTCACCGATCTCATCAACGATCGAGTCCAGTCCGAGGCGCGCCAGGTCTTGGACGACGACCTCGCCATCCGCCGCGACGGCCTGGCAAGCCCGGTGTCGGTCACGGTGCCGCCTGAGACCACCGGGACGACTCAGGCAGCGGACATCGAGACCATCGAATTCCATCCGGAGGAACCGGTCGAGGAGGGTGAGGCACTGGGTGCGATCCGGATCCCCTCGATCGACGTGGATTGGGTGTTGTTCGGAGGTGTTCTACCGGCCACGTTGAACCAGGGTCCGGGCCACATGCCGTGGACCCCCCTCCCCGGCCAGCCCGGGAACGCAGTGATATCGGGCCATCGCACCACCTACGGCGCCCCGTTCTTCGATCTCGACCAACTCGTCGCAGGCGACGTCATCGAGGTGGAAACCGCGATCGGAGTCCACACCTACACCGTGCGGGACACGATCATCGTGACCGCCACCGATGTCTGGGTCACAGATCCGAAGCCTGGGGCGTGGCTCACGCTCACGACGTGTCACCCGAAGTTCTCGGCCGCTCAACGACTGATCGTCCAAGCCGAACTCACTGCGGGTCCCAATCTCGACTACGCCGAGTTCCTGTTCGAGACCCAGTTCAGCGACGTTTCGTGATCAGCCGAGTCCGGCCGTGACTGATTCCAGCTCGTCGGCGGTGACACCGCCCGGCTTCGACCACCGGATGACCCCGGTGGAGTCGATCAGGATCGTGAACGGCATCCCGACCGACGGGTACAGGTCTCGCAGTCTTCCGGTGGCGTCCACGCCCACGAGGTAGGTCGGTTTGAGCTCGTCGGCCAGCCGGCGAGCATCGGCCGGTTGGTCGTTCACGGCCACGCCGACGACTGCGAGCGTTGGATGAGAGTCCGAGAAGGCTGACAGTTCGGGGATCTCCTCGCGGCAGGGGATGCACCAGCTCGCCCACAGGTTGAGCACGACAGGTCTGCCGTCCTCGACGAGGTGACTCGACAGGCGCCACTCGGTCCCGTCGAATCCCATGAGCACGACTTCGGGGGCGACACCGGAGAGGCTCCCATCGGTGTCGCCGGGGTCGCCGAGAGCCTGGGCAACGAGGAGACCGATGGCGATCACCGCCACGAAGACGAGCGTCAGCCGTCCCCGTGCCGGCGCCAGCGGCTCGGGGAACACGTCGTCGCGATCGGCGGTTGGCATCTCCGGATAGGGTATTGGCTGGCGGTGAGAAAGAGGTGGGCGTGGCGTTCTTCAAAGGTCGAGATTCCGATCTGGCAGCGGCGGGGATCGACCCGGCCCGGGTGCCCCCCGGCCAGTACGTGACAGACCGGTTCCCGGTCCTCCACGCCGGTTCCACGCCCAAGATCGATATCGCCACATGGGACTTCACGGTCGAAGGCCTCGTCGCCGAGGGAGCTACGTTCACGCTCGACCAGATCAAGGCGATGCCCGCCTCCGACAAGACCCACGACATCCACTGCGTCACCAAGTGGTCCAAGCTCGAGACCGCGTGGCACGGGGTGGAAGTCGTCGAACTCATGTCGCGGTTCGAGATCTCCCCGACTGCCAGTCACGTACTGGTGCGGGCAGAACACGGATTCACCGCGAATCTTCCCCTGGACGACTTTCTCCGCCCTGACAACCTGCTGGCCTGGCAGTACGGGGGTGAGGACCTGGAGCTCGATCACGGTTGGCCGTTGCGCCTGGTGGTACCGCACCTGTACTTCTGGAAGTCGGTCAAGTGGGTTCGAGGGTTCCGATTCCTCGACCACGACGAGCCGGGCTTCTGGGAGCGGAACGGCTACCACATGTATGGCGACCCCTTCCGCGAACAGCGGTATTGGGGAGACTGAGGGCGCTTGGACTGGCTTGCTCGTTGGGCACGTGACCGGCCGTCGCATCCATTCCTGATCCGTGGACCGGAGTCGATCGATTTCGCGACCGCAGACCGACGCGTCGGACGACTCGTCGGAGGTCTCCGTCATCGTTTCGAGGTTGGTTCGCGGCTGGGTGTCGCGATGCGGCCGACCATCGAGGACCTCCTCGTGGCGCTGGCGGTGCAGGCGTCGGGGATGGTCCTCGTCCCGCTCCCCGCCGCCGCGACCGACGAGGAGCGGACGGCGCTCGGTCTGCGGGCCGGTGTGACACAGATCGTCGCGCCCGAAGATGCCCTGGATGGTTCTCCGACGCCCGTGGAGAACAGTCCGGATGACACCTCGGTGGCGATCTTCACCTCCGGTACCAGCGGAGTGCCGCGGGCGGTCCGGCTCACGTGGGCCAACATCGAGGCGAGCGCCGCGGCGTCGGCTCTTCATCTGGGCCAAGGAGTCGACGACCGGTGGCTGGCGGTACTGCCACTGCATCATGTCGGGGGGCTCTCGATCCTGTGGCGATCTGCCCGGCAGGGGTCCACCGTGGTGCTCGCTCCCGGGTTCGAAGCCCACCACGTCGCGCGGCTTCTCACGGGTGGTCAGGTCAGCCTCGGTTCTTTCGTGTCTGCGATGCTGGAGAGGCTGGTTGACGTCGGGATGGGTCGTGCGCGGGGATTCCGCTACGGCCTGGTAGGTGGCGGGCCGGTCACCGAGAGGGCCCTCACGGTAGGCGGAATGCGGCTGCTCGCGACCTACGGGATGACCGAGACGGCCTCACAAGTGGCGACTGCTGATCCCGCCGATCCGCTCCCCGATCGACTCGTCGTCCTCGAAGGGGTCGACATCCGGCTCGACGAATCCGACCGGATCGTGGTCGACGGGGCGATGGTGTCCCCGGGCGACCTCGATGGCCCAGACCGCACCGGCCCGCTCGTGACGAGCGATCTCGGACGGATGCACGACGGACGGCTGGAGGTGACGGGCCGGGCAGACACCGTCATCGTCACGGGAGGCGAGAACGTGATGCCCGAGCGTGTGGAGCGCATCGCCGCGGGTTTGCCCGGTGCGGGAGAGGTGGCGGTGGTCGGACTGGACGATGAGCGGTGGGGTGCAGTGGTGGCCGCCGCCTACACGGGTACGGCGGAGCCGGCCGAACTCGACGCGGCCATGCGGGTGCGGGTGGCAGGTCACGAAGTCCCCAGACGCTGGCTCAGGGTGGCATCGATACCGATGGCCGGCATCGGAAAGGTCGATCGCCGCGCGGTGGCATCTCTCTTCGACTAGTCCGCGTCTGGTTTGCGGCGCAGGCTCTTCTTCTCGCTGCGGGCGCGCTTGTCTTCGAGACGACGGCGCTTGGCGGCGCGCGTGGGCTTGGTGTCACGTCGAGGTTTGGGCTGCTTCATGGCTTCGGTCAGCAGATCGCGGAGCCGGGCGCGGGCGAGCATCCGGTTCCTGAACTGCGATCTGCTGTCTGCCACCGATACGACCACCGGCTCGGAGCCCAACCGTTCGACCATCCGGTGATGCACATCGCCTGGAAATGCGCGCGTGGCCGCCAGGTCGAAGACGAGGTCGGCGCGGGTGTTCGAGCGGTTGGCGTGTTGGCCGCCGGGGCCGCCCGACGTCGAGAACCGCCACTCGAGCTCAGCGGACGGGATCGTCCAATCCGCCACCTCGAGGTCGTCGTCGGGCGCCGCTGGCACTCAGTCCTCGTAGTACTCGTCACCGAGATGCGTGATCAGATCCTCGCCCATCCACGCCCGCAGGGTGTTCTTCAGCTTCTTCTGCTGGATGAAGATGTCGTGTTCGGGATAGAGGCCCGGAGGGGTCTGCGGGCTCTTGAAGTAGAACGACAGCCACTCCTGAATCCCGCTCTTCCGGGCGCGCGCCGCCAGGTCGAGGAAGAGCGCCAGATCGAGCACGAGCGGGGCCGCCAAGATCGAGTCCTTGCACAGGAAATCGACCTTGATCTGCATCTTGTACCCGAGCCATCCGAAGATGTCGATCGCGTCCCATCCCTCTTTGTCGTCGCCCCGCGGCGGGTAGTAGTTGATCCGCACCTTGTGATAGAGGTCGCCGTAGAGCTCGGGGTTGATCTCGGGCTGCAGGATCGTCTCGAGTACTCCGAGCTTTGAGACCTCCTTGGATCGAAAGTTCTCCGGGGCGTCGAGCACCTCGCCGTCGCGGTTGCCGAGGATGTTCGTCGAGAACCAGCCATGAATGCCGAGACTGCGGGTCTTGAGCCCGGGAGCGAGGATCGTCTTCATGAGCGTCTGTCCGGTCTTGAAGTCCTTGCCGCAGATCGGCACACCCTCCCGGCCGGCCAGTTCGACCATGGCCGGAAAATCCACGGTCAGGTTCGGGGCGCCGTTGGCGAACGGGACGCCGGCCGTCAGCGCCGCGTAGGCATAGAGCTGGGAGGGGGCAATCGCCGGATCGTTTCGACGGAGTCCCTCCTCGAATGCGGCGAGTGACTGATGGACCTCGGACGGCTCCTCGTAGGCCTCGGTCGACCCGCACCACACCATCACCAGCCGCTCGCAATGGTTCTCCTGGCGGAAGCCCTCGATGTCCTCGACCAGCCGCTCGACAGCCTCGAGATGAGAGCCGTAGGTGGCGATGTGGTCGGTGTTCTCGAGCCGTGTCACCCACGTACCGTCGAAGACCGCCTTCATGGGCTTGATCGATCGCATCTCGTCACCGACGGACTCCAGCAGGTTCGGCTCGAGGACTCCGGCGCGCATGGCTGCGGAGTAGGCATCCTCGGAGTACGGATCCCAGCCGCCGAAGACGAGGTCATCCATCGATGTGAGGGGAACGAAGTCCCGTACCAGGGGTGACCGTCCGTCGGTGCGCTTCCCCAGCCGGATGTGGCCCATCTGTGTCATGGATCCGATCGGGCGGGACAGCCCCTTGCGCGATGCCATCACGCCGGCGATGACCGTCGTGGCGACTGCACCCATGCCCGGGAGGAGGACACCGAGACGACCGGTGGCTGCAGGGATGGGGGTTGGGGGCACAGGGACTCCTGGTTCGATCGCGGTTCGCCAGACCATAAACCCCACCGACCGTGGCACCGAAAGGTGCTCCGGGTACCATCGCCGCCGTGACCACCGAAGAGATCAAACCCACCGTCGACTTCGCCCTGCTCGCCGACGCCGTACAAGTGGTGCAGGGCAAGCTCTATGTCCTCGGTGGCGGATGGGACACCCTGTTCGTCACGCAGTTCCCTGCTCGCTATCCGACGCTCGGTCTCGGCCTGCGGGTTCGGGTCCCGTGGAGTTGGACGGACCAGGTCCTCGTGATCGGGGTGGACCTCCAGGACGAGGACGGCGGTCGGGTGCTCCCGACACCGCCGGTTGCCCAAGGGGTCAAGGTCGCCCGGCCTCAGGGCATCCCCGAAGGCAGTGATGTGGGCGTGGCCCGCTCGTTCACCTTCAACAACATTTCGTTTCCCTCGGCCGGTGCGTTCTCGTTCGTGGTGACTCTGAACAACGAGGTCGCCTCCCGTCTCCGCTTCTCGGTTCGTCCGAGACCGTCTTGAGCGGATCGCCCGAGCGGTTGGCCATGTTCCCGCTGGGAACGGTGATATTTCCGTACTCGGGTGTTCCCCTCCGCGTGTTCGAGCCTCGCTATGTCGTCCTGCTCGAGGCGGTGCTGTCCGACCAGAACACATTTGGGTCCGTCCTCATCGAGCGGGGATTCGAGGTGGGCGGCGGCGATGTGCGCAGCGCCGTCGGCACGCGGTTGCGGGTGCTGGCTCATCAGGACCTCCCGGACGGACATCATGCGATCCTGGTGGCGGGAGTCGAACGGATCCGAGTCATCGAGTGGCTGGAGGATGATCCGCACCCGTGGGCGGTCGTCGAGCCCTTCCCGGACGTCGACGGGGAGGTCATCGACTTGCGCGCAGGTGTCTGCAGCCGGCTCGAGCGCATGTTGGCGATGGCGTCCGAGCTCGGCGCCGACACCGCCGACGTCGATCTCGACGTGGGCGAGGACCCGGTGGCGATGTCCTATCAGCTGGCCGCTCTCGTGCCTGTGACAGCACTCGACTCCTATGCGCTCCTGTGCGCGCCCGGACCGCGGGAGAGGATGCAGCTGGCGGCGGGCCTCCTCGACGACCAGATCGAGCTGATCCGTCTGCGATTGTCGGGCTCGTGACACTCCAGGCGGCGATCTTCGACCTGGGGGGAGTGGTTCTGGACTCTCCGCTCGGCGCCATCGCGGCATTCGAGAGGCGGACCGGCATCCCGGCCGGCACGGTGAACTCCATGGTCGTGGCCACGGGTGACGACGGGGCATGGGCGCGGCACGAACGCGGCGAAGTCCCCCACGATCTGTTCCTGAAGCTGCTTCGCGCAGAGTTCGAGATCGGCGGCCATGACATCGACACCGCAGCCCTGATGGCCGACGTCGATGGATCGATACGTGTGCGGCCGCGCATGGTCCGGTTGGTCGACCAACTGCGACGCGCCGGCGTCCGCGTGGCGGCTCTCACCAACAATTGGACACCGTTTGGACCCGACGGGATCGCCCGTCATTTCGACGTGATTGTCGAGTCGGTGCTCGAAGGGACGCGCAAGCCGGAGCGGCGGATCTACGAGATCACGCTGGAGCGACTGGGCGTCGAAGCCCAGCACTGTGTGATGTTGGATGATCTCGGACCGAACCTGAAGCCGGCCCGAGACATGGGCATGACGACGATCAAGGTCACGTCGGTGGAGCAGGCAATCGCCGAGATCGACGCACTGTTCGTATGACTCAAGCCGGGGCTCTTTCGTACCGATAGGAGGTTCCTGACCCGTTCCAGCCAGGGGATCGACGGAAACGTCGAATCTGGGGGATGCGGCACAGGCAAAACCGTCGGGCTACCCGCCCGACGGTTTTGACGTTCTCGACCGACTTGGCCAGGATGCCCGGCTCCCCCCACGAGGTACTCGACAAATGACGCGCCGCGCAGGCCTTCTGATGATCTTTCTTCTCGTCCTCCCCCTCCCGGCCCTGGGTCAGGCCGAACCACCCGTCCCGGACCTCGCCCCGGGTGTGGTCGCCGAGGAGCTTCATCTCGCGTTCCCCCAAGACCCGGACGTGACGTGGTTCCTCGACACCTTCGGTGCCCGCCGCGGCGGTGGCCACGTCCACATCGGCGTGGATCTGCACGCTCCCAAGGGCTCGCCTGTCTACGCCATCGCCCCAGGGATCGTCACTCGGGTGTCGATCGGGCAACGGGCCGGGGCCTACATTCAGATCGATCACGGGCCGACGTGGAACTCCTGGTACATGCATCTGAACACCGATGAGCCCGGCACCAACAATCGTCGGGGCGGTTTCGCCACCGCGTTGGCTCCCGGCATCGAGGTGGGGGTCTTCGTCGATGCCGGCCAGCTGATCGGGTATGTCGGCGACTCCGGAAATGCCGAAGGCACCGTTCCCCACACCCACTTCGAGCTCCATCGAAACGGCAGGGCGATCGATCCCTTCCCGATGCTCGTCGAAGCCCAGGAGAGGGCGCTGATGGCTGCCCAGGCGCTCAGGCTCGCCGAACTCGCCACCCGGATCCTCTGACCGATCTCACAGCGATGCGGCGTCGTCGAGCGCGACGACCCGGCTCGGGATGTCCGCATCGCTCAAGGACACCGCGGCGCACTCGGCGCCCGGCACGGATCGGAACTCTTCTCCAACCCAGATCACGCGCCGCACGCCGGCATCCCTCACTGCCTCGACCCAACCGTCGATCACCGACTCCGGGGTGGCGGCAAATGACCGTTCGCGATGGTCGGATGCAGCTTCGGCGACGAAGACCGCCGAGAAACACCGGGTGCACGCCCCGGTGACGTGAGAGGAGTCCGACACGTCGCCGAGTGCCACCTTGACGCCCGCGGCACGGAGCTCCTCGGCCGCGGCGATGTCGGTGACGAACGCTCGAACCTCCCGGTCCGGCTCGACGAGGGCAGCGACGATCTGTCGTCCGAGGTGGGTGTCGGCTCCGATCACGATCACCGGCACGATGAACCTCAGCGGAGGGGTGCAGCCGTCGGGCGAATCGGTGCGGGCAGCAATGTGTCGCCCAGCAGGTAGCGGTCGACCGCGGCCGCCGCCCCGCGTCCTTCGGCGATCGCCCAGACGATCAGAGACTGTCCCCGTCCCATGTCCCCGGCGACGAAGACACCGTCGATGTTGGTCCGCCAGTCTGCGTCGC
Organism: Acidimicrobiia bacterium; assembly: GCA_035544575.1. Lineage (GTDB taxonomy): Bacteria > Actinomycetota > Acidimicrobiia > Spongiisociales > ZC4RG35 > DATHWB01. The sequence continues at coordinate 18,226 of DATKEC010000059.1, forward strand.
GGGCGACGTTCCCGCGCTGGTCCAGCTCGACCCCGAACTGGGCGAGCATCGGACTGCGCTCCGGTCCGGTGAAGCCCATCGCCAAGAGCACGAGATCCGTCACGAAATCCTGTTCGCTGCCGTGGATTTTGGAGAACCCGGGGCGGCCATCGACGACCGTCGACTCCACTCGGTGCGTCCTCAGCGCCGCAACATGACCGGCGCCGCCGTCGACGAAGGCTTCGGTGTTGATCGAGAACTCCCGCTCACCGCCTTCCTCGTGCGCCGATGAGATTCGGTACTGGAGGGGGTAAGTCGGCCACGGTGTCGAATCGTCACGCGTGTCGGGCGGCCGGGGCATGATCTCGAACTGATGGACCGAGGCGGCACCCTGCCGATGCGCGGTTCCGAGGCAGTCCGCGCCGGTGTCGCCACCGCCGATGATGATGACGTGCTTGTTCTCCGCGGTGACGGGAGCAACGTCGATGTCACCTTCCTGGACGCGGTTGGCCAACGGCAGGTACTCCATCGCCTGGTGGATCCCGGCGAGCTCGCGGCCCGGGATCGGAAGGTCGCGAGCCTGTGTCGCTCCGCCGGCGAGGACGACGGCATCGAACCGGTCGAGGAGGTCGCCAGCCGTCACGTCCACGCCGATCTCGACGGAGGGGCGGAACATCGTTCCCTCGGCCTCCATCTGGGCGAGGCGACGGTGGAGGTGGCGCTTCTCCATCTTGAACTCCGGAATGCCGTATCGGAGCAGTCCGCCGATGCGATCGGCGCGCTCGAAGACAGTCACCGCGTGGCCTGCCCGAGTGAGTTGCTGGGCTGCGGCGAGACCGGCCGGTCCGGACCCGACGACCGCCACACTCCGTCCCGTCAGCGCGGCGGGTCTGACGGGGCGGACCCAGCCCTCCTCCCAGGCCCTGTCGATGATCTCCACCTCGACTTGTTTGATCGCGACCGGATCGTCATTGATCCCGAGAACGCACGCCGCCTCACACGGCGCCGGACACAACCGGCCGGTGAACTCGGGGAAGTTGTTGGTGGCATGAAGCCGTTCGATCGCGTGGCTCCAGTGTCCCCGATAGACGAGATCGTTCCAGTCCGGGATCAGGTTGCCCAGTGGGCACCCGTTGCTGCAGAACGGGATCCCGCAATCCATGCAACGGGACGCCTGTTCGGCGAGCGCCTCCTCGCCGAACTCGAGGTAGACCTCCTGCCAGTCGGCAACCCGCAGCTCAGCCGGGCGACGCCCCGGTAGCTCACGCCCGTGTTTGAGAAAGCCGCGGGGATCAGCCATGGGCTGCCGCCATGATGGCGTCGATCACCGGCTCGCCGCGCTCCTCGGCTCGGCGGGCGGCGACGAGCACGCGCCGGTAGTCCTTGGGCATGACTTTGACGAAGGACGGGAGCACTCCCTGCCAGTCCGCCAACATCCTCTCGGCGACAGCGGATCCCGTCTCACGTCGATGCGCCTCGACGCGCTCGCGAAGGAAGGAACGATCGTCGTCATCCATCGGTTCGAGATCCACCATCTCGGCATTGACTTTGGTGTGAAAGTCGCCGTGCTCGTCGAAGACGTAGGCAACGCCCCCGGACATACCGGCGGCGAAGTTCCTTCCGGTCGGACCGAGGATGACTGCGCGCCCGCCCGTCATGTACTCACAGCCGTGGTCGCCGACTCCTTCGACGACCGCCACCGCGCCCGAGTTGCGGACACAGAAACGCTCGCCGACCAATCCGCGCAGGAAGACCTCTCCGCTGGTGGCGCCGTAGAGAATGACGTTGCCGGCGATCACGTTGTGTTCGGCGACCGTCGGAGCCTCGGCAGGTGGACGGAGCACGAGCCGCCCGCCGGATAGGCCCTTGCCCACGTAGTCGTTGGCGTCGCCCGTGAGACGCAGCGTGATGCCTCTCGGGAGGAACGCACCGAAACTCATTCCGGCGGATCCGGTGAAGTTCACCGTGATCGTGTCGTCGGCGAGACCCTCACCCCCGCGCCGCTTCGTGAGGTGGTGGCCGAGGAGCGTCCCGACGGTCCGGTTCACGTTTCGTATCGGCAGATCGAGCGAGATTCGCTCGCCGGTCTCGATCGACGGTCCCGCCAGTTGGATCAATGTCTGGTCGAGGGCGGCTGCGAGGCCGTGATCCTGGACGGTCTTCACCGATCGGGGAGCCTCGTCGTCGAGGTCAGGGACGTGGAGGATCGAGGAGAGATCGAGCCCGGTCGTCTTCCAGTGCTGGGCGGCGTCCGCCACATCGAGGAGCTCGGCATGCCCGATCGCCTCCTCCAGCTTGCGGAAACCGAGTTCGGCCAGCAGTTCGCGCACCTCCTCGGCGATGAACTGCATGAAGTTGACGACGTGCTCGGCCTTCCCGGAGAACTTCTTTCGCAGGTCGGGGTTCTGTGTGGCGACCCCGACCGGACACGTGTCGAGGTGACACACCCGCATCATGATGCATCCCGACACCACCAGCGGTGCGGTGGCGAAGCCGTACTCGTCGGCGCCGAGAAGGGCGGCGATCATGACATCGCGCCCGGTTTTCAGCTGACCGTCGGCTTGGACGACGATCCGATCGCGGAGTTCGTTGAGGAGCAGTGTCTGCTGGGTTTCGGCGAGCCCCAACTCCCACGGGACACCGGCATGCTTCAGAGACGTGAGCGGTGAGGCGCCGGTGCCCCCGTCGTGACCGGAGATCAACACGACGTCGGCCTTTGCCTTCGCCACGCCAGCGGCGACAGTCCCCACACCCATCTCGGCGACGAGTTTGACATGGATCCTGGCATCCGGGTTGGCGTTCTTGAGATCGTGGATGAGCTGTTTGAGATCCTCGATCGAGTAGATGTCGTGATGGGGCGGAGGCGAGATCAGACCGACGCCCGGTGTCGAGTACCGGGTCTTGGCGATCCACGGGTAGACCTTGTGGCCGGGGAGCTGACCGCCCTCCCCGGGTTTGGCACCCTGGGCCATCTTGATCTGGAGGTCGTCGGCGTTGACGAGATACTCCGATGTCACCCCGAAGCGGCCCGACGCCACCTGCTTGATGGCGGAGCGCCGCAAGTCGCCGTTGGCGTCGGGGGTGTACCGGTCCGGGTCCTCACCGCCCTCGCCGGTGTTGGATTTGGCGCCGAGCCGGTTCATCGCGATCGCCAGGGTCTCGTGGGCCTCGCGGGAGATCGATCCGTACGACATCGCCCCTGTCGAGAATCGTTTGACGATCGACGACACCTCCTCGACCTCGTCGAGCGGGACCGGAGGCCTGACGCCGCTCTTGAATCGGAAGAGGCCGCGCAGCGTGGCCAAACGCTCGGCCTGGTCGTCCACCAGTCGGCTGTACTCCTTGAAGAGGTCGTATCGACCCGCCCGGGTGGCATGTTGGAGCTTGAAGACCGTCTCGGGGTTGAAGAGATGGATCTCGCCCTCCCGGCGCCATTGGTACTCCCCGCCGAGATCGAGGTCGCGGTGGGCACGCTCTGCGGGGTTGGGGGCGAAGGCCACCCGGTGGCGGCGGGCGACCTCCTCGGCCACGACATCGAGGCCGATTCCGCCGAGGCGGCTGGGGGTGCCGGTGAAGAAGCGCTCGATGAGTTCGTTGCCGATGCCGAGAGCTTCGAAGATCTGGCTGCCGATGTACGACGAGACGGTGGAGATGCCCATCTTGGACATCACCTTGAGGATGCCGTTTCCGGCCGCCTTGATGTAGTTGTGATGTGCCTGGATGCGTTCGACGGTGTCGACGTCATGCAGGTGCTGGTCGATCATCGAGTCGATGGTCTCGAACGCCAGGTACGGATTGATGGCGGCCGCCCCGTATCCGAGCAACAGGCACAGATGGTGCACTTCGCGCGCTTCGCCGGTCTCGACGATCAGGGTGATCCGCGTGCGGTTCTTGGTGCGGATCAGGTGGTGATGGACCCCGGCGGTGATCAGCAGCGCCGGAATCGGTGCGAACTCGGCGTCCACCCCCCGATCGGAGAGCACGATGCCAGACACACCTTCTTCGATGAGGGAGTCGACACGGTCGAAGACAGCCTCGATCGCCTGGCGCAGGCCCTCTTCGCCCGCAGCGACCGGATAGAGGCAGGGAACGACGGCCGTGAAACCTTCGACGGTCGGAACCTCGTCCATGTGCAGCAACTGCTCGAGCTGGTCGTTGTCGATGATCGGGCTGTCCAGCTCGATCATGTTGGCCGAGCGCTCCGTGCGCGCGAAGAGGTTTCCTTCCGGTCCGATCATCGTGCGCAGCGCGGTGACGAGTTCTTCCCGCATGGCATCGAGCGGCGGATTGGTCACCTGGGCGAACAGCTGCTTGAAGTAGTCGTACATCAGCCGGGGACGGCTCGAAAGCACGGCGATCGGCGTGTCGGTTCCCATCGACCCGAGCGCTTCCTTGCCGTCCCGGGCCATCGGTGCGAGCAGCAGCTTGAGTTCTTCGTGCGTGTACCCGAAGGCCTGCTGGCGCTGGAGCAGCGCGGTCCGCTCGGCGCGATGCGAATCCCGCGCCTCGACATCGTCGAGGTGGAGAAGCTGACGATCCAGCCACTCCCGGTAGGGGCGGGCAGCGGCGAGTTCGGACTTGATCTCCTCGTCGCGCACGATCCGGCCCTTGGTCGTGTCCACCAGGAACATCCGACCGGGCTGCAGGCGGCCCTTTTCGATCACCTTGTGCGGCGGGATGTCGATGACGCCGACTTCGGAGGCCATGATCACGAGATCGTCGTCGGTGACCCAGTAGCGGCTCGGTCGGAGCCCGTTGCGGTCGAGGACCGCGCCGATGAGGCGCCCGTCGGTGAAGGCGATCGATGCCGGACCGTCCCACGGCTCCATCAGGGAGGCGTGGTACTGGTAGAAGGCGCGCACGTCGGGGTCCATGTGCTGGTGGTTCTCCCACGGTTCGGGGATCATCAACAACACGGCCTCGGGCAGCGGATATCCACCCATGTAGAGGAGTTCGAGGGCTTCGTCGAAGCCGGCGGTGTCCGAGGCGCCCGGCGAACACACCGGGAAGATGCGGGACAGGTCGCCCGGTATCAGGTCGGTCTCGAGCAGAGTCTCGCGGGCGCGCATGAAGTTGCGGTTGCCCTGAATCGTGTTGATCTCGCCGTTGTGGGCGACCATCCGGTACGGGTGGGCGAGTGGCCACATCGGGAAGGTGTTCGTCGAGAACCGCGAGTGGACCAGGGCGAGAGCGCTCTCGACGCGGTCATCGTGGAGGTCGGGGAAGAACTCGGCGACCTGGGATGCGGTGAGCATCCCCTTGTACACGAACGTCCGGCACGACAGGCTCGGGAAATAGACCCCGTCGTGCATGGTCGAGGCTCCTCCGATCGCCTCGTTGACCTCGTCGGGGCCGGCCTGGAGATGGATCTCGTGTTCGATCCGCTTGCGGATGACATAGGACTGACGCTCCAACGCCATGCCGATCAACCCCTGGCCGGCGATGAAGACCTGCTTGAACCGGGGCATCGTCTCCAGGGCGGCCTTGCCCAGCAAAGAGGGTTCCACGGGCACGTCTCGCCACCCGAGGACCTCGAGCCCCTCGTCGTTGACGATCTCCTCGATCCGTTCCCGACCGACCCGCGCCTGGGATCCGTCCTGGGGGAGAAACGCGATGCCGGTGGCGTACGCGCCCTCGGGCGGGAGTTCGAAGTCGACCACCGCTCGGAAGAAGCGGTCGGGAACCTGGATCAGGATGCCGGCACCGTCGCCGGTGCGCGGGTCGGATCCGGTCGCGCCCCGATGTTCGAGATTGCACACCGCATCGATGCCGTATTGCACGATCTGGTGGCTGCGCCGACCCTTGAGATCGACCACGAAGTTGACGCCACAGGAGTCGTGTTCGGCCTCCGGCCGGTACAGCCCGTGGGTGGCGGCCCTGGCGCGGGCATCCAGGCGACGGGTGTGTTCGGATGCGTCCGTCATCGCCCCTCCTCCTGGTCGCGGGTTTATGCGCATATGCGCAAGTCGGGATTGTATGACGCGGCGGCTGGCTTCAACCAATCGATGCGGAATACCGATCCGTGCCGCGGTGCTTTACACTACGTACGTAGTGCAAATTCGAATCCGCCTGTCGAGGCCTGGTCCCGGCACTCGGAAGATCCACTGGTAGAGGTGATCACCTGATGGCAACCGTCGACATCGATCTCGGCGCATACAAGCTCGGATGGCACGACTCGGAAGACGAGTACGTGTTCAAGCCTCAGAAGGGGCTGTCCGAGGACATCATCCGCCAGATGTCAGAGATCAAAGGCGAACCGGACTGGATGCTGGACTTCCGCCTCAAGTCCTATCAGCGGTTCCTCCGCAAGCCGATGCCCACCTGGGGCGGCGGCGGCGCGCTCGACGACATCGACTTCGACGACATCTACTACTACGTCAAGCCCACCGAAGGACAGTCCAAGGACTGGGACATGGTTCCCGAGTCGATCAAAGAGACCTACGAGAAGCTCGGCATTCCCGAGGCGGAACGCAAGTACCTCGCCGGTGTGACGGCTCAGTACGAATCCGAGGTCGTCTATCACCGCAACCGTGAGGATCTCGAAGGCCTCGGTGTCCTGTTCTGTGACATGGACACCGCCGTACGCGACTACCCCGACATCGTTCAGGAGTACATGGGGACGATCATCCCGCCCAACGACAACAAGTTCGCCGCGCTCAACTCGGCGGTGTGGTCTGGGGGATCGTTCATCTACGTGCCGCCCGGCGTGCACGTCGACCAGCCGCTGCAGGCGTACTTCCGGATCAACTCCGAGAACATGGGCCAATTCGAACGGACGCTGATCATCGTCGACGAAGACGCGTTCTGTCACTATGTCGAAGGATGCTCCGCGCCGATCTGGACGTCGGATTCGCTGCACTCGGCTGTCGTCGAGATCATCGTGAAAAAGGGCGGTCGATGCCGCTACACGACCATCCAGAACTGGTCGAACAACGTCTACAACCTCGTCACCAAACGGGCCGCCGCGTACGAGAACGCCACGATGGAGTGGATCGACGGCAACCTCGGCTCGAAGCTGACGATGAAGTATCCGGCTGTCTGGCTGATGGAGCCCGGAGCCCACGGTGAGGTGTTGTCGATCGCGTTCGCCGGCGAGGGCCAGCACCAGGATGCGGGAGCGAAGATGGTCCATGTCGCCCCGAACACGACATCGACGATCGTGTCCAAGTCGATCTCGAAGAACGGGGGCCGGGCCGGGTATCGCGGCCTCGTGCGCGTGGAACCGGGGGCGGAGAACGCCAAGAGCTTCGTGCGCTGCGACGCGCTGATCCTCGACGACCACTCACGTTCGGACACCTACCCGTACATGGAGATCGAAGAGAACGACGCCGAGATCGGTCACGAGGCGACGGTCTCGAAGGTCGGCGACGAGCAGCTGTTCTATCTGCGGAGTCGCGGCCTCACCGAGGAGCAGGCCACGTCGATGATCGTGGCCGGATTCATCGAGCCGATCGTACGGGAGCTCCCGATGGAGTACGCCGTCGAGATGAATCGTCTGATCGAGCTCAACATGGCCGAGGCCGGCGCCATCGGCTGACCCCCGGAGGAAGAACCCAAACCCTGGGTTCAGGACCACCTATATGGCGGGTTACTCGCGTCGGTTTGATGACGCGCTCGGGGGCTATGGACGAAACCCCTTCGGCATCAGTGAACTAGGACGCCGAACCCGCCACATAGGTGGTGTGGAACCCAGGGTTTGCGGTCAGCGGTTGGAGGCGGAGACGGCGAGGCCGAGGATCAGGCCGCCGATGAACGACCACAGCCAGCTGTAGCCACCGCCTGCGTCGATGATCGGGTCCACGTTGACGATCCGCAGGATCGAGCCGAGGGAGATGCCGCCGATCGCACCGACGAGGATCGCGCCGAACAGATTCGACCGGCGAGAACCGAACAGTCCGCCCAGCAGTCCGCCGATTCCGCCGGAGAGCGCGATCAACAGGATCGCCTGATTGGTGACGTCGTCGAAGGGCATGGGCTGTCACGTTACCCGCGGGACTGTGGCCTACAGCAGTTCTTCGAGATCGACACCGCAGGACGGGTGACGCAGCTTGGCCAGCGCCCTGCTTTCGATGTTGCGGACCCGCTCGCGTGTGAGCCCGAGGTGCTTTCCCACCGCCGACATCGTCCAAGGATCGTCCCCGGACAGACCGAATCGAAGGTCGACCACGATCCGTTCCTCGTCGTCGAGATGGGTGAGGGCCACCATCATCTGGTTGTGCCGATCAACTTCGGCTGCCTCCGAATACGGATCCGGTGCGGCGACATCGACGACGAATTCGTGAAGCTCGGAGTCGCCTTCCTCGCCGACAGGCCGGTCGAGTGAGACCGTGTCGGTCGGGGCGCGGACGGCGGCTTCGACTTTGTCGATCTCCAAGCCGCTGTACTCCGCGATCTCTTCGAGTGTCGGGGGACGACGGAGCGTCTCGAAGAGGATCTGGCGAGTGTCCTGGACGGTCCGCACGATGTCCACCATGTGAACAGGCAGCCGGATCGTCCGTGCCGCGTTGCCCAGCCCTCGACTGATCGCCTGCCGTATCCACCACGTGGCGTAGGTCGAGAACTTGAAACCCTTCTTCCAGTCGTACTTTTCGACCGCGCGGATGAGTCCGAGGTTGCCCTCTTGGATGAGGTCGAGCAGGTCCAGACCCCGGCCGGCATAACGCTTGGCGATCGAGATGACGAGGCGGAGGTTGGCCCGGATGAAGGCCATCTTGGCTTCTTCGCCCTGCTCGACGATCCGCCTCAGCCGACGGCGTTCTTCGGGATCGAGATCGGTCTCGGTCTCCAGTCTGAGCGAGGCACGGCGGCCGTGTTCCATCGTGCGGGAGAGACGGATCTCGTCCTCAGCCGTGAGGAGCGAGTGGGACGACACCTCGTCGAGGTACATGCCGATCGTGTCGGCTGCCGATGCCGAGTGGCGCTCGGACACGTGGACCCCCTTCCGTCCCTGCGTTCGGTGTTCTCTGTCTGTGCGGTGCGTCGCTGCGTTTCTCTAGCCTGCCACCCTCGGCCAACGTATCACCGGGCTGTGACGCCCGCAACGAAGTTTCTTCGAGGTTCGCCTAGCGGCCGGGGTTCGTACACTTGTCTCCATCGTGGCCAAACGCTCCCATCAACTGCGGCTGCTGCTCGTCGTCACCCTGCTGTGGGCCGGCTGGGCGGCCTTCGCCGCGTTCGGACCGGAAACCTCGGCTGCGGTGGCCGTCGTCGACGAGTCCGGTATTCCGGTGGCGGGCGCCGCTCTGGTGGTCGGCGACAATGAGGTTGCCACGACGGGCTCTGACGGCGTCGCGGTCCTCGACTGGCCCGACCGCGGTGTACTCCACGTTCACGCGGAAGGCTTCTTCACCCAGCCGGTGATCGCCCCCACGGTGGACTCGGCGACGACAGTGCGTCTCATGCCGCACACGCTACGCGGGGTCGTCCAGGATCCGGACGGCCGCCCCGTGGCCGGGGTCTACGTCGAGTCAGGGCAGGGTTCGGCGGTCTCCGGTCGGGACGGATCCTTTCTCGTCCGCCTCGCTGAACCGGGAAGAGTTCGGGTCTGGCGTCCCGCCTGGCAGCTGGGGGACTTCGACTGGGACGGCGGACTGGGAGAGCGCACGGTTCAGATCGAGTCGCGCGTCATCAAGGCGGTTCACGTGACGGGAGAGGTGGCGGGCGATCCCATCCGGTGGGAAGCAATGCTCGATCTGAAGGACGCCACCGAGCTGAACGGCGTGATGCTCGACCTCAAGGACGAGTACGGGTTGATCTATTACGACACTGCGGTCGGCCTTGCCGAGGAGGCCAACGCCACCTACCCCCTGTACGACCTCGGCGAGATCGTGCGCGACGTCGACGAGCGCGGGCTCTATCTGATCGGTCGGATCGTGACGTTCCAGGATCCTCAGGCGGCGAACCGGATCCCCGACATCGCCGCATGGGACACCGCGACCGGCGCTCCCTACAACAAGGCGGGGCAGTGGTTCCTCGACCCGACGGATCCGAAGGCGCGGGGGTACGCGCTGTCGCTGGCGGTCGAGGCATGTCAGTTCGGCGTGGACGAGATCCAGTTCGATTACGTCCGCTATCCCGATGGTCTGCCGGACACGGTGGTCTTCGACGGGGGTGCAGACTCCGAGACCCGCGTCGAGACGATCGAGTCCTTCCTCCTCGAAGCCCGCGACGTTCTCCATCCTCTCGGGTGCGCGGTCGCCGCGGACATCTTCGGCTTCATCACGACCGCGCGGGACGACGGGGGGATCGGACAGCAATGGGAGGTCGTCGCAGACGCTCTCGACGTGGTTTCGCCGATGCTCTATCCGAGCCATTACTCGGCGGACTGGTACGGCTTCGCCCGCCCGGTGGATCACCCGGGGGAGATGGTGCACAGGGCCTTGCAGGACGGGATCTCGCGTCTCGAGCGGGGCACCGTCATTCGTCCCTGGCTTCAGGACTTCGGCTACACGGCGGATCAGGTAAGGGCCCAGACCGAGGCGGCTGAAGCCTTCGGCCTCGGGTGGATGCTGTGGAATGCGTTCTCGAACGTGAGCGTCGACGCACTCGACCCGAGATGACCCGATCCGTCAGGCTCCCACGCCGTCGGCGGATCTGACCACTGCCACGGCGGCGTAGGTCAGCAACAGGGGAGCGATCGCCACGATGCCTGGCCCTCCGGCGGCGACCGCAGACAGGGCTCCGGCGAGGATTCCGAACAGTGCCGCCTCCCTCAGCCGGGAGGGTTCGAGCGATGTCTTGGTCCAGTCCGCCAGCGCCAGCACCGGGATCGGCCGGACGACCACCATCGCACCCGCCAGTCCGACGGCGAGGACGACGAGACCGGCTGTCTCCGGCACTTCCCACGCCCCGAGGCTGTCGCTCAGGGCCACCCTGGCGGTGACGCCGACGGCGAGCGCGGCGCCCCACAGGCCTACGTTGGGGGGAGGATCGCCGGGGAGAGCCGCGTCCCGCACCATGGCGAAGGCCAGCAGGATCGCTGCGGCCCACCCCCACGGCGTGTCGCCGACCGCCACCGCGGCCAGTACCAGCACCGCCAGATCAGTCGTTTTCGGAGGGAGACCCGTAGAGCGCACGAGAATCCGCAGCGTGACCATGACGACGAACAGGGGAGCCGGGGCGGGTGGGCCGACGACGAGGGCGGCCACGGGCGCCGCGATGGCGGCCAGCACCGCCGAAGGCGGTCGATCGGGGTCGAGTTCTCGGGCGATCGCCCAGGCAGCGAACGTGGCGAGACCGGTCGAGACGGCGCGACGGACGTCGTTCGTGTCCAGCCCATAGACGACGAGGGCGGCACCGATCGGAGCCAGCATCGCAAACACGTTCGAAGGGCGACGGAGGTCGATGGTCCTTCCGACGTGGGTGATGTGGGAGAGGCGTCTCACGGCGACGGACCCTTACGAGCGCTCCGACAGGAACCGGAGGGCGGCGGCGACATAGACCCGGGCGTGTCGTATCAGGTCTTCGGTCTCGACGTACTCGTCGGCCGAGTGAGCGATCCATTTGCCCCCCGGGCCATAGACGACGACGGGGATGGCGGCGTCCCGCCACAGGATGGTGCCGTCGGTGGTGCCGGGAACGCCGCCGAAGACCGGCGGCTGGCCGGTGACCTCGGTGTGGGCGGCCGCCACCGCCGCCACGATCGGTTCGTCGGTCGCGGTCGTGGTCGGGGGACGGTCGACCAGAACGGTGGACGTGATCTCCACGCCGGAGGAGGTGGACACCTGTTCGGCGGCGGTGGCGATCCGGGCGAGCAGATCGAGGTGTCCAACACCCGGGACGGTGCGGATGTCGACGGTCAGCAGACCGGTCGACGGGATCACGTTGAGTTGGGGGAGTGACCCGGCGGTGATGTGGGTGGGGGTGAGATAGGCCAGGCCCAGATCCGGATGTTCACCGGGGTCCTCGTGCAGGGTGGTCTCGATTTCCCGCATCGCCGTCACGAATGCGGTCATGGCCGTCACCGGGTTCCGACCCTGATGCGGCATCGCCCCGTGCGCCATCCGCCCTTCGAAGTCGACCCGGAGGCGGATCGCTCCCTTCTGCGTCGTGCAGATCTCGCCCGCCTCCGGTTCACAGACGATCGCGGCGTCGATGTCGCGGGCATGGCCCCGTGCGACGAAGTCGTGCACTCCGATCATCATCTCCTCCTCGTCGCAGAGGACACCGAGGACGATCGTGCCCGGGAAGGGGCCAGCCGCCTCGATCGCTCGGGCGGCGAAGAGCATGGCGGCCAGACCCCCCTTCATGTCCGCCGAACCTCGTCCGTAGATGCGTCCGTCGACCATCTCGGCGCCGAACGGATCGTGGGTCCATTCCTCGGGGTCCCCGGGCGTCACGACATCGGTGTGGCCTTCGAAGAGCAGCGTCGGGCCGGGCAGTCCCCCGTCGAGGCGGATGATGCAGTTCGGTCTGCCAGGTGCCACCGCTTCGACGGTGGCCGTCCACCCCCAGGAGGTCGCGAGGGCGACCACCTCCTCGACGACCCGGGCCTCGCCCTGGCCCGGCTGGTTCACGCTGGGGATGCGAACCAGCCGGCGGGTGAAGTCGACCAAGCCGTCGATGTCGACGGCCGGCCGTTCGATCACGGGTTGACGGCGAGCTTGGTGACGTCGATGGCGAGTCCCGGCAGATCCGCCTCGTAGCCGGTGACGCCCCTCCGGATCACCGACAACGCGGGAAGGACGAAGAGCCAGTTGTCGGCCGCCACCGCCGTGATCTCCTCGAGCACCGATGCGTAGAGCTCGTTGCGGGTGTCGGGGTCGGGCTCGGCGTCGGCCTGCTCGAGGATCGCCGCCACCTGGGGGCTGTCGTTGCCCCAGTAGTAGTCGGGGTTGCCGTACTGACCGAGATCCCGCGGTTCGACGTGGGCGACGATCGACATGTCGTAGTCGTGGTTGGTGAACACGTCGTCCAGCCAGACGCCCCACTCCACGTTGGTGATGTTGACCGTGATCCCTACTTCCGCCAGCTGGCTGGCGATGATCTCACCGGAGCGGCTGGCGTAGGAGACGGGGGGCAGGATCATCTCGAGGGTGATGTCTTCGGCTCCCGCCTCCACCAGCAGCTCGACAGCCCGGTCGGGATCGTACGGATAGACATCGGTCAGATCCCGGTACCACGGATCCAGCGGAGTCGAGAAGGTGCCGATCACCGTTCCGTAGCCGGCGTACGCCAGATCCACGACGGCCTGGCGGTCGATGGCGTGGGTGATCGCTTGGCGCACCCGCACGTCGTCCAGCGGGGCGCGCCGGCCATTGAGCGACAACGTGACTTCGCCGTTGCTGAGCCCCTGCAAGACCTCGAAACGATCGTCCGATTCGAACGCGGTGAGCAGTTCCGGCGCGGAAACACCGGCGACGATGTCCAAGTCGTCACCGAGCATGGCGTTGTTGAGGGCGTTGGGTTCGTTGATGTAGCGGAACCTGACCGTTTCGAGCAGTGCCGCTTCGCCCCAGTAATCGTCGTTCCTGACCAGGGTGATGGAGTCACCCACCGTCCAGCTGTCGAAGACGAAAGGCCCGGTGCCGACCGGTGAGTTGGCGATGGTGCCGATTGCAGATTCGTCCAGGATCACGCCCTGGCTTTGGGTCAGGAAGAACAACAGGTTGGAGCTGACCTGTTCGACGGTGATCGCGACCGTCGAGGGGTCGACCGCGGCGACGAAGCTGATCGGCGCCAAGGTCGTCGCGAACGGATGGGCGGGTTCCTTGGTGAGCACGTGGTTGATCGAGAACACGACGTCGTCGGCGTCGAGGGCCGCGCCACTGTGGAACGTGACGCCTTCGCGCAAGTCGAAGGTGTAGGTGAGGCCGTCCTCGCTCACGTCCCAGCTCTCGGCCAGCAGGCCGGTGATCGACCCGTCGGCTTCAAGCTTCACGAGTGTCTCATAGACGTTGTAGAGCAGCACCTGGGGGATGGCAGCCGCCGGACTCGCGGTCAGGTCGAGCGTCGGTGGCTCCAGTTGCAGGCCGATCACCACTTCAGTCTGGGCGGATACCTCGGCGGCGGTCGTGGTCGTGGGCTCGGCCGTGGTGGTCGTGGACTCCGGCTGGCTCACCGTCGTGGTCGTGTCCTCGGCGGACCCTGCGCAGGCGCCGACGACCAACGCCAGCGCGGTCAACAGGCTCGTGGAACGTCGCATCGTCGAACCTCCAAATGTGGTCCCTGGCATCGTAGGACGAAGCGAAGAACACCGATCAGGTGGGGGTGGTCCCGTCGAGGCGGGGGATGGAGTCGACGAGCTGACGGGTGTAGGCCGTGGAGGGCTGACGAAACACCTCGTCGGCAGTGCCGCGGTCCACGACTCGTCCCGACTGCATCACCACCACCCGGTCACAGATCCGATGGACGACCGACAGGTCGTGGGAGATGAAGATCAGCGTCAGGTCGAAGTCGGCTTTGAGCCCGGCGAGCAAATCGAGCGTGACCGTCTGCACCGACATGTCCAGCGCGCTCACGGGTTCGTCGGCGACGAGGATCTTGGGATTCGGGGCGAGTGCCCGAGCGATGGCGATTCGCTGTCTCTGGCCCCCCGAGAACTCGTGGGGGTATCGATCCGCGGAGTCGGCGGGAAGTGCCACCGCCTCGATGAGCTCTGCCACCCGGGCGGCGCGATCGCCCGGAATCTGCAAGGACCGGATCGGTTCGGAAATGATGTCACCCACCCGGAGGCGTGGGTCGAGCGAGCCCATCGGATCCTGGAACACCATCTGGGCGAGGCGCCGGAGCGGACGCAGGTTCCGAGTGGTCGTGAGGTCGATGCCGTCCACCACGATCGAACCGGAATCGGGGCGGTTGAGGCCGATGAGGAGGCGGGCGAGCGTCGTCTTGCCCGAGCCGGACTCGCCCACGATGCCGAACGTCTCGCCCCGCTGGATGTCGAGGTCCACATCGTCGACGGCCTGGATCACCGGTGCCGGTTCGCCAACCCGTGTGCGTCGGAGCGTGTAGCCGCGCGAGATGCCGCGGGCGGTGATGATCACGTCGTCGGATGGCGGCGGCGGGTCTTTGGGCGGGATGGTGCCACTGCGGCTCATCGGCGCCACGGCGTCGACGAGCCGGGCGGTGTAGGGGTGCTGCGGAGCGTCGAAGAGCCGGCGGGTCGGTCCTCGATCGACGATGCGGCCGTCGTCGATGACCAACAGGTCCTCGGTGATCCCGGCCACCACGGGAAGGTCGTGGGTGATCAGGAGCAGTGCTGCGTTCGATGTGTCGAGGCGCGCCGCCAACACGTCGAGCACCTGGGCCTGGACGGTCACGTCCAGGGCGGTGGTCGGCTCGTCGGCGATGACCAGCGACGGTCCGCAGGCCAGGGCCATCGCGATCATCGCCCGCTGGCGTTGTCCGCCGGAGAGCTCATGGGGGTAGGCGCGCGCCCGGCGTTCGGGCTGATCGATCCCCACGGCGGTCAACAGAGTCACAACGTGTGCATCGGCTTCCTCGGCCGTCATTCCCCGGTGGATTCGGAGCGGCTCGCCCACCTGGCGTCCCACCCGCATGACGGCGTTCATGGCCGTCATCGGCTCTTGGAAGATCATCGACATCGAGTTGCCCCGGTACGCGGTCAGCGCCCGGTCGGATCGGCCGATGAGATCCTCGCCGTCGATGAGAACGCGACCGGATGCACCCAGCCCGTCTGCCAGCAACCCCATGATCGACAGGGCGATCAGCGTCTTGCCCGACCCGGACTCGCCGATCAGCCCGGTTCTACCGCCGCGATCGAGTTCGAAGGTGACGTCATCGACCAGGACCGCGCCGGCCTGGGTGGACACGGTGAGACTCTCGACGCTCAGCAGCGTCACAGCCGTCTCACCTCGAGTCTCGGGTCGAGGGCGTCCCGCAGCCCGTCTCCGAGCATGTTGAAGCCGAGCACGGTGAACGCGATGGCCAGCCCCGGCCACACCGCCAGGCGCGGGGAGAGAGCGATGAATGTCTGGGCATCGCGCAGACTCCGGCCCCACGACGGGCGGGGCGGCTGAGCTCCGATGCCGAGGAAGGAGAGCGCGGCCTCGGCGAGGATGGCGAGGGCGAACAGCACGGTGACCTGCACGATGAGAACCGATGCGATGTTCGGGAGCACATGTCGAACGAAGATGAACGTCTTCCCCCGGCCGTAGGTGCGTGCCGCCGCCACGTAGTCCAGTTCGAAGATGCTCAGGGCCGCCCCTCGTGTGACCCGCGCCACGATGGGGATGTAGGCGATCCCGATCGCCACCATCGCCGGGCCGACGCCGGGTGAGACGGCGGCGACCAGCAGGATGGCGAGAAGCACTGGCGGAAAGGCATAGATCACATCCGCGGTGCGCATCACGGCATCCTCGGTCCAGCCGCGGCGAGCGGCGGCGAGTCCCCCCAGCGGTATTCCGACGAGCACGGCGATCCCGACGGCGAGGATGCCGACGAACAGGGCGGTCTGGGATCCGACCATGATCTGGGAGGCAACATCACGTCCGAATTGGTCGGTGCCGAGCAGGTGGCCGTCGACGCCGACACCAAGTAGTCGTTCGGTGGACGAGATCCGCTCAGGGTCGAATGGTGTCCAGGCGAACGACACGAGGGCGGTGACCACCACGACGAGCACGATCCCGGCCCCGATCGCGAGGTTCAGACGCCTCCACCTCATCGGTGCGCCACCCGGGGATCGATGAACCGATAGGTCAGGTCCACGAGGAGATTGATCGTGAGGATGATTGCCACGATGACGAAGGCGCCGCCCTGGACCAGCAGCAGATCACGACGCGTGATCGCCTGGAGCAGCATCGACCCCAGACCGGGTAGGACGAAGACGCTCTCGATCACCACAGTCCCTGCCAGCAGTGCCGCGAACTGGAGTCCGAGAATGGTCAGGACGGGGATGGCGGCGTTGCGCAGACCGTGCCGCCACAGGGCGGCGGATCGGGTGAGCCCCTTGGAGCGGGCGGTGCGTATGTAGTCCTCTCTCATCGTGTCGAGGACTGCCGAGCGCACGTACCGCGTGATGATCGCCCCCTGGACGATGGCGAGCGAAAGGGCAGGCAGGAAGAGGGCCCGCAGGCCGGCGGTGACGGAACCCCAGCCGGGGAACCCGTTCGCGGGGAACCATCCCCGCCCCACGGCGAACATGCTGACGAGGATCAGGCCGGCCCAGAACGCCGGAATGGCGAGTCCGATCTGGCTGATGACGGACACGACGGTGTCCCCCAGGCGACGATGCCGGGCCGCCGCATACACGCCTGCCGGGAAGGCGAGGATCATGGTCATCGTCATCGCCATGAGAGCCAGCGGGATCGTGATCCGCAGACGCGAGCCGATCTGGGAGGCGATCTCCTGACCCGAGAAGATCGACACTCCGAGGTCACCGGTGACGACGCCGGCCAGCCAGTCGACGTACTGGACTGGGATGGGACGATCGAGACCCAACTCAATTCGCAGCGCCGCCACCGACTCGGGTGTCGCCTGGGTCCCCAACATGACCTGGGCGGGGTCACCGGGGAGGATCGACATCACGGAGAACACGAGGGCGGACGCCACCAGCACCGAGAACAGAAACACTCCGACCCGGCGAACCACGTACATCGGTTGGTTGATAGCACATCGCCTATCCTCCAGACCGTGGGTGTGATCCTGAACCTCGTCTGGCTGGTCTTTGCGGGCATCGAGTTGGCGATCGCCTACGTGATCGCCGGGATCGTTCTGAGCGTGACGATCGTCGGCATCCCCTTCGGGCTGCAGGCGTTCAAACTGGCCGGCTTCGCGTTGTGGCCGTTCGGGCGGGCCGTGGTCCGCACCCGTTCGCCCGGATTCCTCGCCGGGCTCGGCAACATCCTGTGGGTGGTGCTGGCCGGATGGTGGCTGGCGTTGGCCCACATCGTCACCGGACTGCTGTTGTGTCTCACGATCATCGGCATCCCGATGGGGATCGCCAGCTTCAAGATGACGCGTCTCGCCTTCGCCCCCTTCGGGCGAGTCATCGTGGACCGGGCTGAGGCCGAACTGCGCGGAGATGACGCGATCACCGTTCGGTGACGGCTCCCAATCACTGAGTCCTAGTCTCTCGCCCGTGTCCGGTCTCGACGCGCACCGCGCCCTCTTCGATTTGTCCCACCAACGCGCCGTCGTCATCGGAGCGGGAAGCGGCATCGGACGGCACGGGGCCTTGGGGCTCGCCGCCCATGGCGCCGAAGTCGTTTGCGCCGACCTGGCGGCCACCGCCGCAGAGGACGTCGCCGCCGAGATACGAGACGCCGGGGGCGCGGCCCGGTCTGACACCGTCGATGTCGCCGATGCCGCCTCCGTCACGGAGTTCTTCGGCCGGCTCGGTCATCTCGACGTCCTCGTGACCACGCCCGCGATCAACGTGCGCAAGCGGCTGCTCGATGTCACCGCAGAGGAGTTCCGTCGCGTGATGACGGTCAACCTCGAAGGAACGTTCAACGTCATCACCCACGCCGGACGGTCGATGGCGGGGGCGGGCGGTGGTTCGATCGTGGTCGTGTCGTCCATCCGGGCTCAGGTCGTCGAGCCTGGACAGGGTGTGTACGCCGCCACGAAGGCGGGTGTTCTCCAGATGATCCGGGCACTCGCCGCCGAACTCGGTCCCCACGGCGTGCGGGCCAACGCCCTCGCACCCGGTGTGGTCGAAACGCCGCTCACCGCGCAGATCAAGAGCGACCCTGCCTGGTACGACGCCTACGCCCAGAAGGGAGCGCTCGGCAGATGGGCACAGCCAATCGAGATGGCCGGCCCGATCGTCTTCCTGGCCTCGGCGGCCTCGTCGTTCGTGACCGGCTCCTTCCTGGCGGTCGACGGAGGGTGGCTGGCAGTCGACGGCCGCTACACCCCGCCCCTGTGAACGCCACGCTCACATCCGTGCCCGGGATCGAAGTCGGCCATTGGACCGATCCGGTCGGGATCACGGGTTGCACCGTCGTCGTGCTCCCCGAGCCGAACGTGGTGGCGGCGGAAACAAGGGGAGGGGCGCCGGGGTCGAGGGAGACGGCGCTGCTCGCGCCCGGGATGGTTGTCGAACAGTGCCATGCCATTCTCCTCGGCGGAGGAAGCGCGTACGGCCTCGCCGCTGCCGACGGTGTCATGCGGGAACTCGAAAAGGACGGGCGTGGTTTTCAGACCCGTGCCGGGCTGGTCCCGATCGTCCCGGCGGCGGTCATCTTCGACCTCGCCGAGGGGGATGCCTCGGCCCGGCCCGACGCTTCCGCCGGTGCGTCGGCCTACCGGGCGCGGTCAGCGGACCCGGTGCCGCTGGGGCGGGTGGGTGTGGGCACCGGGGCGACCGCGGCGAAGTGGCGCGGTGGCTCGCTGGCCACGGGTGTCGGCTCGGCGGCCGTCACCATCGCCGGCGCCCGGGTGGCTGCCCTGGTCGTTCTCAATGCCATCGGCGACGTGTTCACATTGGAGGGCGAGGCGCTGTCGGGCGGTCCCGCGGTCGCCGGTGTACCGCATTTCATGCCCGAATGGGGGGAGAACACGACGCTGGTGGTCGTGGCCACCGACGCATCATTCAGCCGCTCGGAGCTGACACGGGTGGCAGTGCGCGGCCAGGATGCCCTGGCGGTGTGCCTGCGTCCGTCCCATACGCGCTTCGACGGTGACACGTGCTTCGCCGTGAGCTGCGGCGGCACCGAGGCTCCCCTCGACCTGGTCGCCGAAGGCGCCTTCGAGGCGGTTGGCCGGGCCGTCGAGTCGGCGGTGCACAGCGTCGGGCGGTGACCGAGGAGTGATGGCCGAACTCGATTCCTTTCTCACCGCCGACGCCGATCAGACCCTCCTCGATGAGTTGCATGCCCTTTGTGTCTGTGCCTTCGACGGCGACTTCGATCTCGAGGACTGGGAGCACAGCCTGGGCGGCCGGCATTTCGTGACCTACGAGGCCGGGATGCCGCGCGCCCATGCCTCGGTGGTCCCCCGCACGCTCGAAATCGAGGGCCGTCCGCTTCAGGTGGGCTATGTGGAGGCTGTCGCCACCGATCCGGACCATCAGGGCCGCGGCTTCGGGACGATGGCGATGGAGGGCGCTGGGCGATGGATCCGCGCGTCGTATCAGATGGGTGTCCTCGCCACCGGCGAGTTCCACTTCTACGAGCGGCTCGGCTGGGAACGGTGGACGGGTCTCACGTATGTGCGGGATGGTGTGACCCAGGCGCGGAGCGAAGATGCCGACGGGGCGATCATGGTGCTGCGGTTCGGTCCGAGCGAGCGGATTGGCCTCGACGCGGCGATCTCATGTGAGGCGCGGTCCGGCGACGATTGGTGACCGGTCAGCGAGTGCGGGTCACTTTCGAGATCCCTTGGGGTGCATCCGGGTCCATCCCGCGGGCGACGACCAGGTGGTAGGTGAACAGCTGGGCAGCGACGATGGCAGATATCGGCGTCAGCCACTCCGGGAGCCCGCCCGAGAGCCTGATCGGGTGATCTGCCGCGGCGAGACTGGCGTCGTCGTCCGAGATCGAAGTCGTCACCGCACCGCGTCGCCGGAGCACATCGACGAGTTCGGCGTTGCCGGCGTGGGGGGCACCGCCGGGATCCACCATCAGAACCGGAAAGCCGCGCCCGATGACGGCAACCGGTCCGTGTCTGAAGTCGGCAGTGGAATACGGATGCGCCAGCAGCCGGGTCAGCTCCTGGAGTTTGAGCGACCACTCGAACGCGGTCGCGTGGTTGAACCCTCGACCCAACACCACCGCGTGGTCGGCGTCGGCGAGATGGGCCACCTCGCCGGCGATCGCGGCCGAAGACGACAGCACGTCGGCTGTTGCCTCGGGTATGCGCGCGATCGACCGGCGGTCGTCCCGGGACGGATCCAACGCCAGCGAGAGCATCGCGATCGCACACAGCTGCGCTGTGTAGGTCTTGGTAGCCGCCACCGCCTCCTCCACCCCGGCGCCCACGTCGACGATGACGTCGGCGGTGCGCGCCAACGGCGAGGCCGGTTCGTTGGTGATCGCCACGGTCGGGCGTTGCTGACGCTTGGCTTCGGCGAGCACTGCCACGAGGTCGGGAGATTGCCCGCTCTGGGAGATCGCGACGACCAGCGCTCGATCGAGGCGGGGCGGACGCTGATACATGGTGAACAGCGAGGGTGCGGCGAGGCCCACCGACAGCCGATTGCGATAGCCCCAGAGGTACTGGGCGTAGCGAGCTGCGTTGTCCGAAGTCCCGCGGGCGGCGATGACGACGTGGTCGAACCCACGACGGGACGCGAACGAGCTGACATCGACGAGCCTCCCGTCCCCCGCCGCGATCGCCTGTTCGAGCACCGCGGGCTGTTCGTGGATCTCGGCCCAAAGTGTCATCGCTCGTCCTGGCAGTGACCGGTCGGGTACAGGCCGTTGATCGCCGCCGGGAGCCGGCCCGCGAAGGGCTGGTCGCCGAAGAGGGCGTCGCTCAACGCAATCAGGCTCGGCTCGAGCAGACCGTAGGTGCAGATGTACGTGCCGGCTTGGGGGTAGAGCGTGAGATCGCCTGGCGTACGCAACGCGATGGCGACGGTGGGGGTCCCGGTGGCGACGAGTCGCCGAACCATTGCCGCCTGTTCGGGGCCGGCCGAGACCGTTCCCACCACGGCGACGTCGTGGTCTCGGGCCATGGCAGCGAGCGCGTCCACCGACGCCGCCGTCGGAGTGTGCTCGGTGACGACCTCGGTGACACCGGCGCAGAGTCGTCGGAGGGCGGACGCCAGCCCGGGCCGTTCCCACGACGACGTGTCGGCGGGGGTGAGGTCGGTGGGTTCAGGCATCACCGCCAGTACCCGTCTCTGGCGGTCGAGCGGCAACAGCCGAGCATGGTCCCGCACCAGTGTGATCGACCGCCTCGCCACCTCGGCCGCGAGGCGGTGATGCTCGGAACATCCCAGAACCTCGAGCGGCGGCTGGTGGTGGCCTCCGACCCACTGGCGCAGTCCGCGCACCCTCGCAGGGGCCGATGCGGCGCCGATCGTCCGATGCACGGCGTCCTGGATGTCGGGGTTCTGCGTGCACAACAGGAGGTCGACACCGGCACCGAGCGCCGCCGCCACATCCGGGAGCCCGTCAGAACCCGTCACCGCCCCCATGTCCAGGGCGTCGGTGATGATCACACCGTCGAAGCCCAGCCGCCGCCGGAGCAGTCCGTTGACGACATCGGGGGACAGCGTCGCCGGAAGATCGCGACGCCCTGTGATCGCCGGCAGCGCGTAGTGGCCGATCATCATCAGTTTGACACCGGCGCTGATGACGTCGCGGAACGAGGCGAGCTCGACCGAGTCGAGGCGCTCGAGGTCGAGATCGAGGACCGGCAGCTCGTAATGGGGGTCGGTGGTGGCCTCGCCCTTCCCAGGGAAGTGCTTGGCCGTTGCGGCGACGCCTGCCTCCTGCAGCCCGACGGTGAAGGCCGCGGCCAACCGCCCGACAGCGGCCGGGTCATCGCCGAAGGATCGGATGCCGAGGGAGGGGTTGTCCGGCCGGCTCGCCACATCACATACCGGGGCGTAGTCGACGTTGATGCCAACCGCTGACAGTTCCACACCGATGGCGTGTCCCACCCGGCGGGCCAGATCGGCGTCGCCGGCCGCGCCCAGGGCCATGTTCCCGGCGAACGGTGTGCCGATGTCTCCGAGTGCGATGAGCTGGCCGCCCTCCTGATCTGTGGCGATCAGGAGGGGAAGCTCACTGCGATTGGCTGCCTGCAGCGCCCTCGTCAGACGACGCAGCGTGGCGCCGTCGGACATGTTCGATCTCCGGAAGAGCGTGATCCCGGCCGGCTGCCACGCGCCGATGCGTCCTTCCATCCAGTCCGGCAGCGAGTCTCCGTCGAAAGCGAGCATGAGGGCCGCCCCGCCGTCCATCAGCCCTTCACCGATCCCGCCAGCAGGCCACGCACGAAATAACGCTGCATGGCGAAGAACACGATCATCGGCACGATCATCGTCACGAAGGCTCCGGCGGTGAGAACGTGCCAGGCCTCGCCCTTCGTGCCCACCAATTCGTTGAGCTGGGCCGTGAGGATGGCGACGCGACTGCCTGTGCCGAGAAAGACCAGCGCCACCAACAGGTCGTTCCAGACCCAGAGGAACTGGAAGATCGCGAACGACGCCAGCGCCGGCATCGAGAGGGGTAGGACGAGCCGCAGAAACGCGGTGAAATGCGAGGCCCCGTCGATGAAAGCGGACTCGAAGAGGTCCTTGGGTAGCTGGGAGATGTAGTTGTAGAGGAGGTAGATGGCCAGCGGAAGTCCGAACCCGGTGTGGGCCAGCCACAGTCCGAGGAACGTGCCGTTCAACTCGAGCTCGGTGTAGAGGCGAAGGATCGGGATGAGTGCCATCTGCAGCGGAACGACCAGCAGTCCCACCACGACCGCGAACAGCAGGCTCCGCCCGGGAAACCGCATCCAGGCGAAGGCGTACGCGGCGAACGCAGCCAGCGTGATGGGGATGACCGTGGCGGGGATCGTGACCACCAAGCTGTTGATGAAGGCATTGAGCATGTTGTCCGCGGTGAGTACCTCGGTGTAGTTCTGGATGGTCCATTGGGCCGTGTCGAACGGATGGACGAGGGAAGTCCACCAGCCGGAGGTGTTGATCGCATGCCGGGTGCGGAACGAGCTGATCAACAGCCCGACCGTGGGAAGGGACCACAACGCCGCGATCATCACGACCGCGATCCGCACCGGTGCCGACCGTCCGAATCTCCTCACGACTCCACCCCCTGGCGTCGCAAGTTGCGGACGTTGATCACCATGATCGGAATGGTCACCACCAGCAGGACAACCGCGAGCGCGGAGGCTCGTCCATAGTTCCGAAACCGGAACATCTCGGTGAACATCCGGTTGGCGACGACCTCGGTGTCGAACCTCCCTCCGGTCATCACGAAGACGATGTCGAAGACCTTGAGGATCGCGATGAAGATCGTCGTCGCCACCGTGATGATCGAAGGGCGGATGGAGGGGACGATCACCCGAAAGAAGAGCTGGGGCTCGCTGGCACCGTCGATGCGGCCGGCCTCGACGATTTCGGCCGGAACTCCCTTCAGCGCGGCAGACAAGATGACCATGGCGAAACCCGTCAGGAGCCAGACCATGATGACGATCAGCGCCATCGTGTTGAGGGGCGGGGTCTGGACCCAAGCCGTGGGTTCTCCGCCGAGCCCGGTCTTGACGGCGTTCAGCACACCGATCTGGGTCTGTCCGGGTGGCCGCCAGTAGTACATGAACCGCCAGATCACGGCGGCTCCGACCATCGAGATGGCCATCGGCATGAACACGAACGTCTTGGCGAGCGCCTCGCGCTTCACGCGGTCGACGAGAGTGGCGATCAAGAGGCCGAGAACCACGCTGCCACTGGTTCCGAGGATCAGCCAGATGAGGTTGTTGCGGAGGGCGATCCGCATGCCGGGATCGGTGATGACGAAGCTGTAGTGCGACAGACCGATCGTGCGCACCGTGTCGCCCGTGAGCACGAGCAGCACGGCGGAATCGCCCGACTGCGACGAGACCGTGGCGGCGGCCACCTCGAAGTTCGCACCGTTGAGCCAGTACTCCCCGAAGTGCACGCGTTCGTGTCCGGCGGTCATCGCTTCGAGGACATCGGGCGAGGCGGCGGCCTCCGGGGTGACGGCGGTGGCCATCGGCACGATGTCCTCGGTGAGGCTCGTGACGATGGTGTTGAAAGCCGGATAGACGAGAAAGACGGTGAGCAGTCCGACCGCCGGTCCGGCGAACACCCATGGACGAAGTCGCGTGCTCCAGGTCTCGCTCAACCGGTCGACGATGGTGTTCGCGCTGATGAACAGCGCCCAGACTCCGGCGACACCCACCACCAGGGCGACCACGGCGATGATCGCCTTGTTCGAACCGGCGCCCAGTCCGCTCGCCCTGACGGCCTCTGCGGTCCTCTCGGCTCCGAAGAAGTCGTAGAAGCCCGCAATCGTGCGTGCCGGAGCATCGAGATCGGTCAGAAACCCCAACGACCACCGGATCACAGCCACCACGGCTGTCAGCGCGAAACCGGCGGCGACGAACCCGGTCCAGCCAGCCCGTGCCGGGGTGATGGCCGCGTCCGTCGCCTTCGTGGTCACGTCGGTCATGCTGTAGAGCCTCGCGCGCGGCGACCCGGGGTGGGCGCCAAAGCCCACCCCGGGTCGGATCGGCCTACGTCTCGGGCCAGCTGTCCTCGATCTGTTGGAAGATCTCTTCGGTGCCTTCGCCGTTGGCGGCCACCCAATTGACCATGCCGTCCCAGAACGTTCCTCCCCCCACCTCGCTGGGCATGAGGTCCGAAGCGTCGAACTGCAAGGTCGTGGCGTTCGCCAGGATCGTGGCGATCTCCTGGCCTGAGTACGTCGTGTACCAGTCCGTGGGGACGGCGTTGTTCGGTGAGATGAACGTGCCCTGGGCGATCCAGCCCCGGGCCGCGTCCGGTGTGGCGAGGTACTCCATGACCGCGCGCACCTCGGGACGGTCGTTGAACATGACGAACATGTCACCACCACCGAGAACCGGGCGCCCGAACTCCTCTTCGATCGGAGGAAGGTAGAAGAACTGGGCGTCTTCTCCGGGCTGGAACAGGATCTCGGCTCCTTCGCTGTCCGTGCCCCGGGAGGGGTCTGCGGGGAAGAAATCGGCGATCCATGAGGCCTGCCGGTGCATCCAGCAGCTCGGGCCGCCTTCGTCGAACATCGGCTTGGGCGTGTCGCCCACCCACGTGGCGTTGATCCCGGTGTTTCCACCGAGCACGTAGTCGGAGTCGAACCAGATGTCCTTCATGATCTCCGCGGCTTCCATCACTTCGGGGTGGTTGAACGGGATCTCGTGATTGATCCACTGTTCGTAGATCTCCACCGGGGCGGTGCGCAACAGGATGTCTTCGAGCCAGTCCGTCCCCACCCACCCGGAGGCATCGCCGTGCTCGATGCTGATGCACCACGGCTGGCCGCCATCGGCGAGGATCTGGTCGCTCAGCGCGATCAGCTCGTCCCATGTCTCGGGAATCTCGTATCCGGCTTCGGCGAACGCCGCGACGGGATACCAGACGAGGGACTTGGTGTCTCCCTTGAAGTACACGCCATAGGTGCTGCCGTCGTGGGCGGCCTGGTTGGTCCATGCCGAGCTGTAGTCCGTCAGCAGTTGGTCTTCGTTGATCCACTCACTCAGGTTGACGAGTTGGCCCCGTTCGGCGAACGCCCGCATCAGACCGGGCTGTGCGATCTGGGCGATGTCGGGCGTGTCGCCCCCTTCCACCCGGACGGTCAAGACCGTCTCGTAGTCGGTGACGCCGTCGTAGTTGATCGTGATACCCGTCCGATCCGCGAAGTCGGCGAGGGTGGCGACGAAGGACTCGCCTTCGCCTTCGATCCACTGCGCGAGGATCTGGACCTCGGTCCCGGCGTACTCCCCCAACTCGGCGCGGGCGAGATGCTCGTACGGGCCCTCGAGCGCCGGCTCCGTCGTGGTGGTGGTCGTGTCGCTCGATGCTGTCTCGGTTGTCGTCGTGGTGTCCGCTGCCGTCGTGGTCGTCGTCGCGTCGCTGTCCGCGGCGCACGCCGACATGATCAGTGCCAGCGCGGTCACCACCGCGACGAGGGTTCGTCGACTCATGGCTGCCTCCTCTTGTCTCGTGCTGTCTCGGTTGCCGTTGCGGTCATCCGTCGCCTCCTTCGAGGGTTGTGATACGTGTGGAGATTTCCCGGGCCAGGCGGGTGAGGTGGTCGACGACGAAGGTCGCGAGATCGAGGCCCGGGTCGTGGATCAGCGGGGTGAGGTCGATGGCGTAGGTGAGCGCTTCGGCCGAGTCGACTTCGTGACTGGCCGAGAACGTGGCGTGGGCCAGCCTGCGACCCGCCACCGCCAGGTCGTAGCGCTTTCCGCCCGACACCTGGGAGTCGTAGACCCCCATCAGTGCCCGCGCCAGGTTCTGGCGCGGGGAGACGTCGAAGATCACCTTGTCCGTGTCGGGGAGCCAGTCGAGATCGCGCCACACCTCACAGCCGTAGACAGCGGCCGGTCGATGCGATTCGGGCACCAGTCTGAGGGCGTCGATCGTCCGCAGCGCCACGGCGACATGGGTGTCGTGCTTGTCCGCCGGATTGTGCGTGTAGACCACATCCGGTCGGCTGACCGTCACCAACTCTGCGAGTTCTTCGACGATCTCTGTCGCCGGGGCG
Organism: Acidimicrobiia bacterium; assembly: GCA_035544575.1. GTDB lineage: Bacteria > Actinomycetota > Acidimicrobiia > Spongiisociales > ZC4RG35 > DATHWB01. The sequence goes on from DATKEC010000059.1 coordinate 45,336, forward strand.
GTCTTGACTGCCCCACTGGAATGGCCGAGCAGGACCGCGGCGCTGTACTCGCCGATCACGGCTGCTTTTGCCTCCTCCTGCGCTCGCACCTGTCGCATCTCGACGTCGGTGTGGTCGGCATACGCGGCGCTGCGGGGGCTGCCGGCGCCGTCGGTGACCGTGACGGCGGTGAACCAGCGGTCCTCGGAGGCGAAGCACTCGAGGATTCCGTGTTGGGCCATCAGCGGTACGTCGTCGGGGTGTGCCCCGATGGCGAGGTGGGTCGTGCGTCCCAGCGCCGCCTCCTCGCTGACCCCATCGGGCACGAAGACATGCGACCCGGGCCCGAGTGACCTCATGGTGTCCCAGGCCTGACAGGAAGAGAGGCAGCTGCCACGGATTGGCCGACACGCTTGAGCCGCTCGTCGGGGATGTGAAGGAAGATCGAAGTCTCGTCCAGCCCGGCGAGCACCTTCTCGGCGTGTGCGACGATGACCTCACCGCCGTTCCCCGAGCAGACGCGCCCGAGGACCAGGACATGGTCGATGTCATAGAGGGTGGCGTAGTGGGCCACCGCGTAGCCCAGCCAGCATCCGATTGTCTCGTAGACGCGGTGCGCGCGCGAGTCTCCCGCAGCCATGAGAGCCTGGATCGTGACGAGCCGTTCGGCCGGCGGGGTGGATGCGTCGAGATCGATGCCCGCCGCACCGGCGAGCCGGATGGCGCCGATCTGGGAGAAATACTGGGCTCCACATCCCGCGTCGCCCGACCACTCGTCGATCGGTGCGGTGGCGCTGTAGTCGATCGGGGCGAAGGCGAGTTCGTTCAGCCAGCCGGTGATGTCGCCGTCGCGGTTGACATATCCGGCTGCCTCGCTCGATCCCATCGCGATCCCGAGCACGGCGTCGGCCCCGAGGCTCATCGATCCGGCGAGGGCGGTGACCTCGCCGTCGTTGACGATCTCGAGGGGCACATCCCACTCGTCCCGGATTCGCGAGAACAGCGTCCGGGCATCGCGAGCGAAAGCATCTGGGGGAATGCCCCGGAAGAGCGACGCCACCCTCACCTGGTTGTCGATCCACACGCCCGCCGAGCTTCCACCGATCGCTTCGACGGTCGGCAGGTGGGCGGCGGCGGCTCGGAGCCCGGCATCGATGTGCGAGTGGTGATACGAGACGTCGACGGCGGTTCGGGGCTCCCACGGATACTCCCCCGCCCACACGACTTCGCCGTCGGAAACAGCACTCACCTTGTAGTCGCTGGCACCCAGGTCGAACCCGATTCGGTGGCCATCGAGATGGCGGCCGAGCCGAACCGTCCGCTCTGCGGGTGCCGGCAGGTCGGCGGGGGAGACGGCCGTGATCGAGAAGTCGCCGTACACCGTTCCCATGAAGCCGGCGTCGAAAGCCCGGGCTCCCTCAGGCGAGTATGTGCCGACGAGGTGTTCGACCACGTCCGGCGGCCCCGCCACCAGGACGCGTGAGGCGCCGCGCTGCCACAGACGGGTTTTCAGGAAGCGTTCGGCATAGAAGAGGTTTTCGCCGTGCCGGGGATGGTCGGGGTGGTAGACGGACGTCTCGTGCACCGTCACCGAGCCGTCGGGTTTCATCATTGCGATCTGGAGCCGGCTGTCCGAACTGCTCTCGAGCACGCCCGACATGAACGCACGGTTGAAGACGATGGCGGGGCGGTGATCGGGGTCGAGTGGGGGCACGAACTGGAGGTCCATCACACGACTCCGAGCTCGTGGTGGAGCACCAGTGAGATCGCACCCTGCAAAGCGGCTTCGGGTCCGACGGTCCCGAAACGGATGTCGGTCTTGGCGGCGAGGGCAGGGAGCACGCGTTGGGATAGCTCGCTCCGGGCGGAGTCGAGCAACCGCGGTCCGAGCCTCTCGATTCCGCCTGTGACGACCAACGCGTGGATGTCGAGCACACCGACGAGAGTGGCGATGGTGGTGCCGAGGCGGCGACCTGCGGCGTCGATGATGTCGATCGCACTGGCATCACCTTCCTCGGCGGCCGTAGCGGCGATCTCGAGCACGTCGCCGTCGGGGGTGTCGGCGCGGCCGAATCCGTTCGAGCGCAACGCCCGTGCGAGGCTCGGCACCGAGATCGTCATCTCCAGGCACCCGCGGTTGCCGCATGCGCACAGCGGGGCATCCGGCCCGCTACCGACATGGCCGATCTCGCCCGCGCCGAAGGCGTCGCCGGTGTACAGGCGTCCGTCGAGGATGATCCCGGCACCCACGCCGCGGCCGATCTTGAGGGCGATGAGGTTGTTGGTCGACTCCGCCACCTGTGCGTACTCGGCGAGTGCCACGGCCCGGCTGTCGTTCATCACGTGCACCGGCAGACCGAATCGCTCTTCGAGTCGTTGCCGCAGTGGCAGATCCCGCCACGCCAGGTTCGACGCTTCGACGATGGTGCCTGCGTCGTCGACGACGCCGGGAGTGGCGATGCCGATCCCGAGGAGCGGCGCGGAGGCCGACGCGATCAGTTCTGCGATCGTCGCCTCTGCCAGGCGGACCGCGCCTTCGCCGGTCTCCCCGATGCGCCGGGGGTCTATGCGGGAGACGACCTGATCGCGGAGGTCCGTGACCTTGGCCGCGATGAGACCGTTGGAGAGATCGACCGCACCGACGCATCGGGAATCATTGGCGATTGAGTAGAGAGTGGGGGGCTTGCCGCCCGCAGACGGTCCGGTGCCGATGCTGCGGACGAGCCCGTCGGAGACGAGTTCGGAGACGAGATGGGAGACGGTGGCCGCGGTGAGACCGCTGGAGCGGACGATCTCTGCCCGGGTGGTCGACTCGGACCGGAACACCTGTTGGAGAACCAAACGCCGGTTCTGGCTCCTGGTGTCCTGTTTCGTTGCCTTCTGGGCGACCCGGAGTGGGCGACTGATGACGTCCTCGCAAGGGTGAGGCGGCGGCGGGTCCACCGGTCCCGGATAGTTACTTTCTTTACTGAAGTTAGAAAGATTGGACCAGTGTTGTCAACCATCGGGAGCACGTTCTTTTTCGCGACCTCTTTCGAGGAGCGGCTAGAGCCAGACGTCGGTGGACCGGTCGCGGGTGAGGTATGTCCAGCGACGGCATCCGTGGGCGTGAAACCACGCTTCGGGCATCGGGCCGTTGCGGTTCGAGTTCATGAACACCCGGTCGACATCGCGAGCCTCGGGATCGGTGATGTCGTCTGGGACCTGGGGAACCTCACCGTATCCGAACTCTTCGACCGAGCGCAGACCGCAGAACGCACACGGGATCGTGAGTGCCATCAGTGCGTGCCCGCCGAACCGGCGTCGGCCATGATGGCATCGGTTGCGAATCGGTCATAGGAGAACGGAGCGATCAGCTCCGGGGTTTCCCCGGTGGCGATCAGCCGCGCCATCTGTTCGCCGCCCACCGGTATGGCCTTGAACCCCCAGGTTCCCCACCCGGTCGACACGAGGAAGCCCTCGACCGGTGTGGTGCCCATGATCGGCGAGGCGTCCGGGGAGATGTCGCAGACTCCCGCCCACTGACGCAGGATGGCCAGATCGGCCATGAACGGCAGCATCGCCACGGCCTTGGCCGAACAGCTCTGCAGGAACTCGAACGTCGATCCATACGAGTACCCCGGGGCGCGTTCGTACTCGGCCCCCATCAGCATCTCGCCGCGTGGTGTCTGGCTGACGTAGAACGGGAAGTCGACCGAACCGACGATCATCGGGAAGCCCTCGGCATAGTGATTCGTCACGTATGCCTGGAGCGGATGGCTGCGGATCGGCATCCGGAGACCAACCATGTCGGCGATCTGGGTGACGTGGCCGCCCACTGCGCTGAGGACCGTCGGAGCGGAGATGGGACCGCGATCGGTCTGGACTCCCGTCACGCGGCCGGCGGCAGTGGCGATGCCGGTGACGGTGGTGCGCGGAAGGACATCGACGCCGGCGTCCATCGCTCCCTCGGCCAGCAGCCACACCACACGGTCGTGCCGGGCCGTCGCGCCCCGCAGGTGATAGGACGCTCCCAGGATCGGATATCCGCTGCCCCCCACCGACAGATCGAGCTGGGGAACCAACGCCTTGACCTCTTCTGGTGTGAGGAAGACGGTCTCGGCTCCGGCGGCGGTGTTCATCAGCGCCCGCTTCTTCTCACCGCGGACGGTCCCCTCGCTGTGCACGGTCCAGATCAGCCCCTTCTCCTGGTGCATGATCCAGCGCCCGGAGTCGTCTTCGATGCGCTGGTAGAGTTCGAGGCTCCGCTGGTAGAACCTGATCGCTTCGGGAATCCCGTAGTTGGCGCGGATCACCGTCGTGTTGCGACCCGAGTTCCCGCCGCCGATGTAGCCGCGTTCGATCACCGCCACGTCGGTGATCCCGTGCTCGCGGGCGAGCCAGTAGGCGGTGGAGAGCCCGTGGCCGCCTCCGCCGATGATGACCACGTCGTAGCTGGTCTTCTGCTCGCTCCACTTGAGCCGGATACGGCGTTCCACGAACTCGTTCACATCCGCTCCTCGAGGTCGCGGCGCAGGGAAGTACGGCACAGCACCAGGGCGGTGTCGCCGTTCACCCAGATCTTGACGGCCAGGCCGGCGACCATCCCCTGGGTGAAGTACGAGACGAGGCTGGGAAGCTCCCACTCCGCCTCCCGCCGGCACCACGCTTCCAACTCCTCCCGCGGCAGCTGGACGCCGACGTGGCCGTCGTCGACCACCGTGATGGCGTGTTCGTCGTCGACCACGACCTCGGTGGCATCGAGCACGAGGGCTTCGTCGGGGGCGATCTGCAGCACCACGCCGTCGGAAGCGATGGAACCGATCGCATCCGGTGTCGTGACCACCCGGATCACGTCGAGCATCTCAGGCGCGGGCACGATCGCCCCCCGGGTCGTAGAACGGCGTCGGCACGTGGCGGGCCTCGCTCCCCCCGACGATCACCGTTGCCGGAACCGCGCCATCGACCAGATCGACCCAGGCCAGCATCACCGACACGCCGAGGACCGGCGACCACGCCGCCGACGTGACATAGCCGGCGATCTCACCGTCGCGATACACCGGTGTCCCGTCCACAGGGCTCTCGCCATCGACGATGAGACCGACGAGCTTCTTGGCGAGCGGCATGGCGGCGAGGCGGGAGAGTGCCGCCCGGCCCACGAAATCCGCCTTGTCCATCTTCACCGCCCAATCCATCCCGAGTCGCCGGGGGGTGCTGTCTGGCTCAGTGTCCATCCCGATGATGATGTGGCCCTTCTCCAACCGCAGCGTCTGCAGCGTCTGCAGCCCGTGGGGGGCGATCCCGAGCTCCGAGCCGAGTTCCATCAACCGCTGCCACAGGTCGACCGAATGGCGAACAGGGTGATGCAGCTCGTAGGACGTCTCTCCGGTGAAACTGAGGCGGTACACATGGCAGGGGACGCCGGCGATCTCGGCCGGGCGGTGTCCCATGAACGACATCGGCTCGCCGAGACCCGCACGAGCGACGAGCTCGGAGGCTCGGGGCCCGCTGACGTTGATCGCGCCAAGGGAGTGGGTTCGATCCATGATCCGGACGTCGGCGTCGAAAGCGGTCGCCCAGTCCCTGACCCAGGCTTCGGCGTGCGAGGCCCCTCCGGAGGTGAACGACAGATGGAAGGTGGCGTCGTCGACCCGCGAGATGAGGCCATCGTCCATGAGTCCGCCGGATTCGGCCAGGACCAGCGCGTAGCGGGACCGCCCCGGTCGGATGTCGGCGATGCGACAGGGGTAGATCCGTTCCAGGAACGCCACCGAGTCAGGACCCTGGACGATCATCTTGCCGAGTGTGCCGACGTCGCACAGCGAGACCGCTTGCCTGACCGCCCAGTACTCCCGGTCGGTGTCGGGATAGACCCATGGGCGGAACCAGCCTCCGATCCGATCCATGCGCGCTCCCAGGCCGGCATGGACCGAGTCGAGTCCCGTGCGCTGGATCGGCGGCAGGCGGAAGCCGGCGGCTGCCTCCCCGATGTTCAATTGGCGTGCGAGCGGACGGGCCGTGAACGTGGGCTGGAGTTCGCCCCCTCTGTCCAAGATGAAGGACCGCAGGTAGGGCGTGCAGACGACACCTTGACAGGTTCCCGTCCCTGCCAGCGTGGCCCGCTTGAGAAGTTCGATCTGGTCGAACCCGCGCTCCCAGACGAAATCGAGATCGGCGAGGGTGACTCCCGAGCAGGGACAGATCGTTCCGGCTGGAGGGCACTCGGGAAGCGTCGGGTCTCCGGCCGCTCCGCCGACCGCCCGCACCGATCCGTCCTCGACCATTCTGGCCAGCAGATTGCGGGGGTAGGTCCCGAGATCGACGGCGACGGTGTCGCATTCGAAGCGTTGGACCGAACCGTCGGTCTCGACAAGGGCGGCTCGTACCCGGCCGTGGCCTTCGATCGCGATCAACCTGCCTTCGACCAACCGGCTATCAACCCCGTCGGGGGCAGACCCGATCGCCACCACGACGCCGAGGTCGACGCCCGCCGCCGCGAACTGCGCCGCCGCGCGCTTGGTGACCACGCCGGCGAGCCCCGAACCCGGGACCACCGGATGGATCTCGGCCGCGCCGGTGGCGACGACGACATCGTCGCAGTGGAATCGGAGGATCTCGCCGTCGACGCGCGCCAGCACGACCGGCCCCCGATACACCGCCAGCGCCTCGGAACCGTCCTGGGCATCGAGGACGCTGACAGACCGGCCCGCCGCGCGCAGCCGGTTGGCCTCCGCGTTCCCGCTGGCCCCCCCACCGATCACCACGGAGTCGACGTGCACGTTGCGATGGCCCGAGCGATGACCGCTCCGCTGGTTGGGAAGCGGGGGATGGACGTCGACAGGCGTGGTGATGACCGTCATGGCCGACGATGCGATGGTCCGGCACATCCGCTGATGCGGGATGCCGTCGATGGTGGCGAGACAGTTGGGGCAGTCACCGGCGTTGCACAGACAGCCCGCCGGCAGCGTGCCTGACCGGCTCAACGCAACCAGGACGGAGTCCCCGGCGACGAAGGGAACCGGGGCGCCGTCGATGCCGAGAATCTGTTCGGGCACCTTGATCAGATGTCAGCCTGCAACCGGCGCAGGTCCTCGACCGGGATGTGACAGCGGATCTCGTATCCCTCCTCGGCCTCGACCAGTGGAGGTTCGACGGTCTCACAGATCACGCCGATCTTGCGATGACAGCGCGTCTGGAACACACACCCCGGTGGCGGATCCGACGCCGACGGGATCTCACCGGAGAGGCGGATTCGGCGGTCGTCGTCGAGTTCGGGCGACGCGGACAGCAACGCTTCCGTGTATGGGTGGTGGGGTCCGCTGAAGATTCGCCGCGACGTCCCCACCTCCATCAGCCGGCCCAGGTAGAGAACCGCCACCCGGTCGGCCACGTACTGGACGACCGACAGATCGTGGCTGATGAAGAGATACGACACGCGTTCGTTGTGTTGCAGCTCCGAAAGCAGGTTGAGGATGGCGGCCTGCACCGAGACGTCGAGCGCCGACGTGGGCTCGTCACAGACGACGACCATGGGCGATCCGGCGAATGCGCGGGCGATCGCCACCCGCTGTTTGAGTCCTCCGGACAGCTGACGGGGCTTCACGGCCAGCAGCTGGCTCCCCACTCTGACCGATGCCATCAGCTCGTCGACGCGCACCTTGACGTCTGCGCCCGGTTTGAGGATTTCCACCGCCCTACCGATGATCCGGCGGATCGAGTGACGCCGATTGAGCGCAGAGTCAGGGTTTTGGAAGACCATCTGGAGAGCGTGGAACTGCGTGTCGTCGCGATCGGCGACCGCCGCCGGGACTTCGATTCCGTCGAGGGTGATCAGGGAGCCCTCGTCTGGAGTGTGGATGCCGAGGATGATCTTGGCCAGAGTTGTCTTGCCGGATCCCGACTCACCGACCAGTGCCAGAGTTTCGCCCTGTTTGATGTCGAGGTTGACGTCCACCAGGGCGTGGACGGGCCGCCCGTCCTGATGAAAGGTCTTCGAGGCTCCGCGGATCGAAAGGAGCACGTCTCCGGGGGGTGTCGCCATCGAGGCTGCCGGCTCGTTGCGAGGAAGATCGGGTGCCTGTTCATGGAAGTGACAGCGGGAGTAGCGGCCAGGCGCGACCTCGAGCAGGTCCGGTTCGTCGGTGCGGCAGATGTCCTGGGCGATGGCGCAGCGATCGACGTAGACACAGCCCGCCAGTTCCGCTCCGAGGGGCGGGAGAAAGCCCGGGATGGTGTCGAGGGTCTGGCGCCCTTCGACACCCGACGCTCCCGGCAGGCAACGGAGCAGGCCAACGGTGTACGGGTGGCGCGGCTCGGTGAAGATCTGCTCGGTGGGACCGTAGGCAACCATCCGTCCGGCGTACAGGACGCCGGTGACGTCGCACATCTTGCGGATGACGGCCAGGGAATGGGAGATGAACATCACCGATGTCCCGACCTCGTCCCGCAGCGCCGAGACCAGGTCGAGGACTTCGGCCTCGACGGTGGCGTCCAACCCGGTCGTGGGTTCGTCGAGGATGAGCAGTTCGGGACGAGACGCGATGGCCATGGCGATCACGACTCGTTGCAGCATGCCACCGGAGAGCTGGTGGGGGTAACGACGCATGACCGACTCGGGGTCGGCGATCTTCACCTGCTGGAGGACCGCGATGACCCGGTCGCGGATCGTATCGCGAGGTTCTTCGAGGAGTTCGAAGACTTCGGCCACCTGACGGCCGACCCGGATCGCCGGGTTCAGCGACGTCATCGGGTCCTGGTAGACCATCGACAACCGGTGGATCCGCAACTGGCGGAGTTCGCGGTCGCTCAGCTCGGTGATGTCGCGGCCACCCATCCGAATCGTGCCGCCCGTGATGCGTCCGTTGCGGGGCAAGTAGTGCATCAACGCCATGGCGATGGTCGACTTGCCGCACCCCGACTCGCCCACGAGGCCGAAGGTCTTGCCGCGGGGAATGTCGAACGACACGCCCCGGATCGCCTGTTTCCATTGAGTTCCGATCCGGTACTCCATGCGGAGATCCTCGACCGACAGAACGGCGTCGATGGTGCGAGTGTCGGTCATGACAGCGTGTCCCTCATGTCTCGAA
>DATKEC010000060.1:0-15922 GCA_035544575.1 Acidimicrobiia bacterium
TCGGTCATGGTGGTGCCTCCATGGTCGCTGGCACTCGTCAACGGAGGGGACAGTCGGATCACACCTGAACCAGCGGTGACACCCGACTCCTCCTGCCTCGACCGTACCGAACCGAGCGCCGGCGTGTCGCCGACGCCGGTCAGCACGGGAGCAGGTCAGGGAAACGCGGGTCCGGGGACTGGGCTTCCGCTGCTTCAGTCGGTGGCCCGTCGGTGGAGTTCGGGCAGCAGCTCCCGACCGACCATGTCGATGACTCCGTCGGGATCGGTGCTGGCGATCTGGATGGCCACGTAGTGGGCGCCGATGTCGGTCACGAGAGGCGAGTAGGCCTCGACGAGTTCGTCGATCGAAGACACCACTGTGTACTTGGAGAGGATCTCATCGCGGTCCATCTGGTCGGCGCGCTGGCGGAGCACCATCGGATCGACTGCTTCGAGCCGGCCCTCGGCCCGGAGCCCGCGCATCGAGCCGAGCGCTTCCCATGCCTGGTCGGCATCCTTGGCGAACACCGTCCACCGGGTGGCCATCACCGTCGTGGCGTTGTGGTTCTCGGCGGCGGCTGCACGGAACGGCTCGATGACGTTGTCGATAGTCTCGCTCGGCATTTTGACGCTCGTGATGAGGCCATCGGCATTCGCTCCGGCGAAGGTCGCCGACTTGGGTCCGCCGGCGGCCATCCAGATCGGCACCGGCCTCACCGGCGGGCTGTACAGCCGGGCCTTGTCGAGCCGGTAGTAGGCGCCGTCGAAATCGAGCTTCTCGCCGGCGAACAGACGATGCATGATCTCGAGCGCCTCGCCCATCCGCTCGATCCGTTCCTTGTATCCGGGGAACTCGTAGCCGAGCGGGCCCTCATTGATGTTCTCGCCCGTTCCGACGCCGAGGATGAAACGGCCCCCGGAGAGACGATCGACGGTGGCCGCCGCCTGGGCGATCAAGCCCGGGTGATAGTGGAACAGCGGACAGGTGACGCTCGTTGCCAGCTCGACGCGCTCGGTTCGGGCAGCGACTGCGCCAAACCACGACCAGACGAATCCGGCAGCCGACTCGTCGTCCACCCACGGGTGGAAGTGATCCGATCCCAGGACGGCGTCGAATCCGGCCTCCTCCGCCCTGACTGCCTGATCGACCAACACTTCGGGCTGGTACGACTCGTGGCTGCACAACCATCCAAACTTCATGGTGACCCTTCCTGGTTCGTTCCCGGCGACAAAACGGCTCAACAAGGCGCGATGGTATCCGGGGATGCGACGGGGCCCACCGGGCGTGGTTTCGTGACACGCGGGTCAGACGAGCAGGTGGTGGCCGAGCCGGCGAGCAGCGCGATCAATACCGTGAGCTGCGTTGCCGTGCTCCTCCACCGTGCGCTGGTTTCGTCTTGAACCTGCCCGCCACGGCGTTCAACCCGCGAACGTCCCCACGACCTTCAGTGTCAGATACTCCGCGGTTGCGGCGACGGGGACGTGGACGTCGAAGTCGTGGGGTCCATCCATGCCGACATGCATCTGCAGGGGAAACCGCAGCGTTGTGGATTCGCCGGGCTCGAGCACCGTCTCGGCGAGAGCGAGGGGACCAGGACAACATCCCTCCAGAACGCTGGCATGCGGTTCACCGAGGATGATCTGGGATCCCGTCACGTTTGTGATCGTCCACGTTGGTGTCACGGTCACATCGAGGGGGACAGTTCCGAGGTCGATCGTCGCCCCGTCGACGGCCAACCCCGCCGCCTCGACACTTCCCGAGGCTTCGTACTCGCCCACCGTGGAAGCGGCTGGCTCCACGGTGCGATTTCCCGCCGCCACCAGGACTCCGATCACCACGACCAGAGCGAACACGGCCACACCGGTGAGAGTGAGGTCACGAGATCGAACGGTGCCGGTGCCCGTTTCGGAGGGGCGGGAGGTCGACTGGGTCCGAGACATGGATCTGCTCACTTCGTTTGGTAGGGGTCGCCCCACGCAGCGACCACTGCGGTTCGTATCACTGACGGGTCTGTCTCCCCCGCCGCGAGGAGTTCCTCGATTTGGTCGGCCTCGCCGAGGCATACCCCACAACCGACGGCGTGGGCTTCCCACGAGCCGTCAGCCCGCATGAAGCAGTCGTAGAGATGGCGATGTCCGAGCATCGTTTCGCAACCGCAGAAGCAGGGCACCTGTTCGTAGATCTCGCGGTGAGCGTGTGCCCCCTGGTACAGAGCCAGGACGTTGGCGGGTACGTCGGAAGGGTGGATCACACCGGCCGGGGCCACGTCGAGCATGCCGGTCGTCCCTCGTGGGCGAATGTTCGAGTCGCCGATACTGGCCGTAACCCCGCCGACGACCACCCCAAAGAGCGTCACCGCCATCAACACGGCGAACAGCCGCAGCGGACGGGACCGCACAAGGCGATCGGTCGTGTCAGATTCGCGGTGCGACGCGTGCATCCCAACATGATGCGGCCGTCCCGCTGGCGTTTCCGTAGCCAAGAGTCCTAAGTCCCAGGGCCAAAGGTCCACTCCGGCTTCAGAGGGAACGCGTCCGGCGACGGCACCGGCCAGGTTTAGGCGCCGGACGCTCGGGGTAGTAAGGCTGGGTCGTGAACCAGCCGATCAACGTTCTTGGCATAGCGGGAAGCCTGCGGGAGGACTCCTACAACCACGCATTGCTCGAGGCTGCCCAGAAGGTGGCCGAGGGCGTGATGACCATCACGATCACCGACCTGGCCGACATCCCTCCGTTCAATGAGGATGTCGAAGCGGACGGCGACCCGGATGCGGTCCGGGACCTGAAGCAGCTGATCGACGATTCCGATGCATTGCTGATCGCCACCCCCGAGTATCAGCATGGCGTTCCCGGCGTGCTCAAGAATGCGCTCGACTGGGCCTCCCGGCCGCCGGGCGGTGCCCCCCTGGCGGGCAAACCCACCGCGATCATGGGTGCGACACCGGGTGATTTCGGCACCGCCCGCGCCCAGGAACAGCTACGCCAGACTCTGATCTACAACGACTGCCCGATGGTGAAGACACCCGAGGTCCTCGTCGCCAACGCCGAAAACAAGGTCGACGAGAGCGGCGCATTCGACGACGACGAGACCCTCGACTTCATCCGACAGTTGCTCGAGTCCCTGGAGTCGCTGGTCCGCACCCACCGCGACAGAAGCTGACCGTGAGTCCGATGATAAGGAGCCAGAGATAGCTGAGCAGATCGATCTCCGCGAGAACGTGGTGGCCCTCTTCGACTCGAAGGACGCCACTGACGACGCGGTGAGTGCCCTCCGCGCCCAGGGCCACAATGTCGAGGCTCTCGAAGGCGAAGAGGGGCGTCGCCGCCTCGAACCGGAAGGCGACGAGGAAGGATTCTTCTCCTCGCTGAAGAGCGCGTTTGAAGCCGCCCTCGGCGACGAGGACCGGATCCTCGACAAGGTGGATCGAGAACTCGCCCTGGACGGGGCCTTCGTGGTCGTCGACAGCTCCGAAGAGGATGTGGCCGACATCGCCCGCATCCTCAAGGAACACGGCGGCCACTATCTATGGCACTTCGACAAGTGGACCTACGTGTCACTCGGAGGCGGCGCCGAGCGTTAGCCGAGGCGGGACGGCGTTGATACGCCGGTGAGATGACAGCTCAGCGCCTGATCTCTCCCAATGCGGCATAGCGGAGCATGTGGGCTTGCCCGTTGTGGACGGCGTACTCCTGGACCATCTTGATGAGCGTCGCACCCAGCGACCGCCCATGGCCGGCACCCGGGGACTCGAGCGTCGCCAACGACGCGAGTGAACGGTCGGCGGCGGCCACTTCGGCCAGATAGACCGCCATGTCCTCGTCGACGGTCTCGGGCGACCCTCCGGCGAAGTCGTCGTCTCCATAGACCATGACCCGGTCACCGCCACCGAGACCCCATGCCAGGTAGACGTGTTCCATCTGGGTCATATGCCGGACAAGGCCGATGATCGAGAGTTCGAGCGGTGCAACCGCCATCGCCGCGATGCCGCCCCGGTCGAGGTCTCGCAGCTTGCGCACGAACGTTTGACGCTGCCACCCGAGCCAGTCGATGAGGAGCGTGCGGGGATCCGCCGTGTGATCGGGGTCGTCCGGCTTGTCGAAGCTGAGCGTGTCCAGGATGTCGATCGTTCCTCCAGGGAGAGGGCCCTCGAAAATCTACGTGGATTCCCACGTCACCGATGCCGGCTCCGCCGCGCGGTTGCCAGAAAGATTCAGCGCCAGGACGATGGCCGCGGCAGGATCCATCGCGGCTCCGGCTTCCCACAGTCGCCTGACTTCGTCCACCGTCAGCGCCCCCTCGATCCTGCCGACGACCTCGGCGTGACGATCCGAGTCCCAGGACGGCAGCGGCATGCCGAGTTCGTACAGCACTCCCGGCGTGCGCCATGCTTCGGCAGCTCCGCACAGCCGGGCAGCTTCTTCGAATTGTCCCCACGCCGTCGCCGCAGCCGCAGCCATCTCCAGCACGAACGGATTCCACGGAATGTCCGTTCCACGGCTGTTCGCATCGGCGAACTCGACGGTTTTGGCATATGACGTTTCCACGTCTCCCTGCACCCACGCCAGCGTCGCCTGATTGGCGACGATGAACGCGATCTGACTGATCGTGCCGCGTTCCAGAGCGATCCGGTACGCCCGGTTGAGCCATTCGGACGACTCGTCGAGATAGCCCTGGCTGCGGCTGTGCTCGGCCCGAGTCTGGAGGACGAAGCTCTCCCACCAGCCACAACCGAGCGTCTCGGCGAGTTCGGTCGCCTCGTCGATCAGGCCCTCGGACTGTCCGGCAGTGTCGGAGCCAACCTCGGTAGACATCAATCCGGCGACAGCGTCGAGGACGGCGATGAGGTCGCCTTCGTCGGCCGCTTGCCGGTGCAGACGCCGGAACAGCTCGCGGCCCTGGTCGCTGCCGTCCTGCCACCACAGCATCCATCCGAGCGCCTCGACACCAAAAGCCACGCCGCGCGAGTCGGAGCGAGCCTCGAGTTCGGCCACGAGTCCGGCGTGGTCCTCCAAGGCCAGCGCCCCGGCACCGATCATCCAGATCCGGGCGCGCACCTGGGCACCCGGATCGCCAGTCAGACTTGCCAGTTCGAAGGCCCGCTCGGCCAGCGCCCGTTCAGGGACGACGCCGACACCCTGCGCCTGCCACATCTCGAGCCGGGCGATGACTGCCCGCAGTTCGAGGCCGGGTTCACCCCCCGCGACCGCGTCGAGCACCTTGGTCGTGGCAATCCGCGCCTCGCGGCCCGTGGCACGAATCGACCACGCGTCCACCAGGCCCTCGACGATCTCGACCGCCGCCTCGTATCGCCCCGACTCGATGGCATGGTCGAGGGCCGCCAGCAAGTTGGGCCGTTTCGGCCACAGGCGGCCGAGCGCGGTGGGAGCGCGCCGGCCCCTCAGGTCGTCGCGTGCGGCACGGGCTACCGATGCGAACAGCTCCAGGTGCCGGGTTCGAGCCGCGCCATCACTACCCCGCTGCTGCAGGGATTCGAGGGCGAACCATCGGATCGTCTCGAGCATGCGGAACGCGATGTGACCGTTGACGCGGGTCCGAGCCACCAATGAGTGGTCGCGGAGGCGGGTGGCGATGCGGAGAGCGTCCATCGGCGAAGCGCCGAGGAGACGGCCCAAATCGTTGAGTGTGAACGGCCCGGTCATCACGCCGAGCATCTCGAAGGCGGCCCGAGTCTCTGGATCGAGGGAGTCCGCACTCCAGCGAAGAGCCGCCGCCAGGGATCGGTGTCGGTCGGGGCGAGCGGGTCCGCCCTCCAGCACGTCGAGACGTTCGTCGAGAATCTGGGCGAGTTCGTCGACGGGGAGGAATCGCGTCATCGACGCGGCGAGTTCGATGGCGAGGGGCAATCCGTCGAGCCGCTGCACGATCTGACGAACGTGGACCATCGACTCTTCCTCGGCCACGAAGTCGGGCGTCACGTCGGCGGCACGATCCAAGAACAGTGCGAGCGCGGGTGAGGAGTCATCGGCGCCCACTTCGAGCGGTTCGAGGTCGAAGAACCGCTCCCCCGGCACCGACAGCGGGACTCTGCTGGTGGCGAGGATGGTTGCTTGTGGGTCTGCCTCCAGGATCTCGACGACGATCGCGGCGACCCTCGGCATCAGATGTTCGCAGTTGTCGAGGACGAGGACACCGCGGCGGCGCCCAAGCGTCGCTGCGATCTGACGGAGTGGCGAGACACTGGGGTCCTGGACCAGTTCGAGCGTGCCGGCGATGTGGGCGGGCAGCAGATCGACGGTCGACAGCCCGGTGAGGTCCACGAAGTACACCGGGGCGCCTCTGGCAAGCAGGTGAGGTCCGGTTTCGATGACCAGGCGCGTCTTGCCGGTGCCGCCCGGTCCGAGCACCGTCACCAAGCGGTGCGAGCTGACCGCGTCCACGAGCTCGGCGATTTCGTCCTCTCGCCCGAACAGTCGTCCGATCGTCGCCGGCAGGCCCTTGCCCACCGCCGATCGCAGCGGAGCGAAACGTTCCGAGTGCGTGCCCACCTGATGGACTCGGACCGGTTCGGGGAAGTCCACCAGCCGCTGTAGTCCGAGGTCGACCAGGTCCGCCGTGACGTCGGTGTGGTCGAGAAGTTGGCGGGCGGTGTCGCTGACGAGAATCTGGCCTCCATGGCCGAGGGCGGCGATGCGAGCGGCGAGATGGACCGCCAGCCCGACGTAGCCGCCCTGCGCAGTTTGTGCCGCCTCGCCGGTGTGAATCCCCATGCGAACCCGGACCTGTTCCCCTTTCGGCCACTTGCGGCTCCGAAACTCGTCCTGGGCGGCGACTGCAGCCCTGACCGCCGCCGTCGTCGTCGGAAAGACGAAGAAGCTGCCATCGCCCTCCGTTGAGAGGCGGGTGCCGCCCTGTTTGCCGAAGCAGCGGTCGAGGATGGCGTGATGTTCGCCCAACACCCCCGCGTACGCGTCGTGGAGCCGCCGGAGCAGGCCGGTCGAGCCCTCGATGTCGGTGAACACGAGCGTCACCACGCGGTAGTCCAGCTCCACGGAGCCAATGTAGGACGCGATGTACCCGGAGACGCTCGAACCGGATCGGTTCGGTCAGTCGTCGACCTCGTCGCTGGGTTCGGCGACGTTTCCCAATGGGCTGATCTGGTTCCAACGCTCCTTGAGCGTGGGTCGGGCCGGCGGCGGCCCGTCGGGGTACGGATCTTCCTCGACGAGCTTGGATCGTACGTACAGGAAGATCTCACGGCCCGTGGCCACCACCGGGACAGCGACGATCGCACCCAGGACGCCGGCGGCGCTGAAGCCGACGAGGATCCCGATGAGGATGGCGAGGGGTGAGACCGCCAGGGCGCCGCCCAGGATCCGAGGCGCCACGAGGTTGCTCTCGACCTGCTGGAGGATGACGTACGCACCGGCCACGATCATGGCGAAGACCACGTTGCTCACGTCGAAGCGGTCCGATCCCTGCACCAACGCCACCAGAACTGCGATGAACCCGGCGAAGATCGGCCCGAACGTGGGGATGATGTTGAACAACCCGCCGATCAGGCCCAGGACGAGGGCGCCAGGCGTGCCGAGGGCGAAGAGAACCACCGTCGTCAGCGCCCCCACGGCCAACGCCACCGTGAGTTGGCCGCGGAGATAGTCGGTCCACACCCGGGAGATGCGGGCACCGAGGATCGTCAACTCGGGAACGAACGGTGCGGGCACGAGGTCGACCCAGCCGCGACGGTTCTCCCGGCCGATGGAGGAGGCGATGTAGATCGAGATGACCAACGTGAGGATGACGGAGATCAGGAACGCCATCACGCCGCCGAACACCGCCGAGGTGACCGCCCAGGCTCCGCCGAACACGAAGCCGAAGTCGATCTCGAGGCCCTCGCCGCCGTTGGTCAGCGCCTCGATGAGCGGATCCACCGACGAGCTGAGGTCCACCGAATATCCGAACACGTTCATTGTGCGGAACGATTCGAGCGTGGCAACCGCCCATGCGCTCACCTCGCCGACGATCGTTGGCACGTCGAGAGCAGCCGCGGATCTTCCGAGTGCGGGAATGAACAGGATCGGAGCCGCCACCGTCACACCGACGAAGGCGAGAAATGTGACCGCCACCGCCCAGCCGCGTCGCAGCCGCAGCCGATGCTGGAGAAAGCCGATAATGGGACGCAGCATCAGTGCGAGGAGCCCCGCCAGCACGATCGGGGTGAGGACTCCGCGAGCGAGGTAGACCACGAAGATCGCCACCAGCAGCATTCCGACCGCGGCCAGACGTTTGGTTGGCAGAGTCCAGGACGGGACCATCCGGCAGCGTACCTCCGGGGGCAACGTGCGCCGCGGAGCGCGAGGAAACCGATGGCTCCGGCAACGCCTCAGATCAGGTCATGCCGACGGGTCAGTCCGAGGCACCTCTGGCGCCCAGGAACATCATGACTGCTCCAATGACGAAGACGAGGTATGCGACGACCCGTAACGCATCGTTGGGGAACCCGTCGAAGCGGATGTCGCCGAGGACGATCACCACGGCGGCCAGACCCATGAACAGCCCGATCGCTCGCTGTGCTCCGGCACTCACCGAGACGCCACCGATGTCGTATGCCGAAAGCAGCACCAGCAGGGCCAGCGCGATGTAGAGAGCACCGGGGTTCCACTCGCCGGCGATCAGTCCGAGCAGCAACCAGTTGACGACGATCACACCTGCGCCGATGACCAACAGTCCCTTCGAACCTCCGACCACACGCTTGTTGTCTTGGGTCACTGAGCTTCCTCTCGTGGGTGGCCAGGACTCTATGGCGCCGAGGAGAACCAAGCCCCGCATCCGGCCCCTTTCTCGGCGTCGGTCAGTGACCCGAGAACTCGGCCCTGCGCAAACGGAGAACGAAGTCGACGCCGTATAGCCGTTGGGAGAGGCGTTCCTGCCGCGTTTGATGACACGCCACCTCGGCGGCGGGAACCACCTCGGGCTGGCCTACCCGGAACGTGCGTCCGTCGTGGACCATCTCGGCGGATCCGACCGCTCTCACGTTCTTGAGCCAGTCGGCGGTGGTCCCGTAGGGAAGCGTGATGAGGAGGTCATCGCCGGCCTCGGTCACCCCGACCGGCGTCTCATATGACTTGCCGCTGATCCGGCCCACGTGGCGGATCACCGAGGCCGAGGCGCCCGGCCCGCCGGCCGTCTTCATGACTCGGGGGTTGGTGACGCGCCGGTTGAGACGACGGATGGCGGACAGTCCTGGGCCGTATCCGGTGCGAATAGTCACCACCAGAAACAGCCACATGACAAGCCCGACCGCGATCAGGCTCCCCACCCCGATGATGACCCATCTTCCAATCTCGCCCACGGTCCACCTCGTTCATACGCTGTAAGTTATACGGCGTAAGGTAGCGATCCCGGCGTGTGGCTGTCAAGCGCCTCAGCGCCTCTGCACACCTCACCGGTCTCAAGTTCAGCATCGAGGTGTCTGGCTAGCCAGCGCAGAGTGCCGGGTACTGATCGCTGGCCATTGCGTCGGTCTGTCCCGCCCAGGCGTGAATATGCGCTATCCGCGAGCACGGCGGGGCAGGTGATCGGTCCCCTTGAATGACCCGAATGACGATCGTCTGATCAGGACTTCACAAAACGCGTCATCGTGAACGTGTCCATCTCGAGAAGCGCGGTGAAGTCCTTGGTGGCCGGGTTCGCCACGAACCTGTCCATCGAGTTCTGCGCTTCCTCGGGGCGCTCCCAGTGCAGGACGACCACCACCTCACCGTCATCGGCGATGCCCGTCTCACGTGAGATGATGCCGGGCATCTTCATGAGCAGGCTCTGCTCGATGTCCTTGTTCTTCGCCACGAACGTCTCCCGCGCCGTATCCGGCTTCAGACGGAAGCGAACGATCTCGATGATCTGTGCCATTGTCGTTTCCCCTGGCTGGGTCCGCCTACGACGGGCAACCTACCAGCCGATGATGTCGCGCAGGTACGCGCATATAGGGCGTGTTGATCGAGGCGAGGGGGTTCGTCGACCAGACCTTCGACCAGTGAGCTTTGGGAAAGGCCCAGAACGCCAGCACTTCGGTCTTGGCAGCATCCATGAGAGCGGCAGCTTTGGGGTGGGCGCCTGCGAGGCTGTCTCTGACGGTTTCCCATTGCAGGTCGAGGTCGGCGGCGGTGGCCTGCACGAAGATGGTCCGGAACGCGGCGGCGACGATGTCTCGTCGGTCCTTGGGCACCGCTGATGTGATGCTCCTTGAAACACCCGGCCGATAGCTGTGACCAGCCCGGCGTGTTTCCTCGGAGATGACCAGAAGCACCCCGGCCAGACCTCGGGAGCGGAGATGACGGCCGAACTCGGTCCAGAACGCTTCGGACTCGGAGTCACCGACCGCACAGCCCAGCACCTCGCGGCTGCCGTCTGAGGCCACCCCGGTGGCGATCACCACCGCTTTGGAGACCACCTGATGGTTCTCCCGGCAGTGGACGTAGGTGGCGTCGACGAAAACGTAGGGGAACTCGATGTGATCTAACCGCCGGTTCCTGAACGCGTCGACCGACTCGTCGAGACCCGCACAGATCCGTGACACTTCCGACTTCGAGATCCCCGAAGCAATCCCCCAACGCCTCCACTAAGTCATCGACACTACGAGTCGAGACCCCAGCCACATACGCTTCCATCACCACCGCATACAACGCCTGATCGATCCGACGCCGCGGCTGCAGGATCTCGGGGAAGAACGACCCCTGCCGCAGCTTGGGGATCCACAGTTCGATATCGCCGGCCCGGGTGGCCAACAGCCGATCCCGATAGCCGTTGGGGTCCGTCACCCGCGACTCGGCCCGCTCATACTTACGAGCGCCGATCACCCCCGCTGCTTCCGTCTCGATCAACTCTTGCATCACCAGCCGGGCCGACTCTCGAACAAGATCGATCCCCTCCGCGGACCGGAACGCTTCCATCAGCTCGGTCACGGCAGAACGGTCCAGGGTCACCCCACAGCGGATCACCCGAAAACCCACCACTCCAAGGGACTCTCCTCCTGTTTGGTCGGGAATGCAGCAAACCCTGCGGCTTGGATTGCCAGGCCCCACGGTGCATGCATATCGAGTTATCCCGAGCGAAAACGCTCCGCTTTGCGAACCACGCCTATCGGCACGTATAGAGGGGCCAGGTGGTCGGGCAAGTGTCGCCAGAGCCACCTTTCAGTTTTTCGCATCCCTGTCATCCCGGTGTCGACAACCCTGTCAGTCCGGTGCCCGAGGGCCTCACCCCGGAACAAACACTCAGCCAGGGAGCGGGAGCGCAGAATGAAGGTTCCCGAGCTCGGTTTTGAGAGACTTGGAAACTCAGGCGGCCCGCGTTATGTGCGGCTCCACCAACGTAGGTTCGACGGAAGAGGGGCGCCTCAGGGGTTTAGATTCCGGGAACTTCTCCCCTGGTCCCGGGCGCTGCAGTCCGTGAAGGTCAGTCTCTTGGCGGCAACGGTGGGCCAATAAACTCTTGGGCATGTCGTTTGCCGATCTCCATCAGCGCTTGTTTATCAATGAACTGCTCATCTGAGGGCGGAAGTGCAAGAGACCGGGCAGGCTTCCCACCCTCGCGGAAGAACCCTTCAACACCCGCCGGCCCGAAAAACAAGAGCAGACGGGCTTCCGCCGAATCGACACGGAACGCGTGCGGGATGTTGCGCGGCCCATAGACCAGCGAGCCAGCAATCGCTTCGATCACATCCTCACCATGCTGGACACGAACCTCCCCGGAGAGGACCACAAAGAACTCGTCCTCCTCCCGGTGGATATGAAGCGGTGAGGCGAATC
Source organism: Acidimicrobiia bacterium (assembly GCA_035544575.1). Taxonomy (GTDB): domain Bacteria; phylum Actinomycetota; class Acidimicrobiia; order Spongiisociales; family ZC4RG35; genus DATHWB01. The sequence goes on from DATKEC010000060.1 coordinate 11,748, forward strand.
CCTTGGGCGCCAGCAGCTCCAGCGCTGCGAAGCGTCCCTCCGTTAGGTCCCCGGTCGCCTTGAGAACGCCCAGTCCGCCGTTGAACCACAACGCCTCGCCCTCTCCGGGCCCCAACATGTAGCCATTTGTTGTTTGCGGAAGCGACATCGTTCACTCCTTACAGCGCTCGGCCCGTCAATCAGAATGACGGGAAGTGACGCTGTCTCGCCCCTTACCCTACCCATCGATGGAAACACGAGAGTGGTCTGCCCCGGGGATCACATCGCGCGATCCCCGGGGCAGACCAAGAGCCTCCGTCAAACCCAGGGCGGTTCACCGAGAGGAGCGGTTTCGCTCGGGATCTGCTGATCTGCGCGGGAGCGACCCTGACTTGGTCGGGTTCGTTCGGCCAGACGGCTCGCCCCTTTTTCAGTCCCGGAAAGTCAAGCCGGTTTGATCACCGCCACCTTGAAAGATGTGGCCTTACCTTTGAGTCGCAGCTCGCGATGCTCGAGACCCGCAGTGTCCAGTCCGATTCTCTCGGCGAGTTGCAGGCTTGCCAGTACTTCGCCAACTCCCGCGTTGTCGGCCAGGCGCGCTCCAACGTTGATGTCGTCGCCGAGCGCGGTCATCTCCTTGGAGCCGCCGTGCTCACCCAACACCCCGACAAAGGCATTGCCGGCGTGTACCCCGACCCCGAGCGGTATCCAAGGCCCCTCCTCGCTGGTGTGCCCAGTGGCACGCAGAAGTTCGACAGCGCTGTCCAATGCGGCCTGGGCGTAGTCGGGCCCGGCCATACCCGGAACGAAGTAGCCGATGGCCTGATCGCCGGCCAGACGACCGAGAAGCGCACCTGCGTCGACCAGCACCCTTGAGGATGTTCGATAGAACCGATTGATCAACTCTGTGAAAGCACGGTCGCCGATGCGTTCAGCAGTCGGGGTAGATCCCCGCATGTCGGCGAAGACAGTCGCTATGTCGACATGGGTGCCACCGGGATGCCTGTCCCCCTGTTTGACACACGATTTGCAGACGTGCGGTTGCTGGCTCGATTGACCTCTTCCGATCATCGACATCAGAGGACCCCCGACACCATCGAAGGGGCCGTGACAGAACATGCAGCGGGACTCTGCGGGAATCTTGCCGAGTAAGGCTCTTCCTTTGTCGAGCATCGCATTGCCCCCCGCGAACAACTGGTGCCAGATCTCCTCGTTCTCGGTCACTACCCCGCTCAACTCTCAATCGCTATGGCCGTATTACCAACACTACGCATCAGCGCCAGCCAGAGCCCGACCACCCTTCTTCGCGAAAACTTGGCATGTTGCCAGCGCATGACACCCGCGCGCCATGAAATCAGCGGAACCACCTGCTCGATAACCGGCAATCGGCGCTAGTTCCGGGTCCAACATCTCGAGAAGGTCTTCACGCCACGGGGAGCTCGACGGCCAACGGCAGGTCGGTTACCTCTTCGACGTGGCGCTTCAGCATCAAGCATCTCCACCGAGCGCCGAATCTCGATTTCCCGGAGAATTTCTCGTCCACCGTGTCGAAAAACGCTTCTTCGCTCCTGCCAGCCGTCGGCGGCCTGACCACCACCGAGATTGCTCGTGCATTCCTCGTGCCGGATTCGACGATGGGCCAGCGAATTCAGCGGGGCAAAGGAAACGCTCCGCGCAGCAGGCTCACGCTTCGAATTGCCGCCTGCCGACGAACGCCGCCAGGTGTTGCAGACGGTGCTGCATGTTCTCTACCTGATCTTCAACGAGGGATACACCGCCACCTCGGGTTCCGGTCTGCACCGTTCCGACCTCTCACGCGAAGCGATCCGCCTCGTTCCGCTGACTCACGCCGCGATCCCGGATGACGGTGAGATTGCGGGGCTGCTGGCGCTCATGCTCCTCACGCATGCCCGACGACCTGCCTGCACCGACACGGCAGGCAACTTGGTTCCGCTGCCCGACCAGGACCGCTCCCTCTGGGACCCCGAGAGCATCGAGGAAGGCGTCGCACTCATCACAGATGCCATGTCACGGACTCCGCTCGGGCCGTACCAACTGCAGGCGGCCATCGCGGCCTTGCACTGTGAAGCCTCCGAGTACGAGTTGACCGACTGGGCCCAGATCCTGGCTCTGTACCACCTCCTGGACGGGTTCGTCGACAATCCGATGGTGACCCTCAACCAGGTCGTTGCCGTCGCGATGGTTGAAGGCACCGACGCGGGGCTCGACTTCCTCCGCAGCCTCGAAGGTGACCCGAGGGTCGTGAACCATCACCGCTTCGCGGCGGTGCGAGCCCACCTCCTCGAGGAGGCCGGGCACCGGCAGGCCGCCCTTGAGCACTACCGACTGGCGGCCCGCCTCACCACCAGCCTCCCTGAGCGCCGGTACCTCGAGTCGCGGGCCGCGGCCATCACGTCAGTCATATTCCTTGACGGGAATATGTCGTCGGAGTAGCTTGGCGGCATGCATGCCTCGACCTTCGGTGCCCTCGGTGAGCCGAACCGATTCCAGATCGTCGAGCTGTTGCGGAGCGGGCCGCGTTCGGTCGGGGAGATCGTCGAGGCGCTGGGGATCCGTCAACCGCAGGTATCCAAGCACCTACGGGTGCTGAGCGGTGCGGGCATCGTCGCGGCCGAGCCACGGGCGAGACGACGGATCTACCGCCTGGAGTCAGAACGGTTCGAAGAGATAGCGGCCTGGGTGGACTCCTTCGGAGCGGTCTGGGAGGCCCGGCTCGACTCGCTCGGCGCGTACCTGAACACGATCAACACAAGAGGTGAAGAAGATGGCGGACAACAAGAGCGATGACGTAGCGGCCGTCCTGGACAAGATCGCGGGGATGGAGCCACTCCAAGACATTGCCGTAAGAATGCACGAGGTCATCACTGCGGCTGCCCCCGAGCTCCAGCCGCGGCTCTGGTACGGGATGCCCGGGTACGCCAAGTCGAAGTCCAGCCCGGTCATCTGCTTCTTCCGCGCCGATGACGGATTGATGACGTTCGGTCTGACTGAGAAGGCCAGCCTCAGTCGTGACCAGCAGGCGCCAGATCAACTCATCGAGGCCGCATGGTTCCTGCGAGACCTGGACAAACCGACCGAAGCCCGCATCGCAGACATCGTGAAGAAGGCCGCCCGATGATCATGCAGCTCTTCAAGAAGCAGAAGGAACTCGACTTCGAGCGTTCCTACCCAGCCCCCATCGCGCGCGTGTGGCAGGCGTGGACCCAGTCCGAGATGCTGCGCGAATGGTGGGGTCCGGAGAAGACCACGGTGCCCGAATGTGCGATCGACGCCCGTGTGGGAGGAACGATCCACGTCGTGACCGAAGCTGGCGCGGAGATGGGCAAGTACGCCGGGACCCGCTGGCCGATGGAGGGGACCTTCACAGTCGTCGAAGAGAACGCCCGGCTGGTCTACGAGGCCCGCTCGTGGACCGAGGGCGACGAAGAAGGCTCGACCATTCACCACACCAATGACCTCACCCTGTCCGAGCACGGCGGGATCACCACTGTCACCCTCCGAGTCTCGATCACCCAGATCGGACCCAAGGCACGCATGGCATCCCTCGGGATGAAGTGGGGCTACGAACAACAGCTCGACCACCTCGGGGATCTACTGGCCCGTGAATCCTGACCTGAGCGCGAATAGCACTGCCTGAACCCGCCCATCGCCGCTTCCGCGGGCCGGAATGGACGTATACGTCCATTCCAACCCTGGGTTAGATCGGATTCCAGGAACGGCCACAAGACCCTGGTCCGGGGCCTCGACCGGCTCCACGATGGACGCATGATCGCGACACACGACTACACGCTCCTTCTCGAGGGGACTGGCCCCAAGAGCGGGATGTTCACGTCCGAGGATGACCTTCCCAAGCTCGAGTTTGCCTCGCCTCCAGAATTCGGCGGGCCCGGAGGGACGTGGAGTCCCGAGCACCTCTTCGTGGCGGCGATCTCGAGCTGTCTCATGACGACCTTTCGCGCCATCGCCACGATGTCGAATCTCGAGGTCGTCGACTACAGCGACGAGCCGGTCGGCCATCTCGTCCGCGACGGGAGCTTCTACCGGATCGAGACAGTCACGCTCCGCCCGCGGATCGTCATCTCCGACCCTGACAAGGTCGAAAAGGCGTGGCGCTTGCTCGACAAGGCGGAGCAAGCGTGCCTCATCAGCCGCTCAGTGAACTCCGAGATACGGCT
>DATKEC010000061.1:0-45200 GCA_035544575.1 Acidimicrobiia bacterium
ATATGTGGTTGCGCCCAATCCTCATAGGCAAAGTCAGAAAGCGGTTCCCCGGTCCACAGCTGCAGAGCCTGTCGCAACCCGTCGGTTTCACCCTTTTCGACCAGTCGCTGGAAACGAAGCGAGTCGAGCTCCTCGGGATGAACCTTGAGGGTGTAGCCCGGCGATCGGGTTTCGATTCGCTCGTCGCTGTCGGCGAGGAGCTTGCGGAGGGCTGATACGTAGATATGGATCGAGTGGTCCGCGGTACGAGGGTGGGCCTCTCCCCAGATCAGATCGATCAGCCGGTCGGTGGCGACGCTCTGATTGGCATTCAAGAGAAGGAGTGCCAGAAGCGACCGCTGCTTGGGAGGACCGAGGTCGACCAGCTTGCCGTCGACCTCGGCCTGCAGAGTTCCCAGTATCCGAAAGTTCATCGTGCCTTCGCTCCGGACGCTACTGCTCCTGTAACTCCCACCGCTGTTCGTGGTGAGCGACGACGGCTTCCCAATAGGCTGACTGCCTATCGGCGCCGGCCTGCTGTTCGATGGCCATCAGCTCGTATTGGCGGGCGTAATGGTCGACGACGTCTTGCCAATATGCCGCTTGCCAGCCCGCTTTCGGGGCCTGAGCATCAGCCATCGTCTGATACTGCCGCTCGTGGTCGTCGACGACTTGCTGCCAGCGAGTCTGCTCGAGCTCCGCACGGCTCGGCGCGGCACTGGTGAAAACGAGCCAACCCGCGAGGACGCCGATGACCAGTGCGAGAACGATGATCCTTCCCCTGGTCGCGGTTCGGATGCCGGTAGCCGCTTCGTCCAGCCGCTGCTCCTCGACGGGTCGGGTGCGTAGATCGGTCACTTGATGTTCCCTTCCATCGGCGCCCTATGGAGCGGTTGACCCGGCGCCATCCGCATTGGGTGCCGACGAGGACCAATCTGACGAACTCATCTCTACAGAGTCTTCTTGGTTCCTCTAGATCCGCTCTATGAATCGGACTGGGCGACCGGCCTTCCATTCAGCAGTGAGTTCTCGAAGCGCTTGCACCACAACCGTCCGCCCTCCGCCATCACACGGAAGTTCTCGGGAACTAGTCAGTTTGGGATGGACTTCGGATGCCCCTGTGTCGGTGCGCCCGCCGCCCTAGTTTGTGGTCTGGGACCGGGGAGGGCATCGGAGTTCGAGACGCGGAGAGTGAGACGATTGGTCGGGTTCGTCGGGACGGACGGTCGAAGGACCTCCCCGTCAGTCCCCCGGGCCGCCGATCTCTCCCTGAACCTTTCTCGATTCGACGAAGCGGGGCACAAACGGACTCAGGGCGGCCGGGGCAAGCCGCCCTGAGTCGCGTCCAGGCAGGCTTTCGGGACCGACCCGGTACCCTCGCCACTCCATGCTCCGCATGCTTCCGATCATCCTCTGGACGGCCACGGTCGTCGCGGCGTGCTCGCCGACGCCCGCGGCGGTGACGTCGACCACCGACTCGACGCCCGCGTCCACCCAGCCCTTCACCACCACGACGCTCGGGCCGGCAGCAGGCGGTGTGGCGTTCGTCGACTGCCTCCGCGCCGAAGGCGTCGTCGCCTCCGATCTCGATTTGGACGCCCGAGGCAACCCGCTGCTCGGGGGTTTGGCAGAGTCCCTCGACACCACCGATCCGGCGGTCCGGGCGGCGATCGTCACGTGCACGGGTTTCCTGACGAGTGCCCAGACCGCCGATCTCGCCTCCGATCCCGAGCTTCGTCTTCTGGTCACCGAACAGCTCGTTGCGTTCGCCGAGTGCATGCGCGCCGAAGGGATCGAGACGTTCCCTGACCCGACGCCCGAATTCACCTCGGGAGCGCCCTTTCCTCTCGACGCGGTGCCGTTCCAAGAAGCGGGCTTCGACGATGCACTCCTCGCCTGCCAGGAGGTTCTGGGCTCGTTTGGACTCGACGGTTGAAGGCAGTGACTACGTGAGCTCCTCACCGTTCTAGGGTTCTGCCGATCATGAACATCGGATTCCAGGGCGAGCGCTTCTCGTATTCGGATCAGGCGACTGTCGAGCTGTTTCCTGAGCACCACCGCCTCGGATTCGAGACGTTCTCCACGGCTTTCGCCGCGCTGGCAGCCGACGAAGTGCAACGCCTGGTGCTGCCGATCGAGAACTCGACCACCGGCAGCGTCCTGCCGGTGCTCGACCGCCTCCTCCCCGGCAACGTACACATCGTCGCCGAGCACCTCGTGGAGGTGCGCCATTGCCTGCTGGTTGCGCCAGGGACGACCCTCGAGACGATCAAGACCGTTCACTCTCACCCGGAGGCCCTGTCCCAGGCGGAAGCGTTCATCGGCGCCCACGGGTGGACGGCGATGCCCGAACACGACACCGCCGGTGCGGTGCGGCTGGTGGCGGACCGGGCGGATCCGTCTGAGGCTGCACTGGGTCCGGAGCGGGCGGCCCGCCCCAACGGTCTCGAAGTGCTCGTCCGGGACGTGGTCGACCGTCACCACAACACCACGCGGTTCGTGGTGGTCGCACCGGGCGAGACCGAGGTGAGCCCCGATGCCGACAAGTCGACGGTGGCCTTCACCACCTCTCACACGCCGGGGGCTCTCGCCCTGGCGTTGACCGAGCTCGGTTTGCGGGGCGCCAACCTGACCCGGATCGAGTCACGGCCCTCCGAGGACGCCTGGCAATATCGGTTTTTCGTGGAACTTCGGCACGAGCCGGGTGCGCAGGGGTTGGAACGGGTTTTCACGCCCCGGCCCGCCTCGCTGGGAGACATTCGCTTCCTGGGTACCTACAAAGCGGTGCGCTGAGCCATCGCCGCCCGCAGGGCGGACACCATCTGGGCCACCGGCGGCTTGCCGCGGCCCGGCATCGAGAGGGCGGGGATGACCGCCACCGGCTCCAGACCCGTCGCCCGCCTGACCAGCCGCAGGTCCTGGTCAGGCTGGTAGCGGTTGATCACGAGGTGGGGTTGCGGACCGAGCCATGCCTCGCACAGGCGGGCGAGCCGAACCAGGCCGACATCGGTTGCCTCGCCGACGACGATCACGTCGTCGACATCCAGTACCCGGTGCCAGGTCGAGTCCGGACCGGCGTCGATGATCGTCGCGCGGTAGGCGAACCGCAGACGGTCGACCCGGTCGATGATCTCTTCGATCGGCTCTGATCTCTCACCGGCAGGAATTGGGTCGAGATCCACCCCGTGGCGGTAGACGAGGCTGCGCTGTGCCGAGGGCCGCAGTCCCATCCGCAAACCGAGGGACGGAGCGCGGTGGTCGATTTCGACCAACCGCACACTGCCGCCACGAGCGAATGCTGCCGAGAGGGCGATCTCGCTGCGTCCCGGCGCCCCCCTTGGACCGGTCACCTCGACGAGGCGTCCCGGCGCCGGAGCAATCCGCGAAAGGGCCAGCGACAGCATGCCCGCCGGCGGAGTGTGCGCATCGACGATGTCGTCGACTCCGGCGCGGTCGAGCAGCCTGGCCCCGGGCTCGTCGGTTGCCACTCCGATCAGGCGCGTGGCCGGGCGCAGATGGCGTAGATCGGTGGTCGCCAGCCAGTGGGCCTCGGACCCGATGAAGATGGCATCGGCACGCGGCGAGATGTCGGTGAGTCCCGCCGGGTCACAGCAACGTCCGACAAGACGGGCGAGGCCGGTGCTGCGAGCGTGGTCGACGAGGCGCGGTTCCCATCCGGGGCCGACCACGGTGGCGATGGACGGTCTCACAACAGCCGGATTCCGTCGATCGAACCGATGGCGATGATGACCGGACCCGAAGCCGACACGAGGTCGATGTGATCGACACCCACATTGTCGACCACCCCGGCGATCGCGGTGCCCGACTGGGAGATGACCACGGGGTCGCGGCGCTCTTCGAAGTCGATGAGTCGGTCCCGCAGACTGGCACGGCGGCGACGGTTCAGGTTCGCCGCTTCCTGTTCTGCTCGCAGGACCCGCTCGAGGTGGTGACGGATGTGGCGGTCGATCTCGACGAGATCGGGGTGGTCCTGGTTCACGCTCTCTCCTGGGGGCTCGACAATCAGCAACTTTCTAGTCGAACGTAAACCAACGTCAACATCGATTGTGAAGCGTTCAGACTCGGGTGGGGGGCCCGCGTCACCCATGTGCCACCGCGTCGCCGGGGTCCTAGCATCGGTGGCGATGACAACTGTGATGACCGCGACGCCCGAAGCGCCGGTGATGAACCCCGAGACCGACGAGTCAGTCGACACCGACCTCACCTGGAAGGTGGTGGTCTGGAACGACCCGGTGAATCTCTTCGACTACGTGATCTGGGTGTTGCGCGAGCTGTTCGGCCACTCGAAGGAGAAGGCAGAGAAACTCACGTCGCAGATCCATCACGAGGGACGTGCCATCGTCAACGACGGCCCCCGCGAGCAGGCGGAGATGGACTGCTACCGACTGCACCGCCAGGGCCTGTGGGCGACGCTCGAGAAGTGACAGAGCTCTTCGCGCCGACCGCCGACGGAATCCGCGTCACACTTCCCGAAGGCCTCGTCGAGTTTCTCAGGGATGTGCCCACTGCACTCGATCTCGTCGGGACGAACGAGGCCGATCCGGCTGCGGGCCGGTTCCACCTGGCGGTCTACCCGGACGACAGCGAGGCCGACGGGGAGTACTGGCGCTGGATGGAGGGTGAGCTCGACGAGTCACGGGCGGCTGACCGCTCGGCGTTCTCCGTCATCCTCGAATCCGCCGTCGACGGTGTCGTGGTGAGCAGGGCTGAAGCCCATGGGATCCTGCGAGTGCTGGTGGAGATCCGGCTGGCGCTGGCCGCACGCCTCGGAGTGGAGACCGAGGCGGACTATCAGGACCTCGACCACACCGATGCAGTCGTTTTGGACACTCTCGCCGAGCTCCAGTTGATGCTGCTCACCGCGATCCAGTCGTGACGCTCGTCGAGATCGATGCCGTCGGCACCGAAGGTGAAGGCATCGGTCGACTCGAGGGCAAGGCCGTCTTCGTCGCCGGAGCGATTCCGGGAGATCTCGTCGAGGTCGAAATCGTCACGTCGAAGAAGCGGTTCGCCCGCGGGCGCCTCGTATCGGTGGAGCACCCGTCGCCGGATCGAGTGCCGATGCCCTGTCGGCACGCCGCCGACTGCGGTGGTTGCACGTGGCAGATGGTTCCGCGGGGGATCCAGGCTCGCTGGAAACAGGAGGCCGTCGAATCGGCGCTGGCTCGGATCGGGCGGTTCGAGTCGGTCGTGGTGCGCCCGGTGGTCACACCGGGACCGGACTTCGGATATCGCAATCGCCTCGACCTGCATCCGTCCGATGTCGGACCGGGATTTCACAGAGCGGGGAGCCATGACCTGGTCGTGATCGCCGAATGTCTGCTGGCCGCGCCGGCCGTGGCGGCTCTCCTCGACGAGGTGATCGGGCGACCGACGGCGGGCGAACTCACCTTGCGGGCAGGCATCCGCACCGGAGAGGCGGTCATCATCGGCGCGAGCCACGCCGAACCGTCCGAAGCCGTCATCACCGAGATCGTCGCCGACCGGCGATTTCAGGTGTCAGGACGTGCCTTCTTCCAGCCGAACACAGACGGTGCCGAGACTCTGGTCGGATACGTCGCAGAGGCAGCGGGCTCGGGAACATCGATGGCAGATGTGTATGCCGGCGTTGGACTGTTCGCCGGCACCGTGGGTGCCGGGTTCGCAGACGTGACCGCCATCGAGACGAGCCGCACCGCCGTGAGCGACCTCCGTGCGAACATCCCCGATGCCCGCGTGCTGGCGATGCCGGCGCTGGTGGGTCTCCGCAAGCTGGCGGCCAGTCCGGATGTGGCAGTGGTCGACCCACCGCGGACCGGGCTGGGCCCCGAAGTGGTCGCCGGCCTGGTGGCCGCCGGACCACGGGTGGTGGCGTCGGTGTCTTGTGATGTGGCGACGTTCGCTCGCGACGCCCGACTACTCGCGGACGCCGGGTACCACCTCGAATGGGTACAGCCCGTCGACCAGTTTCCGCAGACACCCCATGTGGAGACGGTGGCGAGGTTCGTTCGTGGATAGACGAGGGAGGGCGGGGGGCTTTGTCGCCCCCCGCCGTGTGGAGGACCGCACGGACGAAGTCCTTGCGGCAGGTTTCCGGCAGAACCGATGGCTTCGGCTCACCGAAATCGGTCACGTCATTGCGTCAAGCGCACGAACGACGGCAGCCCGAACAGGTTCTGGAGCCCATCGAGGGACGATGTGAACGGGAAGCTCAAATTCGTCCGGAACGGCTCGATGATCGGCGTGGTGAACAAGGTCACGTATGGCAGATCCTCGGCGAGGATCGCGTCCATCTCACGCACCAGTTGTCTGGCCTCGTCGAGGTCGGTGACCGTGCGGAACTGTTCGGCCAAGGCGTCGAATTCCGGATTGCTGTAGCCGGGGGTGTTGTTGCCGCCGAGGGTCGAGTCGCCGGCCGTCTCGAAGAACTCGGCCACGTGATCCGGGAACGGCGTCAGTGACCATCCCAGGATGTACATGTCGAATTGCGGATCGGTCGTGAAGACCTGATCGACGATCACGTTGAATCCGGTGGGGTTCGCCGCGACCGGGATCCCGAGGTCGTTCGCCCAGTCCTCGATGAACAACGAGTAGGTCGCCCGCAGCGGGTCGTAACCGGGTCCGGGGGCGAGCAGGTCGAGTTCCGGCACGACGGTGCCGTCCGGGCCACGCAGCCCTTCGCCCCGCGGGATCGCGTCCAAGTTGTCCGGGTCCCAGACCGGTTCGACATCCCAGGTGTAACCCGCCTCCTTGAGCACCTGGATCGAGGTGTTGAGTCGCTCTTCCTGCGTGAGACCCTCGCACCATCGGGGAGTATCGGGGTTGAACCAGAAGGCGTTGCCTTCAGGCACCTGGCTCCACACCGGAATCGCGGCGCCGCCCAGGACGGTGTTCGCCATGAAGTCCTTGTCGATGAGGCAGGCGAGGGCGCGGCGGAAGGCGGCGTCGCCCATCGGGAACTTCCGCGTGTTGAACGCCAGGTAGCGGTAGCCGTTGCTGGGGTTGACGATCAGGTCGAGATCAGGCTCGGCCAGAACCAACTGCTGCAGGCCGCGTTGGAGTCCGAGCGACGTGAGCATGAAGTCGACGTCACCGTTGGTGAGGGCGAGCACCGCCGCGTCCTGTGAGGTGTAGATCGAGTAGGTGACCTCATCCGCGTACGGACCCTCGGTGTACTCGTGTGTCAGCTCCCCGCCACCCTCGCCGTAGTACTGCTCGGTCGTGCCCGAGCTGTCGGTGAACTCGTAGGTTCCGTCAGCGAAGAGACGGGTGGTGGAGCCTTGGAACGGGTACAGATCGTTGGCGTTGTTCCTGGCGAAAGCGCCTGGCTCCCACTCGGTGAAGTCGTACGCCCACATGCCGGGGGCGCCCGCCCCCGAAGCGGCGTAGAGCTCCTCGGGACCCGTGGCCGCCGTCGCCGCCTCTGCCCAGAAGTGCTCGGGCAGAACCGCGCCGAGGCCGACGCCGAACTGCCAGCGGCTCAGCCCCGGCCGGTCGTTGAACGTGAACTTCACCGTCGCGTCGTCGAGCGCTTCGACGCCCAACAGACCGAGACGGCCCTCTGCGGCGATCGGGTAGCCGGTGAGCCAGTTGCCGCCGAGTCCGAGGTCGCGCACCGTCTCATAGGTGAAGACGATGTCGGATGCGGTGATCGCCTCGCCGTCTGACCACACCATGCCCGGCTTGAGCGGCTGGGTGATCGTCCAGGCGTCGCCTTCCTGGGTGGGCTCGGCAGGAAGACCCTCGGCCAGAAGCGGGACGAGTTGGTTGGTGGGAGAGGCGTACTGGAAGAGCGCCGGAGCCTGATTGGCGAACACGTATGCGTTCCACACCGAGTTCTCCGGATCGAGGTACGCCCAGTAGTTGTCGGTGGTCAGGTCCTCGAAGATGGCGATGTCGAGAGCGAAGCTCTCGGCGGACCCGGTGTCTGTGTCGGTGTCGGTGCTGGCGGTGGTTGCGGCCGTGTCATCGGGTGGTGCGGTCGTCGTTGGATCGTCGACCGTGCCGGACGAACACGCGCTGAGGACGAGGCCGAGAACGGCCAGTCCAGCCACCCAGCGGGTGGTGGTTCGCATTTCGATTGTTCTCCTTCTCTCGCTGACGGGCCGCGAGCGACCCGTCGGGAGATCTATGCGCGCGGAGAACGAAGGTGTGTCATGACTCAGAAGCGAGGCCGGCCTCAGTCGGCCGTGGTGCCTGCTTCGCCGAGCGTGAGACCGATCGTGATCAGGAGCAGGCCGCGAACTCGTCCGTGGACGGGGACGGTCTCGACCGGATCGGCGAGGTGGCGGATCGCCACGATCGCCCCGTGCGACGCCCGGTCGGCCACATAGGTCGTGGCGACTTCGACTTCGAATCCGGCCTCACGGGCCATCGTGATGGTCTGATCCGAGCTGGCCGGCGCGGACACGCCGTACTGGGCGAGGTACCCGGCATGCGGAGGTTGGGCGACCGGTGGGAGCTGCGGTTCCCGATCGAGAGTCGCCGGGGACAAGAGGAGGAGGATCGCAGACAGGGTGACGGCCGCCCCGACGTGTCCTGCCATCGCCGATACCACCCGGAGCCGACGCAGCGCGCTGGCGGCATACGGGCGGCGGGCTCGCCTCTTGCGGGCGGCTTCCCTCCGCAACATCGACTCGAGTTCGCATTCGAATCGGGAGGTGACAGGCGCCTCAGAACGCATGGCCGGTCTCGGTGTCAGAGAGTGTCCCGCCCAACTCGGTTCCGAGCAGTCCGCGCATGTGCCGTCGTGCTCGGCTGAGCTTCAAGCGGGCGGCGTTGGGAGTGAGCTCGAGCACGATTGCCGCCTCGCTGGGGGTCAGGCCCTCGAAGGCGACCAACTCGAGAACGTCGCGCTCTCCCTTCGACAGTTCACCGAGGGCTTCGGCCAGAGCCGGCGCGGTGCGGATGGCGTCGATCGCATCGGCGATGGCGTCTTCTTCGATGCCCTGGAAGCGGACTTGGCTGTGGGTGCTCTTGGCGAGGAGGCGGGTGAATCCGGCGGAGCGCCGCCGCTGGCGGGCGAGAACTCGCCGGGCGATCCCGTACAGCCACGGCAGGGCGGTGTCGGTCTCGGGGATGTATCGGCCGGAGGCTTGTAGAGCGATCATGAAAGTGTCTGCGACGAGGTCGGCGACGTCGTCTGCGTTGCCGCAGCGACGGATGGCGTATGTCGTCACCGCGCGCGAGTGACGACGGAAGAAGGCGCCGTATGCCTCTCCGTCTCCGTCTGCCGCGTCCGCAAGGAGATCCGCGTCCGATCGGTCCACCACGGGAAGTGTATGTGCCCGCTCTCGAGCGCATGTCGGAATCTGTGCCTGTTCCCCACACCGGCGGCGCACCTGTGGAAAAGTCTCGCTCCGGGCGTCGGATGCCTGGGCTCTGCATTAGTTTCGGACCCAGTCGTCGCAAAGGAGAATTCCGTGCAGGTGTCGGTCACGGTCAATGGTGAGGAAGTCTCGGCCGACGTCGAACCGAGAACCCTCCTCGTGTATTTCATCCGGGAGAATCTCGACCTCACCGGGACCCACGTCGGCTGTGAGACCTCGTACTGCGGCGCCTGCACGGTGCTCGTCGACGGCAAGTCGGTGAAGTCCTGCACGATGCTGGCGGTGCAGGCAGACGGCGCCGACATCACCACGATCGAAGGACTCGCCGATGGCGACCAGATGCACCCGATCCAAGAAGGGTTCTGGGAGCGTCACGGTCTCCAATGCGGATTCTGCACTCCGGGCATGATCATGTCTGCGGTCGGTCTCCTCGCTGAGAATCCCAGCCCGAGCGAGGACGAGATACGCCACGGCATCGAAGGAAACCTCTGCCGGTGCACGGGATATCACAACATCGTCAAAGCCATCGACTATGCCGCTTCCAAGATGCGCGGCGAGACGCCCGCGCCAGCCGAGTGGGAGGTGAACGCATGAGCACCACCAGTGCGCTCGGTGGGGTCGTCCGCCGAAGAGAAGACCCCGCCCTGGTGACCGGAACCGGTCTGTACGTGGACGATTTGAAACGGACCGGGATGCTGTACGCGGCGTTCGTCCGGAGCCCGTACGCACATGCCGGCATCAAGTCCGTCGATACCGAAGAGGCGCGATCGCTACCCGGGGTGAAAGCGATCTACACCGCTGACGACGTCCGCCATCTCGGACCGCTGCCGGCGCAGGTGCCGGTCGGCCAGGCGCGGCCCCTGCTCGCCGACGGAGCCGTCAAGCACATGGGTGAGGCAGTCGCCATGGTCGTTGCTGCCACCCGGGCCCAGGCCCAGGACGCAGCGGACGCTGTCTTCGTCGACTACGACGTGCGTGAGGCCGTAGTCGATCTCAAGGACGCGGCGTCGGATCGGCTCAAGGTTCACGACGGACTCGACTCGAACATCCTCATCACCTGGACGACACCGTTCGGAGCCGATGACGCAGCCCAGTCAGCCCTCGCCGACCAGATCGCCGAAGCCAAGGCTCGGGAAGACACGGTGACCGTGTCTCTGGAAATGACCAACCAGCGTCTGCTTCCCACGGCGATCGAGCCTCGCTCGGTTGCCGCAGAGTGGAACTCTGGATACGGCGAGATGACGCTCTGGTCGTCGACGCAGATGATCTCGGCCGTGGCCGGGGCCGTCGGCAAGGTCCTCGGGATTGCGTCCAACCAGGTCCACGGCATCGCTCCCGAGGTCGGAGGCGGGTTCGGGGCGAAACTCAACGTCTATCCCGACGAGATCCTGGTGCCGTGGGCGGCCAGGGAGCTCGGCAAGGCCGTCAAGTACACCGAAACCCGTCGCGAAGCAGCGGTCTCCACCATCCAGGGTCGGGGCTGGATCGGCACTGCCACGATCACCGGGACCCCCGACGGCGAGGTTGTCGCCTACGAGCTCGATGCCATCTGTGACATGGGTGCGTATACCCAGAACTTCACGGTGGCGATCCCGTTCCTCGGGGTCTTCGTCGGATCGGGCCAGTACAAGTTCCCCACCCGTCTCAAGCTCGAGTGCGTGACCACGAACTTGCAGACAACGGATGCCTACCGCGGGGCGGGACGGCCCGAGGCGATCTATTACCTGGAGCGGATCCTGGACCACTATTCCCGTGAGATCGGGATGGACTCCGCCGCCGTCCGGATGAAGAACTTCATCCCCAACTCGGAGTTCCCCGCGGCGATCTCACCCGTCGGATTCGCCATCGACACCGGCGACTACGGGACCAACCTCCAGGCGATGCTCGATCTGCCGGAGTACGCCGAGATGAAGACCGAACGCGACCGTCTGCGTTCCGAGGGCAAACTGGCCGGTCTGGGGCTCGCCACCTACATGGAGGTGTGTGGATTCGGGCCATCGGGCCTGGTCGACCTCGGCTTCTCATGGGCCGAGTACGGCATCCCGTCGGCGTTCAACGGCTCGGGACTGGTGCGAGTCAACCCTGATGGAACGGCCAACGTGATCATCGGCACCGGACCATCCGGCCAGGGCCATCAGACGACCTGGTCTCAGATCGTCTCCCAGCAGACCGGGATCGAGATGGACAAGATCCGTGTCACCTACGGCGATACCAAAGAAGCACCGATCACGATCGGCTCTTTCGGGTCGAGATCCGCCGCGGTCGACGGTTCCGCCGCGTTCGAGGCAGCCGCCAAGGTGCGGACCAAGGCCGCGAAACTCGCGGCCCACCTGCTCGAGGCCTCCGAGAGCGACATCCGCTTCGAAGACGGGGCTGCTCACGTGGCGGGATCACCGGACAAGACGGTGACGTGGGAGGAGATAGCCAAGGTCGCCTACCAACCGCACTTGTTGCCGGAGGGAATGGAAGGCGGGATGGAGGCTCACGCCATCTTCAGCCCGGCGAATGCCACCTGGCCGTTCGGATCGATGGCCTGCCTCGTGAGCGTCGACGCCGACACCGGCGACGTGAAGATCCTGCGATGGGTCAATGTCGACGACTGCGGCAATGTCATCAACCCGATGATCGTCGATGGCCAGATCCATGGCGGAGTCGCCCAGGGCATCGGCCAGGCACTGTTCGAGGACGCCATCTACGACTCAGACGGCAACCTGTTGACTGCCGGTCTCATCGACTACCCGATAGTCACCGCCGCGGATGTTCCCAGCTACGAGTTGCATCGGACAGTCACGCCCACCGACATCAACCCGATGGGGGTCAAGGGTGTCGGCGAGGCGGGGACGATCGGCTCTGCCCAGACCCTCGTGAATGCGGTGGTCGACGCCCTGGCCGATCTCGGCGTCAAACACGTCGACATGCCGTTACGACCCAAGCGGGTATGGCAGGCGATGCAGGACGCCCGGGGCTGAGGAGGAAGAGATGTATCCAAGAGCATTCGACTATGTCGCCGCCTCCTCGATCGACGAGGCGCTCAGAGAACTCGGGAATGCCGACTTCGCGAAGGTGATGTCGGGTGGCATGTCCCTCATCCCGATGATGAAGCTGCGCCTGCTGTCACCGGATCTGGTGGTGGACATCGGACGTGTTGCTGGGCTGGACGAGATCAGCGACGACGGCGACTCGATGACGATCGGCGCCTTGGTCACCCACGAGAAGACTGCCGCGGCCGACGTTCCCTCGGTGCTGAAGACCGCGGCGGCATGGACCGGCGACCGCCAGGTCCGTGCCCGCGGGACGACATGCGGCGCCGTCGCCCATGCCGACATCGCCGCCGATCAGCCGTCGGCGGTGCTGGCGCTGGGCGGGACGATGATCGTCCAGGGTCCCAACGGCACCAGGGAGATCGCTTCGGAGGACTTCTTCGTGGACGCGATGACCTCCGCCCTCGAGCCGAACGAGATCCTGACGTCGATTCGCATCCCGAAGAACGGCGGAGGCTCGGCCTACGAAAAGCTCGGTCGGCGCGGCGGCCACACGGATTACGCGGTGGCGGGGGCTTCGGCCTGGGTGGCGCGATCGAACGGGTCGATCAGCGATGCCCGGATCGCCCTCACCGGGGTCGGGCTCAAACCGGATCTCACCCGCGGAGTCATGGAGGCCCTCGTCGGCACGGACGGCAGCGACTCGGCCGTGGCATCGGCCGCCGAACGCGCGATCGAAGGCATCACGGTGCTCGAGGACCTCTACGGCTCCGTCGAATACAAGACCCACCTCGCCAAGGTCATGATCCGCCGGGCTCTGACCCAGGCTATCGCCGCTTCCTGAACCTCGGCCCCGGCGTGTGAGGGCGTCAGGCGGGGGAGTCGTAATCGACGGGGTGACCGGTGTTCGCCCAGGCGACGATGCCGCCGGCGAGGTTCCAGACGTTCGTCATTCCGGCCTGGCTGGACAGGGCGGCGACGACCTGGGCTGACCGTCCTCCGGTGTGGCACTGAAAGACGATGTCGCGATCAGCGGGCAGCTCGGTGTACCAGTCGTTGATGGTGCCGATCGGGCGGTGGACCGCGCCCGGGATCCTGGCCTCATCCCACTCCGCCTGTTCGCGCACGTCGATCAGCAATGCGCCTTCCTCGATCTTCTCGGCCGCCTCGGCCGGATCGACGGTCGGTACCTGGGGCTGTCCGAACACGGCAGGGAGCCTAACGGTGTCTGACTTCTCTCTCCGGCCGGTATCGTGGCGCCATGCTCCCCTCCTCCGTAGCAGAGGTCGTGACCGCGTTCGCCGACGCCGGGTACATCGCCGACCGCAGCCTCGCCGTCTCGGTGCATCTCGCCTTGCAGTTGGAGCGGCCGCTCTTCCTCGAAGGTGAGGCCGGTGTGGGCAAGACCGAGGTCGCCAAAGTGTTGGCGAGCATCGTCGGCACGCCTCTCATTCGCCTGCAGTGCTACGAGGGTTTGGACGTCAACCATGCCGTCTACGAGTGGGACTACGCCCGCCAGATGCTGGCGATCCGCCTCGTCGAAGCGAAGGGTGCCGGGGCGGACACCTCTGTCGCCGACATCATGAGCCGTGAGTTCTTGGTGGCTCGACCGCTCCTCCAGGCGGTGGAGACTCCCGGCCGCCCGGTGCTGTTGATCGACGAGGTCGATCGCGCCGACGAGGAGTTCGAGGCGTACCTGCTCGAGATCCTCTCGGACTTCCAGGTCACCGTTCCCGAGATCGGCACCATCCGGGCCGAACAGCCCCCCGTCGTGATCCTCACCTCGAACCGCACCAGGGAGATTCACGACGCCTTGAAGCGCCGCTGCATCTACCACTGGGTCGACTACCCGGACATGGACCGTGAGGTCGAGATCGTCATGACGCGGGTACCGGGGATCGACCAGCGCCTCGCCAGACAACTGGCCGCGGCGATGCAGGATCTGCGCGCGCTGGACCTCTTCAAACCCCCCGGCGTGGCCGAAACCATCGACTGGGCGCGTGCCCTGCGTGTGCTGGGTGCCCACGAACTCGACAAGGCGTCTATGGACGACACCCTCGGCGTCGTCCTCAAGTACCGCGAGGACGTCGATCTCGTGACGCGAGAGGGGACGGAGAAATTCGCCGCCGGCTGACCCTCGGTTCGGTGGCGGTGCTGGCGACAGCGCTGCTGTTCACCGTGTCCGAACCGGCCTCGGCGTGGGAGAACGACCTCGCCGAGGTCACCATCTCGGAATCCGGCGGCCTGTCACCGCGGACTCTCTCCGCGCTCGGCACGATCGCCGCGGTGCTCGGTGTCGATCCGACCGTGATGCAGTCCGGCACGATCCGGCTGCATCAGGTCTCCCGTGCAGGCACCGTGGTGCAGTCCTTCGACCCTGGCTTCGCGGTTCCGATGTCGTTCATCGCGGTTGACCCCTTTAGTGCGGCACCCTTGCTCGGAGGCGAACTCTCCTCAGCTCTCGAGGGGGGCGTCGTCATGTCCGAGGCGAGTGCGGCGCTGCGAGGGGCGGCGGCTGGCGACGAGATCACGTTGGAGGCATGGGACGGGACGTTCCACGAGTTCTCGATTTCCGCAGTGATGCCAGACGGCGCGATCGCCTGGAACGAGCTGGTGTTTCCCACGGCGGTGGCCACGACACTGGGGATCGACCGGCCGAGCCGAGCAGTGATGTGGGGTGTCAACACGACGGTGGTCGACTTCCTGGCCCGAGCGGTGCTGGGTGATGCGCCGATTCGCGTGCATGGCCCTGGTTCGGAGAGCGAGCCGTTCGTCGATGGGGTGCTGCCGATGGTGATGGTCAAGCAGCGTTTCGGGGAGTTCTCCTACCGGGCGACGGGTTCTGATGGGATCGAGACCGACGACGAGTGGTACGGGGCGAACATCGTGACGGTGGTGCTGCCGCGGCTCGGCCAGTTCCGATGTCATCGGGCGGTGATGCCCTATGTCGAAGGCGCCCTGGACGAGCTCGAAGCGACCGGGTTGGCCGAGGAGATCGAGAGCGAGGATTTCCAACTCGCCGGGGGTTGCTACAACCCCCGCCTCGCCCGGGGCGGTGACCTCGATCGTGGCTTCGCACTGTCTCGGCACTCCTGGGGGATCGCCATCGACTTCAATCCGACGTCGAACGGCTTCGGTGCCGAGCCGACCCTCTCGGAGGCCTTCGGCCAGGTGATGCGGGACTGGGGGTTCGCCTGGGGCGCGGGATGGAGAATCCCTGATGCGATGCACTTCGAGTGGCACGGCGAACCGGCCGACCCTGCTCGCGCCGACTGTGTCGTTCGGCTTTCCGGCGTCGAGCCGCCTTGGGAGTTCGGCGACGCCCCCCGCACCTGCCGCCAGTGACCATCACCGCCTCGACGAAGCTGGTCGAGTTCGGTCGGGCGCTGCGGGACGGCGGCATTCCTGTTCCGCCCACCGTGGCCAGGGATCTGGTGGCCGCACTCGAACAAGTGGGGGCGGGGGCGGCCGAAGACGTCTATTGGGCCTTCCGCGGCCTCACGATCACATCGCGGGAGCAGATCCCGATCTTCGACCGTGTCTTCGTCGAGTTCTTCCGCGAGGAGGGTGGAGCCGGAATCACGTTCACCCAGCCGGCGCCGGCGAGAACCTGGGCGATCGACCAGGCGGCCACCGAGGGTGAGGGAGACGGCGATGTCGAGGAGATCTCGGTCGCCCGGGGAGCGAGCGCCATCGAACGTCTCGCCGACAAGGACTTCTCGCTCCTCAGCGACGAGGAGGAACGGCTCGTCAAGTCGATGATCAGCCAGATGATGTGGAACCCGGCGTTTGTGCGTGCCCGCCGGCGAGCCCCGTCGCAGTTGGGAGACATCCCCGATCTGCGCCGTTCTCTCCGGGCCGCCGTCGGTCCCGGCGGCGACATGCTCCAGTTGGCGATGACCGCCCGCACCGTCCGCAAGCGACCGGTCATCATCATCGCCGACGTGTCGGGGTCGATGGAGCAGTACGCCGAGATGCTCCTTTACTTCACCCACGCCGCCCGCGACCGGTTCGGCCGACTGGAAGCCTTCGTGTTCTCCACGAGGCTGAGCAGGATCACGCGCGAACTCTCGCGTCGACGGGCGGCCGACGCCATCGCCTCCGTTGCCGACCACGTCCACGACTGGTCGGGAGGCACCCAGATCGGCGAGTCGCTCCACACGTTCAACCGGGACTGGTCGCGGAGGGTGTGTCGGGGCTCTCCCGTCGCAATCGTCATCTCCGACGGCTGGGACCGTGGTGACGCCGAGTTGCTGGGCCGGGAGATGGACAGGCTGCAGCGGACGGTCCATCGCACGGTGTGGCTCAATCCGCTCGCCGGCCGGGAAGGGTTTGCCCCCGAGACCCGGGGCATGCAGGCCGCGCTTCCCTACATCGACGACTTTCTCCCTGGGGGCAACCTGCGGGATCTCAGAACCCTCGTCCAACTCCTAGAGTCCGTCGGGACGACACGAGGACACAGATGAGGGATGCGCTCGAGACCCGGGACCGCTGGGTCGGGGAAGGAAAGACAGTCGCTGTCGCCACCGTTGCCAAGGTGAGCGGCTCGGCGCCGCGTCCGATCGGGTCCAAGTTCATCGTGAGTTCCGCAGGCGACATGGAGGGTTCGGTGTCCGGGGGCTGTGTCGAGAATGACGTCTACCTCCATGCCCAGCAGGTTCTCGCATCCGGTGAAACAAAGGTGGTCACCTACGGCATCGCCGATGATGATGCGTTCGAGGTCGGACTCGCCTGTGGCGGCAGCATCGCAGTCGTCATCGAGCCGTGGTGAGTGACGTCCTCGACGCCGTCCGACAGCTCGTCGCATCCGAGCGTTCCGGCGCCAAACTGACGGTCATCGCCGGCGCCGACTTCGGCGCGACGGCGGTGCTGGACCGGGAGACCGGGATCGTGGCCGGCAAGCTTCCATCGATCGACGACGTCGTCGAGGATGCGCGGGTGTTGGTGGACAGGGAACAGTCCGCCACCTTGCGATATGAGGATGGTTCGGAGGTCTTCGTCGACGTCATCGCTCCGAGGCCGCGCCTCGTGATCTTCGGTGCGGTGCACATCGCCCAGGAGCTGGCCGTGATCGCCGCCCGGCTGGGATACCACGTGACGGTCTCGGATGCCCGGCCCGCGTTCACCACCCGCGAGCGTTTTCCCGAGGTCGACGAACTGCTCGTCGGCTGGCCGGGCGACCTGTCCGAGAGTCTCCTTTTCGATCGGCGCACTTTCGTCGTCGTCCTCAGCCATGACGCTCGCTTCGAGGACCCCCTGTGGCCCATGGTTCACGGAACTCCGGTCCGATACATCGGGGCGATGGGAAGCCGCAAGACGGCCGCCGCTCGTCGTCAACGACTGACAGCCGCCGGGTGGACCGACGATGAGCTCGACCGGATCCACGGACCGGTCGGCTTCGACATCGGGGCCTCGACGCCGGGCGAGGTGGCGGTGGCGATCCTGGCGGAGATGACTGCCGAGCGCTACGGGGCGAACGTCGAGCCGGATCTGGTGGGCATACCCCAGCGCCTCGGCAGGGGGGACTGATGATCGCCGCCCTCGTCCTCGCCGCCGGCGGCTCGCGTCGTCTGGGCCGGCCCAAGCAATTGGAGAAGTGGGGTGCCGCCACCCTGCTCGATCATGTGCTCGACGACGTACGACGGTTCCCGGTGGACGAGATCTGGGTGGTGCTCGGCGCAGAGCTGGATGCGGTGATGGCCGGGGTGGACCTCACCGACTGCGGGATCATCGAGAACCCGGAATGGGAGGACGGTCTGGCAGCCTCGCTGCGAGTGGGGCTCGACGCGTTGACCCGCCTCTCGAAGGTGGAGGCCGCTTTCATAGTGCTCGGCGACCAGCCCGACATCCCCCCCGAGGTTCCTGAGAAACTCGCCGAGGCGTGGAAGACCACCGACAAGCTGGCCGTCGTGCCCAAGTACCGGTACACGGCCGGCAACCCGGTGCTCGTTTCCCGTAAGCTGTGGCCGCGGCTCATGTCCCTCGACGGTGACGAAGGTGCTCGCCGTCTGCTCCTGGCCCACCCGGAATGGGTCGAAGACGTCTGGATCGAGTCCCTCCCCCCTCGCGACATCGACACCGAACGCGACCTCAGAGACCTCCGCCCCCGCACCAACTGACTGGCCTGACCCCCCTCCGTCCCCACCGCTGCGCGTCGGGGCCACCTCCCCCCTCCGCCGGACTGCGTCCGGCTCGGGGGAGGGAACACTTGTGGGCCTCTAGGTGAGGACGAAGCTGGCGACCGTTGTCAGGGAGCCGCCGATGTTGAGGGTTTGGGCGGTGCGAGCGCCCTCGACCTGGGTGTCGCCGGCGACGCCGCGCAACTGGGCGGAGGCGTCGACGAGCATGCGGACTCCGGTTGCGCCGACGGGGTGGCCGCCTCCGATGAGGCCGCCGGAGGGGTTTACGGGGAGATGACCGTCCATCTGGGCCGCACCGGTCTCGACCACCTGCCAGGCCTTGCCGGGTTCGCTGAGTCCGAGATGCTCGTAGGTCACGTATTCGCTGATGGTGAAACAGTCGTGGGTTTCGATGAGGTCGATGTGCTCGAGGTCGGTCTCGGCCATGGCCCGCGCCTCGTCGATGACACGGGCGACGTGGGGGAACATCGGCCCGTCGGGCGGTGATGCGGCGAGCTTGGTCTGCAACAGCATCGGGGCGGTGGCGGTGCTCCATCCCGAGATCCGTGGGAATGCGCTGATCTCTCTGCCTGTCCGTTTCGCATGTCGAGCCGCATATGCGCCGGAGCTCAGCACCACGGCGGCCGCACCGTCGGTGATGCGCCCGCAGTCTTGACGTCGCAGTCTGCCTTCGACGATCGGGTTGAGGTCGTCGTCGGGACCGAACGCGCCGGGTTCGAACGCCCAGGCCCGCGATTGCGCCTTCGGATTCCTCCTGGCGTTGTCGAAGTTCTTCTCGGCGATCGCCCCCAGATGGCCGTCATCGAGACCCCACCGCTCGGCGTAGGCCTCTGCGATCTGGGAGAACTGGTGCACCCACGGATAGGTGGCTCCTGCGCCTTCTCGTCCCCGCCACATGGCCGCGCCGAGATTGTGCGCGGCGGCGGCGGCGTCGACGTTGCGCATCTGTTCCATGCCGACGACGACGACCACATCGCTCCATCCTGCTTCGATTCGAGAGATCGCGGACAGGGCGGCGATCGATCCCGATGCGCAGGCAGCTTCGTGTCGTGCCCCCGGCTTGCCCGCGAAGGCAGGATCGATCGAAGCCACGATGCCTCCCAGGTGGCCTTGGCCGAGGAAGAGCTCTCCCACGAAGTTCCCGACTTCGAAGGCGTCGACGTCGGTGGCGTCGACTTGGGCATCGGTGAGCGCGCCGAGGACTGCTTCGGCGAGCCCGTCGAATGCGCCCTTTTCTCCTGGGTCCCACTTCTCGGCGAAGTCGGTTTGGTACCCGCCGAGGACGTGAAGGCCGCGGCTCACGACCGATGCGCCTCGAGTTGCTCCTCGTCCACCCAGCAGGCGTGGAATCCATGCGGGACCCGCTGGGGGATCTGCACTCGGGCGACTTCGGTCATGGTGGGGGCGTCGATGATCACGCACTCGGAGTGACCGTCCAGGTGATTGGCCACGAAGCTGACGAGGTACCCGTCGTCTTCGGCTTGGTCGCTGCGTGCCGCGAACGGCGCTTCCGAGCCGTAGCGCCCCAGTCCGAAGTCGTAGCGGAGCGATGATCCGGTCTGCATGTCGTACTTGACGATGCCATCGAAGAGCGTCGTGTACCCGTTCTCGATGGCGATGTTGTAGGCGTAGCGGCTCGGTTTGCCCGTCCGGGACGTGTTGATGCTGGGGAACTCGGTGTTGAGGTCGTCCATCGGCCCTTCGCTGGTCGCACCGGTCTTCATGTCGAAGCGGTAGCGGTACCACTGGGCGTCGAGCCGCAGGTATTCGAGGAGGGATTCGAGCGGGCCGGTCAGGGGGCGGTCCGGTGGAGCGGGTCGCCGTGTCCGGCACACGTCCATCACGATGGTGTCGCCTTCCTCCCAGGCGTTCATCGTGTGATAGATGTAGCAAGGGTCGGCCTCGAACCAGCGCACGTCGGCGGTGGCCCCGTATCGCGGGATGACGGCGAAGCGCGACGGGAGGTCCAGGTCGAAGACGAGGCGATGCCGGCCCGATGCGAAGACTTCGGGGTCGGCGAAGAGCGGCAGGTCCATCAGGATCGAATAGCGCGGGGTGATCGCCATGTCGTGGGGGAGTCGGGCGGCGGGCAGCGGCACCGGCACATGGTGTACCAGGCGCCCATCGGCCGAGACCACCCCGTACCAGAGGTAGGGGGCGGTGGGTCCATAGTCGAAGAAGAGGAACTCCCCGGTGGACTCGTCGACCTTGGCGTGGGCGGACACACAGCCATTGCGGGCACCTCCCCAGTCCTGGCGGCCCAGGGTTTCGAGAGTCATCGGGTCGATGCGGTAGGGGTCACCGGACAGATACCAGAGTGCGGTGAGCGAGCCGTTGTGGAACACGACGTCGGTGTTGGCGGAGTCCTTGAGTCCCCGATACATCTTGGTGGGCGGATTGCGGTGCGACGGCTCGATCATCCCGCTGTACCGCTCGTGACCCTTGGCGCGGTTGCCTTTCCAGCCTTCGGTCCGCACCCAGCGGTTGCGGTAGGTGGCCTTACCGTCCCGAAAGTGGATCGCATGCAGCATGCCGTCGCCGTCGAACCAGTGATAACGCCCGGGAGGGCTGTACATCGGGTTGGGTCCGTTGCGCACGTACAGACCGTTGAGATCGGCGGGGATCTCGCCGATCACTTCGAGGTCTTCGGCGTCGATCTCGGTGTCGACCGGCGCGTAGCCGTCCATGAGGTACGGGTTGTCGCCCGTGTCGAGTGCGAGGTTGAGGGCGTCGTTGCGAACGAGGGTCACCGCGGTTCCTTTCGGCTGCGCGCCTCACGCTAGCCTCGAAATTCTACCGTAGGGTAGAAAAAGTCCTGCGCGGGTATCGTGCCGGGATGGATTTGTTGGTGGGCACGTGGCATCTGGTCGATTGGACCGCGTCGGTCAACGCCACCGTGATCCGTCCATTCGGCGGCCGGGCCGAAGGACTCCTCACCTACACCGACGACGCCCGGATGTGGGCGACGTTGCAGCGCCGGGATCGGCCCCGTCTCGGCACCGGGACTCTGGCTGCTGCCACTGCCGAGCAGCGCGGGGCTGCCGCCGCCGGGTTTCTCTCCTACGCCGGTCGCTACACGGTGGATGGCGACCGGGTGACGCACCACGTCGAGGTGAGCCTGTTTCCCGACTGGGTGGGCGACCAGCAGGTTCGCCTGATCGGTTGGGAACAGGGAGATCTCGTGCTGAGCACGCCGCCGGAAACGACCACCGGCGGACGCACCGTGGTCAACCGGCTCCGCTGGCGTCGGTGAGAGCGGCCACGACACCGAGGGCGTTGCGGCCCAGATCCCCCGACGCCGTGACGGGAACGACACACACGGCCTCGAGCCCGGCCGCGCGGTAATCGTCGACGAGTCGAGCGACCTCGGACCTCGATCCGACGAGTCCCACCGACTGCTCGAAGCCGTCGGGGATCGCGGCCAAGAGCTGGCGGGGAGCCATTCCCTCTCGGGCCATGTCGACCACCGCCCCGAACCCGGCCTCGGCGAACATCTCGCCGTACCCGGGCGCAGCCAGGTACCCGACAGCGGCCATCCGGATCTGGGCGATGTCCTCCGGCGTCGGGTCAACGGCCGTGCTCAGCCATGCGGCAAGACCGACTTCGCCGGCTCCAGCCGTGTCCAGTGTTCGTCGGTAGCGGGCAACGGCGGCGGGAGTCACCATGTTCAGGACCATCCGGTCGGCATGGGCGGCGGCGGCCACCACCGCCTTGTCGCCGAAGGCGGCGATGGCGATATCGGCCGCGCACGGGGGGAGACGGAGCCGGAATCCCGAGACGGGATCCCGTTCCCCGGCGAGCATCGTCCGCACAGCCTGGGCGGTGGCTGCCAGCTGCTCCGAGGCGCCCCGCCGGCTGCGTCCGTGCCACCGCTCGACGACCACCTTGCTCGACGTGCCAAGCGCGACATGGGTGCTCCGCCCGGTCAGCGTGGCGACCGAGGCCACGCCCAGTGCGATGTTGACCGGCGTACGCACCGTCACGGCCAACGGGCCGACCACCGGCTCGATGTCGGGGATGGTCATTGCGACCGCGGTCGCCAGCGCAAACGCATCGAAGGTGGCCATCTCTCCGATCCACAGTCGGCGGTAGCCGAGTTCGGCGGCGAGGCGGGCCGTGGTCATCGCCTCGGACGGGTCGCGATCCTGCCAGAGGCCGAGGACGGCCTCGGCTCTCATGCCGCAATGCCGCCGAGGATCAGATCGCCGAACTCCTCGGCGAGTTCATCGATGCTCAGACGGCCATCGGGGCGAAACCACGTGAGCGTCATGTTGCACATCGAGAGTGACGCCTTCACTGTGACCGCAACGTCGAGATCCGCCTTGAACTCGCCGGACTGGATGCCCTCTTCGAGAAACTCCGCCCACCGGCGCTCGAATCGTCTGCCCATCTCGTCGACCACCGACGCCGCTTCGGCACTGATCGAGCGCAGTCGTTCGCCGAGGAACATCGTGTAGATGTCGCGATGACGATGGAAGACGAGCAGGTGGGTACGGATCGCCTCGCGAACCTTGGCAGTGGGGGTGGCGGCGGTGGAGTCGAGGCTCTCGAGCGCTTCGACGGCGATGCCCACCCTGGCCTCGATGACCTTGACGAAGAGGTCCTCCTTCGAGTCGCAGTAGTAATAGAGGGCGGCTTTGGTGAGGCCGAGCTCGGCGGCGATGTCGTCCATGCGAGCGGCATGGAAGCCGTCCCGGGCGAACACGCGGGCGGCCGAGTCGAGGATCTGGTCCCGTCTGAGCTGCCGCTTGAGGGTCACCTTTTCGGTCACGGCCGGAACCCTAGAACAGGTCCCTCGCCCCTGCCGGGGCTGCTGTGCGAACGCTAGGGTCCACCGGCATCGGCGCAGGCGCACCGGGAGAGGGAGTTAGCAGTCATGGGTTCGATCGGTGAGTTGCGTGGCATCCACCCGAAGGAGGCCACCCGGCTCCGGAAGGCCGGGGTTCGCACGACCGAGTCACTGCTCCGTCACGCCAGCACCAAGCGAGGACGGACCGCGTTGGCGAAGTCTGCCGATGTCGATCCGAACAAGCTCCTGGACTGGGTCAACCGGGCAGACCTGATGCGTATCAAAGGGGTCGGGGCGGAGTATGCCGATCTGCTCAAGGTGGTGGGGGTGGACACGGTCAAGGCCTTGCGGCGCCGGAATCCACGGAGCCTCCTGGGGGCGATGGTCGAGGTGAACGACGACAAGCGCCTCGTCCGGCGACTTCCGACAGAAGCCATGGTGGCGTCGTGGGTCGAGGCCGCGGCCGATGTGGAGCCTTCGGTCTCGAGTTGAGTGGGGACGCACAAAGGCCCCCGGGGATGTCCCCGGGGGCCTTTGTCGTGGTCGACCGTCTTCAGGAAGCTTTGCGGGCGGCAGGCTTCTTGGCAGCGGTGGTCTTGGCTGTGGTCGCCTTGGCTGCGGGCTTCTTGGCAGCAGGCTTCTTGGCGGTCGTCGCCTTCGTGGCCGTCGCCTTGGCGGTCGTCGCCTTGGCAGCCGTCGTCTTGCGAGCGGCAGGCTTCTTGGCGGCGGTGGTCCTGGCAGCCGTGGTCCGCGTTGTCGTCGTCTTGGCGGCAGCGGTCTTGGCGGCTGGGGCATTGGCGGCTGGGGCATTGGCGGCTGGGGCCGTGGGAGCCTCGGTCACGGTCTCGGTGATGGTCACCTTGACTGCGGCCTTGGTCTCCGGACGGAAGTTGGCCCGCCACGTGGAGACGATGTCCTCGAGCTGATCGCGCAGCTTGTGGACCTGGGTCTGCATCTGATCGAAGTCGACCTTCGAGGTGAGCTCGTCGATCGCCTTGGTGTCGCCGACCTTGCCGAGGAACTCCTCGCCCTCGCCGGCCCAGGTGTCGATGCGGCTCTTGGCGTCTGAGGACGCCGATGTTGCGCTCTCGTTGAGCTTGGCCATCAGGTCCTCGAGCTTGGCCTGTGCGGCCTTGGCAACGGCGACTTGGGCGCCGACCGCTGCGTAGAGGTACTTCTTGGTTTCCATGGAGTGTTCTCCTTGTCTCATTCCTGCTCTTCACCAACGGTTGCCGCGTCGAGCAGCGCCCGGTAGAGATCCAGCAGGACCTTCTTCTGTCTTGGGGTGAGTGCGGTGTCGGCCTCGATGGCTTCGACGACCGTGGGAGCGGCTGAACCTTCGTCGATCAGTCCGGCTCTGGTGTAGAGCGACTCTGCGGAGACCTCCAAGGCCCGCGAAAGGCGCTTGAGGATCTCGGCGGAGGGCCGCCGTATGCCCCGCTCGATCTGGGACAAGTACGGGTTGGAGACACCCGCCCGCTCCGCGAGACGGCGCAGGGAGAGGTTGGCTCGCTCGCGGTGTTCGCGGATGAATGCGCCGACGTTTCCGTCGTGAGCTGCCGGCGTCTCCGTTTCAACGTGCTTGCTGTCCTTCACAAAGTGCAATATACTGCAAGCAGCATACTTTTGCAAGCGCGGACCGGGTCCTTGCTAGCACCCCGGACTCGGTTGTCCCGGACTCGGTTGAGTCAGAGCGCCGGACCGTTCCCGAGGGCGCTCCCGACGAGATAGGCGATCACGCCGCCGAAACCGGCGATGGCCAGGTTCTCCAGCCCCGCCACGAATGGATTCGTCTTTGTGACTCGGGTCTTGGCCACGCCCACACCGAACAGCGCGATCGCCGTCAGCACAGTCGCCCACCACAGTCCCTGGGTGGCCGTATCGGTGAACAGGAACGGCGCCACCGCAGGGGTGGCGCCGAGGAAGAAGAGAACCGCCGAGAATCCCATGGCCTTGTACGGCGAGCGTCGTTCCGAGTCCGGTGCGCCGAACTCCAGTGCCTTCATGGCGTTGAGCAGCGCGGCATCGGACCGATCGAAGGCAGAAACGACGCCGTCGAGGTCGTCGTCGTGGATGCCCATGTCGGAGAACATGTCGCGCAACTGGTCCAGCTCCGAGTCGCGGTGGTGCTCGATGTGGACCCTCTCCAAGGCCAGTTCGGACGTCAGCACCTCGTCCTGGGACTTGGTGGCGAGATACTCGCCGGCGCCCATCGACACTGCTCCCGCGAGCGCGCCCGCGATGCCGGTGATGATCACGTCGTCACGAGAGAGTCCGGCGCCCACCACGCCGATTACGAGGAGGACCATCGACACCAGCCCATCATTGACGCCGAGGATGATGTCCCGCCAGTACTGCCGTGTCTCACCGACATGCGGTTCGTAGGGGACCTCGGAATCGCGGTGGGATTTCGTGGCCATGACGGCGAGTGTATCGGCACACCGCCCGACCCCCCATTCGGGATTCGGCCGACCGGGCAATTCCTAGTCTGTCTGGATGCAGCGAGAAGCCGCCGTCCTCGGAACCGGACTCATGGGCACGTCGATCGCGATCGCCCTGCGCACCGCCGGGTGGCATGTCCGCGGTTACGACCCTGACGGTGTCGCCCTGGACCTCGCCACCCGCATGGAAGGGGTCGATCCCTGCGATTCGATCCCGGCGGCCGTGGCCGGTGCGGACCTCGTGGTTCTCGCCGGACCGGTCGGTGCGATCGTCGAAACGTTGGCGACACTGGAGACCGATGCCCTCGTCACCGATGTCGCCGGTGTGAAACGTCCGGTGGTCGAAGCGGGAGCCCATCTCGCCCGGTTTGTCGGCGGCCATCCGATGGCGGGCCGGGAGTCGGCCGGTCCGGAGGGGGCATCGGGGGGCATGTTCCGCGGGGCCATGTGGGTGCTGACGACCGACGGAGCCTCGGACGCGGATCTGGTCGAGATGTCGGCCATCGTCCAGTCCCTCGGTGCGGTGCCGCTCCAGATGAGTGCCCTCGCCCACGATCGCGCGGTCGCGGCCGCCAGCCACATTCCCCATCTGACCGCAGCCAGCCTCGTGTCGCTCGTGAGCCGGGAGGAGGGCGCCCGGGCCCTGGTGGCGGGGGGTTTTCGCGATCTCACCCGGGTGGCGTCGTCGGATCCGGGCTGGTGGTCGGAGGTGTTGGTGGCGAACGGCGATGCGGTGGCCCACGAACTCCGGATGTTGGCTGCGTCCCTCACCGACATGGCCGACCTAGTGGAGTCGGCAGACCACGACGGCGTCCTGAGTCGCCTCGCCGCTGCCCAGCGTCTCCGACGCGGGATGACTGCTCCGGTCGCCGCGGTCCGCGTGATCCTGGAGGACCGCCCCGGCGAGATCGCCGAGGTCGGCCGCGCGCTGGCGGACAGCAGCGTCGACCTGCGCGACCTCCAACTCCGTCATGCCGTCCACGGCGGCGGTGGCGTGCTCACCCTGTCGGTCAAGCCCATCGACGCCACCCGCCTCCGCACCGCCCTCACCGCCGCCGGCTTCCGCCTCCTCGACAGCTGACGGGCGCCTCTCCGTTCCTTCCTCCCGGCCGCAGGCCGGAGCGGGGGAAGGTGGCCGGACGCGCAGCGGACGGCCGGATGGGGGGTCTCCCCTACGCGGTCAGCTCGCGCAGGATCTCGAGTCCGGCGTGGAGTCCCACCTCGAGGGCGCGCTCGTCGAGCATGAACGAGGCGGAGTGGAGGTCGTTGGTCTCGGTGGGGTTGGCCGCGCATCCCAGCCGGAAAAGGGCTCCAGGAGCCTCGGTGAGGTAGAGGGCGAAGTCCTCGCCGCCCATCGACGTGTGCGTGTCCGTGACGGTTTCGGGGCCGAGCGCCCGCTCGATGGCCGGGGTGAGCCGTGCGACCAGCGCCGCATCGTTTCTGACGGGCGGCAATCCCCGGTTGTATCGGATCTCGACCTTCGCCCCGAAGGGAGCCGCCAGATCGGCGGCGACGCCTCGAATCAGCTCGGGAACCCGCTCCCAGACATCGTGGTCGGGGGTCCGGGCGGTTCCCGAGAGTCGGACGCTGGTGGGGATCACGTTGTCGGCGGCGCCGCCGTGCACCTGGCCGAAGGTGATTGCCAGCGGAGCGCGGGCATCGAGCAGCCGGCTGACGATGCCGGAGAGGTTGGCGATGACGTGGCCGGCGGCGTGGATGACATCGACGGTCTCGTGCGGTCGCGCTGTGTGCCCGCCTGGACCTTCGAGGACGATCGAGAACCGGTCGGCAGAGGACGTGATCGCTCCGGGTTTGACGCCGACGAATCCGGTGCGGAGATGCGGGTCGACGTGGAACGCGATGACGGCCTGGGCCCCTGACACGGCTCCTTCGACCACCATTTCGTCGGCTCCACCAGGGAAGACCTCTTCGGAAGGCTGGAAGAGGAACCGCACGCGTCGCCCCGCCCCCACTTCTGCCCAGGCGAGCGCGAGTCCGAGGGTGATGGCGGTGTGGGCGTCATGACCGCAGGCGTGCATCACACCGCTCGTCTCGGATGCGAACGCCAGGCCGGCAGGCTCGGTGATCGGCAGCGCGTCGAGGTCTGCCCGAAAGACGACGAGTGGGCCGTCGGTGCCGACATCGACGGTGAGGCCGGACTTGGGGGTGCGCAACCGGGGTGTCAGCCGGGCCGCGGCGAGGTGAGCGGCGATCAGGTCGGTGGTGGCGAACTCGTGTTTGGAGAGTTCCGGACGACGATGGATGGCACGACGAACGTCCACCACCGTGGGAAGGACGCTCGTCACCACGTTGGAAGTGTCGAGCATGAGCTCTGCAGGGTACTTCCACAGCCCGTCACAGACCAGGCCGCCCCGGCGACCCGGTCTAGCCTGACGCCGTGGCAGAGTCGAAAAGGACACGTACCTCGAGCTTCGGGTCGTCCCGGCGTGAGAGCCACGACGCCACCGCTTTCTACGACCGCTTCGAACCACCCGTGATCCGCGCCGATGACGACATTCACTGGGACAAGGCCTTCGACACGATTCACCGCGGCGACGCCTCGAAAATGGTGGAGGTTCCATCCAACTCGGTGGCGCTCGTGGTCACCTCCCCGCCCTACTTCGCGGGCAAGGAGTACGAGGAGGCAATGGGCCAGGGTCACGTCCCGGCTTCGTATCAGGCCTACCTGCAGGGGCTGGAGGCGGTCTTCGCCGAGTGTGTGCGCGCGTTGGAGCCGGGGGGGCGCATCGCCGTCAACGTCGCCAACCTCGGTCGCCGTCCGTACCGGTCGCTGTCTGGCGACGTCGTGCGGATCTTCGAACGGCTCGGGCTGTTGCTGCGGGGCGAGGTCGTCTGGATCAAGGCGAAGGGAGCGTCGGGTTCGACGGCGTGGGGCACGTTCCAGCGGCCCGCCAATCCGGTGCTGCGTGATCTGAGTGAGCGCATCGTCATCGCCAGCAAAGGTCGTTTCGACCGGGCCGTGCCGCTTCGGGAACGGGCCGAGCTTGGTCATCCCAACGTCTCGGACATCTGGCGGGACGAGTTCATGGAGGCCACGACCGACATCTGGGAGATCCCGTCCGAGAGCGCCACCCGTGTGAACCATCCAGCTCCGTTCCCCGTGGAACTGCCCCGCCGGCTGATCGAGCTGTTGACATATCGCAACGACTTGATCCTCGACCCCTACATGGGATCGGGCACGACAGCGGTTGCCGCCGTCGAGGCGGGCCGGCACTTCGTCGGATACGAGATCGACCCCGAATATCACGCCCGAGCCCTGGAGCGGGTGGCCGCTGCCCGCCCCGACACCATGCCCGGCCCACGTCATCCCGCCGAGGTCGACGAGTCGGAATCGGAGACGGCAGCCGCGGTTCGACAGGGTCGGGCGACGAAGGACGTCGCTCTCGCCGTCTTGTCCGATGCCGGCTTCTCGTCGGTACGGGAGAACGTCAGGGTCGGTCCGGGAGTCGACGTGACATTCGAAGCCAGCGACCAGTCCGGTCGGCGCTGGCTCTTCGACCTTTCGGGGTCGTTCAGCGCCTCTGCCCCAGGACTCGTCAGGACAGACATCCTGTGGCGGGCCGTTGGGAGAGCGGCCGCGATCGACCGCCATCGCGGCGGTCGGCCGCTCGTGTTGCTCACGTCTCACCGGCCCCCGGAACGCTCGCCGTCAGCGCGCGTTCTCGCCGAGATGGTCGGTCCCGACCGGCCCGTCTTCGACGTGATCGAACTCCTCGCCGATGACGACCTCGCCCGCCTCGCCGCACATGCCGATTCCTGACTGGGAGTCGATGCCGAAGGTGGAGTTGCACCTCCATCTCGAGGGCGCGATTCCTCCTGAGGCGATGTGGGAATTGATCCTGCGCCACGGGGGCGACCCGGCGGTCCCGTCTCCACAGGCACTGGCGGAGCGCTTCGAATTCACGGACTTCGCCCATTTCATCAGCACCTGGGAGTGGAAGCTGAAGTTCCATGACAGCCTCGATGACTACCGCTTCCTGGCGGCGGAGGTGGCACGCGACCTTCGTCGGCAGGGACACGTGTATGTCGAGGCGTTCGTGTCGCCGACGGATTCTCCCCTCGACACCGCGGAGCTGCTGGTAGCCGTGCGCCAGGGCATCGACACCGTCGACGGCATCGAGATCGCCCTGATCCCCGACCTCGTGCGCGACACGGGGCCCGACATGGCGATGCGGACGCTGGAGTCGATGATCGACGTGCGGCACGACGCCGGGATCATCGGCATCACGATCGGCGGGTCCGAACAGCACCATCCGCCCGAGCTGTTCGCCTCGGTGTACCGGCGGGCGAGGGAGGCCGGGCTCCGGCTCACCGCCCACGCCGGAGAAGCGGCCGGTCCGGAAAGTGTTCGGCGGGCCATCCGCGACCTCGGCGTCGAGCGCATCGGCCATGGCGTGCGCGCCGTCGAGGACCCGGCCTTGCTGCGAGAGCTCGTCGAGAGCCAGATCCCGCTCGAGGTTTGCCCCACCTCCAACGTCCGCACGCGGGTGGCCCCGTCGATGGAGGATCACCAGGCCCGAACCCTGATCGACGAAGGGGTCTTCGTGACGCTCAACACCGACGATCCGGCGATGTTCGCGACGACCCTCGCCGCTGAGTTCGCCGCGGTCCAGGCGATCGGCTACGACGACGACACCATGCGGATGCTGGCCGAGAACGCCATCGACGCCTCGTGGGCGACCCCGGCTCGCAAGCGGGACCTGCATGTCCAGCTGGCGTCGTGGTTCTGCCAGGAGCAGCCACCGTTAGCCTCACCGGCATGAAAGTGGCAGGTGCCCAACTCAACCTGACTGTTGGGGACCTCGCGGGCAACGAAGCACGCATCGCCGACGCGATGGATTGGGCTGAGGAGGCGGGTGCTGATGTGCTCCTCGTTCCCGAACTCGCCGTCACCGGGTATCCGCCGGAAGATCTGGTGTTGCGGGGCTCCTTCGTCCAGGCCAATCGGGACGTGGTCGCTCGCCTCGCCAGCCGCTCGGGCCGCACCACCACCGTGATCGGTTTCGTCGACATCTCCAACGGCGACCGGGACGCGTCGGACGCTGTCACCCGCCAAGTGGCGAACGCGGCCGCGGTGGTGAGCCGGGGGGCGTTGCGCGGCGTCTATCACAAGGTGCTGCTCCCCAACTACGGCGTCTTCGACGAAGATCGCTATTTCGTCGCCGGATCGGATCCGGATCGCACCTGGGATGTGGGCGCCAACGCCGTCGGCGTATCGATCTGTGAGGACATCTGGCTGGCGGACGGACCGCCGGCTGCCCAGGCGCGGGCCGGTGCGAGAGTGCTCCTGAACATCAATGCATCCCCCTTCCACCGCGGCAAGGCGGCTGAGCGCGAGGCGATGCTGGCCGCCAGGGCACGCGCTTCGGGAGTTCCCGTGGTCTACGTCAATCTCGTCGGCGGCCAGGACGAACTGGTCTTCGACGGGGCATCACTGGTTCTCGCAACAGACGGAACCGTCCTGCATCGCTCCCCCCAATTCGCCGAGGACCGCTTCATCGTCGACGTTCCCATCGGAACAGAATTGCCCGAGCCGTGCTGCGTGGCGGATCTGCTGGAACCAACCGAAGAGGTCTATCGAGCGCTCGTGACCGGGTTGGGCGACTACTGCCGCAAGAACGGGTTCGCCCAGGTCGTCATCGGTCTCTCCGGTGGGATCGACTCTGCCCTGACCGCCACCATTGCCGCCGATGCCCTGGGCGGGGCGAACGTGTGGGGGATCACCATGCCCTCTCGGTTCAGTTCGGAGGGTTCGGTCACCGACTCGAAGGCCCTCGCCGCCAATCTCGGGCTGCGGTTCGACGAGATCCCGATGGACGACATCTTCGCCCAGTATCTCGCCGCCTTGGAGCCCGCATTTGCGGGAACCGACTTCGGTGTTGCCGAGGAGAACATCCAGTCACGCATCCGGGGCGCACTGCTCATGGCGGTGTCGAACAAGCACGGCCCGATGGTGGTGGCCACGGGCAACAAGTCGGAGATGGCCGCCGGCTACGCCACGCTCTACGGCGACATGGCCGGAGGGTTCGCGGTGCTGAAGGACGTGTTCAAGACCCTCGTCTTCGACCTGGCGCGCTGGCGGAACCGCCACGGCGAGGTGATCCCCCAGAACTCCATCGACAAGCCGCCGTCCGCCGAGTTGAAGCCCGATCAACGCGACAGCGACAGCCTTCCGCCCTACGAGCTGCTCGACGCCATCCTCGAGCGCTACATCGAAGACGACATGGGCCCGGCTGAGATCGTGGCGGAGGGCTTCGACGAGGACCTGGTGCGGCGGGTGGCGCGGATGGTCGACCGCAACGAATACAAGCGGCGCCAGGCCGCCCCCGGCGTGAAGATCACGACCAAGGCGTTTGGCAGAGACCGGAGGCTCCCCATCACCAACCACTTCCGCCCATGATCTCCCTCGTCGACGGCGTTCGCCAGGACCAGCTCTCCGTCACCGACTCCACCGTGATCCGCGGCGACGGTGTATTCGAAGCGGTCCGCAGCTACGGGGGCACGCTGTTCGCGCTCGGCGACCATCTGGATCGCCTGGCGCGCAGCGCGGCCGCCACCGGCATCTCCCTCCCCGACGACGGCCGCATCGGATCATGGGCGAGGTCCCTCGGCTCCGAGGGAGGCGAGGGCATCGTGCGGATCATCGTCTCGCGGGGAGACGCGGTGGCCGGGTCCTCCGGCGAGCGGCGCATCGTCGTGATGCACCATCCGCTCCCGTTCGTGCCTCGTACGATTCGTCTGCGGCCGTGGCCAGCCCCGTGGCATCCGGCCGGACGCCCCTGGGAGTTGGCCGGGATCAAGACCACGTCGTATGCCCCCAACGTGGCGGCCACGCGGATGGCCGGGAGGGACGGCTTCGACGATGCCGTGTTGGTCGCTGACGATCGGACGGTGCTGGAGGGACCGACCTTCTGCGTCGGCTGGGTGCTGGGAGGCGCGGTGCGGGTGCCGGAAGTGGAATTGGGGATACTCGACTCGATCACGCGTCGCCACGTGCTGGAAATAGCCGAAGGGGTCGGGATCACCGTCGAGTCGGGGCGGTTCGCTCTGGACGAACTCGAAGCAGCCGACGAGGTGTTCGCAATGAGCACGGTCAAAGAGGTCACGCCGGTGATCTCGGTCGGCGCATGGGAGTACCCGATCGGATCGGTCACGTCCCGGCTGCGGGAGCTGTTCCGTGCCCATGTGGCCGACGCCGGTCGGTTGCACTGAGCCGCCGGTACCCTGGCCGCACAGTCCAGCGGAAGTCATGGAGGTCCGAACGTGGTTCGCCGACTGATCACACTGTTTGCCGTCGTCGTGCTGGTGGCCGCCTGCTCGCCGGAAGAAGCCGAACTCACGACGACGACCACCACCGTCGCCTCGGGCTCGACGACGACCGCTCCCGACGCCGACGAGACCACGACCACGACCACCACCACCGAAGGCGATGACGACGCCGATGCCGATGCCGATGCCGGTCCGGCCATCACCGAATACGAGATCTTCGTCCGCTCCAGCTCCACGGCCGGTGAGACGCTCTGGATCCTCATCGACCCCGGCGATTACACCGACATCGACCTCGAGAACCTCATCCGAGAGCTCGTGGACGAGAGCGATGTCACCCTCGCCGGCATCAACGTCTTCGACGATCTCGACGCCCTCGAAGCCGGAAGGGTCGACGAAGACGCTCGCACCGACGACGAGCAGCTGCTCGTGGACGAGCACTACCTCGTGAGTCTCGTGGACGGCGCCATCATTCGCTTCCAGGGCCCGTACGCCGAGTTCGGGGAGACGGCTGTCGGCAGCTGACGCGTACGATCGTCGGCCATGAACCGCACGTTCGAACTCGGGGCGGGTGTGACCCGCCAGACGTTGGAAGCCGACCTGCACGGCGTCCTGCGCCAGCTGCGTGAGCACGAACCCGTCTCTTGGATCCCGGCGCTGCACGGTTGGATGGTCACCCGCCGAGATCTCGCCATCGAAGTGCTGCGTGACCCCGACCGGTTCACCGTCGACGATCCGCGCTTTTCGACCGGCCAGGTGCTGGGTCCCTCGATGCTGTCCCTCGATGGCACCGAGCACCTTCGGCACCGGGACCCGTTCGCCGACTCGCTACGGATGGGCAGGGTGCGGGAGCACTTCACCGAGATCGTGGACTCAGAGGCCCGGCGTCTGGTCGACGCAATCGCTCCGGCCGGAACGGCCGACCTGCGCCGAGAGTTGGCGGGCCCGCTGGCCGTGGCCGTCGTGGCCGCTGCCCTCGACATGACCGACGTCGACCCGGTGCTGATGCGCGCCTGGTACGACGACATCGTCGCCGCGGTCTCGGAGGCGTCAGACGGCGTGGTCGGTGTCTCCGCGCCCGCCGCGGTGGAACTGCTCGAACGCCGGGTGCGCCAGACGATCGACCAAGGCGGGTTGCTGGCCGATGCCCGTCGCACCCTTTCCGAAGCCGAAGTGGTCTCCAACACCGCGGTCATGCTCTTCGGTGGAGTGGAGACCAGCGAAGGTGCGACGGCCAACGCCTTCACCCACCTCCTCTCTCACCCCGACCAGCTCGACCTGGTGCTGGCCCACCCCGACCTGCTGACCCGGGCGGTGGACGAGTCGCTGCGATTGGAGCCGTCGGTGTGCCAGCTCGACCGTTTCGCCACGACGGACACCGTGCTCGGCGGAGTCGAGATCGCGGCGGGGGACTTCGTGATGGTCTCGGTCTCCGCAGCCAACCGCGATCCCGAGACGTATCCGGATCCGGATCGTTTCGACGTGAAGCGAGAGAACGCCCGGACCCACCTGGCGTTCGCGCAAGGCCCTCATCACTGTGTCGGCCTGCACCTCGCCCGGGCCGAGACTCGGGCGGCGCTCGCAGCCGCCTTCACCCGACTGCCCGGCTTGCGTCTCACCGCCCAGCCCGAATTGGAAGGAACGGTTTTCCGCAAGCCGAAGACCGTGCCGGTTGCCTGGGTGGTGTGACCGGCTTCAGAGGAGCAGCGACGCCACGATCAGGAACCCGCCGAAACCGACGAGGTCGGTGATCAAGGTCAGGAAGATGTTGGCAGCCAGGGCGGGGTCGAGGCCGATCCGCCGCATCAGGAGGGGGATCATGGTGCCGGCGGTGGTGGCGATGGCGAGGTTGGCGAGGGTGCCGATCGCGACGACCGTCGCCACCCGGACGGAGGAGGCGTCGGTTGTGAAGATGCCGGTGTCGATCAGGATGATCGAGGCCGCCGCCGCGAGGATCGCCAGCGCGGCGCCTTCGAGCATCCCGATCGTGGCCTGCCGGCCCACGACTTCGATCGACCGTGAGCGGGGCAGTTCGTCCTTGGCGAGGCCCCGTATGACCACCGCGAGACTCTGGGCCCCGCCGTTGCCTCCAAGCAGGGCGATAACCGGCATGAGGGCGGCCAGGACCGGCACCCGCGAGATCACACCGGTCTGGGACTCGATCACGAGGGCGACTCCGAGCGACAGAGCCAGGTTCACCGCCAGCCACGGCAGGCGGTTCCGAACCGACATGCTGATCGCCGTGTAGGGGGTCTCTTCGGCGCCCGCACCCATGGCGGTGGCGAAGTCTTCGGAGGCCTCGTCCTGGACGGATTCGACCACCGACTCGTGAGTGACCATTCCGAGCAGTCGGCCGGCGTCGTCCACCACCGGGAGCCCGAAGAGGTGGTAGCGCTGGGTGAGGTCGGCGACGACTTCGCGGTCGGTGTCGACGTTGACGTGGACCGGGTTGCGAACCATCACCTCGTCGAGGCCGACGCCGGGGCGGTTGAAGACGAGGTCGCGGAACGAGAGGACGCCTTCGAGGCGGCCGCTCTCGTCGACGATGTAGACGTAGGACAGGTCTTCGAGCTCGTCGTGGAGCTGGCGGATGCGTTCGATCGCCTCGCCGGCCGTCATGCCCAGCGGGAGCCTGGCGATGTCGGTGGTCATGAGACCGCCGGCGGAGTCCGGTGCGTACCTGAGCAGACGCCGGATCTCGGAACGGACGAGCGGTTCGACGGCGCTCAGAATCGGGTCGCGCTCTTCGGGATCGAGCTGTTCGAGAATGTCGACGGCTTCCTCGACCGCCATCTCTTCGAGGATCCGGGCCGCGGCGTCGGTCTCGAGCACGAGCAGGAAGTCGGCGGCGAGGTCGTCGCGGAGTTCCTCGAGGACACCGGCGGCCTGTTCGTCCTCGAGGTCGACGAAGAGTTCGCCTGCGGTCTCTTCGGGCAGTGCTTCGAGGATGTCGGCCGCGTCGCCCGGTGTGGCCTCGGCGATGGCGGCCCAGGTCTCGTAGTTCTCGTCGAGGAACTCACCGACGTCGTCGGGATGGCGGCGCGCGGCAAGCCGCAGCTGGCGGGCGAGTTCGCGTGGGCGGCGCAGGCTGAACTTCATCGTGGTCCCGGTGTTGGCCGAGGCTCAGAGTACCGAGGGGGAGGTGGCCTCCTCGACGTCAGCCGCGGAACGGTTTGACGTCTTTGACGGTGACGGTGAACGTCCCGCCCGGCGCGTCGTAGCTGACCTCGTCGCCGACCTTGGCTCCCAAGAGGGCTTTGCCGAGCGGGCCGGAGGGGGAGGCCAGCAGCATGCCCGGCTCCTTGTTCTCCGGGGAGGCGACGAAGAAGTCGTTCTGGTCGCCGTCGCTGTCGACGAGCGTGACGACTGATCCGACGACGACCGTGTCCGACGCCTCGACTTCGCGAACTTCTGCCTTGTCGAGCAGGGTCTGGATCTGGCGGATGCGCGCCTCCATCAGGCCTTGATCGTGCTTGGCGGAGTCGTAATCGGCGTTCTCGCGCAGGTCGCCGTGCTCGCGCGCGGTCTGGATGCGCTCCTCGATCTCTCTCCGCCCCGTGGTGAGAAGCGTCTCGAGTTCGTCTTGCAATTTCTGGTGCGCCTCGGGCGTCAGAAAGGTCGTGTCATCGGTCATGAGAACATCATTCGGCTCGGGGAACCCCAAAAGATAGGGACTCTTCGCGTTTCTTAGCGAATGAGCGACACAAAAATGACACGTTTCGCGTGACAGAAACTCTGAAACGTCTCGCCTCGAACGTGTAGTTGTTCTCCTATGCCAAGCGCGTCATTAATGACGCGCTGCCCCGCTAAAAAGCCCGGTTAGCGTGGCGGGGTGGAAGCGGTACGGCTCACCAGTTTCAGTCACGGCGCCGGTTGAGCGTGCAAGCTCGGGTCCTCCGAGTTGGCGCAGGTTCTGCGTCCTTTGCACGGTCACGCCGCGGCGACACACCCTGATCTGATCGTCGGGACGGCGACGTCGGACGATGCCGGGGTGTACTCGATCGCGCCCGGAACCGCCCTCGTCCAGACCATCGACTTCTTCACCCCCGTCGTCGACGACGCCTACGACTGGGGACGGATCGCCGCCGCCAACGCCCTCTCGGACGTCTACGCGATGGGCGCCACCCCGCTCACCGCTCTGCAACTGATCGGCTGGCCGCGCGACGTGATCCCGTGGGAGGTGGCAGCCGAGGTGATTCGAGGCGGCGCCGACCTGATGGCCTTGGCGGCTTGCACGATCGTGGGCGGGCATTCGGTCGACGACGCCGAGCCCAAGTACGGCTTCGCCGTCACGGGGCTGGTCGACCCCGCCCACGTGACCACGAACGCCGCCGGCAAGGCTGGCGACGCGCTCGTCGTCACCAAGCCGATCGGCACCGGGATCATCACCACTGCCATCAAGCGTGAGGCGTGTCCTGACGAGCTGGCAGATCGCGTGGTGGCCCAGATGGTGGAACTGAACGATCGCACCGCCCACGCCGTCCGGGCCTGCGGGGCGAGAGCTGTCACCGACGTGACCGGGTTCGGCCTGCTCGGCCATCTGCACGAGATGCTCCGGGCCTCGGACACCTCCGCCGAACTCGATGTCGCGTCGGTCCCGGTCATCGACGGGGCGGCCGCCCTCCTCGCCGCCGGCTTCTTCCCCGGCGGCTCCGAGCGGAACCTGGCGGCGGTGGAGTCCTTCGTCGACGGCGATCCCTCCGACGCCGACCTCCGCATGCTCGCCGACGCCCAAACCTCCGGCGGCCTGCTGGTTGCCACGGCTGATCCCGAAGCCTTGCTCTCGGCCCTCCGTGCCGAGGGTGCCTCCGGCTGGGTGATCGGCCGTCTGACCGCCGACCCCGGGACCCGCATCCGCCTCTGACCTGACACGGCGACCGCAGCCATACACTCCCGACCGTGGAACCTCTCGACCGCCTCGCCACCATCGCCGAGGCTCTCTCCGTCCCTCGCGCCCAGCGTCACATCTTTCTCTGTGCCGACCAGACCAACCCCAAGTGCGCCCCGGTGGCCGAGACCCACGAGGTGTGGCGCTATCTCAAGGCCCGGTGCAAGGAGTTGGGAATCTCCTCGCCGCCTCCCGCGTGGCAGGGGATGCCAACGGTCACGGTCTCGTCGGCCCCGCCGGGGGATGGGTCGGTGCTCCGCAGCAAGGTCGACTGTCTCCGCATCTGCGAGATGGGCCCGATCGCGGTGGTCTACCCCGAAGGCGTCTGGTATCACTCGGTGACGATCCCCGTGATGGAACGGATCATCACCGAGCACCTGGTGGGCGGCATGCCGGTCACCGAGTTCGCCTTCGCCGTGGGCTCGTTGGGACGATGAGGCCGATGAAAAAGCTGCTCGGGCTTGCCCTGCTCTACCGGCTGTTCGGACCGGCGCCGTCTCCGCGATTCCGTGAGCCCCAGACCCATCCGTGGCCGTTGCCCGGCCGTACCGTTTTCGTCGGCGACCGCGAGTTCGTGCTGCGACAGACCGGACCGGTCGATGGCGAGAATGTCGTGCTCATCCAC
Organism: Acidimicrobiia bacterium; assembly: GCA_035544575.1. GTDB lineage: Bacteria > Actinomycetota > Acidimicrobiia > Spongiisociales > ZC4RG35 > DATHWB01. The sequence continues at coordinate 38,460 of DATKEC010000061.1, forward strand.
GGTCTCGGGGGAGCGTCGCTCACGGAGTGGTACGAGGTCGGTCCCCGCCTCGCCGAACGGTTCCGGGTGACGCTGGTCGAGACCCGCAACCACGGGTCGGGCACGCGCTTCCTCGGTCGCTACGACATCACCGACCTGGCCGACGACACCGCCGGCGTCCTCGAGGCGGCGGGCGTCGACCGTGCCACAGTCGTCGGATACTCCATGGGGGGAACCGTCGCCCTGGCACTCGTTCACCGACATCCCGATCTCGTCGACCGGCTGGTCCTGATCGGCACCTTCGCCGCCCATCCCCGCTCCTGGCGTCTCGCCCGCCAGGCGGGTACATATGTCGTTCGCGGCTGGGAGCGGATCACGGGCATCGGGACGCCCGAGGTTCGAGCGGGCTATCTGATCGTGACGGGGGCGGTGGCGCCGGAGCACGCTCGCTGGATGTGGGAGGAGACCCACCGCCGCGACGTCGATGGCGGAGCGGCCGCCTCGCTGGCGCTGATGCGTTTCGATGCCACCCACTGGATTGGATCACTCGACGTCCCCACGCTGGTCGTGGTGCCGACCCGCGACCAACTGGTCCCTCCGGCCTGGCAGTACGAACTCGGCGGGAGGATCCCGAGGGCGCGGATCGCCGACATCGACGGCGCCCGGCACGAGGTGCCCTGGACGCATGCGGATCGTTTGGTCGCCGAGGTGGCGTCCTTCGTCGACGACGGCGGATCTGAGAAGTGAGGATCGATCGCGCCAGGATCGACCCACCCGATCTGGATCACGCACCTTTGAGAATGTCTGAGACGGAGTCCGGTCTCAGGCCTCGTCGATCATCAGCTTGACGATGAAGCCGACGACTCCCGCGACGAGCAGGAAGAGGAGGAATTTCTTCATGTCTCCGAGCATACGCGTACCGGCGATCTACGTGACGCGGCATGCCTGAGATCGTCGTCGTCGACTACCGGGTCGAGTGGCCCGCACTCTTCACCGACCTCGGCGGACGTCTGCGCGCAGCCTTGGGCGACGTGGCGATTCGGATCGATCACATCGGTTCCACCGCGATCCTGGGCCTCTGCGCCAAGGACATCATCGACATCCAGGTGACGGTTGACGATCTCGACCATCCGCCCATCGGGCCGGCGATCGCCGGCATCGGTGCGGTCGAGCGCTTCAAGGGAACGTTCGACCACGAGCCGCCCGGCCAGGCGATCGCCGAAGCCGACCGCCAGAAGTGGCTGTGGCACCTCCGCGGTGGGACGGTGGACGCCAACATCCAAGTCCGCATCCTGGGCCGCTGGAACTGGCGTTATGCCCTGCTGTGCCGGGACTTCCTGCGTTCTCACCCGGCCACCGCGGACGCCTACGGAGAGGTGAAACGCCAACTGGCGCGACACTTCGCCAACGACGCCGAGGCCTACTACGACGTGAAGGACCCGGCCTTCGATCTCTTCATGTCCTTCGCCGAGGAGTGGGCTGAGAGGGTGGGGTGGGCGCCGGGGCCTTCCGATGCCTGACTGAAGGATTGTCGGGCCGCCCGGTCTACGCTTGCCCGATGCGTTCTCACATCCCGGCGCTGCTCGTCGTCGGTCTCGTGGTGGCTGCCTGCGGCGGCGAAACCACGGACACGACGACCACCGCTGCCGCGGCCGACACCACGACCACCACCGCCGCGGTGACCACCACCGCAGCCGACACCACGACCACCACCGCCCCGGCTACGACGACCACCGACGCCGCCGACCCATACGCCTTCGACATCGTCATCGAGGGCTCGACCGTCACCGGCGGCGGCCGGGTCTCGGTTCCGCTCGGCGAGACGGTCACGTTGCGGTTCACCTCCGATGTCGCCGACGAGATCCACATCCACGGCTACGACATCTACGTCGACCTGGAGACGGGCGTGACGGCCGAGGTCAGTTTCACCGCCGACATCCCGGGGCTGGTCGAGGTCGAGACTCACAACAGCAGCCTCGTGGTCGCCAATCTCGAAGCATCGTGATGTACCGCCGGCTGGCTGTACTCGCGGCGGTGGGTGCGGTCGGTGTGGTGGGCGGCGCGTCGCCCGCGCTGGCGCACGGTCTCGGCGGCCGACTCGATCTTCCGGTGCCCCTCGGCTTCTTCGTCGTGGCGGCGGCGGTGGTGCTGGTCATCACGTTCGTGGCCCTGGCGATTCTGTGGCCTCATGCCCGCTTCCAGGAGTTCGAACCCGAACCTGAAGGTCGTCCCCTCCCGTGGCTGTGGAGTGCCCTGGGTGCGGTGGGAGTGTTCTTCCTGCTGCTCACGCTCGTCGCCGGGGCGATCGGCCTCGACAACAGCACCCGCAATCCTGCCGCTGTCATCCTCTTCGTCGGGTTCTGGCTTCTCATCCCGTTCACGGCCGCTCTGCTCGTGGACCTGTATCCGGCGATCAGCCCGTGGCGTCGCCTACCGAGTTGGGTGGGTTTGCATCCCGAGGAGCGTCCCGAGATGGTGGAACGGCTCGGCTACTGGCCGGCCACCGTCGTCTTCCTCCTGTTCACGTGGTTCGAACTCGTCGCACCGGACAACGGTCCCCGTTCGATCGGAATCGCCGCCCTCGTCTTCACCTTGTACATGCTCGGCATGAGCATGTGGGTCGGAACCCGCACCGCGATGGAGACGAGCGACGGATTCGCCGTGTACGCCCGTTTCCTGGGGGCGATGGCGCCGTTCAGTTTCCGTGACGGCGTGTGGCGGGAGCGCGGCTGGCTGCGCGGACTGGTGGCGCTGCCCGAGCGGACGGGCATGGCTGCGTTCGTGGTCGCCATGATCGGCACTGTGACCTATGACGGAACTGCGGCCACCGAGTGGTGGGGCCGGGTCATCACCGACCCGATGCTGCAGACTGTTCGTGACTGGGGGCTGTCACCCCGGCTGGCGGCGGTCGTGACAGGGACAATCGGCTGGGCGGTGGTGATCGGGCTGGTCGGCGCCACCTACTTCGCCGCATCCGCCGCCGCTGCCCGCCTGGGTGGGGTGAGCACCGGGGCGCGCCATGTCGCCCGCCGGTTTGCCCACACGCTGGTGCCGATCGGCTTTGCGTATGCGTTCGCCCACTACTTCACACTGATCGTGTTCGAAGGCCAGTTGTTCCTGTCGACCTTCTCGGACCCGTTCGGATTCGGGTGGGATCTGTTCGGGACCGCTGATCGGCGGGTCGACTTCACCTTGATCCAGGAGTCCCGGGCGTGGGTCTGGTATCTCCAGGTGGGGGTGATCGTCCTCGGCCACATCGGCGGCGTGATCCTCAGCCACGACCGAGCCCTCGTCGACTTCCCGAAGGCCAGGGCGGTGGCGTCGCAATACGCCATGCTCGTGCTCATGGTGATCCTGACCGGGCTCGGGCTCGTCATCCTGGCTGCCGGATGATCACGCTCGCCCACGGGCTCTACATCGACGATTTCCTGTGGTTTGCGGTTCCGGTCGGGTTGTCGCTGTGGGGGCTGCGGTGGGCGGAGCGCAAGGCGCGGGCGCGGGCCGAGGCCGAGGCGCCCGGCGACGAAGACGGCGCTCAGAACTGAACGACGGCGGGTTGCCGCTGGCTATCCTCGCTTCCCGATGAGTGAGTTCCTCGCGGCGGCGGCCAGCACGATGAACGTCCCGGAGGCGCTGGTGAAGCGCTCCGCCGAGGCGCGGTCGAAGGCGGCCGGCGCCTCGCTCGACGAAGTCCTCGAGGCCTGGGCGGGCGGGGCGGCGGCACCTGCCGCGGCAGCGCCCCCGCCGGCGGCGTCTCCCGAGCCAGAAGCGGTTTCCGCGCCTGCAGGTGCGGAGGAGGAAGCGGCTCCCCCTCCGGAGGTGGCTGCGGCGGCTCCCGCACCGGCGCCGGTCGCGGTGGCCGTGTTCGAAGAGGTCGAGGACGATCCGGTGGTGGCGGTGGGACTGCGGGAGCGTGTCCGCGCCGGGGGACGTGTGGGTATGGGCTTCGGTGTCGTGGCCGCGATCTTCGTGATGATCTTCAGCGCCCAATGGCTGCTGGCGAGGTCGGGGTCGACCCAGTCCGAAACCGGCGACCTGACCTTCGTTTTCTCGGTGGCGGCGGGTTCGTTCCTGTTCGGGTCGGCGTTGCTGGGTGCGTTCGTCGGCGGAGTCGGCGCCGCGTTCGTCCGCGCCGTCACCGGGTGGCGGGATGCCGGGATGCGTCTCGTCGCGTCGCCGGCCTCCTCTGTCGTGATCGGCGCCCTGGCCGGTGCTGTCACCGGTGTTGTGGTGGGTGCAGTCGTCACCGGTTCGGGAACGGCGGATGTCGCCGACGAGACGGTGACGCAGATCCCGCTGCTTCCCACCCTGCTGTGGACTCTGTTCGGCTGGATCGGCGGCGGTTGGCTGATCGGCGCGCTCGTGCACTACTTCGGGGTGCCCGACGGCCTCGCCGAGGCCGAACTGGCGGAGGGCACGACCGTCAGTCGGCGGCTGGGTGCAGCTTTCTCGCTGCCGGTGGTCTCACTGTTGACGATCCTGATGGTCGTCCTGCCGGCCGCCTGGGTGTTCATCCAGTTCCCTGGCTGGGCGCCGGTGATCGCGATGTTCATCGCCGGCGCGATCATCACCTTCGCCGGGCTGTCCGCTGCCCGCCCCGGGATGCGGATCTCGGGGGGAGAGTTCCTGGTGGCAGTCGGGGGCGTGGCGGCGGTCGTCGTGATCGTCGTCGCCGTCCTCACCACCCAGGGCGCCGGCCACTGAGCTTTTTAGCGGGGCAGCGCGTCAAAAGTGACGCGTTTGGCATGAGAGAAGCCGGCGCTACCGGATCCGCACCGACAGACAGGTCACACAGCCTTCCAGCTTCTGGAATTCGGAGATGTCCACGGTGACGACGTCGTAGCGCCTCGCCCGGACGACCTCGACCGACCGAGGGCAGTCCGCCGACATGAGCAGCCTCCCGCCCTCGAGGTCGACGACGGCCGAACCCGACTCCTCGGGCACGCCGAGAAAGCGTCCGAACATGGCCGGCTCGTCGACGACGGGTTCGTGGCCGATGACGGTCCCGTCGGGAAGCGCGGTGACTGCCGACTTCAGGTGCAGCACCTTGGTCACGGGAACTGCGGTCACGTTCCGATCCGGTAGGAGTCTCGCCAGCTGATCCACCGCAGACGGGTTCGTCCGCTCGGACAGTCCGACGTAGACCGTGGATCCGACCTTCAGGACGTCGCCGCCGTCCAAGGTGGCGGGGGCGGTGATGTGAACGATGTCGGTGAGGTGACGCCCGATGGCGGCTTCGGTGCCGGCGATCTCCGGCTTTCGTTCGTCGGCTCCTGGCCGTGTGATCACCGCCAGGTCGCCGAAGACCACCACCGTGTCCTCGACGAAGACGGCGTCGGGGCGGTCGTCGGCAGGGTCGACGTGATCGACTTTCCAGCCGTTGGCTTCGAGCACCGCGACGTAGGCGTGCCATTGGTCGAGCGCCTTCGGGTAGTCGACGGTGGTCCGCTCGAGGTGTGTGAGCAGTCCCTCGGCCAGTCGCGGCCCCGGACGTCGTACGAGTGCAGTCGTCATAGGGGGTTTCTAGCGGCACCGCGGGTCATCCGCGTCGAGCCACCACCGCTTCTCTCATGCCATGCGCGTCGTTTTTGACGCGCTGCCCCGCTAAAAAGCTCAAAGGGTGGGGAGGAGGGTGTTGAGGAGGGCGCGGAGGCGGTGGGCGGCGGCGTCGGCGACTTCGATCACTTCCTCCGCGGACAGGCGGGTTTCGGACATCCCGGCCGCCTTGTTCGTGCACAGCGAGAGGCCCAGCACTTCGGCGCCCATGTGCCGGGCGGCGGTGGCCTCGGGGACCGTGGACATACCGACGAGTCCGGCGCCGAGTTGCTTCGCCATCCGCACTTCGGCCGGCGTTTCGAACATCGGCCCGTGCCACCAGAAGTACACCGCCTCGCGTAGCTCCTGGCCGACCGCGGCCGCCGCGGCGTGGGCCTTGGCCCTCAGCTCGGGCGTGTACACGTCGGTCATGTCGGGAAAGCGCGGTCCGAGGCGCTCGTCGTTGTCGCCCATCAGCGGGCTGATGCCCGACATGTTCAGATGGTCGGTAAGCAGAACGAGGTCTCCGGGTTCGATGCCGTCTCCGCACCCGCCGGCGGCGTTCGTGAGCAACACCTTGCTGGCTCCTGTCAGGATCGCAGCGCGGATCGGGAAGGTGACGGCCTCCATCGAGTGTCCCTCGTAGGCGTGGGGCCGGCCCGCCAACAACAGCACCCGGTTCTGGCCCATCTGCGTGGAGTAGGCGGTTCCGGCATGCCCGACCGCCTTCGGGATGGGGAAGCCCGGGAGTTCTGCGTACGGCACGGCGACCGTGTCGGCCAGGGTGGCCGGGTATCCGCCGAGGCCGCTTCCCAGCACTGCGACCACGTCGTGGCGTTCGACGCCGGTCTTGGCGGCGATCAGCCGGGCGGTCTCGGTCAGCCTCTCGTACAGGTCGGTCATGTCACGAGCGCGTCCAGCGCCACCCCGATCATCGCGTCGACGCCGCGCCGCACGACGTCCCGGTGCGGGTCGTATCCCTCCTTGGCGTCGTGCAGCGGGTTGCCGTCTGAGGTCAACACCGCTCCCACTTCAGTCCCGTTGAGGGCGCCGATCACAAACAGCGCGGCGCACTCCATCTCGACAGCGACCGCGCCCGTTTTTGCCCACAGGGCGAGCGGCGAACCGAGAACATCGTGGGAGTAGAAGACGGCGCCGGTCAGAACGACACCCTCGTGCACGGGCTGGCCCGAGGCCGAGGCGGCTGCCCTCAGCGCGGTGACCACG
>DATKEC010000062.1:0-32115 GCA_035544575.1 Acidimicrobiia bacterium
GATCGACGAGTATTTCTGGCGACCGGTGTGGAGCAACTCCATCAATTCGTCGCGGGTGACTCCGAGCGTCTCGGCCGCCGAGTAGAGGTAGAGCCCGTGACCTGCTTCGTCCTGGACCTTCGCCATGAGAATCGCCTTCCGTTTGAGCGAAGGGGCCCGGCCGATCCAATTGCCCTCCGGCTGCATGCCGATGACCTCCGAGTGGGCATGCTGGGCGATCTGGCGGATGAGCGTCTTGCGATACCCCTCTGGCATCCAGTCGGCCGGTTCGATCTTGGCCTCGGCGTCGATGATCGCCTGGAACCGTTCTGCGGGGGCCTCAGCCGCGGTCGGAGTGAGCAACGTCATGGGTCAACACTAACGAACGATCGTTCGTGACGCAACCGTTCGCTCCTTCACCGCCCGAATCGATCGAAATCCGAGTCGAGGTCCACGCCGGCGTGGCGGGCGGCGGTCACGATCGCCTCGGTGTCCAAGTGCGCCGCCGGGCCGGATGAGATGTCGAAACGGTCGAGGGCCGATGTGATGTCCCAGCCGTTCGGAAGCGCCGCATCGAGTTCGTCCCAGAGCAGCGGAGTGGCGACCGAGGCGGTGGGTGTGACCCGCACCGACCAGGGACAGACGATGGACTGCGCCCGCCGATTGCGGAGCCAATCGACGAAAACCCGCCCTTGCCGGTTCTTCTTGAGGAACTCGACCGTAGCGACGCTTTCGTTTTCGGCTGCGATGAGCCCGGCCATTGCTCGGGCGGCGAGGCCGACCTCGTCATAGGCCGCACCCGAGATCGGCACCCAAATGTGAAAGCCCTTCCTGCCGGACGCCACGAGCGTGCCGTCGTGGCCGAACCGGCGGAGGATCTCCCGCGATCGGTGCGCCACCTCCCGCACAGCATCGACGTCTCCCGCTTCGGGGTCCAGGTCGAGCAAGAGGTGGGTCGGTTCGTCGAGTTCGGGCATCGACGACGTCCACACATGGAACGTGATCGTTCCCTGATTGGCGAGTTCGAGCAGCCCATGGGTGTCGCGAACCACCGGGTGGGTCACGGTTCCGTCCGTCTTGGGCACTTCGACCCGTTCGATGTGGTCCGAGAAGTGCGCCGAGGCGTTCTTCTGCATGAATCCCTTCTCGGCGACGCCGTTGGGGTGCCGTTCGAGCGTGAGCGGACGGCCGACCAGCCACGGCAGCATCCGTTCGGCCACCGAGGCGTAGTACGCCGCCAGATCGGCTTTCGTGTGCCCGGGCTCGGGGAACATCACCTTGTCGGGGTTCGAGATCTCCACGCCGGAATCCTCCCACGTCGAACTCCGCAACGGGCAAGTCAGAGCCTCGTTACCCTCCACCCTGCCCATGAAATACGAGATTCAAGCGACGGAGGCGAAGTGGCAGGACCGTTGGGAGGCCGAGCGCGTCTTCAACGTGACCGAAGACCCGACGCGTCCCAAGTTCTACAACGTCCAGATGTACCCGTACCCGTCCGGCGCCCTTCACATGGGCCACCTCCGCAACTACAGCTATGTCGACCTACTCACCCGTTACAAGCGGATGCGGGGCTTCAACGTTCTGTCACCGATGGGGTGGGACAGCTTTGGACTCCCGGCCGAGAACGCCGCCATCCAAACCGGGATTCACCCCCGCGAGTTCACCGAGACCCAAATCGTGCGGATGAAGGCTCAACTCCGGAGGTTGGGCGCCGTCTACGACTGGGATCGGGAACTCGCCTCTCACAGCCCCGAGTACTACCGATGGGACCAGTGGCTCTTCCTCGAGTTGTACGACCGCGGCCTGGCCTACAAGCGCAATGCGCCCGTCAACTGGTGTCCGACTGACCAAACGGTTCTCGCCAACGAACAGGTGGTGGACGGACGCTGCGAGCGGTGTGACTCGGTGGTGGTCAAGCGCGACCTCGATCAGTGGTTCTTCAAGATCACCGACTACGCCCAGCGGCTGTTGGACGACCTCGACCAACTCGACCGATGGCCCGACCGCGTCCGCACGATGCAACGGAACTGGATCGGTCGCTCCGAAGGCTGCACTTTCTCGATGGAGGTCGCCGAGACCGACCTCTCTTTCGACGTGTACACGACGCGGCCAGACACGGTGTTCGGGATGACCTTCGCCGTGCTGGCCCCCGAACATCCGTTGGTGGACGCCCTGATCGCCGGGACGGACCACGAATCCGAGGCCCGCGCCTACATCGCGGCTGCCGGTGCCCTTTCCGAGATCGACCGGCAGGCAGAGGGAGACAAGACCGGCGTCTTCACCGGCCGATCCGCCATCAACCCCGTCAACGGCCGTCCCGTCCCGATCTGGATCGCCGAGTACGTGCTCATGGGTTACGGCACCGGGGCGATCATGGCGGTGCCGGGCGAGGACCAGCGTGACTGGGACTTCGCGACGAAGTACGGCCTCGAGATCATCCGGACCGTCCAGCCACCGGCCGACTTCACCGGCGAGGCGTACATCGGGCAGGGCTCGGCGATCAACTCCGAGTTCCTGAACGGCATGGAGATGGCCGAGGCGAAGGCCACGATCATCGCCTGGTTCGAAGAGAGGGGCTTGGGCAAGGGAACCGTCAACTTCCGGATCCGCGACTGGCTCATCTCCCGTCAGCGGTACTGGGGATGTCCGATCCCGATGATCACGTGCCCTACCGACGGCCTCGTTCCTGTCCCCCGCGCGGATCTGCCCGTCATCCATCCCGATGTCGACGACTACGCGCCCGGTGGTCGATCGCCGCTGGCGGCGGTCGAATCATTCGTCAACGTCGAATGCCCCTCGTGTGGCGGTCCGGCCACCCGTGAGACAGACACCATGGACACCTTCGTCGATTCGTCGTGGTACTTCCTCCGGTACTGCGACGCCTCGAACTCCGAGGCCATCTTCGATCCGGCGAAGGCGAACTACTGGATGCCAGTCGACCAGTACGTCGGAGGTGTCGAGCACGCGGTACTCCACCTCCTCTATGCGCGCTTCATCACCAAGGTGCTGGCCGACATGGGGATGGTCGAGGTTCAGGAGCCCTTCAACGCGCTGTTCACCCAGGGCATGCTCGTCAAGGACGGCGCCAAGATGTCGAAGTCCAAGGGCAACGTGGTCTCGCCCGAGGAGTACTACGCCCGGTACGGCGCGGACGCCATCCGTCTCTTCGAGTTGTTCATCGGGCCTCCGACCGACGACGCAGTCTGGTCCGACAACGGCGTCGAGGGGACTGCCCGTTTCCTCGACCGTGTGTGGCGGATGGCCACCGGACAGGTTGGGGAGATCCAGGATCGGGCGCCGAACGATGCAGACCGCGAAGTCCTCGCCGACGCTCACCGGATGGTGCAGAAGGTCACCGAGGACATCGATCGGTTCTCCTTCAACACGGCGGTGGCGCACCTGATGACATTCGCGAACACTCTCCAACGAGCGCTGCGAAGCGGAATCGCTCGGGAGACACATGCCGAGTCCTTGCGACTGATGCTTCTCCTCCTGTCGCCCATGTCGCCGCACCTGAGTCACGAGCTGTGGGAGCTACTCGGCTACGGATCGATGTTGGCCACCGAGGCGTGGCCGGGTTGGGATGCTCAACTCGTCGCCCGCGATGTGGTGACGATGGTCGTCCAGGTGAACGGCAAGGTCAGGGACCGTATCGAGGTGGACGCCGGCATCGACGCCGAGACCGCCGAGGCGACGGCGGTTGCCTCGGAGCGGATCAGGGAATGGATCGACGGTAAGGAGATCCGCACGGTGATCGCGCGGCCTCCGAGCATCGTCAACATCGTTGTCGGTTGATCCATGCATCTCGGTCAGCTCCTCGCTCGAGCCGACCTCGGGCTCGCCGCGGTTGAGGTCCTCACCGGCATGCCCGGCCTCGCCGATGTGGCGGTGCGTCCGGCCCCACGCTGGCTGCGTCGACTGTGGCGTGGCCAGGTGGTGGCGATGACGGTGAAGAAGCGGATCTATCTCGCGCCGGAGCTCGTCGAGGGTGATCCCGCCCGGCTCGGTCGATTGCTCGTGCACGAACTGGTTCACGTCCGGCAATGGGCAGACGCGGGTGCCCTCCGGTTCCTGCGTCGCTACGCCGTCGACTACCTCGTCGCTCGGGTCCGCGGTCGGAGCCACACCGAGTCCTATCACGGGATCCGATACGAGGTGGAGGCCCGCCGCATCGCCGGCGGCTGACTCTCAGGGGATGACGATGCTGGCGAGGTCGGCGTCGTTGGGCGGATACTGCAAGTCGAGGGACCCGAGCGTCTCGAGGAGGATCGAACTCACGACGAGATCGCGGTACCACTTGCGATTGGCGGGGACGACGTACCACGGCGCATGGTCTTGTGAGGTCCGCTCCAACATGTCGGTGAACGCCTGCTGGAACGCGTCCCACTGCTTGCGGTCCTCGAGGTCGCCCACATTGAACTTCCAGTGCTTGGCGGGATCGTCGAGACGAGCCTGCAGACGCCGGCGCTGTTCGTCCCTGGAGATGTGCAGGTAGATCTTGACGATCGTGGTTCCCTCATCTGCGAGCAGACGCTCGAAGTCGTTGATGTGGGAATATCGCCTGGACCACAGGTTCTCGTCGACGAGTTCATGGACTCGAACGACGAGCACGTCCTCGTAGTGGCTCCGATTGAAGATCGTGATCTCGCCGTCGGCCGGCACCTGGGCATGGACCCGCCACAGGTAGTCCCGGGCGAGCTCGTGGTGGGTTGGTCGCTTGAACGACGCCACCCGCACTCCGGCAGGGTTGACTCCACGGAACACCTTCTTGATGGTGCCGTCCTTGCCCCCAGTGTCGGTGGCCTGGAGGACGACGAGAAGGCGATGGCTGCCGTCGGCGTAGAACTTCTCCTGTAGCTCCGACAAGCGGGCAGTCATCAGCCGGCGCAGGGCGCGCCCCTCCTCCTTCCCACCGACGAACGACCCGGTGTCGGCGGGGTTGATGACGCTGAGATCGACCGCTGATCCTGGTCGGACACGGTACGGGGAGGTGTCGATGAGCATCCCTGCAACCTACCGGGGTATGGACCGGGGGAGCTGCAGAGGGTACCTGTATCGCCCGGGTGGTCGGAGAGGTCACGGTCTGAAGCGCATCGAATCTGCCGTCATCGCCGCTCTGGCCGTGACGCTCTCTTTGGGCGCATGGTGGTGGACGGCAGGCGCCGGGAACCAGGGCGACGCCGCGTCGGAGGCTTCGCTGTCGCCGATGATTGCGCCCGCGGTAACGGACACGGCGCTCCTGGTGGTCCATGTGGCAGGCGAGGTCCGGCGTCCCGGCGTTGTGCATCTGCCGATCGGATCGCGTGTGCTCGACGCCATCGAGGCGGCCGGTGGGGCGACTGCGGCCGCGGTGCTCAGCCAGGTGAACCTGGCCGCCGAACTGGTCGACGGCACCCAGATCGTGGTGCCGTCACGTTTGGAGAGCGGCCCGGCGACTGCGGTCGCCGACGACGGGATGGTTGCGGTGAACAGAGCCACCATCACCGAGCTCGAAACCCTGCCCGGAGTCGGACCGGTGCTCGCCGGGCGCATCGTCGCGCATCGAGACGAGCATGGGCCATTCGAGCGAGTGGAGGACCTGCTCGACGTCTCCGGAATCGGTGAGGCGATCCTCGGCCGGCTGCGCCCCCTCGTCCGCATCCCATGACCGTGATCGCCCGGGCGGCCCTGGCCGGAGGGCTGGGGTCGTGGGCGGGAGTCATGGGCTGGTGGTGGTTTCCCGTCGTTGTCGTGGTCTCGCTCCGGCTGGGCTCGATCGGCCGAGTAGAACGGCTGACGTGTGTGGCGCTGTTCGCGCTCGGACTCACCGTGGGCCACTTCGAGAGTCGGCCGCCTGAGCCGATCCCTCGCGGTCCGGTCACGGTCGACGGCCGGGTCGAGATCGATTTCGGAGGACGGTGGGGTTGGAGCGGGATGGTGGCGACTCCTGCGGGTTCGGTGCTCGTCCGGGCGGATACGGCTCCCGAGACCGATCGCCTGGTGATCAGGGGAGTCTCCGACGGGGTGCCCCGGCAGCTCTTTGGCCGCTGGCTGTCGGCCACGATCGATGCCGAAGAGCTGACGGCCAGTGCCTCGGACTCCATCCACGAGAGCGCCGCGTCACGATTGCGGGACAGGATCATCGTCGAGATCGAGCCCGCACGCGGCGACGCACGCGGGCTCCTCGTCGGCTTCCTCATCGGTGACACCCACGGTGTGAGTCCGATCGTCTCCGAGGAGATGCGCCGGGCTGGCCTCTCGCACCTCGTTGCGGTTTCTGGATCCAACGTGGCGTTGTTTCTCGTCGGTCTCGTGGTGGTGGCCGCCCCACTGGCGATCCATCCAGTCGGCCGGATCGTGGTCGTGCTCAACGGGCTGGTGGTGTTCGGATCGCTCACCCGATGGGAGCCGTCGGTGGTCCGAGCCTCCGCCATGGCAGGATTGGTGGCCATCGGCCGCTTCGTCGGTGTGCCTCTCGAACCTGTCACGGCGCTGGCGGTCGCCAGCGGGGGGACGGTCCTGATCGCACCGCCCATGGCGCGCTCTGTCGGATTCCAGCTGTCGGTGCTCGCCACCGCGGGACTGATGATCGGGGCGCGCTGGTGGCCGGGCCGGGGCCGCATCGGAGCACTGCTGTCGGCCACGGTCGCGGCACAGCTGGCTGTCGCTCCTCTGTTGTTGGCCGTGTTCGGGTCGGTGCCCCTGCTGTCGCCTGTGGCGAACCTCGTCGGCATCCCGCTCGTCATGGTGGCGACGTCGCTGGCAGGGGTCGGGGCTTTTCTCGGCGTGGACTGGCTGATCTCGCTGGCGGAGTTGTGTGCCGAGGCGTTCATCGTCGTCGCACGTGTGGCGGCGCCCTGGCCGCAACTGGGTCTCGTCGGGTTCACCGTGGTTGCTCTCGCAGGGGTGGTGGCGGCGCGGTTTCGGCGTCTCCGACCGGCGCTGGTGATCGTTGCGGCCGTCATCCTCGGGCTGGGCGTGCTCGAAACCGATCGGGCACCCCACACCGGGATCATCGTTTTCGACGTAGGTCAGGGAGACTCGACCCTCGTTCGTCTGGCCGGTTTCACGGTGTTGGTCGATGGCGGACCCGATCCCGTCGAGTTGGCGTTCCGTCTTCGACAATATGGGGTGACCAGGGTGGATCTGGCGGTTGTCACCCACGTTCACGAGGACCATGCCGCTGGTCTCACCGGCCTCTTCGGTCGCTTCCCGATCGGAGCTGTGTGGGCGGCCTTCGAACCCCACGAGACCGCGTCGTCGAGGGCGTTGCTGGCAGGGGCCGGCGATCGGGGTGTGGTCGTCGACCGACCCGTGGTCGGGGACACGATCACGATCGGCGACGACACGATCGAGGTGTTGGGACCGAGGCGGCGCTACGCGGGGCCGAACGACCAGTCGGTCGTTCTGCTGGTGACGATCGACGGCGTCCGAATCCTGCTCTCCGGGGACATCGAAGAAGTCGCCCAGGACGAGATCGATGTTCCGGAAGTGGTCGTGCTCAAGGTCCCCCATCAGGGTGCCGGGACCTCTCGACCGGATTGGCTGGCCGCCCACGCCGGGCGACTGGCGGTCGTCAGCGTCGGCGAGAACACATTCGGCCACCCCGTGGCGTGGGTGCTGGAAACGCTCCGAGAGGCCGGGTCGACTGTGTTCCGGACCGACGAGGTGGGCGACGTCATCGTCGACTTCGATGGGGAGTCCGGAGTCTCCGTCCGCACGTCCGGGCGTTGAGCGCTCAGATGAGGACGGCGAGGGACTCCAGCAGTATTTCGACCCGTTCGTCGTCGCCGGGCAGCGTGAGCACTGAGACTTCGGTCGGCGTGCCGATTCGGGCCCGGACTTCGCGGTCGAGGTTCGTTGCGACGGTATCGGCACCCACTGCGCCAGTCTCGGGCAGCACGATGATCAGCCGGTGGCGGTCCCTTCCATCCTGGACGTGGGCGGCACGATCCGAGGCACGGACGCTGTGGGCGATGGCCGAGCCGAGTTGGCGCAACGTCGCCGCCATGATCTTCTCGCTCACCTCATCAGGAAGGCTGAAGGAGCACTCGATGATCGACACGACCTTCTCATAGCGTTGGGACCGGGCGCGTTCAGTGTCGATGTGGCTCACTGCTGCGCGCGCATTGCCCAGCCCGGTGGCGTCGTCGACCTCGTCATGCAGTTCGAGCTTGTCGATTGCCGCCTGGAGTTGCTCGGCGGCCCACCCTCCCACCCCGCCGAAGACGAGGTAGCCGATCACCCGCGAGCTGATCATTCCGAAAAGCGGCCCGAGTCCCACAACCGCGATCGCCGAGCGACGCATCAGGAGATAGCCGACTGCGGCCAGCGCTCCGGTAGCCAGGCCTGCCTTCCAACCGAAGAAGATGAACGCAACAAAGACGGGGGCAAACGCAACCGTGGCCGCAATCTCCACAGGGTCCACATCGCGCAGCACCATTGTCACAACGACGAGCCCGATCAACAGCAGGCCGACCAGCAGGGTGATGTCACGGGCGCGGCGGAGAGTCATCGTGCGGGGAGAAGCCATCGACGGCGAGTGTACGCGCGGCTTCGGTCGTTGACATGGATCATCGTGACGCCGACACTGCCGTCGTGCCCGCACTTCTCCGATCACGACTCGCGCTCGTCGCGCTCTTCGTCGTGTTCCTCATTCCGGTCACCCAGTCGAGCTTGCGCGGGCTCACCCACGTCCTCTCCTGCACCGAACGGGTGGACACGCCCTTCCAGGTGATCCTGCTCGAGGATACCGAGCCGATCGTCACGGGTTCGTCGGTCGTCACTGCCGGTGAAGACTCCACTCTCTGTGGGGGTCTGGCGGTGCAGATCGGAGCGGGCCCATCCGAGTCAGCCGACATCGATGTGGTGGTCACGGTCGACAACACGTCGTCCAACGACTGGTTCGGCACCGTCGAGATCGACGTGGTCGGGGTTCGAGTCCCGGTGGACATCGGTCGAATCGACTCCGGAACGTCGGAGGAGCGCCGTATTTCGCTGGCATTGCCGGAGGGCGTGACCGAGTTCGGCGGGTCGCTGCTCGTCGGTCCGTGACGTCATCGCCGGGCGGTACGCTCGGCGGCATGATCCTCCACCTCTCGGGACCTTCCAATGCCGGCCCCGGCGAACGTGATCTGATGCTCACTCGGGCGCGGGACTTTCTGGCGGGTGCCGGGGCGGGCGAGGTGGTGCGAATCGATGTTCCCGGCCGGGGCGGGGGAGAGGAGGGCGCTGGCTCGCTGCGAGCGGAGGTCGAACCGGCCATCCCCGTTCTGCAGTCGGCCTCGCTGTTCGGAGGCGTGGCTGGCCTCGAGATCGTCGACGCCCATCAGTTCACGGTCAACGAGGCGAAGGTTCTCGCCGACCTCGTCGAGACGATGGATCCGGCCGCGGTCGCGCTCGTCGTGATTTCCTCGGGAGCGATCCCCGCCGCGCTCGCCAGGGTGCTCAAAGCACACGGTGACGTGGTGTCGGTCAAGAAGATGCGGGAGAGTGACAGTCAGACATGGCTGGTCGAGGAAGTGAAGTCACGAGGATTGGCGATCGACGCCGCCGCCTGCGAAGCGCTCGTGCAGCGCTTCGGGACTGACACTGCCTCGCTCGGCCAGGCTCTCGACCAGTTGGCCGAGGCGGAGGACAAGATCACCCCCGCGCTGATCAAGGATCGATTCCGCAATCGACCCAACGAGCCCACGTGGCTCTACACGGACGCCGTGACGAAAGGAAACGCCGGCGACGCTCTGCGCAGACTCGGGGATCTGTTGACCCATACCCATCCCCTCGTGTTGCTCAGCGCACTGGAGAGTGAAGTGAGGAGGCGGGCACTGGCCCTGTCGTCGTCGAGCATCGAAGAGTTCACCGAGAGGATGGGGGCGAGGAGCAACGATCGTTCGATCGAGTTCCTGTGGCGGAACCGCGCCAAGACCAAGGACTCGAGCTTGCGGTTGGCGGTCGACGCGTTGGTGAGGGCCGATCGGATACTGAAGTCGGCACCCGAGCCGATGCATCGCATCACCATGGAGCGATTGACGGTGGCGATGTCGCGCTGGATGGCAGGACGCTGAGCGTCGGCCAGAAAAGCTCAGTCTGCGGCGGTCATGCGCTTGGCGAGGCGTGACTTCTTGCGGGCGGCCGTCCGCTTGTGGAGCACCCCTTTGACGACGGCTTCGTCGATCTTCTTCTGCGCGAGCCGGAACGCGTCCTCGGCGTTGGCTTCCTCGGCTGCGGCGGCCTGCTTCTCGCGGGTCTTGAGCTCGGAGCGGACGGACTTGTTGCGCTGGCGACGCACGTCGTTCTGGCGGTTGCGCTTGATCTGGGACTTGATGTTGGCCATTGGGCGATTCCTCTTTGAGTTGGTGGTGGACGCCCACCTCCGCACCGCAGATGCCGGGTGTCGTGGTATTCGTCTCGAAACCGGCAGGCAGCGAACGGGCAGGCAGCGTCGAGTCGCTGCCGAACGGGCAATCTACCAGGGCCGCCAGTGCCGGTACAATCTCAACCAGCCGCTCGGCGGTTCACCTTTCTCATGATCGATCAGTCGCGCATTCGTAACTTCAGCATCATCGCCCACATCGACCATGGGAAGTCGACGCTGGCCGATCGTCTCCTCGAGCGCACCGGGGCGATCACCGGACGCGAGATGCGCGACCAGGTGCTCGACACGATGGACCTCGAACGCGAACGCGGCATCACGATCAAGGCGAACAACGTCCGCCTCACCTACACCGCCCGAGACGGCCGGGACTACACCATCCATCTGATCGACACGCCGGGACACGTCGACTTCTCTTACGAGGTTTCGCGCTCTCTCGCTGCATGCGAAGGTGCGCTGTTGCTCGCCGATTCCGCTCAGGGAGTCCAGGCGCAGACGCTCGCCAACGCCTACCTGGCGATCGCGGCCGGTCTCGAGATCGTGCCCGCCCTCAACAAGATCGACCTGCCGGCAGCCGACCCTGACCGGGTGGCGGGCGAGCTCGTCAACATCCTGGGAGGCGACCCTGACGACGTGCTCCGCATCTCCGCCAAGACCGGTGACGGTGTCGAAGACCTCCTCGAACGGCTGGTTCGTGACGTTCCGGCTCCGAAGGGTGATCCGAACGCACCGCTGCGGGCGCTGGTCTTCGACTCGCACTTCGATGCGTATCGCGGAGTTGTCTGTGCCATCCGCATCGTCGATGGACGCATCTCCAAAGGACAGCAGGTCAGGTTCATGGCCACCGGAGACGAGCACGGCGTATCCGAGATCGGTGTTCTCACGCCCAAGGCGACGGTGGTCGAGACGCTCGGCCCGGGCGAGGTGGGTTACCTGATCACCGGGGAGAAGGAGATCGACCGGATCAAGGTGGGCGACACGGTCACCGTGGCGGGTCGCTCGTCGGCCCAGGCGCTGGCAGGCTACGAGGAGCCGAAGCCGATGGTCTTCTCGGGAATCTTCCCCACCGATGGCGACGATTTCGAGAACCTTCGCGAAGCCCTCGACAAGTTGCGGTTGAACGATTCATCGCTCGTCTACGAGCCAGAGACGTCCAAGGCCTTGGGTTTCGGTTTCCGGGCGGGTTTCCTCGGTCTGCTGCACATGGAGATCGTGCGGGAGAGACTCGAGCGTGAGTACGACCTCGATCTCGTGGCGACGGCGCCGTCCGTGGCTTATCAGGTCGTCATGACCGACGGAGCCGAGATCACGGTTCGCTCGCCCCAGGATCTGCCGGACCCCGCCGGCATCCAGACGGTGTCCGAGCCATACGTGCGGGCGATGATCATCAGTCCCGCCGAGTTCATCGGGACGATCATGGAACTCGTGACCAACCGGCGCGGAGAACTCGGGACCATGAGCTATCTGAGCCCCGAGCGGGTCGAACTCACCTACCGGCTGCCGCTGGCCGAGATCGTCTTCGACTTCTTCGACAACCTCAAATCACGGACCAAGGGCTATGCATCCCTCGACTACGAGCCTGACGGGTATGCACCGTCGGACCTCGTCAAGGTCGACGTCCTCCTCAACGGCGCGGCCGTGGACGCCTTTTCGGCCATCGTTCACCGCGAGAAGGCCTATGACTACGGAAAGATGATGGTCGAACGCCTGAAGGTGCTCATCCCGCGACAGATGTTCGACATCCCGATCCAGGCGGCGATCGGCAGTCGCATCATTTCCCGGGAGACGGTCAAGGCGCGGCGCAAGGACGTGACGGCCAAGTGCTACGGCGGCGACATCAGCCGCAAGCGCAAGCTCCTGGAGAAGCAGAAGGAAGGAAAGAAGCGGATGAAGATGGTGGGCTCCGTCGAGGTGCCCCAGGAAGCCTTCGTCGCCGCCCTCCAGGTCGACGAGTGATTTCCGCGGCGTCTGCCGCCGTTGCCGAGGCATCCGGGCTGGCCTCCGCGTACGTGCACATCCCGTTTTGTGCCCGGATCTGTCCGTACTGCGACTTCACGGTGGTGGCCGGACGAGACGACGTGGTGAATCGCTACATCTCGGCTCTGCGCCGAGAGATCGCCGAGTCCGCACCGTGGCGCCCGCTCGATGCTGTCTTCGTCGGCGGGGGCACGCCGAGCCGGGTGGGGGCTGATCGTCTCGGCGGGCTGCTGGAGGAGATTCGCGGCCGGCACGGCATCGCCATCGACGCCGAGGTCACTCTCGAGGCGAACCCCGAGGACGTCGACCTCGTCGGTGCGCGTGCGCTGGTCGCTGCCGGATTCACCAGGATCTCGCTGGGGGTTCAGTCCTTCGACGACGAGGTGCTCGCCGACTTGGGACGTGTCCACGATGCGGAGCGGGCGGTGGCCGCCGTCGGCGCGGCGCTCGCCGCCGGATTCGGATCCGTGTCGGTCGACTTGATCTTTGGCTCACCTGCCGAGAGCGACTCGTCGTGGTTGGCCTCGCTCCGAACGGCGGTCGACCTGGAACCCCACCACGTCTCGACCTACGCGCTCACCGTCGAACCGGGCACGGTGCTCTGGAAGGAAGTTCGGCATGGTGCCTCCGAGCCCGATGCCGACGTGCAGGCCGACCGATGGGATATGGCCGTTTCCGTCCTGACAGCCGCCGGTTACGAACGCTACGAGGTGTCCAATCACGCACGGGTTGGTCATCACTGTCGGTACAACGCGGCAGTGTGGGCCCACGCCGAATATCTGGCCTTCGGTCTCGGCGCTCACGGCTACCGCAACGGGGTGCGCACCGTCAACGTCAGGCGGCTCGACACGTACCTGGACCGAGTCGAGCGGGGCATGGGGCCCGTCCAGGCGTCCGAGGAAGTTGGCGGCTGGGCGGCCGAACAGGAGCGTCTGCTCGTCGGGTTGCGGCGGACGGCGGGTGCGGTGCTGGGGGAGGGTGGCATCGAGCTGCTGCGCTCGGACTGGGGCCGCCGTCTGGTCGATCATGGCGTCGTCGCAGAGGTCGACGACCGTCTCGTGGTGACCAGGCCGCTGCTGACCGACGAGGTGTTGCGCGCGATCCTGGCTCTCGAACCTCCCGCCTGACCGGGTTCATGGCTGTCACTCGACAGGGGCGAGTGCTAATTTGGGCGTCTCATGGACGAACGACGAACCGACGACCGCGACGATCGTCGGGACGAGGTGCTCAGAGCACTGGTCGAAGAGCACATCCGCACGGGTGAACCCGTGAGTTCGAAGATCGTGCTCGAGTCGACCGGGCTGCCCGTCTCCGGCGCAACCATCCGCAACGAACTCGCATCACTGGAGCGCGAGGGCTTTGCGGTGCAGCCGCACACGTCCGCCGGACGGGTGCCCACGGCCCGCGCCTATCGCTATTATGTCGATCACCTGTCGCCCGCCAAGCTCCACTCTCCCCAGCAACGTCGGATCTCGGACTTCTTCGCGTCGATGCACCTGGAACTCGGACGGTTGCTCAAGGCGACCACCGAGCTGTTGACCGACCTCACGCAGTATCCGTCGGTTGCGATTGGGCCCGGAGCGACCGGTGAGATCGTTCGTGCCACCCACCTCGTCCAGACCGGCGCCAAGACTGCGTTGCTGGTGGTGGTGACCGCCTCAGGACGCGTCACCCAGGAACTGTGCCGGCTCCCGGAGCCGATGACGACGAAGGAACTCGAGCGTGCCGAAGAGGTCCTCGCGAGAGCGGTGGTTGGGAAGGAGATAACGGGGACCGGCGACTTCGGTCTCGCCACCGCAGATGTGCCGGCCCCAGTGCGCGCTGCGCTTGGTGTGGTCGAGGACGCACTGCGGGACGCGTCGGCGCGGACCGCAGACATCTACGTCGGTGGAACCCGCCAGATGGCCAACGTGTGGGACAGCCTCTCGACGGTCCAGCGCGTGTTGGAAGTACTCGAACGCGAGGCGACTCTCCTCACCATGTTGGGTGGAGCCGAGGGGACGAGCATCCGCATCGGCGACGAACTCCCCACTGACGACGTGGACCTGGCGGTCGTGTCGACCGGTTACGAGATCGCTGCCGGCGGAGGCAGGGTCGGCGTCATCGGACCGATGCGGATGGATTATCGGAAGGTGATCTCGGCCGTCGAAGGCGTGAGTCGCGAACTCGGCGACCGGATGGCGGACTGAACCGATCATGGCGAAGGACTATTACGCCGTCCTCGGCGTGAGCCGGACCGCGTCGGCCGAGGAGATCAAGAAGGCCTTCCGGCGCCACGCCCGGGAGAGCCATCCGGATGCGAACCCGGGTGACACCACGGCCGAGGCGCGCTTTCGCGATGCGGCCGAGGCGTACGAGGTTCTCTCGGACCCCAATCGGAGAGCTGCTCATGACCGCGGCGACATCCTCGACCTGGGAGATCTGCTCGGCGGTTTCGCCGGGGGTGGTCTCGATGACCTGCTGCGCTCGGTGTTCGGCGAGGGAGGCCTGTTCGGCGCTGCATCCGGCGGCGGTGCGAACCCCCGCGGTCGAGACGTGCTCACGCGTGTCCAGGTGAGCCTTGCCCAGGCGGCGTTCGGCACGCCGGTGGACGTCGGTTTCCGAACTTCGGCGCGATGCGAGGTCTGCGACGGGAGCGGTGCGACGCCCGGCACGGACCGTCATACCTGTCCGACCTGTCAAGGCAGCGGCGCCCAGCGAGTCGCTCGCCGGGGCATCCTCGGCACGATGATGTCCGTCACGGCGTGTGCCACATGTCGCGGCACCGGCGAGATCATCTCGGACCCGTGTGAGACCTGCCGCGGACAGGGAACCGTGCAGCAGGACAGGACCGTGCGCGTCGAGGTTCCACCTGGTGTGGAGACCGGTACGCGGCTGCGGCTGAACCACGAGGGTGAGGCGGCCGGTCGCAACGGCAGGGCGGGCGACCTCTTTGTCGAGATCATGGTGCTGGAAGACGAACGCTTCGAGCGTCACGGAGAGGATCTGGTCCACCGAACGTCTGTCGGAATCGCCGAGGCCGCCCTCGGGACGACCATCGAGGTGCCACTCATCGACGACGAGACGACGGAGTTGGACGTCCCGGCCGGAACCCAGCCAGGGTGGGTGGCCCGCATCCCCGGCCGAGGAATGACTCGGCTCGGCCGCCGAGGGCGCGGGGACCTCGCCGTGGTCGTCGACGTCGAGGTCCCGACCGACCTGAGCAGTGAGGAAGAGGAGCTTCTGCGACGCTTCGCACAACTCCGGAGCGAACAGCCGGCCGGCCGCAAACGTCGCTGGATCTGAGGATGGCCCACGTCCCGCACCTGTACGTTCCGGGGCCGTGGGAGGCGCCGCTGCTGGACCTCGACGAGGTCGGCTCGAACCACATTCGCAAGGTCCTGCGGCGCGTTGACGGCGACCCGGTCACGTACACCGACGGAACGGGCCATCACGGACGGGGGCACTTGAGTTCGGCCTGCATCGTGCGGGGAGAAGAAGCGGTGACCGTCCGGCCCATCCGGCCCGTGCTGGCGGTGGCGCCCCCCGCCCAGCGGGACCGGGCTCGGTTCCTGGTCGAGAAGCTCGCCGAGCTCGGGACCCTCGACCTGCGATGGCTCGAGACGACCTTTGGCGAAGGGCGACCCCCACCCGCCGACAAGGTGGCGTTGTGGTGCCGCAGTGCCCTCGAACAGAGCGGGTCGTCGTGGATGATGTCGGTCGCCCCTGGGACATCGACCATCGGCGACCTGCCAGACGGAACAGTCTTTGCCGACCAGTCGGGGCTGACCCGGGACGATCTGGGCGACGTGGCATGCATCGCCATCGGGCCTGAAGGAGGTTGGGCGCCCGGAGAGGTCCCGGCCGATGCTCCGCTGGCGTGTCTCGGCCGGTCCGTGCTCCGGGTGGAGACGGCGGCGATCGCCGCCGCGGCAATTGCCAACTTTTGAACTTTCGCCCGGAATGCAACCACTCTGAGTGGTAGCGTGTCCAGGCGGAGGCAGTCTCCACGGGGCATGGAGAAGGACACACCATGAAGATGCGACACCAGTCGATCCGGGTCAGCCCGGAATGAATCGCTTCAACGATGAAGTTGGGCGACGGCTTCGTGACGCCCGCCGCAGCCGCGGCTGGTCGCTGATCGACGTCGAAGAGGCCTCCGAAGGCGAGTTCAAGGCCTCGGTGCTCGGCGCGTACGAACGTGGCGAGCGCAGCGTCTCCGCCGCCCGGCTCTGGAAGTTGGCCCAGATGTACGAGGTGCACGTGGCGAGCCTGCTGCCGGGAGCTGAGCGGACCGAACTCGACGACCAGGGTGTGCTCGTCGACATCGACTCGGCCGAGTCGGTCTCCGAAGAGCGAGGCGAGCTGATCGAGCGCTACCTGTCTGCCATCCAGGTGATGCGCAAGGACGCGGCCGGCCCGACTCTCGCCGTCCGCAAGTCCGATCTGCGGGTGCTCAACGTCCTCATCGAATCCGATTCTCCCGCAGCGGCCATGAGGCGCCTCGCCGAGCGAGAGGGCTGACGCTGTCCTCCTCGGCGACGCCGGGCGAGAACGGCGATCCCGACGGCGCCGCTGGTCCGGTTGGGGGAGAACGCGGGGTCGCCACCTATACTGATGCCGCCCCTTCAGCGGGGCATCCCACAGTGAATTCTGAACTCACCGAACGCCGTCTGCGCGTCCCCTCGAATCACCTGATGCTCGATTTGCTCGGCACAGGAGATGTCCACCTCCGCACTCTCGAGGAACTGTTCCCCGACGTGCGGGTGACCGCGCGCGGCAACGAGTTCGTCCTGAGCGGCGACGAACAGGCCGTGTCCATGGCCGAGACCGCCATCGGTGAGCTGCTGATCATCATCCAGGAAGGACAGAAGCTCGACGAGTCGCGGGTCCGACAGGTCGTGCTCATGGTGCGCGAGAAGATTCCCAGCCCCAGTGGAGTCCTGTCCGAGGGCATCGAGGTCGGCCGGGGCAAAATGGTGCGTGCCAAGACACTCGGCCAACAGCTCTACATCCAGGCCATCCGGGACAACACGCTCACGTTTGGCATCGGTCCGGCTGGCACCGGCAAGACGTACCTGGCGATGGCGGCGGCCGTTGAAGCCCTCGTCTCCGGCTCGATACGCCGGATCCTGCTCACCCGACCCGCCGTCGAGGCCGGCGAGCGACTGGGGTTCCTGCCGGGAGATCTCGCCCAGAAGATCGACCCGTACCTGCGTCCTCTCTATGACGCCCTCTGGGACATGTTCGGTCCCGACGAGACGACGAGGCTGATGGAGCGGGGCACCATTGAGATCGCGCCACTTGCGTACATGCGGGGCCGGACACTCAACGATGCCTGCGTGATCCTGGACGAGGCCCAGAACACCTCACCGGAACAGATGAAGATGTTTCTGACGCGTCTCGGGTTCAATTCCAAGATGATCATCACCGGCGACATCACCCAGACCGATCTGCCCAGCCAGCAGCAGTCCGGTTTGCGGATCGTGCGGGGCATTCTCGAAGGCATCCCAGGTGTGGCCTTCGTCGAGTTGTCGTCCCGCGACGTGGTTCGGCACCGCATCGTCGCAGCCATCGTCGAGGCCTATCAGCGATTCGAGGACAACGGCACATGAACGCTTCGATCGTCCGGGTCGTGGCGTTCGTCTCGACCGTCGCCCTTGCATGGGCAGTCCTCGTGTTTGGCTCTCAGGGCGCGGTGATCTCCTTCGACGTGGGTGAGATCGCAGAGCGAACGTACACGGCGAGGACCCGGGCCACCGTGGTCAACGTCGAGGGCTACGAGGCGGCTCAGCAACTGGCGGCCGCTTCGGTGGATCCGGAGGTGCGCCGCAACAACGAAGCCGAGCGTGAGACGCTGCTCGCCCTCGATCAGCTCTTCGACGATGTTCGTGGCGCGGTCGTGCTCGAGAACCTCCCACAGTTGCCGTCCGTCGATCCCGTACCCTCCACCACCACGACGACGTCGACCACCCTGGCCGAAGGTGAGACCGCACCGGAGGATGTCGAGGTCGAGCCGGCCACGATCAACGGCTTTGTCTTCATCGACGCCGACGGCGACGGCTTTTACAGCCCGCAACTCAACACCGCTCTCACGGACACTCCCCTCAGCGACGTCGACGTTCTCGCACGTTCCACCGACGGTGAGGTGTTCACCGCCGCGAGCGGCATGGACGGCAGTTACTCCTTCGAGCTGCCTCCCGGCGAGTATGAGATCGGTCTGCGACTGGCCGACATCGACATTCCCGAGCAGACGACCATCACCACCGAACGACCGGTGCAGGCCGTCGCATGCGGCGAGGCCGAGACCTGCGATGCCACGCCGATCGGGATCGGTTCGGCGACCCGGCCCGTCGATGTCCAGATCGCCGAACTCAGCGCAACCTACGGCGTATTGAACGCCACGACGATCGAGACCCTGGTCCACGTTGCCACCGACGATGTCGTGCGCGAGGCTCTGGGCCTCACTCCTGCGCTCCGGGTCGTCGAGTCGCGGGCCCAGGAGGAGATCGCCCGGCGTTTCACCCTCGAGATCAACAACCTCGACGAGCTGCGCGTCGCCCAGAACGAAGTCACGTCGAGTCCGCCGATCGTCCTGGTCGACGGCGCGATCCACGAATCTGCGCGCACCGCAGTGGGCGACATCGTGGCGTCGTTCCTGCGGCCCAACACCGAGATCGACCAGATCGCCACCGAGGCACTGCGAGATGAGGCCACGGCCGCGGTCGCACAATCCGAATTCGAACGCTCCTATGCCCCGGATCAGACGATCATTGCGGTGGGTCAGCCGTTCGACCGCCTGGCGGTGGATGCCATCTCTGCCACGAACGCCGCCGACGTCCAGCCCGTCCGGCTCGCCTCCATCGCGGCGATGCTCGCTGTGCTCATGGCGTCACTGGCGTTCTATCTGTCGCGTTTCCGCCGCCAGTTCTGGGAGTCGCCGCGGATGGTGGCGCTGTTCTGCCTGTTGATCGTGATGGCGGCAGGAGCGGTGCGCATGACCGTTGAACTGCAAGAGCAGTCGTCGTGGTTCATCCTGCCCGCGGTCGCCTTCGGATACCTCGCGGCGGTGTTGTTCGACAACCGGATGGGGACGTTGATGTCGCTCGCGATGGGCATCCTTGCCGCCACCGCGACCCGCAGCCCGGGTCTCGCCGTCTTCGCGGTGCTCGCCACATTGGCTCCCATCGGCTTTGTGAGCCGGGTGTCGAGTAGACGCGCCTTCCGCAACTCGGTCGTGACATCATCGCTGGCGGTCGGCGTGATCGCGGCCGCCGCCGCCTGGCTGTTCCTCACACCGGCGGATGCGCTCGCCGACGAGGTCCTGCAGACGGTGGGGCTCTCGGTGGCCTGGGCGATCGGGGCGGCGCTGATCAGCTCCCTCGTGGCGTTGGCGGCGATGCCGTTCTTCGAATCCACCTTCGACATCACGACCACGCTCCGCCTACTCGAGGTGATCGATCGGAACCACGAGGGACTGCAACTGCTCCAGGAGAAGGCATTCGGAAGCTTCAACCACTCGTTGATGGTCGGCACGCTCGCCGATGCCGCAGCCCGATCGATCGATGCCAACAATCTCCTGGCACGGGCGGCTTCGTACTACCACGACCTCGGCAAGACCGAGAACCCCCTCTACTTCATCGAGAACCAGTTCGGGATATCCAATCCCCACGACGATCTCGCCCCGGCGGAATCCGCTGCGGTGATCCGGCGCCACGTCACCGACGGGATGGTCCTCGCCAGGAAGTACAAGATCCCTTCGGAAGTCGCCGAGGGAATCGTCAGTCACCACGGCGACGGGATCATGCGCTACTTCTACGACAAGGCACTCACCCAGCACGGCGAAGACAACGTCGATCCCGACGAGTTCAGGCACGCCGGCCACAAACCGCGTAGCAAGGAGATGGCCATCCTGATGATGGCCGATTCCGTCGAGGGAGCCTGTCGAGCGGTGTTCGAGCGCGAGGAGCCCTCCCCGGAGGCCATCGAAAAGGTCGTCACCCGTGTCATCGACGAAAAGGTCGCCGACGGCCAGCTCGAGGAGTCGGACCTCACGATGGGCGAACTGACGCGCGTGAAGCGGGCATTCATCGAGGCGCTGGCGGGGCATTACCATCGTCGTATTCAGTACCCGAACTTTCCCGGCACCTGAGATGGACGACCCTCGAAGTATCGAGGTTCGTCGGTGAACATCTCTTTCTCCGACGAACAGGACAGACAGATCGACTCGGCCGGTCTCGTCGCGCTCGCCACGCGTGTTCTCCGCCACGAGGACTATCCCGATCGCGCCGAGCTGACGATCACCGCCGTCACCGACGACGTGATCGCCTCGCTCAAGGCCGAACATCTCGGGATCGACGAACCCACCGACGTCTTGAGCTTTCCCATCGACCAGTTGGTGGCGGCTCGGCCACCCGTCGTCGCCTCCGATGGACCGCCCCTGCTCATGGGTGACGTGGTCATCGCCCCGGCATACATCGCACGCCAAGCCGCCGAGCACGGCGTCAGCGAGAGCGACGAGCTGGCGCTGATGGTTGTCCACGGCGTCCTGCACCTGATGGGATGGGACCACGTCGTCGACCGTGAGGCCGAAGCCATGGAAGAACGCGAACGCGAGATTCTGGCCATGGTCGGGGTGGAGCGCCGATGACCGCTGTCGCCTTCCTCGCAGCAGCACTGGCCGCGCTGTTGGCCGCTCTGTTGCGCGCGGGAAGCGCATCGCTGGTGAGAACCCCGCGGGCGGATGCGCTCCACGATGCAGCCGAGGGTCGCGCCGGTGCCTCCCGGGTGGCACGTCTACTCGACGACTCCGAGTTGATCGTTCCGTCGATCAACATCGTTCACTCTGTGCTCGTGGTGCTGGCCGCAGTTCCGAGCACGTGGGCGATCACTGTCGGCAACGGCGGGATGACGACGGCCTCTCTCCTGGTGACGCTCGTCGTCGGTCTCAGCGTGTTCGCCGACCTGATTCCCCGGATGGTCGGCCGCGCCCGCCCGCGCACGCTGGCCTATCGCCTTGCGCGCTTGTTGGCAGTCGCGATCGCTTTGGGATCGAGGGCCGCCGAGATCCTCTGGGAGGACGGCGAAGAACAGCATGATGACGAAGACGACGACCAGGACGAAGAAGAAGTCGGGCTGATCGAGTCGGTTCTCGAGTTCGCCGACACCATCGTTCGCGAAGTGATGGTGCCGAGGACCGACATGGTCACGGTCGCGGCGGATGCGGGCCTCGACGTGCTGCTGGACCTCATCGAGGAGACCGGCTATTCCCGGATACCGGTCGTGGGCGACGGCATCGACGACGTCGTCGGGCTGATCATCGCCAAGGATCTGCTTCCCCGACTCGCCAACGGGGATCGGCCCGTCACCGTGTCCGAAGTGATGCGGCCCGTCGACCACATACCGGAAACCAAGCGCGTCCCGGACTTGCTGCGGGACATGCAAGCTTCCCGGTCGCACATGGCGGTGGTGGTGGACGAATTCGGCGGAACCGCCGGTCTCGTCACCATCGAAGATCTGCTCGAAGAACTGGTCGGCGAGATCACCGACGAGTACGACGACGATGAGCTGCTGATCGAGGAGCTCGAGGACGGCTCATGGAAGGTCGACGGTCGCCTCTCCGTGCACGACCTGTCCGAGATGATCGACATCGAGCTACCGAGTGAGGAGTGGGACACCGTCGCCGGGCTGGTCCTCGGTCTGGCGGGCCGTGTCCCCCGAGAACGCGAGACCTTCGAAGCCGAGGGAGTGGCGCTCACCGTGCGGCGGGTTCAGGGCCGTCGGGTCCAGGAGGTCGTCGTCCATCGACTACCGAGCTCCAAACTCTCGGAGAGCCGGTGAAGTCCGGTTTCGTACCGGTTGTCGGCCGACCGAACGTCGGCAAGTCCACACTCGTCAATGCCCTCGTCGGACAGAAAGTGGCCATCACCTCCACCCGTCCTCAGACCACCCGCAATGCGATCAGGGGAGTCCTGACACTCCACGACGGGGACGATCCGTTCGCGCAGGTCGTCTTCGTCGACACCCCCGGCTTGCACCGTCCCCGCACGGAACTCGGGAATCGCCTCAACGGGCTGGTCTACGGCACTCTCGCCGAGGCCGATGTCGTCGTCTTCGTCATCGACGCCACCCAGCCGATCGGTCCGGGTGATCGCCGGATCGCCGAGCGCCTCGGCGAGTCCGGGGCCCAGGTCGTCGTTGTCGTCAACAAGACCGACACCGCTGACCGCAACGACGTCGCCTCGCAGCTCGCGGAAGCGGCCGGATGGGACTTCGCCGCGTACGTGCCGCTGAGCGCACTCGATGCATCGAATCTCGAGCCACTGGTCGACGAGATCGTGCTCCGCCTGCCCGACGGCCCGCTCTACTTCGCCGCAGGAGAGGTCAGCGACCAGCCCGAGCACGTCCTCGTCGCCGAGATCGTCCGCGAGAAGTTCCTGGAGCGACTCAGGGAGGAGCTCCCGCACTCTCTGGTGGTGATGACCGAGGAGATGGAAACCCGGGATGACGGCTTGCTGTGGATCTCGGCTCGAGTCGTCGTCGAACGCCGCTCCCAGCGGGGGATCGTCATCGGAAAAGGCGGTGTGCTGCTTCGGGATGCCGGGACCGAGGCGCGGATCGAACTCGAGTCGATCTTCGGTACCAGGGTCCATCTCGATCTGCGAGTGAGGGTGGAACCGGAGTGGCAGTCGACACCCGAACTCTTGGACCGGCTCGGCTTCGAGAAGAGCTGACGCCGGCGCGCTCCACCACCGCCCCGGCTGTCGCGCCGGGTAGGGTCCGAGACGTGGCAACGACGGTCATGGATCGCGCCGAGCGGCTCGCCGAGATGGCCTTTGATGGTCATCTCGCCGCGGCGAGTCTGGAACTCGGTCGCTTCGTCTATCCCGACCTCGATCCGGCGGCATCGATCGCACGACTCGATGCAATGGCCGCCCGGGTTCACGGTGACACGCACCTGGCGCTGCGTCGGGTGATCGCCATCGAGGACGGGATCGGTGGCAACGTCGACGACTATCACGACCCGTCCAATTCGTTCCTGCATCGAGTGCTGGAGACCCGGCGCGGGATTCCGATTTCGCTGTCGGTGCTCTGGATCGAGATCGGACAGCGCGCCGGGATCGACATGGTCGGTGTGGGCCTGCCCGGGCACTTCGTGGTCTACGCGGGCGGCCAGATGGTCGACCCCTTCCACTATGGGGAAGCGATCGGCTTCGAAGAGGCGGCGGGTCTCGTCGCGGGAGCAATGGGCGGGTCGCCGCGGCTCGACAGGAGTTGGCTGAGCCCGGTCGATAGCACCGGCATCATCCAGCGGATGCTGCGGAACCTGGCCGTCGTCTATCGCCAGGACAGGCACAACTCCGAATGGGTCGAGGCCTGTCTCGAAGCAATCGGCTGACTCCGATCCCGGTCAGCCCAGCGCGTCGATCTTTCGGGCGAGGGTGGCGTCGCGGTCGGTGAGTCCGTCGGAGTCGTGGGTGGTGAGGGCAAGGCTCACCTTGTTCCAGCGGATGTCGATGTCGGGGTGATGGTTCGCCTTCTCGGACAGGATGCCCACACGCACGACGAATCCCACCGCGGCCACGAAATCCTCGAACTCGAAGGTGCGCCGGAGCACCTCGCCGTCCAGTGACCAATCCGACAGCTCTGATCGCAGCGATTCCCGCTCCTGGGGACTGAGTGTGTCCATTCGTCAGAACCTAGTCCACATCACGGGCCGTGCCCGTTGGCGACTGACCGCGTCTCGCCGCAACGCGCCGTTACCGTGCCGGCATGTCAATTCGCCACGATTCCGGCATCGTGCTCCGGTCCTACTCGTTCGGCGAGGCGGACAAGGTCGTCGTGCTGCTCAGCCCGCTGCACGGCAAGCTGCGCACGGTCGCCAAAGGCGTGCGAAAGACGAAGAGCAAGTTCGGCGCCCGTCTCGAATCGTTCATGGAGGTCGACATCGTCCTCTACGAGGGCCGCAATCTCGACCTGATCACCCAAGCCGAGTTGCGATCTGCGTTTCCGTCTCTGCGACGTGACCTCGAGGCGGTGGCAGCCGCATCGACCATGGCTGAAGTGGTCGACGCGGTCGCCCAGGAGAACGAGGCATCCATCGCCCTCTTCCAGCTCTTCCGCCGGGGATTGAGCGCCCTCGATGCAGGTCGCACGTCGTCGGATGTCCTCACGGCATTCCTGCTGCAGCTTCTCGCGGTGCAGGGGCTGGCGCCGGCGCTGACGATGTGCGCGTCGTGTGGACGTTCCGATCGCCTCGATCGGTTCTCCGTCTCGGCCGGGGGGATCGTGTGCGGTGAATGTCGTCCGGACGGCTCGGTCCGACTCCGCCCCGGTCTCGTCGGCCACCTCGCACATCTCGCCCGGGCGGATCTGGCGGAACTCGAGACTGCCGACGTCGAACTCGGGCGTGACGCCCGGTGGGTGACGCTTCGCTTCGTCGAGTTCCATCTGGAGCGAACACTCGTCTCGATGGCTGTGCTCGACGGGTGACGGCGCTGGACGTCTCCCGGATCGATCCCGACCGCGTGCCTCGCCATGTCGGGCTCATTCTCGACGGCAACGGGCGGTGGGCGAACGCGCGGGGCCTCCCGCGCACGGCGGGCCACGAGGCGGCCGAGCGGGTGCTGTTCGATTGTGTCGAGGGCGCTCTCGAGATCGGGATCGCTCACCTGACCGCCTTCACGTTCTCCACCGAGAACTGGTCCCGGAGTCCGGACGAGGTGGCCTTCCTGATGGGTTTCAACGAAGCGCTCCTGCTGCGGCGTCGTGACGAGCTCCACGCACGCGGCGTGCGCGTCACGTTCTGCGGCGACCTGGAGGATCCGCGGATTCCCGACCGCAACCGCCAGCTGATGGCCGAGACGGAGGCGCTCACCTCTGGCAACCGTCGGATGGCGATGACCTTCGCCTTCAACTACGGGGCACGCTGGGAGATCACACGGGCGGTCAGATCGATCGCCGAGGACGTGGCGAGCGGGTCGCTGACCGCCGCAGACGTGAGCAGTGATCTGATCTCCCGACGCTTGGAACTGCCCGATGTCGACCTGATCATCCGTTCCTCGGGCGAACACCGGCTCTCCAACTTCTTGCTCTGGCAAGCCGCATACGCCGAGTTCTCGTTCCCCGGGATCCTCTTCCCGGATTTCTCCAAGGAGTTGCTGTTGGACGCCGTACTCGACTTTCAGCGCCGAGACCGCCGGTTCGGGACCGCCCAGGACCAGCCCGACAGCGGCCCAGCGAGCGGCCCAGCGAACCTCTGAGTTCGGCCGCGGCGGGCACCTCTACACTCCGGGTTTCCCATTGCAACCTCCTGGAGCAGTCAATGCCCGCTTCCTTCGACGACATCGTCAACCTCTCCAAACGCCGCGGTTTCGTCTTCCAGTCATCGGAGATCTACGGCGGGCTGCGGTCCGCCTACGACTACGGACCACTCGGCGTGCTGCTCCTGCGCAATGTGAAGGAGCAGTGGTGGAAATCGATGGTGCAGCACCGGGGCGACATCGTCGGGCTGGATTCGGCGATCTTGCAATCCAGACAGGTGTGGGTGGCCTCGGGCCACGAGGCAGCGTTCACCGACCCGCTCGTCGAGTGCACCGCCTGCAACTCGCGGCACCGGCTCGACAAGCTCACCGACCTCGACACCTGCCCGAGCTGCGGTCAGTCCGGGACTTTCACAGAACCGCGCATGTTCAACCTCATGTTCCGAACGCACATGGGTCCGGTCGAATCGTCCGAGAACATGGTGTACCTGCGCCCGGAGACGGCTCAGGGCATCTTCATCAACTTCGAGAACATCCGACGGACGAACCGGCTCAAGCTGCCGTTCGGTATCGCTCAGGTGGGCAAGTCCTTCCGGAATGAGATCACGCCCGGTCAGTTCGTGTTCCGCACTCGCGAGTTCGAACAGATGGAGATGGAGTTCTTCTGTGCGCCTTCCGAGTCCGCCACCTGGTTCCAGTACTGGATCGACCAACGGCATCAGTGGTACATCGACCTCGGAATGAGTCCGGACAGTCTCCGGATTCGTCCCCACGACGAGGACGAACTCAGCCATTATTCGGCGGGAACCGTCGACGTCGAGTTCCTGTTCCCGTGGGGCTGGGACGAGCTGGAAGGAATCGCCAACCGAACCGACTTCGATCTGAGGGCGCACTCGGAGCATGCGGGAACGGATCTGCGTTATTTCGATCAGGAAACCGACGAGCGGTACTTCCCCCACGTCATCGAACCGGCGGCCGGGGCGACGCGCACCACGTTTGCATTCTTGATGGATGCCTATCACGAAGAGACGGTGAACGACGAGACCCGGACGGTGCTGAAGCTCGACCCGCGGCTCGCCCCGTATCAGCTGGCAGTGCTGCCACTCTCGAAGAAGCCGGAGTTGATCGAACCCGCCACCAAGCTGGCGGAGTCGTTGCGGCGCAAGTACATGTTGGAGGTGGACATCACCCAGGCGATCGGACGCCGCTACCGGCGCCAGGACGAGATCGGCACTCCGTACTGCATCACCTATGACTTCGATTCGGTCGAGGACCAATCTGTCACGGTCCGTGATCGGGACACGATGCACCAGGATCGGATTTCGATCGATCGCGTCGAGGAGTATCTCGCAACGAAGCTCGGTTGACCGATGGTCTCGTTTCGCCGATAGCGTGTCGGCCACTCTCGAGGAGATCTGATGAATCGCACTGTTGTTGCCGTCGTCCTGGTTCTCGCCGTCTTGGGCGGGGGAGCGGCATGGTGGTTCAGCCAGGGCACCGAGGCTCCGACTGCGGACGCCACCGCACCACCGCTTCAAACGACCACCACCCTCGCCGCCGACGCTCCGACGGAGACCGAACCGGTAGGAGAGGTATCGGACCCTGCGACCGTCTACGCACTCACTGGTGCATCCCGCGCCTCGTTCACCATCGACGAGGAGTTGCGGGGAACACCGAGCACCGTGGTTGCCGTCTCCACGATCGTGCTGGGGGAGATCCTCTTCGACTCCGAGGATCCAGCCTCGGTCGAGATCGGGACGATCCTCGTGAACGCCCGGGATTTCACGACCGATTCGGCGAATCGCAATCGGGCGATTCGGGGCCCCATCCTCGACGTGGACAACTTCGAGTTCATCGAGTTCGTTCCCACCTCGGTGGACGGGCTCGCCGTCTCCGACGAACCGTCGGCCTTCACCCTGAGCGGTGACCTGACGATCCGAGAGGTCACCAACCCGGTCACGTTCGAGGTGACGGCCAAACTCAACGAAGACAGAACGATCAGCGGCATGGCGGTTGCCGAGGTGGACCGGACAGACTGGGGCCTGAACATCCCGAGTGCTCCCGGAGTGGCCAATGTCTCCGAGATGGTGACTCT
The DNA here is from genome assembly GCA_035544575.1 of Acidimicrobiia bacterium. Classification (GTDB taxonomy): domain Bacteria; phylum Actinomycetota; class Acidimicrobiia; order Spongiisociales; family ZC4RG35; genus DATHWB01. The sequence continues at coordinate 27,644 of DATKEC010000062.1, forward strand.
CACACTCGACTTCGTCGCGGCTCCCATCGCCTGATCCACTGTCGGGGTGCGGCCGTAGTATCGGCGGTCATGGCATTCTCGGACGAGGATCGGGATCGGATCAGGGCAGCGGTGAACATCGCCGATCTCGTAGCGGAACTGACGACGGTCAGACGCTCGGGGCGCAACCACATGGCCGTGTGCGTCTTCCACCAGGAGAAGACGCCCTCGATGTCCCTCGACGTCGCCCGGGGTCTCTACAAGTGTCACGGGTGCCATGCCGCCGGCGACATCTTCACGTTCGTCCAGGAGACCCAGGGACTCACGTTCCCCGAGGCGATGGAATGGCTCGCCCGTCGAGCCGGGATCGCGCTCACCGAGGACCCGGCTGCAGCCAAACGGGCCGGCAAACGCCGATCCCTCGTCGATGCCACCCGCGAGGCGATGGACTTCTACCACAACCGCCTCATGTCCTCGGCGGATGGGGGCCACGCTCGCTCCTACCTGCGGGCCAGGGGGTACGACGCCGATGTCGTGGCGGACTTCAAGCTCGGCTACGCCCCCGGCGGCGAGCGCTCGGATCATCTCGTGCGTGAGCTGCGGGCGAGGGGTCTCAGCGATCGGGTGATGATCGATGCGGGACTGGCCCGGCGGGGACGCGGCGGGGGAACGTACGACTACTTCCGTGACCGGCTGATGTTCCCGACATGGGACATCCAGGGCGAGACGGTCGGATTCGGCGGGCGGATCCTCGGTGACGGTCAGCCCAAGTATCTCAACACACCCGAGACGCCGATCTACAAGAAGTCTCGTTTGCTCTACGGCCTCGACCGGGCCAGACGGGAGATACAGCGAGCGGGATACGCGGTGGTGGTGGAGGGCTACACCGACGTGATCTCGCTGCACCGCAACGGTGTCCCGCTGGCCGTGGCGACGAACGGAACCGCCCTGGGCAACGACCACTTCGAGCTGTTGCGCAGATTCACCGACCGGATCGTCCTTGCCTTCGATGCCGACGCCGCCGGAAGCCGTGCCGCCCGCCGCGGCGAGGACCTGGACATCCCTGTGCGGCTCGATCTCGATCTCCGGGTGGCGGAGATGCCAAAGGGCGTCGATCCCGCCGACCTCATACAGCAGGGCCGGCTGACCGAACTCGACGATGCGATCACCAAGGCCAAACCCCTTCTCCAGGCCGCCATCGAACACGAACTCGCCAGCCACGACCTGACCGAACCCGAGTCCCGGGCCCGTGCGCTGAAAGCGATCGCACCCCGTATCTCCAAGGTGTCCGACGACATCGCCCGTGCCGAGTACGCCCGCTTCGTGGCCACGCGCATGGGAGTGGAGCTCGGCACGGTGGAACAGGCTGTCGGCGTACGGCGGACCCGGCGCCCGAATCCCTCGCGACTGGCAACAGAGCGCCGGGTAGCCGACATCGACGTGCGGATGGAACGCGAGCTGTTGCGGTCGATCCTGGCGGACGGCGGCGCCGCGGCCGCGGCTGGAGCCACCGCCGAGGACTTCGCCGTTCCGGAGATTCGCTCCGCCTTCGAGCTGGTTGCGGATTCCTTCGCCGACCACGCCGTCGGCCGCCCGGTCGAACTCCCCACCGGTGACGGCGACGAAGTGTCACTCCTCATCGATCTCGCGACCGAAGGGGCGCCCGCCGATCCGGTCGACGATGTGCTCTGGCGGGTGCGGGACCGGGCCGTGGCCCGGGAGGTGGAGGTGTTGATGAGCAGAATCGAGGCGATGGCGCCGGACGACCAGGGGTATTCCGAGCTCATGACCGAGTTGGTACGTTTGCGCAAGGCCAGGAAAGTACGAGCACACGAGTGACATTCACACCAGCCGTCGAAGAAGTCGTCGACTCCCTCTCCAAACGCGGCCTCCAGCGCGGGTTTCTCACGATGCACGAGGTGCAGGTTGATCTCGTGGAGGCCGAAGCCGAACCCGACGTGCTCGAGCGGGTTCTCGAGACGCTCAAGAAGCGGAAGATTCGGATAGAGGAAACCGGTGCGGACCCGGTCGATGACCTTCTCGACGACGAGACCCTCTCCGTGTCGGACCCGGTGAAGATGTGGCTACAGGAGATCGGGCGTTACAAGCTCCTCACCTCCCAACAGGAAGTCGAACTGGCCATGCAGCTCGAGGCTGGCAAGAAGGCCGAGGAGAAGCTGCTCGGGGCGGTCGACCTCGCCATCGAAGACCGGGTTCTGCTCGAGCGTGCTGTCCGGAAAGGCAACGGTGCCCACTCCCGGTTGGTCGAGGCGAACCTGCGTCTCGTGGTGTCGATCGCCCGCAACTATGTGGGGCGGGGTATGCCGCTGCTCGATCTGATCCAAGAAGGCAACCTCGGTCTGATGCGGGCCGTGGACCGCTTCGACTACCGCAAGGGTTTCAAGTTCTCGACCTATGCGAGCTGGTGGATCCGCCAGGGGATCACCCGGGCCATCGCCGACCAGGCTCGGACCATCCGGGTCCCGATCCATGTCGTCGACATGATCAACAAGCTCATCCGCTCCAAGCGCGACCTATCCCAGGATCTCGGCCGTGAGCCCACCATCGATGAGATCGCCAAGGATCTCGAGATCGATCCCGACCGGGTGGAGGAGCTGAACAAGATCGCCCAGAATCCGGTGTCGCTGGAGACCCCGGTCGGAGAGGAGGACGACTCGACGCTGGGGGATTTCGTGGAGGACGGCTCCGCCGAAGTGCCGGTCGAAGCGGCCACATTCCGGCTGCTCCAGGACTACATCTCCCACGCGCTCGAGGGCCTCAACGATCGCGAGCGCGATGTCCTCATCATGCGCTTCGGACTCGAGGACGGCCGGGTACGCACTCTCGAAGAAGTGGGGGAGCGTTTTGGGGTGACCCGTGAACGCATCCGGCAGTTGGAAACGAAGGCCCTCGCCAAGCTGCGACACCCCAACAACTCACGCCGGTTGGAAGGCTTCCTCGAGGAGAGCTGAGGGGCTCGAGCGGACTGCTCAGATGCGGGTGACGTTGGAAGGGATCACGGTGAAGTCGTCGGCCGCGTCACGGAGTTGGCGCGACCCTGCCCGAAGTCCCTCTGCCATCCCGGTACGGGCGAGGTCGGAGACTGCGGCGGCCTGGTTCCTGAGCTGAAGATAGGCAGGGTGATCACGCAGCGTCCGAGCCCAGCGTTTGATCTGTTCGTATCGGTTGCGGCCCGCGCGGGCGCCGAGCACGTACCCGATCGCACCGCCCACGAGCATTCCCAGTCGAAATCGCATGGGATGATTGTCGCAGGTTTGGAAAGCAGGCGGGCGAGGGGTCCTCGCAGATTTCATCCAGGAGAGCGTCCCGGACGTGGGACAATGCGAACACGCCGTCACATTGACGGCTGGTAGGAGGCAGTGATGGGGAGCAAAGACAAGGGCGGACGCAGCACCAAGAAGGTGGCCGCCAAGAATCTCAAGGAAAAGCGCCAGGACAAGAAGACCAAGAAGGACGCCGCCGCGAACAAGGGCAAGGTCGTCTGACCTCGTCTGGTTGGTTCAGATCGAAACCGCGTAGATGCGGCGGGGTGTCTCGATCCCACGCAGTTGATGCTCGCCGCGGTCTTCGAAATCGAAGTCGGGGGACTCGAGCAGACCCCGAGTCGCCGACGAGACCAGTACTTCGGAGCCGCCGGCGATCGCCATGATCCGAGCGGTTTCGTGGACGGCGATGCCTCGCAGGTCGTTGGCCGTGACTTCGACCTCTCCGGTGTGGACGCCGGCGCGTATCGACAGCCCCAGGGACGATGCCATTTCGCCCAGCGCCACCGCGCAACGCACCGCCCGTTCGGGGCTCTCGAACAGCGCGAGGACGCCGTCGCCGGTCTGTTTGACCTCTCGGCCGCGGAATCGATCGAGAACATCGCGGACACCGGCTTCGTGGCTCGCGACCATGTCGCCCCAGCGGACATCACCGATCCGGCTGGCGATCTCGGTTGATCCCACGATGTCGGTGAACAGCAGGGTGGCGAGAACCCGATCGGCCAGAAGGTCGAGAGGCGGTATCCACGATCGGACTCCCACCCAGTCCACGCACACCCACGGTTCGTCACCGAGGACCCAGGCATCGTGATGGGTCGGGATGTCGTACGCATCGCCCGGCCCGATCTGCATCTGTCTGCCGTCTGCCATCAGGACAGCCATGCTGCCGGAGATGGAGTATCCGACGTGATGTGTCTCGCACCAGTCGGTCTTGACGACGTGCTTGACGGCGACGGACCACCGCCACCCCGGTTCGTGGGTGTTGTGGGCGATGGCGATCCCCTGGAATGTCACGATGCGCGACGTAACGCCGTCCAACCGGATCACGTCGTCGGGTGCGTCGAATGAACGAAGGTGCTGAGATTCCCAGCCTGCCGCGTCGGATGGCGTGGTCATGCTCGGAGTGTTGCACTCGTCGATCTGGGGTGTCCGCAGTCCGGGTGGTATCTTTGTGGTTCCCCGTTCGGACTACGTCGGTCGACGCGGTCC
>DATKEC010000063.1:0-8768 GCA_035544575.1 Acidimicrobiia bacterium
CGACACCTACCACGCCGAACGCCACCCGGTCGGCGCCCGGGTGTTGCACAACACCATGGCGCAGGTTGCGCTCATGCGCACCGACGAGCGCAGCCGGGCCCTGCGTGACACGATGCTCGAGCTGCTCGCCATGGACGAGCCCCGCAAGCGCATCGCGGCGATGCTCTCCGGTCTCGACATCCACTACGACCTCGGAGACGGACATCCGCTGCTCGGGCGGCGTATGCCCGACCTCGACGTGCGCACCGCCGACGGTCCCACCCGCGTCTTCAGCCTGCTCCACGATGCCCGACCCGTGCTGCTGAACCTCGGTGACCCCGGGGAATTCGATGTCTCTCCCTGGGGCGGTCGAATCCGTCGGGTCGATGCCAGCCACGAAGGCGTGTGGGAGCTCCCCGTCCTCGGCGAGGTCTCTGCACCCCCGGCCGTGGTGATCCGACCCGATGGATATGTCGCCTGGGTAGGGCACCTCACGGACGCAGAGCTTCCGCAGGTGCTGGGGACCTGGTTCGGAGCTGGCGCTCCGGCTGGCTAGGACGGACTGCCGATGAGACCTCGCGACGCCGGTGGGTGATCAGATGTCTTCGCGCTCGACTCCGTCGAACTCCAGGATGAAGTCGGGTCCGAAAGCAGTCGCCGGCGTCTGAAAGCCCGGAGCGACACCACCTGCCGCCACCCGCACCGTCGTCTCCACCGAAGTCCAGGCAGTGAGGGTGTACGCATGCGGCATCCGGAGACGGGCCGCCGCCCGAGCGCCACCATCGTCTTCTACCTCGCCAAACAGCCAGCTGGCGTCGGCTTCTCGTTGCGCCTCCGAGGGTCCGTGCTCGCCCCCCGTGAGACTCTTGATCACCGTTCGAGCGAAGACTGGAACTCGAATGAGGAATCCGAGACGGCTGGCGATCTTCAGACCGAGGAGGACGTCGGGCGGAAGGGCGGCGTAGGTCTCGATGTTGCCGATCCCGGTGCTGCGGTACGCCGTTGCCAGATCGGCCCACTTGATGAGAGAGGCCGTTGCCTCCCCGCGGTCGAACCCGAAGTCGACGATTCGTTGTTTCGAAGCCACCGGAGCCGACACGAGCCGTCCATCCCTACGCACTGCTGCGTCCGACCTTCCTCGCAACGCGGTTGTGGCAGTCCCGTGGGAAGGCCGAGTGTTGGGGTCGAGAGCGATCGTCAACCGGGTGGCCGTCGGGAGTCGGTTGGAGAGGTGAACTGCGAGGCAGTCCGACGGGACAACGTCAAACCCGACCGCCGACATCAAGACGACGCCTTTCGAGGTCGCTTCGTCGGTTCGGGTAGCGGTCGCCTCGATCACGTCGAGCTCGCCCGTGATGTCGAGGTAATGCGTGCCCGTGTCGAGGCACGCTTGAAGCATCATCGCTGTCGTGTCCTGGAACGGTCCTGCGCAGTGCAGGACGGCAGCCAAACCCTCCAATGCGGCACGCACCGACTCGCCGTCTTCGAGTGCGACCGCAGCGTGTGGAAGGTCCAGCTCCCCGGCGAGGGAGGCCAATCTCTCCTCATCCCGTCCCAGCAGGGTCGGGCTGTGTCCGAGGTCGACGGCTCGACGAGCCGCCAGCTGTCCGCTCTAGCCGTACGCCCCGTAGATGCCCCAGTCCTTCATCAGCCGAAACTACTAGAGCCCTCTTCGAGCGGGGCCGAATCGCTCCGAGGCTGACGAAAGGCTGATCTAGCGTGGACCGGATGCATGCCGCAGACAGCCACGACTTCATCCGCATTTCGGGAGCACGGGAGAACAACCTCAAGGATGTCGATGTCAAGATCCCGAAGCGCCGACTGTCGGTGTTCACCGGGGTCTCGGGCTCGGGCAAGAGCTCCCTCGTCTTCGACACGATCGCGGCCGAATCCCAACGGTTGATCAATGAAACCTACAGCGCCTTTCTGCAGGGCTTCATGCCTTCGCTGGCGCGGCCCGACGTGGACGTTCTCGACGGTCTGACGACTGCGATCATCGTCGACCAGGAGCGGATGGGCGCCAACGCCCGTTCCACCGTCGGCACGGCCACTGATGCCAACGCGATGCTGCGGATCCTCTTCAGTCGCCTCGGTCAGCCGCAGATCGGCTCGCCGAACGCGTTCTCGTTCAACGTCGCTTCGGTGAGCGCCAGGGGCACGATCACCGTCGCCCGCGGCGAGGGCAAGGGCAAGACGACCGTGGAGACGTTCACCGTCACCGGCGGCATGTGTCCGCGCTGTGAAGGCATGGGTTCGGTGAGCGACATCGATGTCACCCAGCTCTACGACGAGTCGAAGTCGCTCGCCGAGGGCGCGCTGACGATCCCCGGTTACAACGCGGATGGTTGGTATGTGCGGATCTTCAGCGAGTCGGGGTTTCTCGACCCGGACAAGGCGATCCGTGACTACACCGACACCGAGCTCCACGACCTCCTCCACAAGGAGCCGGTCAAGGTGAAGGTGGCCGGCGCCAACATGACCTACGAGGGGTTGATCCCCAGGGTCCAGAAGTCCTTCCTTTCCAAGGACACCGACGCGATGCAGCCCCACATCCGGGCGTTCGTCGATCGTGCGGTCACCTTCGCATCCTGTCCCGACTGCGGCGGCACCCGGCTCAACGAGGGAGCCCGTTCGTCACGGATCGAAGGGCTCAACATCGCCGAGGTCTGCGCCATGGAGATCAGCGACCTGGCCGAGTGGGTTCGAGGGTTGGACGAGCCGTCGGTCGCTCCGCTGCTCGGCGCGCTGCAAGAGACCCTCGACTCGTTCGTCGAGATCGGCCTCGGCTATCTCTCCCTGGACCGGCCCTCCGGCACGCTGTCGGGCGGCGAGGCTCAGCGCACCAAGATGATCCGCCATCTCGGCTCACCGCTCACCGACGTCACCTACGTCTTCGACGAGCCCACCACCGGCTTGCACCCGCACGACATCCGGCGCATGAACGAGCTCTTGCTGCAGCTGCGGGACAAAGGCAACACGGTGCTCGTCGTCGAGCACGAGCCGGAGACAATCGCGATCGCAGACCACGTTGTCGATCTCAGCCCGGGCGCAGGGACGGCGGGCGGCACGGTCTGTTTCGAAGGCACCGTCGAGGAGCTGCGGGCCAGCGGCACGCTCACCGGCCGCCATCTCGACGATCAGGCCGCCCTCAAGTCAACGGTGCGGACGCCGAACGGAGCTCTCGAAATTCGCAACGCCACCTCACACAACCTCCGCTGCGTCGACGTCGACATCCCGCTGGGAGTGCTGGTCGTCGTCACCGGGGTCGCCGGTTCGGGCAAGAGTTCGCTCGTTCACGGTTCGGTCCCCGCCGGCGCCGGAGTCGTCTCGGTCGACCAGACCGCGATCCGCGGGTCCCGGCGCAGCAACCCCGCAACATACACCGGTCTGCTCGACCCGATTCGCAAGGCGTTCGCCAAGGCCAACGGTGTCAAGCCGGCGCTGTTCAGCCCGAACTCCGAGGGTGCGTGCCCCACCTGCAATGGCCTGGGCGTCATCTATACCGACCTGGCGATGATGCCGCGGTCGCGACCACTTGCGAGGAGTGTCAGGGCAAGCGCTTTCAGGCTGAGGTGCTCGAACACCGCCTCGGTGGCCGCGACATCAGCGAGGTGCTCGCAATGTCGGTGTCCGAAGCCGAGGCGTTCTTCGGCGCCGGCGAGGCACGAACGCCGGCGGCGCACGCCATCCTCCACCGGCTCGCCGATGTCGGGCTCGGCTACCTGATCCTCGGCCAGCCGCGGACGACCCTCTCGGGTGGCGAGCGTCAGCGGCTGAAGCTGGCCATCCACATGGCCGAGACGGGTGGCGTCTACGTCCTCGACGAGCCGACCACCGGGCTTCACCTCGCAGATGTCGAACACCTTCTCGGTCTTCTCGACCGGCTGGTCGACTCCGGAAAGTCCGTCATCGTCATCGAACACCACCAGGCCGTGATGGCCCACGCCGACTGGATCATCGATCTCGGCCCGGGTGCCGGACATGACGGCGGCCGGGTGGTCTTCGAGGGGACTCCCGCCGACTTGGTAGCCGCAGCGTCGACGCTCACCGGCCAGCATCTCGCCGAATATGTCGGTGTGACCTAGAGCCTCAGTTGGCGTCCGTCCCTCCTTGCCGTGCCCGCTTCCGGTCGCATGTCAGCGCCGAATTGTCACAGGTGCTGTGCCTCTGACAGGTTCTCGTCGTCAGCCCGGGATCGAGGCGTGGAGATCGGGACCTTCGGCACTGGCGATCGTTCGCGGCATCGGCGATGTTCGGTGTTGGGTTCGATGCGAACCACGTCGATCAGAAAGGCAGTGTGAATGACCCACGTCGTCGAATCGACAACCGCGACGGCGGACTCGGCCGTCGCTCCCCGGCTCACCAGGCGGCTGTCTTGGGCGGCAGCAACCCTCATGGGGGTCGGGTCCATCCTCGGTCTGCTGGCGCCTGGCGTTTATGCGGAGACCGATGCGGTGAGAGCGATGTTCCGTGGTTACGACCTCATCATCGCTTTGGTCGCGGTCCCGGTCCTGGTCGCCACGCTCCGGCGTCCGCCGTCGCCCCTCGGCCGTCTGGTCAGGGCCGGAATGCTCGGCTTCTCCGTCTACATCTATGCGTACTACGTGTTCGGTATGGCGTTCAATGCGCTGTTTCTCGTCCATGTCGCAGCATTCGTCACGGCGAGCGTCGCCCTGGTGCTGACAGTGCGTTCGCTGTATCCAGTGGCCATCACGTGGTCGCTGCGACCAGCTCGGGGGGCAGCAGCCCTCCTGGCGTTCCTCGGTGTGAGCCTTGGAGCGATGTGGGTGTCACGATCTCTTGCTCATGCCCTGGGGGGCGGTGTTCCTGCCGATGGGAGCCTGCTGGTCGGCACGCCGGGTCTGACTCATCTCGGCTACGCAATGGACCTGGCCGTTCTGGTCCCGCTCTACATCGCTGCCTCGGTCGGCATCTGGAGACGCCGGCCGTGGGGCTACGTCGCAGGCGGAATCGCTCTGGTCGCCGGGACCGTGACGCAATTCACCTACGTGGCGGCGATGGTGTTCCAGTCGGTCGCAGGCATTCCAGGCGCCAGGGCGTTTGACCCCTACGAACCGTTCATCATCGTCGCGTACGCTGTGGGCGGTATTTCACTATTGGCGGCGATCCGAGCGACCGGTGTGCCTGCTCGGGCTGAGCGTAACCTCGGTGGATAGGGGGGCCTCACGCCTTGAATCGTTCCGCGTCCTCGAGGTTTGTCCACCCCGAAGCCCGGGTAGGCCGGACGCATGAAGGACTCTTACCAAAAGCTGGGGATTGCCGTCGGGATCAACACCGTGGTGATGTTCATCCTCACGTACGCCCTGATCGACTCATTCGACCACTTCTACCCGAACCTCAACCGCGGCTACATGGCGCTGATGATGTCGGCACCCATGGTCATCGTGATGCTGGCAGTCATGGGCGCGATGTATCCGGATCGCAGACTCAATCTCGGACTCATGGCCACCGCCGGAGCGGTCTTCGTCCTCGTCTTCTCGCTGGCCCGGACGCAAACGCCGATCGGAGATGATCAGTTTCTTCGATCGATGATCCCGCATCACTCCAGTGCGATCGTCATGTGCGAAGAGTCTTCGATCTCCGACCCGGAGATCGAAGCACTGTGCACCGAGATCGTCGCCACCCAGGAACGAGAGATCGCCGAGATGACCCGACTGCTCGCGGAGAGCTGAACGCCACGCGATCAGGCGAAGGCGAACAGGGGTGGGAGGACGACCACGACGATGGCGGCCCACACTGCGAACACAGGCAGATAGCTGGTCTGCCACCGTTCGAGTCGATGGAACGTGTCGCGGCCGACCAGGTACCGCGACGACAGCCAGGCGGTCCCGGTCAGATTCACCAGCAGCACGAGGTTGAGCCCGAGGGCGGCTGTTCGGTTCGGGGTGAAGCCGAGTTCGCCGATCCGTTCCCCCATTGCGCCGAGCACCATGACGTCCAGCACGAGGGCGCTGACGACCGCGACCAGTTGGGTGCGGTCCATCCAGCCGGGGGGCGCCCCCGGATCTCGGGCGGAGATCCCGTACAAGACCAGTCCGAGGACCACCACCAACAGAGAGTCGAAGACCCCGAGCAGCTCACGATCGAAGGCGCCGCCGAGCCCCGTCGCGGCATAGACGACTGCGGCGGCGGAAAGCATCAGGGCGAACAGCGGCGTGAAGATCATCGTGAGGACCGGCGCCATGTTCTCGATGACCCTCTGCTTCGATTCGACCAGCCATGCGGCCACGATCACCGCGCCGACCACCCCGGAGGGCAACGCCCATTCGATGACGCCCTCGACCGTGGCGTTTCCGATGGGTTCGAGGATGAGCGCGGTCAGTCCCATGAGCACCCCGCCCCCGAGGGCGATCAACACGTAATAGATGAACCACTCCCCGGTGAAGCGGACGAAATCCATCTTGCGTTCGTGGGAAGACAACACGCCGCTCATGTACGGGTAGGCGACCAAGAACCATCCCAGGATCGGAAGGTGCGCGGCCACGAGTAGTTCTGTCGACGACGCTTCTGTGTACGGGTACAGGTTGATCACGACACCGGCGATCACGAAGGGAACCGCCGTGAGCAGTGACGGTCGCACTCCGAGTCGGCGGCGCCGAGCGAAGTCGCCGGCCAGGAACGGGAGAACGAACAGGTTGAGATTCCTCAGCAGCCACACGGGTTCGGATTCCGGGAATCCGGCGCTGAGACGTACGACGTGAATCGTGACAGCCGCCGCCACCGCAAAGGCCAGCGCCGCGGTCCATCCGCGGTCGTTGCGCTGGTCCGAGTCGCCGCTCGAGACGACGAGCTGTTTCCACAACCTGCCGCTGTGCTCCCGAGCGAACTCCCTCGACAACTCGTCGAGTCGCCCCATTCGCTTCACCGCGATCAGGAAGGCCTCATCTGCGGCGAGGCCGGCGGCGCTGAGCTCGGCGACCTGATCGCGTAGGTGCGCCTCCAACTCCTCCACATCGGAGCCGTCGACTGTCCGTCCGACGAAGGCGCGCCATTCTGCGAACTGTGCTTCCAGTTGTTCCACGGTCATGCCCTCCCGAGCGCCAAGGCAAGCCGATCGCTGCTTCCCCAGATGTCGTTCAACGCACGCGCCACGGTGGTCCACTGCTGCTTGTGCTCAGCGAGGGCGGCACGCCCCTCGCGGGTGATCGCGTAGTACTTGCGGCGTCGACCTTCCGGTGGCGTTCGCCACTCTGTGGTCACGTATCCGAGGCGGGCCAGCCTATGGAGCAATGGGTAGAGCATTCCATCGGTCCATTCGAGTTCCCCGTCGGACAGCTCGCGGACACGCTTGAGGATGGCGTAGCCGTAGCTCTCGTCTTCGGCGAGGATCGCCAGCACCAGTGGGGTGGAAGACGCTGCCATGAGGTCCTTGTCGATTCGCATCACATCTCCCGATACCTTGAACCAGAATGCATAGCGGTGCAAGGTATCGGGTCGAACCATCCTTGGCAAGTTCGACGTCGCGCAGGCCCAAGGGTGGGTGCGACGCCAGGGCGGATCAGGCCGCTCGTTTCGGCCACGTCCAGGCGTACCGGACGATCATCAGGAGCAAAGCGGTCTCGACCGCCGCGCCGAACCAGATGAACGACCACGTTTCGCCGATGATGTTGAAGATCGAGATGGGAACGTACAGGGACGCCACCACCAGGTTGATCCAACGGGTCACGCCTGCCCGCATCGCCAAAGAGAGGAAGGGCATGAGACACGGAACCGTCATCAGGCCCAGAGCCCCCAGCGCCCAGCCCTGACTGATGTCGAATTCCCACACCCGCCCAATCAGGATGTCGTCGATCGTTCCCGGCTTGTAGAACGAGAAGAGGTCCACGTAGACGTATAGGAACATGACGGCCACCCACAGGGCCGACAGTCGGAATCGGGCAGGGACGGGAGCGTCGAGCAGACGCTGGGTTGGGCTCGGCGGTTTCAGTGTGCTTGTCGTCATGGTTCCCTCCTGGGGCTCTTGTGATGTCAGATGGGCTTACTTAGTAATCTGACCTCGCCAATATATACGCTTACTTAGTAAGCTCGTCAAGTGCGACGCGAAGGGAGATGAATTGACCAGCGCACCAGAACCGAACGCCAGGATCCCACTGACCAGGGAACGGATATTGTTGGCAGCGGTCGCCATCGCCGACCAGGGGGGCCTGGACTCACTGACGATGCGTCGACTCGGTGGCCAACTCGGTGTGGAGGCGATGTCTCTCTACAAGCACGTGGCTAGCAAGGAGGAAGTCCTCGATGGGATCGTCGACCTCGTGATCGGCGAGATCGACCTACCGCCGGCCGAGGCAGACTGGAAGTCGGCCATGCGCCACCGAGCAGCATCCGCCCGTAGCGTTCTGGCGAACCATCCGTGGGCGATCGGCATGATGGAATCCCGCTCCACGATGGGGCCTGCCGCTTTGCGATACACCGACGCCGTGATCGGAAGTCTCCGGGCGGCCGGCTTCTCGCTCGAGACGACGGCCAACGCCTTCCTCCTGCTGGACAGCTACGTCTACGGGTTCGTGGTCCAGGAGACGAGCTTCCCCGGCGGCATGGACGAAGAGACCTCCGAGCGCGCAGGCGCCACGCTCGAGTCCCTCCCAGACGACCGATTCCCCCATCTCGCGGAGATGGCTCGGGCGGCGTCGGCGCCAGGTCGCGATCACGCTGACGCGTTCAGCTTCGGTCTCGAACTCATCCTCGACGGTCTCGAGCCGTTGCGTGTTCCCTGACGGGCGAGTCGACCGTCAGGCGACGCCGGAGCGGGCGGAGGGCCTGGCCCA
>DATKEC010000064.1:0-6380 GCA_035544575.1 Acidimicrobiia bacterium
TCGATCTGCACGCTGGCTGGCGCGGGAGCGGTGCTCGAGGCGCTCTTCTACGTCTTGTGCGATCCGGGCGACGGCGTCCTCGTCGCAACGCCCGGCTATCCCGGCTTCTGGATGGATCTCGAACACCGCGACCAGGCGGAGATCGTTCGGGTTCCGACTCGGTGGGAGGACGGATTCCGCATCACGCGGACGGCTCTGGACGCGGCGTACGAATCCGCTTCGCAACGGATCAGGGCCTTGTTGCTCGCGTCTCCCGACAACCCCACCGGCCGGGTGCTGGAGCCGTCGGAACTCGCCGAGATCATCGGATGGTGCCGGGAGCGCAATCTGCACCTCGTGAGCGACGAGATCTATGCGCTCTCCGTGCACGACGGTTCGGCATTCACGAGTGTCGCCGCCCTCACGGGCCTCGGCGACGACGTCCATGTCATCTGGGCCGTCTCGAAGGACTTTGCCGTGAGCGGACTCAGGTGTGGCGTGCTCATCACCGAGAACGAACGCCTGGGCAACGCGGTGACCGGTCAGGCGATCTGGTCAGGCGTCTCGGGTCGTACCCAGCACCTGGTCACCGAGCTCCTCGCTGACCACGACTGGACAGATCGATACCTGGCTGAGATGCCGCAGCGACTTCGCCGCGCTCACGACGTGGTCACGACGGCCCTCGAACGAGCGGGAATCGCGCACAAGCGGGGACAGGCCGGCTTCTTCCTGATGATCGACCTCCGCGCTGAACTGGCGGAGCCGACCTTCGACGCCGAAAGGCAGTTGTGGCGACGCATGGTGGACAACGGGGTGAATCTCACTCCAGGGGCGGCCAGTCGGTCGTCCGATCCCGGTCTGTTCCGAGTGTGCTTCGCGGCCACACCCATCGAGTCGCTTCCTCTCGGGGTCGAGAGAATCGCCCGCTCGCTCCACTGACCCCCGGCTCTATTCTCGGCTGATGTCCGTACTCGGCATCGATATCGGTGGCTCCGGCATCAAGGGCAACCTCGTCGAGGTAGCGACGGGTGCGCTGCTCGCCGAGCGGCACAAGATCGACACGCCGCAGCCTTCGACGCCGGACGCGGTGGCAGGCGTCGTCGCCGAAATGGTCCGGCATTTCGATCACCATGGCGTCGTCGGTTGCACGTTTCCGGCGATCGTCCGGCGAGGCGTCACGTTGAGCGCGGCGAACGTCGATGCTTCTTGGGTGGGTACCGACGCTGACGCCCTCTTCGAGGAACGCACCGGACTGTCGTTCCATGTCTTCAACGACGCCGACGCGGCCGCGATCGCAGAGATGGAGTTCGGTGCGGGTCGGGGGAGGGCCGGTGTGGTTCTGGTCCTCACGTTCGGCACCGGGATCGGCTCGGGACTGTTCGTCGACGGGGTTCTCGTTCCGAACACCGAGCTCGGACACAGCCATTTCGAGGGCCATGCGCCCGTCGAACGTTGGGCTGCCGCCAAGGTGAGACGCCAGGAGGATCTCACCTGGGAGGAGTGGGCGCGCCGCGTCGATCAGCTGCTCATCCATTTCGACCGGGTCTTTTCACCGGATCTCTTCATCCTCGGTGGGGGTGTGAGCCGCAAGTGGGCGAGCTGGGGACATGTGCTCACGACGGCTGTCGAAACCCTGCCCGCCCAACTGGAGAACGAGGCGGGGATCGTGGGTGCTGCCGTGGCCGCCGCCCGCGCCGGCTGAACTGGCGTTCGATTCGGCGTCAGGCGGGGAGAGCGAACTCGGTGAAGGTCCCGATGTCGGCGCTGTCGAGTCGCACCTCGAGGATCGTGCCCGTGTCTTCGTGCTTTTCGGCCAGGACCTCCCCGACACGGTGCGCGGACGCGATCAGGTCCGAACGGGTGTACGGGATTTGAAGGCGGAGGACAACGCTGCCCTCGGCCAGCCGCTCTGCGATCATTGCCAGGAGCTCGGCCACTCCCTCTCCCGTCGTGGCCGAGATGAACGCAGCCTCCGGATGCAGGTTGCGCAAGCGGCCGAGGGACGCATTGTCGGCGGCGTCGATCTTGTTGAAGACGATCACCTCCGGTAGGTCCCGTGCGCCGATCTCTTCGAGGACGACGTGGACCGCTTTGATCTGTCCGTCCGGATCCGGGTCGGAGGCGTCGACCAGGTGCAACAGCAGAGTCGCTTCCAGTGTGTCCTCCAGCGTCGACCGGAACGCCTCGACGAGATTGTGCGGGAGGCGTCGGATGAATCCCACGGTGTCCGACAGCAGGATGCGCCTCCCGTCGGGCAGTTCCGCCTTTCTCACCGTCGAGTCGAGCGTCGCGAACAGGCGATCCTCGGTGAGTACGTCCGCGGCGGTCAACCGATTGAGCAGCGTGGACTTACCGGCATTGGTGTAGCCGACCACGGCCACCTGCGGGATCTCGGCGCGACGACGGGCCTTGCGTTGGGTGGTACGGGTCTTTGACAGGGCGGCGAGTTGGCGTTCCAGCTTCGAGATGCGGATCTCGATTCGCCGGCGGTCGGTCTCGAGCCTGGTTTCGCCCGGACCACGGTTGGCGATGCCTGAGCCCGCGCCCTGTCTCGAGAGTTGCAGGCCGAGCCCACGGAGTCGGGGAAGCCGATAGCGCAGCAGAGCCAGTTCCACCTGGATGGCTCCCTCACGGCTGGACGCGTGCTGGGCGAAGATGTCGAGGATGAGTGCTTCGCGATCCACCACGTCGCACTCGAAGCGTTTCTGGAGGTTGCGCTGCTGGGCCGGACTCAGCGGATTGTCGAAGACGACGACATCGACGTCGAGGGCTTGGGTGATCATCGCCAGTTCCTCTGCCTTTCCCGAGCCGATGAACCACGCCGCGTCAGGGGCGTCGCGGCGGACCAGCTCCATGCCGACAGGCTCGGAACCGGCCGTATCGGTGAGCAGGGCGAGTTCGTCGAGGGAACGCTCGGACTCGATCGTGTCGTGGTCGGGCAGCTGGACCCCGACGAGAAATGCCTTCTGGACGGCGACGTCGAGGTCGGTGACGGTCGCGGTGAGCCGCCTGCCGGTTCGGCCCTGATGGTCGTATGTCACAGTCCCACGCTATCGACCCGCCGGGATTGTGCACTGTGGATTTTCACGACGGCGGTCCTCAGAGGTACTGGCCTTCGTCCCCGACGTGACCGGGTTCCTCTTCGGCGATGATCTGAGACTCCCGGACCGCCACCACGGGCTTTCCCGTCGGAGGCCACAGGAACCGCCAGGCTCCGCTTGGAACAGCCCAGAATCGTTGGCCGGTCTTGACGTCGATCAAGGCCAACGCGTCGTTGCCCTCCTTGGTGCCGACCGGCACCAGCAGACCCGACCGCGTGGTGTTCTCGTCCGGTGGTGCGCCGACCCGCCAGCCGGCGAGGATTCGGTATCCGTTCTCGTAGCGTTCGTCTGCCATCGCGGATGCGAGTCTGCCAGCTTCGTCGGCGGATACGAATCGACGTGGCCTCGGATCCCGCCGGGGTCGAGAACGGCGGCGGTAGGGTCAACGGAATCGCGAATTCATCCCGAGGAGACATGTCCGAGTCAACCTTCAGCGAAGCGCTCGACTACCACCAGCGTGGAAGGCCCGGAAAGTTGGAGATTCGGCCGACGAAGCCGACGGCGACCCAGGCCGATCTCAGCCTGGCCTACTCGCCCGGTGTCGCGGAGCCGTGTCTCGCCATCGCCGCTGAGCCCCTGGATGCCTTCAAGTACACCAACCGGGGCAACCTCGTGGCCGTGGTTTCGAACGGCACGGCCGTTCTCGGGCTCGGCAACATCGGTCCGCTCGCCAGCAAGCCGGTGATGGAGGGCAAGGCGGTCCTCTTCAAGCGCTTCTCGGACATCGACGTCTACGACTTGGAGGTCGCCTCGGAGGATCCCGAGGACATCATCCGCTTCTGTGAGTTGCTCGAGCCGACCGTGGGAGGGATCAATCTCGAGGACATCAGGGCGCCGGACTGTTTCCACATTGAAGCCACCTTGCGCGAGCGCCTCGACATCCCGGTGTTCCATGACGACCAGCACGGCACGGCGATCATCGGTGGCGCCGCCTTCATCAACGCACTCGACCTCATTGGCAAGGAGATCGGCGACGTCAAAGTCGTCTTCAGCGGCGCCGGCGCGGCGGGAATCGCCACGGCGCGGTTCTTCCGGGAACTCGGGGTTCGTACCGAGAACCTGCTGATGCTCGACAGCAAGGGCGTGATCCACTCCGAGCGGGACGATCTCAGCGGAATCAAGCTCGAGTTCGTGCGTGACACCGGCGCCCGCACGCTGGAGGACGCCCTGAGGGGCGCCGACGCCTTCGTGGGCGTGTCCGTGGCCGACACGGTCACCAAGGAGATGGTTGCGTCGATGGCAGTCGATCCGATCGTCTTCGCCCTCGCCAACCCAGATCCGGAGATCACGTATGACGACGCCAAGGACGCCCGGCCCGATGCCATCGTCGCCACCGGGCGATCCGACTTCCCCAACCAGGTCAACAACGTGCTCGGCTTCCCGTTCATCTTCCGGGGCGCATTGGATGTCCGGGCGAAGGGGGTCAGCGAGGGCATGAAGATCGCCGCAGCGCGCGGGCTGGCCGAGCTCGCCCGCCAGCCGGTGCCGGAGTCGGTCCTCAAGGCGTACGACCTCGATCAGCTCTCGTTCGGCCGCGACTACCTCATTCCCAAGCCCTTCGACCCCAGGGTGTTGTGGACGGTGGCCCCAGCGGTGGCAATGAAGGCAACCGAGGAGGGACTCGCCCGACTGCCGTTGGAGGACATCGAGGCATATCGCGACGCGTTGCGTGCCCGGTTCCAGGCGAGCTACGGCCTGATCCAATCCATCACGGTCCGTGCCAAGCGGACGCCAAAGAAGGTGGTGTATCCGTACGGTGACGACCTCCGCATCATCCGTGCCGCCCGGAGGGTGCTCGACGAGGGGATCGGCAGCCCGATTCTTCTGGGCGACACTGGCGTCATCAAGGAGCTGTCCACGGAGCTGCGTATCCCGTTGGACGGGATGACAGTGCTCGATCCCGTCACGGAATCTGCCTTGCGACAGCGATACGCCACCCGGCTCGAGGAGCTGCGAGGGCACAAAGGCATGTCCCTGGCCACGGCCGAGCGTGCGGTGTTCGACACGAACGTGTTCGCATCGCTCATGGTGGAGCAGGGCGACGCCGACGCCCTCATCGGCGGTTTGACGACGTTCTATCCCGAGACGATCCGTCCCGCTCTCCAGATCATCAAGCTAGAAGAGGGCCGAACCATCGCTTCAGCGCTCTACGTCGTGCTCGCCAAGGGCACGCCGTATTTCTTCACCGACTGTGCGGTGAACATCGAGCCCACCGCCGACCAGCTCGCCGAGATCGCGGCCGGGGCAGTCGAGATTGCCGAGGAGCAGTTCGATCGCGAGGCACGAGTGGCGTTCCTGAGCTACTCGGATTTCGGTTCGGCACTGGGCGAGGAGCCAGCCAGGGTCCGCATGGCCGTGGAGCGTTTCCGCGAGATGCGCCCCGATGTTGCGGTCGACGGAGAGATGCAAGCCGACACCGCGGTGGTCGGCGATCTCGTGCGGGCTCGCCGCCCCCACGGGCCGTTGCAGAGGGCGGCGAACGTGCTGGTCTTCCCGAACCTCACCGCAGGCAACGCCGCCTACAAGCTGCTACATCATCTCGGTGACGCCGAAGTCATCGGACCGATACTGAGTGGCCTCGCCAAACCGGTCCATGTCCTCCAGCGTGATGCCGAGGTGGGAGATGTGGTGAACCTGACCGCGTATGCGGTGGCCGACGCCCAGCGCAAGAGGTCGCCAGGATGACGTTCCGCGATTCTGACTGAGACCGGACGGGGATTCCGACGACTACTACGGCCCGGTGCCGGGCGATGACCTGAAACGTCCCACGATCGCACTCAACGGCGAAACCATGGAAGTGTACGTGGGGGTTTCCCGCCTGGACCGCAGCGCGTCGTCGGTTCTCGTGGCTTCGAGCGCGGATCTCGACACGTGGCACCACCAGACCGTCTTCGACGTCGAGGACAGAAATGCCCAGTCTTTGTACAACATGCGTCTTCCGCGCCACCCGGTGGATGCTGACATCGGGTTGCCGGTGGTGGTCGTCGAGCAAACACTCGTCGTGCCCCTCGATTCCTGTGGGGTCGATATCGCAACCCATCGTTTGCACCCCCGCGGCGCGCGCCTGGCGGACAGATCGTCCAGTCGCCCATGGTAATCCAGGCTTCCTGGACGAGCGGAGAGTGGCGCGGTGCGATCTCCCGCTGATGACGATCTCGGATTCCCGTGGGTCCAAGGCATGGGTGACATCGTTAGAGTCCCTCCACGATGTCACCACGGGATGCGCCGGCGAGCGTCGCCAACTTCTCGAGGTCTCGACGCATCACGATCCGTTCCCTAGCGACTCTCGGGCTACTCCTC
>DATKEC010000065.1:0-13307 GCA_035544575.1 Acidimicrobiia bacterium
CTTGCGTCCGGGTGGGAGCCAGGTACCGGTGTCGGGGGAGGCGGCATCCACCGGTGAGAGCGGCGAAAAGTCGAGCTGGGGGTCCTGTCGCAGGATGGCGCCCTCCAGGTCCTGGGTCGTCCGCCCGGGCTCGATCCCGAGGTCCTCCACCAGCGTGCGGCGGAGGCGGCGGTAGGCGTCGAGGGCGTCCGCCTGGCGGCCGGAACGGTAGAGAGCGAGCATGAGCTGGTTCCAGGACCGCTCCCGGAGCGGATGCTCCGCCACGAGCGTCTCGAGCTCGGCCACCACCTCGCCGTGCCTGCCCAACTCCAAATCGGCGTCGATCATGTCCTCGAGGGCGGCGAGGCGGCGCTCTTCGAGGGCAGTGATCTCGGCCTGAGCGAAAGGCTGGTAATTGAAATCGATCAGCGCCGGGCCCCTCCAGGTGTCGAGTGCCTGCCGAAGTATCTCCGACCGCTGCAGCGCCGGCCGATCGGCCGCTTCTTTCAGGGCCCGTCGAAACCGCTTCGAGTCCAGTTGGTGGGGCTCGATCGCCAGGAGATATCCCGGCGGGTGGGTCTGGATGACGCTGGGCATGCCGTCATCGGAAGGCTGGAGCGCCTTGCGGAGACGGGAGACCAGCCCTTGCAATGCGGTGGTGGCGGTCGGCGGTGGCTCTTCGCCCCAGAGCTCGTCGATCAGGCGATCGGTGGAGATCACCCGGCCGGCGTTGAGGAGCAGAATGCCCAAGAGAGACCGTCCGTGCCCACCCGGCAACCGGATCGAGGCGCCTTGGCCGTCGATGACCTCCAAGGGTCCCAGGATGCGAAAGTCCATTCGGCTTCCAACGAGATCTGCCTTTCGAATCTACCCCGTCCGACCCCGACCGGGCCCGGTTGAAGGAGCTAGCGGTTCGTTAGGGCTCCACTCATGCTTGGTGCGACGAAAGCGAAGGAGTGGTCATGAGGAACGGAAGTGGACCGAGTCGCGGCGGGCGGCTTGCCACCTTGGGTTGCCTGGCGGCACTGATGCTTGTGATGGCCGCGCCGGCGGTGACGGCTGATCATGTCGGAAACCCTGGTGGCCTTCGACCCGGCGGCCCTTGAGTCCCCGGAAGGAATAGCCTCCGACAAGACCGGCAACCTCTATGTGAGCATGCCCCTGCTAGACCAGATCCGCCGGATCGACCAGGACGGAGCCCAGTCGGTCCATGCCCAGCTTCCCCCAGGCGCCGCCCCGGCCGGACTGAAGCTCGACGCGGACGGCACCCTCTTCGTAGCGGCCGGCGGCTTCAACCTGGCCACCGGGCTGACAGATCCGTCCACCCGGAGGGTGTACCGGGTGAACTCGGACGGGTCCGCCGAGCGGCTGGCGGGGACCGAGGCGATCCTGTTCCCCAGCGACGTGACCTTCGGCCACGCACGTGCCGAGAAGACCGGGACGACCTCATGACCCGTTCCAGCCAAGAATCCCCCGATCACAGACTCTGTGTCCGAGTGGTGGTCGACGATGGCCGATCCTTCCAGAAGCTCGAATGCGGCGAAATCCTCCAAGGTCGTCGAGTGGGACGAGTAGGTGTTCGTCTCCTGCCACATCCCGACGATGCCAATCCGAGTCATCCGCTGAACACCCGCATCGCTTCGTCCACCCGCTCCAGCGTCAAATCGACGTCCGCGTCGTCATGCGCAGTGGACAGATACCAAATTCCACGCCCGGCCACCCAAACACCTTGGGAGATCAGAACGCGGGAGAACTCGACGTATCTGCTCGCGTCCAACCGCCTGAGTTCGCCGTAGGAGCGGACGGGACCTGCACCGAAACCGGCGTGGAAGGCGATCGGTAAGCCCTGAACGTTCAAAGCGATGCCGTGGTCAGAAGCGAGGCTGGTGAGACCTTTCATCAAACGAGATCCAAGGTCCTCCAGGGGTTCGTATGGGGGGTCCTGGGAGAGCATGATGGTCGCGATCATGGCGGCACAAGCCATGACGGAGGCATTGAAAGTCCCGAGTGGTTCACTTCGCCGGTCCCGAACCGCTCCATCATCGGTCTAGATCCGGCAAGCGCCGCCACGGGCCATCCGCCCGCCATGGCCTTGCCGTAGGTCGCCAGATCGGGTCTGACCCCGTATCGCTCGACCGCTCCGCCCAGAGCCACACGGAATCCGGAAATCACCTCATCGAAAATCAGAACGACCCGTGGCGATCGCAAGCGACACGCACACCCTCGAGATACCCGGACTCCGGCTCGATGGAGCCGATGTTGAACATGACGGGTTCCATGATCACGGCGGCGATCTGATCACCGTGAAGGTCGAGAGTCCGGGTCAACGCATCCAGATCGTTCCAGGGAAGCATGATCGAGTCAGCGAGATGCGACGCGAGTTGGCCGGCGCTCACTGGGACTGCGCGGCCGTTTTCCTCGGCGACGAGGACGTTGTCCAGCCAACCGTGATAATGACCTGCGAACCGGACGAATTTTTCCCTGCCGGTGACTGCGCGCGCCAAACGAATTGCTGCCTGCACGCACTCGGTTCCCGACAGCCCGATTCGGATCTGGTCGGCCCAGCCGAGCGCCTCGAGCATCTTCTCGGCTGCTTCCAACTCATATCGATGCTGGGCACCGAAGACCATTTCCATGTCTCGTGGCGGCTTCTACCGCCTCGAGGACCCGATCGGGAGCATGGCCGAGAAAGTTGGGACCTTGACCGAGGAGGTAGTCGACGTACTCGTTTCCATCGACATCGACCAGCCTCGCACCCTTGCCGTATTCGAAAAGGACCGGCTCGCCGAGAAGGCGCACATTGGAGTTCACGCCGCCGGGCAGCACCGAGCGCGCGCTTTGCGCGAGTTCGCTAGACCGACTTGTCGCGAACGAGGTGGGCGTGTTCATTGAGTCCTCCTTGATCGAAAAGCCGACTGCCCTCGGCCGATATCCAAATTGATGGTTTTGACTTGGGTCATCTCGAGGAGCGTCCATCGTCCGCCGAGTCGGCCGATGCCGCTGCGCTTTCCTGAGAAGCCACCAAAGGGCGTATGCGGCTGCCAATAGGCGGTTGTCTCGTTGACATTGACGACCCCGGTCTCGAGCGCTTCGGCCGTTCGAATCGCTCGACCGATGTCACGAGTGAAGACACTGCCCACGAGCCCCGTCGTTGAACGGTTCGCCGCAGCTATCGCCTCATCGTCGGACTCGAAAGTCATGAAGGCGGCCACCGGCCCGAAAGTCTCCTCCGACTCGATCGTCATGCCCGGCCGCATCCCGCGAAGCACTGTCGGCTGATAGAAGAGCGAAGTGGGATGCCCGGATGCTCGGGAACCGCCAGCCACGATCTCGGCTCCCTGCGAGACTGCATCAGCCAGTTGGGAATCGATCCGCGCAGCGCTTGACTCCGAGATGACCGGTCCCATGGTGGTCTCATCGTCGAACGGAGATCCCAGCCTCACCTTCTCTGCCTCTGCGACCAGACCAGCGACCACTTCGTCGTGAATCGACCGGTGTACGAGGATGCGTTCGACTGAGTCACAGATCTGGCCGGCGTTGGCGAAGCACCCGAATCCGAGCTTCGAGATGACGGTGTCCAGGTCGGCGTCGTCGTAGATGACAACCGGGGAGTTCCCTCCCAACTCGAGGAGCATCGGCTTTCCTGCAGCTGCCTTGGCGACGATCGCTCCGGTCCGGCTGCTGCCGGTGAGCCCGATAGCCGTTATCCCGTCGTGGGAGGCAATGCCGCCGCCGATCCTCACCGGGTCGCCACAAATCAGGTTGACCACACCCGGCGGAACATCGGCATCGATGAAACACTGCGCAATGTGAGCGGCGGTGAGGGGGGTGAGTTCGGATGGTTTCCACACCATTCCGTTGCCTGTGGCGAGACCCGCGCTGAGATACTCGCTGGGGATCGTGGCGGGGAAGTTCCATGGGGTGAGAAGTCCGTACACCCCATGTGGTTGGCGGATTGTCAGGACGCGCTTATCGGCATCGCTCGTCGGAATGATCGATGTCTCCAGGCGCTTCACACCCTCCGCCGCGTCGCGGAACATCTCGACCGCTGCCATTACCTCGCCGACGGCTTCACTCGCCAGCGGCTTGCCGTTCTCAAGGGCAAGGTCGTGGGCGATCACCGAAGCACGCTCCTCGATCAAGTCGGCAACACGATGGGTGAGAGCGGCTCGCTCGAATGCAGTGAGTGCCGCGGACCGACGGTGTCCTTCCCACGCCGCAGTTACTGCGGCGTCGAGTTGGGCCGCTCCGGCTCGGTGGACAAACGCAATCTGGTCGCCGGTGGAGGGGCTGACGAGCACACCCGGATCACCGTCGCCGCCGTCAACCCAGCGGTCCCCAATAAGAAGTTGCATTTCGTGAAGAGTCATGTCATTCCCGGGATCGGGCGATCGACCATGCGTCGGGCGTATGCCACCGCCCGATCGACAAAGGTGTCGACGATTGCCTCTCCGCCGGCTGCGTCGGCTGCAGAAGGGCTGCCGATCGCGCCGTCGGTGGTCCACTCGTGGAACCACACCGGCTCATCGACGACCCCCCGTGGCGGATCCGTCATTTCATCGTGCGACCGTCGCTCTCGGGGTTGGTCGAGCAGATCGAGGCGCACGCGATCGCCGAAGAGTGCCATTGCAACGGAAGTCTCAACCTCACAGGCGTGTCCGTAGCTGTCACTGATCGCCACCTCGGCAGCGACGTCTGCCGCCAACACTGCCCACATCACAGAGGCCACCATGACGCCCGTGTCGCGCCTCAGCTGACGCGCTACGAGTCGCAGCGCATCGATGTTGCCGCCGTGGCCGTTCACTACGAGTACCCGACCGATTCCGTGATGGTGGAGACTTGTGATGACGTCTTCGACGACTGCCATGAACGTCGCGGGGCGAAGCGTGAGAGTCCCCGCGAACCCAAGGTGGTGCTCAGAGAGCCCATACCCCACGAGCGGACAGAGGACCGCTTCGTCGCCCAGGCCCTCGGCAACCCGACGAGCGAGGGCATCGGCGACGGCAGCATCTGTGTCGAGCGGCAGATGCGGTCCATGTTGTTCGAGCGAGCCCACGGGCAGTACCGCGATGCGTGCAGTGTCGAGAGCACTCCTTGCCTCGTCGGTCGTCATCAGCGCAAGTTCATTCATGAGATCTCCTCGGTGATCGATCGCGCCACTTCTCTGAGCACCATCGCCGCTTCCTTGCTCTGCCGATCGGAGAACCTGGCGCTGGGAGCGCTCAAGCTGATAGCTGCCCTGGGAAGGACTCCGACAAGGGGGACCGCCACACAGCGGCCGGCTGCCTCGTTCTCGCCGTCGTCGATCGCATAGCCGTCCGATCGCGCCGCACGGATCGCGTCGATGAACACGCCGGGATCGGTGATGGTGCGATCGGTACGTCTGGGCATGCCCTCAGCAGCGAGAATGGCGCGAATCTCATCGTCGGTGAGCATGATCGTGATCGCCTTGCCCAGAGCCGTCGAGTGAACGAGCTCCTTGTCACCCTTCCGGGCAACGAATCGCATACTGCGCGTGCTCTCGACAATTTCCAAGTAGACCACTCGGGTTCCGTCGAGTACGCCGAGGTTCACCGTTTCGTCGAACTGGTCCCGCAAACGTTCGAGCCTCGGTCGGGCCGTGCGGGCCAAGACACCAAGATGCTGAGACTCGTTCGCCAGAAACGCGACTCCTAGCCGATAGACACCACTCGACTTGTCACGCTCGACGTACCCACGCGACTCCATGGTGGCGAGGTAGCGAAACATTGAGCTCTTCGGCATGTCGGCCAACCCGGTCAGCTGTGTCAGCGTCGCGCCCGCAGGACGCTCTCGCAACAGATCCAACAGGTCGAAGACCCGAAGGACGGAGCGAACGGAGTAACGAGAGTCGCTGCTCACGGCACCACTGCCTGGCCGGCATCAGCAGACCGCTCCATCGCCAGAGCGATTCGCACCGCTTCCGCCCCATCGGAGGCGGAGCAGACTGGATCGGCTTCTCCCTTCACCACGCGTGTGAAGTGGTCGACCTCGATGTGTATCGCGCCATACATCGCGCCGTGGATGACCGGCGAGTAGTGGACATCGTCGTCCGCCGGGCCGTCCGCCAGGACCTTGAGATAGCCCGTGTCTCCTTGCCGAACCTGGAGCATGCCGGTTTTCCCGATGACCGTGAACCCGGCGACCCCATAACCCGGAGTTCGAGCTGGCAACGACCATCCGATCATCGCCGTGCCGTGGGCTCCGGATTCGAACACCAACCCGACGGAGTACAAGTCCTCGACGTCAAACCCAGCCGCAGAGACGACACCCGAACTCCTCGCCGCCCACACCGACTCGACATCACCCGCGTACCAACGAGCGATGTCGAACTCATGCACCCCGTAATAGAGCGAAACCGAAGTTCGGCCGCCGAGAATCTGCTGATCGGCCACAAGCCCGATCCGTTCACTTCGGACCGCCTGGACTTCACCGATCTCACCTCGCTCGATTGCAGTACGTATCGCCGCGTAGCGAGGCTCGAACCGGAGAATGTGACCGGCGAGGACCGGGACCCCAGCGCGCTCTGCGGAGTCGCGGATCTGCTCTGCAGCGGCCACTGTGTGCGCGATCGGCTTCTCGATTGCGACTGGTGTGCCCGCCTCGATCGCCGCGACGGCGACCGCAACATGGAGGTGCTCAGGGGTGCACACGACAACACCGTCGATGTCGGAACGTGACGCCGCATCGAGCGGATCGACGACGAATTCAGCACCGTAGAGATCCGCGAACTCCTTCCCAACGTGCTCGCGAACGTCGGACACCACGGCCAGGTCGATCGACTCGTTTTCCTTGAGCGTCCGCGACCATCGCGCCCCCATGAACCCCAGTCCGATCACCGCGATCCGAGGCTTGGTCATGACTGGTCTCCTGGATCATTCTGATTGCTCTGCACGCCGTGATCGTCGAGCGCAAAGTGGCAGGCAGCCCAGTGGCCCGACTTCCACTCGGTGAGGGGAGGCGAATCCTGGGCACAGACATCCCGGGCTATGGGGCATCTGGGATGAAAGGAGCAGCCAGTCGGCGGGTCGACGGGGTTGGGCGGTTCGGCCTGTATGCGAACCGTTGGACGCCCGGTGTGAAGGGTCGGCACTGACGCCAGGAGACCGCGGGTGTATGGATGAAGAGGATCCTTCACCACCTCTGCCGAAGGTCCGAGTTCAACGATCCTGCCGAGATACATGACGGCGATGCGGTGACTCATGTACCGCACTACGCCTAGGTCGTGGGAGATGAAGAGGTAGGCGATGCCGTACCGGGACTGCAGATCGCGCAACAGGTTCAGGATCTGGGCTTGCACGGAGACATCGAGTGCCGAGACCGCCTCGTCTGCCACTATCAGCTCCGGCTCTACCGCGAGTGCCCGGGCAATCCCGACCCGCTGCCGTTGACCGCCGGAAAGCTCGTGCGGATACGCCCCGGCAAGATCTGCCTTGAGGCCCACGTCCAGCATCAGGCGCTCGACCCTGTCAGACACCTCGCCCTCGGCCACGATGCCATGGATTCGCAGAGGTTCGGCGATGACCCGACCGATTCGCATCTTTGGTGGCAACGAGGTGTAGGGATCCTGAAACACGATTTGAGCCAACCGTCGCAGCCGAGGGTCGTCAGATTCGTGCGCAACTCCACCGATGCGGACCACTCCCCCGCTCGGTTCAAGAAGCCGAACGACAGCACGCCCCAACGTCGACTTTCCACACCCGCTCTCACCGACCAGACCAAGAGTCTCTCCGGCATCGATATCGAAGGAGACGCCATCCACCGCTCGTAGTTGGCCAACGCCACGACCGAAGCCTCGCCCCCGGACCTCGAAGGTCTTGGAAAGTTCGCGCACTTCCAACAAGCTCACGATCCGACCACCTCCACCTCGCTCCACAGGTGACACGCCGCGTGGTGGCCTTGCTCGATCGCGGTCAGCATCGGATCCACGGAGTGGCACAACTCCATGACGTCTCTGCACCGGGGCGCGAACGGGCAACCGGTTCGCACGATGCTCGGATCCGGCAGCTCTCCGGGAATCGGCTCCAGGCGATCACCCGTGGCGTCAACTCGCGGCACTGACTCCAGGAGGGCCTTCGTATAGGGATGCGCGGGACTTGAGATGACGCTCTCAACAGGTCCGATCTCGCACACCTTCCCCGCGTAGAGCACCAGCACGCGATCGGCATACTCTGAGACAAGTGCAATGTCGTGAGTGATCAGCAACAGGCTGATGTCTTGTTGATCGGTGAGTTCGACGAGCTCGGTCAAGATCTGGGCCTGGGTCGTGGTGTCCAGAGCGGTTGTCGGCTCGTCGGCGATCAGCAGTTGAGGACGCGCCGCCAGCGCCATTGCGATCATCACCCTTTGGTTCATTCCGCCCGACAGCTGGAACGGGTATTGGCGCACCACTCGATCGGGATCAGGGATGCCGACTGTCGTCAGAATGCGGCGAACGGTCGAGACGACCTCCCGTCGAGGCACTCCGACCGATCTCAGCCCTTCCCGGAGCTGATAGCCGACACTCAACACGGGGTTGAGCGACGCCGCAGGATTCTGGAAGATCATCCCGATAGAGCGACCGCGCAATTGCCGCATCCGCCGATCGTTCACCCTCGTGACGTCCTCGCCCTCGACCCAGATCTCTCCCGAAGAAATCCGTCCCGGTGGATCGATCAACTGGATGATCGCCGATCCGGTCACGGACTTGCCGGAGCCGCTCTCGCCGACGACTCCCAGAGTCTCACCATGGGCCATATCGAACGAGACCCCCGTGATGGCCCGTATCGACCCTGCCCTTGTCGGAAAGGTGACTCCAAGATCTCGCACGTCGAGGAGCGCCTGATCAGCGGGCTGTAAGGCTGGCTGTCCTGCGCCTTTCGGGATGATCCGGCGGAATCCGCCTCGGACCACATTGGTGTCGAAGACCGAAGCGATGCCATCTCCCAGGAGGTTGATGCTCAACACGGTGGCGACGATCGCCAATCCGGGAAGGATCGGGAGCCACGTCGACACAACCATGTTCCTCCGGCCCTCGGCGAGGATTCCTCCCCACGTGGCTGCCGGTGGCGGGAGTCCGAGGCCGAGGAAGCTGAGCGTCGATTCCATGATGATGAGAAAGCCCACATCCAAGAGAGCGATGACGGGCACGACCTGCCAAACGGACGGCACGACATATCGGAACAGCCGGCGCCACTTCGACGCACCGATGGCACGAGCCGCCGCCACGTAATCCTTTTCCTTCTCCGCAAGGACCCGACTGCGGACGACTCGGGCATAGATGATCCATCCGGGGATTCCGAGCACGATGATCAGATGCCAGGCACTCCGATTCGGCACCACGCCGAGCACAGCGATCGCGAGGAGGATGAACGGAAACGCCAGTTGCACGTCGCCAAGACGCATGATGACTGAGTCGACACGTCCACCGAAGAACCCAGCGAACAGTCCAGTCGCAAGGCCGACGCTCGCGCCCAACAGCATCGCCGCGACACTGATCACCAGGGAGTTCCTCGCTCCATACAGGAGCCGGCTCAAGACATCCCGCCCAAGTCCATCGGTGCCAAGCAACGCGGCCGACGACCCGTCTTCGTCCCAGAAGGGAGGAGCGAGGATGTTGGTGAGATCCTGAGCTCCTGGATCCGCCGGCGCTAGGGCTGGCGCGAACAGTGCCGCCACGAGGATTCCGATGACACCCAGGAGACCGACCATCGTGAGAGGGCTGGCCGCCAGCATCCGCCAACCGACCGGTCGTGGGGACCCGGCGGGCGCAGACTCGAGCTGTCCGAGGACATCGGTCATGCTCGAGCCACCCGGACACGTGGATCGAGCACCGCATAGAGCATGTCGACGAAGAAATTGATGACGACGAACACGACCGCGGCGACGAGTACCCCTCCTTGAATCATCGGAAAGTCCCGGCTGGCCAGCGAGTCGAGAATCAGCTTGCCGATCCCCGGCCAGTTGAAGATTGCCTCCACGACGACGGCACCAGCCAGCAGGTATCCGAGTTGGAGGCCGATAATGGTGATGAGCGGAAGCGACGCCGCCTTCACACCGTGCACCGCAAAGACCCGCCAACTCGGGAGGCCGCGCGAACGCGCCGCCTTGATGTAATCCTCGCTGAGCGTTTCGATGAACGACTGCCGCGACGTTCGAACCAGAATTGGGCTGAGGCTCAGAACGAGCGTTGTCACCGGCAGAACAAAGCTCCGCCACCCTGTCATGTCGATCGCGGGGAACCAGCGAAGCCTCACCGAGAAGACGAGGACGAGAACCACCGCGAGCCAGAAAGCCGGCGTCGCCTGGGCTATCGCGGCATAGACGAGGACCGCCCGATCCAGCAATCGTCCAGGGCGTCGGGCGGCAAGGGCACCGAAGACCACCGCGATCGTCGCCGAGATGACGATCGTGATCCCAGCCAGACTCAGAGTGTTCGGGAGCGCGGAGAAGACTGCGCTCGAGACCGACTGCGAGCCTCGAAATGAGGTCCCCAGATTGCCGCGGACAGCATCCCAGACGTAGTTGACGTACTGCATACCGAGAGAAACGTCCGTCCCGATGCGCTCACGCGTCTGGGCGATGATGTCTTCAGGGGTGCCCGGCGGGTTAGCGAGCCTGGCGGGGTCGCCGGTCGCGACACGCAGCACGACAAAGACGATGGTCATGACCGCCAGGACCACAAGCACCATCTGGGTGAGGCGGATGAGGAGGTACTTCCCCCTCATCCGCCAGAACCCGGACTCGAGGCACTCGAGTTCATCCAATCAGCCGTTGAGGGAGGCCCGATAGAAGTCGGTGCGGAACCCATTCGGCTGAACGAGCACGCCTTCTAGATCACTGGAGATGCCCAGCGTGAAGTCCGAGTTGTACAACGGAACGTGCCACGCCTGCTCCCACATGTGACTCTGCAACTCGGCATACACCGCTGCTCGCTCGGCGCTGTCGAGTGTCGTGCGTCCCTGCGCGATGAGACCATCGAGCACTTCGTCTCCGAAGTACCAGGCGAAGGCCGACGAATAGACGGCGGCAGCCTGGTTTGGGTCTCCGGCCGAGGCCCAACTGAGGTGATACATGGCGCCGGTGCCAGTTTCACTGAACGCGTCGTCGATGAGGCCCGCCACGTCACTCGTGACCACGGTCGGCTTGAGCCCGATCTCCCGCATCTGAGCGGCGATCGCCTCGGCCACGGGAACCGCCCTTGGGAGGAATCCCTCAGCAACCCAGATCTCGAACTCTGGTCCACCATCTGGCAAACCCGCCGCTTCCAATGCCGCCCTCGCCGCGTCCGGAGATGCGGTGAATGGTGGCGACTGCTCTTGGTAGAACATGGTGTTCGTCGGTAGGAAACTTCCTGCGACGGACGCCGAGCCCATCACGAGATTGTCGACAAGCGGACCTCGATCGAAGGACAAGTTGACCGCTCGACGGAAGTCTGCGTTCTCATCCCAGATCGGGAACCGTCCTGGTCGAACGTACAGATTGACGGACTCGATGCCGGTCACTCCGAGCAACTCGACGCCTTCTTCGTCCTCGATGGTCTCGAGGTGCTCTGGCGGGACCCGATCGATAGCGTGCGCCTGACCGGAGAGGAGCGCGTTCAGCCGTGTTTGCGGGTCCTGGACGAACTCCCAAATGAGTACGTCAATCAAGGGTGGTTCCTGCCAGTAGGTCTCGTTCGGGACCATCGTCTTGACGTTCACTGAGTCCTCGAGGAGACGGAAGGGCCCGGTTCCGTTCGGCGTGGATGCCAGGTCAGCCGCATCGCCTTGCAGCCATTCCGCCGACACGATCGGCGTCCACCACAACTCTGCGAGGATCGGGGCGAAGGGCTCCTCGGTCGAGATACGCACGGTGTAATCGTCGACAATCTCGACTTCAGCCGGCGCCCAAGTGAGTGCGTACGCGCTGGTTCCGCTGAACCCTGATGCGAGTTCGACGGATGCCTTCACGTCGGCGGCTGTCAGGGGTTGGCCGTCGTGGAACACCACGTCGTCGCGCAGACTGAACTCCCATGTCGTGTCGTCTACCTGGGTCCACTCGGTGGCGAGAGACGGCTCGGGCTGACTCAAGTCGCCGGTGGAGAACTCGACCAAGTAGTCATAGATCTGTCGTTCGAGCCGCTTCTGACTCAGCGCAGTGGACGAATACGGCGTCCAGTCAGCCCAGAAGTTCTCTGCCATCAGAAACCGAACGACTTGCTCGTCGCCCTCTCCGTCTGGTGGCGCCGTCGTGTCTGTAGTTTCGCCGACAGTCGTCGTGGTTCCGTCGTCTTCGCCTGATGTCGTCGTCGTCGTATCGACGGTGTCACCGGGTGAACACGCGGCGAGAACAAGAGCAAGAACGGCCAGACACGCAGGCCATCCCCTCATTCCAGTACTACGGACGTGCCGCATGGTGCCTCCTTGTTCCAACTAGTGAGACTTCTGTCCCACTATGGACTTTTGATAACACCGCGAGATACGGGTTGTCAACGAACGACGCGGACGAGATCGAAGCGTGCCTTCCGATGCCTTGGGCGAGATCGGAGTCGTAGCGCGACATCGTGTCGAAGTACTCGACAAGGAGGAGGCACCAGCGCCGGTCGGCGGTGCGACGACAGAACGCCAGGATTGGCTCAGTCTCGCCTCGAATTCAGCCGGAGATCGCCGGGCATTACCTGTGGCTCCTGGCCGCGGGCCTCGCTCGCACCCGGTTTCAACATCGGAGGCGGGCCGCGCAGCTCGAGCGTCGATGAGAACAGGCGGCTAGCGTGACGATGAAGAGTCCCCGGATATCGGCAACTTTGGGGAGCCACAACCGAGAGGAGAAGCGGCATGGACACGAGCGCCGCGACCAGCGCCACAGCGCCGGCGCGGAACAAGAGGGCAGGCCTCGCGGTCCTAATAGCAGGAATTGCGATCATCGTCGGTTCCTTGGGAAGTGCGGCCGTCGATTGGTTGTGGGTCGCGATGCTGGTCGGTTTCCTAGGAATGGTCTATGGAATGCCCGGCATCCACGACTACCAGGCACCAGCCGACGGCGCGTTTGGCAAATGGGGAGCGTTGCTGGTCCGCTACGGCGGGGCCATCATGGTTCTGCTTGGGATCGTCTTCCTCGCCTGGGAGGCTGTGGGTGACCCACCCGAGGAGTCGCCCGGTCTGGTGGATGCGGCGTGGATGCTCGGCTTTGCCGCCTTCGCTATTGGGGTAATCCTTTTCTCCATCGGGACCATCAAGGCAAAGATCCTGCCGCCAGCGTCGGGTGTCCTCATGCTCGTCGGGTTGGTAGCTGCGATCGCCATCGATATGGCCACTGGCGCCTTCTTCGAGGACGAGTCGACCACCACCGAA
>DATKEC010000066.1:0-41579 GCA_035544575.1 Acidimicrobiia bacterium
ATGAAGACCACACGGCCCGTGCGGGTGCGAATCCCGTCCCCAGGACTGGAACTTGTCAATACATAACGATAGCCATTATTCGGACGCTGGCGTCTGATACTTAAGTCGCCGTCCAGCAGCCTGCTGGATCGCCCTTACCGTCCGCTCACCATCGCTCATCTTCCGAGTGCTATAGCGGTAGTCGAACTCGGCCAAGTAGCGGTGAAGGTGGGCTTGGCTCACGTGGTGGTACGTGCCGTCCAGGCTCGTCTTGAACTGAGCGAAGAACCCTTCGACCGTGTTCGTGGTCACGTCACCGCGGGCGTACTCGCCTGAACGGTGCTCGACCCACTCGTGCGATGGGAACTGGCTTCCCGGCTTGCGGTACACGTGGTGGCCGTCAGTCATCAGACGGGTATCCGGCCCTACGTTGTCAGACAGGAGTGTGCCCACGGTTTCGCCGGTCACGTTGGCGACGTGATAGCTGCGTGCTTCACCGTCACGCTCGACCAGGGTCACGACCTTGGCCTTACGCTCGGCCCACATCCTCCGCTCTTTTCGGTCCTTGATCTGACCGGCTCGTGGCTGTCCGCCGATATACGTCTCGTCGGCCTCCACGATCCCGGCGAGCTTCCCGACGAGTGGCGGGCGCTTCATCGCTTCGCGGATGCGGTGGCAGAGGAACCACGCCGTCTTGTAGGTGACGCCGAGTTGCCGGTGCAGTTCGTGGGCGCTCACGCCGTTCTTCCCGGCGCACATCATGTGGATCGCCGTCAGCCAGGTTCCGAGCGGAATGTGGGTGCCGTGGAAAATCGTCCCGACGAGAGCCGAGAACTGCTTCCGGCAGGCTCCACACTTCCACACACGACGGTAGGCAGGATTCCCGGCCTTCGTGGTGCGCCAGCCGGAAGTCTTCTCAAGCAGGTACGGACGCTCGTCGTTGCCGCAATGCGGGCAGACCGGCTTCCCATTCCAGCGGAGTTTCTCCACCAGTTCCCATGCTTCCTCGTCAGAGATGCGGGCCAGCTTCAGAAGGTTCAGGTCGTCCATACCCCATACGGTACGGGGTCATGTTGGGTTTGTCAAGTATATAATTCCCACAGCCGTCGATGTATCGGACATTGCCATATATATCGATGTCTGTCAATATGTCGTGTCATGGAGATGTGCTGCACCCCGATCGCCGGCGGTTTGAGCGGAGAGGAGGCCGAGGACCTGGCCTCGATGTTGAAGATCCTGGCCGATCCGGCCCGGATTCGTATCGTCTCGATGTTGGCGACCGCCGTCGACGGTGAGGTGTGCGTGTGCGACCTCACCGCTCCGCTCGAACTCAGCCAGCCCACCGTGAGCCATCACATGAAGCAGCTGCGCGAGGCGGGCTTCATCGAGTCCGAGCGCCGCGGCAAGTGGGTCTTCCACCGCCTCGTCCCCGACCGCCTCGCCCAGGTCCGCCGCGCCCTCTCCCTCCCCGAACCCGCTTTTTAGCGGGGCAGCGCGTCATTAATGACGCGATCCGCAGTAGAGATGCGCTCTAGGGCTTGATCAGCTTGAACGACTCGGCGAGCGGAAGGCCGGCCGGCTCGCCCATCCGACTACACCACTCGGCGATGCGTTCGGAGAAGGCGGTCAGCCTCTCCTCGACGCTGGCCGCATCCTGCATCGTGGACTGGCTCTGACTCGAATGCTGGAGCAGTGCTGCAATCTTGCGGTCGAACGTCGCCGACACGTCCTCGAAGTGGTCGGGTTCGTCGGCCGCGTACAACAGCAGTGCCTCTGGACGGTGCTTCGACAAGCCGTCCAGCAATTGGTGCGGGAAGAAGAGGTGGTCGCGAGCAGCCACCACCGCGTCGCACGCACCCCAGCCGATCTCCCGGTGATCGGGATGGAGCATGTAGCGCTTCCACGGGTCCCACGACAGCACCACGTCGGGTCGGAGGCGACGAATCCACAGGCACAGCTCCTCCTGCAGGGCGGGGGAGTGGTGCAACTCCCCATCGACATGATCGAGGAAGATCACATCGGGCGACGCCCCCAGCACTTCGGCCGCGGCCACCGCCTCGGCCCGCCGGGCCGCGGCGAGCTCGACCGGACTGGTGTCAGGATTCCAGGTTCCCTTCGACCCGTCGGTGGCGATGAGGAGCGTGACCTCGCATCCGGCGTCCGCCCACTTCGCCAGGGTTCCGCCGGCGCCGAACTCGGCGTCGTCGGGATGCGCGGCGATGGACAACGCCGTCCGAGGGACTTCCAGGTCCGCCGGTTCGGCTGCGGCCTCGGAGAACAGGTTGGAGGAGCGGCGGGACATGACGACGGCCGAGCCTATCCGGACAGCCAGGCGCCTTCGTCAGACCCCGACGCTGCCGCGAGGTCGTCCGGTGTGTCGAGGTCGAGGGCCAGTCCCCTTCTGAAGACCACGTGCGGGCGGTGGAGTGCCAGACGGGCGAGATGGCGATGGAACGATCCGGGCCCATATGAGAAGTCGAATCTGTCGAGCGACGAGCCGATCAGCGGGGTACCTCCATCCGACGACGGGGCCAGGACCGCACCTCCCGCCCCGAGCCAGTCGACGGCTGCACCCAGGTCCCGCCAAGTCAGCACGGGAAGGTCGGCATGCACGATCGCCCAAACCGCACGCCGGTCACGGATCTCCGCCACGGCACATGCCGCGGCTTCGTCGAGCGAAGACCCCTCGTCCACCAAAACGTCGACGCCGATCGAGCGGGCCCAGTCCGTCACCGCATCGTCTGCGGAGAGCACCAGCGGGCGCGCACCGGAGGCGGTCACCGCACTGACGGTGCGTTCCGCCAGCCGGCGTCCGAGCACGGCTCGGGCAGCGTCGTCCAACACCGCCGACAGTCGCCGCTTGGCGGCCGGGAACGGCTTGACGGGGATTCCGACGACGACGGCAGGCACGGACGGGCGAGGCTAACTCGTCGCCCCGACGCGGTGTCCGAACTGGCCGCCGGTAGGGTCGGCGGAATGCGTTTTGGTGCTTTCGTTCCGCAAGGTTGGCGTCTCGATCTGGTCGGAATCGACGTGAGCGACCAGTGGAAGCTGATGACCGATGTGGCGAGGCTGATCGAGTCGATCGGTTTCGAGTCGCTGTGGGTTTACGACCGCCTTCGCGGGCTCGACCGGTGACGCCTGCGCCGCGAGGGCATCCTCGACCGCGGCGCGTTCCATCTCGACCTCCGCCAGGCGGGCGTCCCGGGCATGCCACCATCATCGTGGCGCCACCGCTACCTTGATTCACCGGCAAGGACCTTCCACTCCGCAGAATGACGAAACCCTTCGCCGCGTCAGTGGATTTCGGAATCAGACCCCGGAACTCACAGCACCCACACTTCATCGCGGGGGAGCCGGTAATGTCGCGATGGAACGACGGGGATCGGGAGTGGAACCGCAGCGCAACGGTGAGACGGCGGGGCTTCCGAGGGTCGTGATGGTGACGCGGCCATCACGACGTGCCCTCACAATCCTCGATTCCCTGGTGGGTCGAGGCGTCCGAGTGGATGCGGTGGTCCTCGACCGGGGGGGGCTCAGGCCGCCCGACATGGTCAGGCGCACACGCGGGGTATGGCGCCGGGGCGGTCCGGCCGATGCCTACCGGCGCATGCGGCGGCGGGTGACACGAGCGATGTCCCGGCGTCAGCGCGCCCATGGCCAACGATATACCGACTACGCATCCGTGGTGCACACTGTGTCCGACATCAACTCGGAAGAGTCACGACGCCTGCTCGAGTCGCTTTCGCCCGATGTCGTCGTGCTCGGCAGTTCGAGGATCCTGAAGCCGCCGGTCATCGAGATACCCACATGGGGTGTGCTCAACGCCCATCCGGGACTCCTCCCCGCATATCGGGGCGTCGACGTCATCCATTGGGCGCTACGGAACGGCGACCCGCTCGGGGTGACGGTCCATCGGGTCGACGCCGGCATCGACACGGGTCCGATCCTCGCCCGACGGACCTATGAGATCGAACCGGGCGACACCGTCGGGTCCATCAAGCGGAGGGCGTTCGCGCTGGCAGGCGACATGATGGCCGACGTGGTGCGCCGGATCGCCGCGGACGAACCGCTCGAGGAGATGACGCAGGATCGGTCGGCCAGCCGTCTGTACGGGAGGATGACACCGTTGCAGCGGCGAGAGGTCGAAGAGGGCCTACGCGCCCGTTGACGCTCTGATGTGAGAGCTCCCGCCGACCGTCACCACTGAACTTCCCGGGAGCACGCGCTCGCGGCTCGAGTGTGTCCAGGCACGTGCCGATGCTTCGATCGTCAGGCGCGCATTGGGAGCCCGCCGACCCCGCGAGACGGGCCTCGAAGGCATCCCGGGGCTTGGACGCCCTCGAGGCCCGTCTCTTGTGTCGTCTACCCGTGGATGCGGGAGCCGTTGCTGCACGGTTGGCACCGAACCGGGCCCCTAGGGGACAAGGGTCGATTAGGAACACACGGGAGCCGTCGAATTCACCATTGCAAATCGAAAGTCGTACCTCGTGATCGGGCGGTCGGTGAGCGGGGCGACCGTCTTGCGTTTGGCGACGGCCTTGGCCTTCGTGGCGGCCGTCTTCCGTGATGTTCGCCGATGCCTTCTCGGTGGCGTTCGTCTCGGCGGCCCTTGAGGCCTGCCTTCGCCAGAGCGGCTTCGAGCCCAGCAGCCCCGGCGGTCAGGGCGGCCTTGCCCCGGTCGACTTGTCCAGGAGCGTGAAGCGGCGGTTGGCGATGGCGGTATCCGAGAGGGTGGACGAGTTCAGACCAAACTTGGTGCGGAACGCCTCGACGAGGGCTCTGCGGCGAGCGGTTGCGTGGTCGAGCAGAGACTGAAGCTCGTTTTCGCTCCAGCGGTAGGTCGTGCGGGGTGGTCATCGTGCGCCTCCTGTGGCCACGTAGAGCGGCTGTTCCGCCCGACCACCTCATCGTTAGACACCGCGCCGGTCCGGGTCAGACTGGTGTTCGTGGCGGGTTTTCATGCTCTCGCTAGTGTCGGACGCATGCGATTTGGTGCGTTTGTTTCCCAGGGTTGGCGACTCGACCTTGTTGGAATTCCGGTCGAGGACCAATGGGCGACGATGCAGACCACCGCCAAGGTGATCGAGTCGATCGGTTTCGAGTCGCTGTGGGTCTACGACCACTTCCACACGGTCCCGGTGGCCACCCAGGAGGAGACCTACGAGGCGTGGACCCTGATGGCTGCGCTCGCCGCGGTCACCGACACCGTGCGGTTGGGTCAGATGTGCACGTGTAACGGCTATCGCCATCCGTCATATCTGGCGAAGGTGGCTGCGTCGATCGACGCCATCTCGGGCGGGCGTCTCGAGATGGGCATCGGGGCGGGCTGGTACGAGCACGAATTCAAGGGGTACGGGTACCCGTTCCCGAAACCGTCGGTGCGGATCGGCGAGTTGCGGGAGGCTGTCGAGATCATGCAGCGGCTGTGGACCGAAGACACCGTCGACTACCAAGGCACCCACTACACGCTGCAGGGCGGGATCTGCCGACCGCGACCGATCCAGCAGCCCCACATTCCGTTCTGGATAGCCGGCGGCGGCGAACAACTCACCCTCAACGTTGCCGCCCGCTTTGCCCAGTACACGAACTTCGGCGATGACCTCGACACGTTCACTCGCAAGTCGGAGATCCTCGCGAGCCATTGCATGGAGGTCGGCCGTGACTTCGACACCATCGTCCGGTCAGCCAACTTCAACGTGATTTGTGAGGAAACCGAGGCCGACGTCGAGGACAAGCGGAACTGGTTCGTGGATCACTACACGCCGTTCCTGGGCGCCGAGCGGGCCCGCAAACAGGTGGCGAAGTACTTCAAGAGCGGGATGGTCGGAACCCCCGAGCAGCTGACCGAGCGGCTCGCCGAGTGGCAACGGCGCGGCATGACGTATGCGATCTCGTACTTCGCAGGTGCCGCCTACGACACGTCGGGAATGGAACGCTTCGCCCGGGAAGTCATCCCCGCTCTGGGCGACTGATCGTCAGGGGACGATCAGTACCGGCACCGTGGCCTCGTGTGCCAGCCGATCGGCAACCGATCCGAGCATGAGTCGTTCGACCAGCGATGATCCACGGCGCCCGGCCACCAGGACATCGGCCCCGAGCGAGTCGGCGATGCGCAGCAGCACGCTGGCGGGATCGCCGATCTCCTCGATCAGCTCGACCGTGCACTGGGCATCGGCGAACTCCTCGGACAACGGATCGAGCACCTCGGTTCTGGCTCGGGCGACGGCAACCGCCATCGCTTCGGGACTCGGAGGGGCTCCTCCCACCCCCCACCACCCTTCGGGTGGGCGAACCACCGTGACGAGCGTCACTTTGCCGTTGCGATGCTCGGCGAGGGACACACCCACGCGGGCGGCGTGGTTGGACGCCTCCGAGCCGTCCACCGCGACGACGACATGATTCGGCTTCCAGGTCATGAGATCCTTCTCTCCGGCTGGCACCAGCCTATTGGCATCCATCCGCGCGGGCGTCGTCTTGGAACCGCGGTCTGCTCGACTGCACAATGCAGGTTTCGAATCAGGAGAAGGTTGAAGATGACAGCCAAGGTCGTCGTTGCCGAGGCGATAGCGGATGCCGGCATCGCCTCGCTGCGTGAACAGTTCGAGGTCGATGTCGCGATCGGCCTCGATCCGGCCGAGCTGGCCGACCGGCTCGCGGACGCCGATGCGCTGATCGTGCGGTCCGCCACGAACGTGGACCGTGCCCTGATCGAGTCCGCACCGAAACTGAAGGTCATCGGTCGCGCCGGGATCGGCGTGGACAACATCGACCTCGCCGCCGCCACGGAGCGGGGAGTCCTCGTTGTCAACGCCCCCCACGCCAACACGATCTCAGCGGCCGAACACGCGATGGCTCTCCTGCTCTCCCAGGCGAGGAACATCCCTCGCGCCCACGGGTCGTTGATCGGTGGGGTGTGGGACCGCACGAGCTTCCAGGGCATCGAACTGCACGGCAAGGCGATCGGCATCATCGGGCTCGGCAAGATCGGAACCCTCGTCGCCCAGCGCTGCCTGGCTTTCGGGATGCGGGTGCTGGCTTACGACCCCTTCGTGGGGCCGGACCGCGCCCGCCAGCTGGGGGTCGAGCTGATAGAGCTCGAGGACCTCCTGCCGCAGGCGGACTTCATCTCGATTCACCTGCCCAAGACCAAGGAGACCGAGAACCTCTTCGGCGGTGACAACCTGCTCAAGGTCAAGCCAGGCGTTCGGATCGTCAATACGAGTCGAGGGGGAATCGTCAACGAGGTCGACTTGGCCGCCGCCATCGAGGACGGCCGCGTGGGCGGCGCCGGACTCGACGTGTTCGAAACCGAACCGATGACGGCATCGCCCTTGTTCGGTCTCCCGCAGGTCGTCGTGACCCCCCATCTGGGCGCATCCACCGCCGAGGCGCAGGACAAGGCGGGCACGGACGTGGCCGTGGCGGTGGCCGCTGCCTTGCGGGGTGATCTGGTTCTGAGCGCGGTCAACGTCGACCTGGGCCGCGACGTCGCCGAGGAGGTGAGGCGGTATCTCCCGGTCGCCGAGCAACTCGGTCGAGCCTTTGTCGGCCTCGCCCGGGGTTTGAGTGATCAGATCGTCGTGCGAGCAGAGGGGAGAATCGCCCAGTTCGGACTGCGTCCCCTCAAACTCGCGGTCCTGAAGGGACTGATGGAGGCGGTGTCCACCGAACCCGTGTCCTACGTCAACGCTCCGAGCCTCGCCGAGGAGCGGGGAATCTCGATCGACCTCGAGTCCACCGAGCAGGCCGTCGAGTATGTCTCGGAAGTGAGACTCTCAGGCACGGTGGCCGGGCGGGTGGTTTCCTTGGCGGGGAGCCTCGGCCGCAAGGGGGCGATGATGGTGGAGATCATGGGCAACGACGTCGAACTGCCGTTCTCCGAGAAGATGTTGATCGTTCGCAACGAGGATGTCCCCGGTGTGATCGGGCGCATGGCCTCCTACCTCGGCGACGAGGGCGTGAACATCGCCAACATGGTCGTCGGCCGTTCGCGCGTGACGGGGGATGCGTCGCTCATGGGTCTCAACATCGACCATCCGCTCACCGAATCCCAGGTGGACGCCATCCGAAATCTCCCTGGCATCGAGGAGGCCACCTACTTGGAGCTGGCGTGAGCTGAGTTCGAGGCGACCCGATGCGGGCGTCTCAGAGATGCCGGCCGTGCCAGTCCAGAATCGCCTCGAACCGGTCCCGGCGATGCTTGGGGCCTCCTGAGCGGGTCAGCTCGTGGCTCTCGCCCGGAAAACGGAGCATCTCGGTCGGGACTCCGTTGCGGAGCAGGGCCATGAACCACTGCTCACCCTGCTCGATCGGGCAGCGGTGGTCGTTCTCGGAGTGGATCACCAGGGTGGGCGTCGTCACCTGGTGGGCGTAGGCAATGGGGCTCTTCGCCCACCACGTCTCCCACCCGTCGGGATAGTCCGCCAGCGTGTAGAAGCGGCCGAAGGTGGCTCCGATGTCGGACGTGCCTCCGAAGCTCGCAAAGTTGAGCAACGCCCTCTCGACGACGGCGGACTTCCAGCGGTCTTCGTGCGCGGTCAGCCAACCCGTCATGAACCCGCCGTAGGAACCTCCCATCAATCCCAAACGATCTCGGTCGATCTGGGGATGGCGATCGAGGGCGGCGTCGACCACCCGACCGATGTCGGCGCGATCCACCTGGCCCCAACCATCCCCGACGACTGCCGAGACGAAGTCGATCCCACGGCCAGACGAACCGCGTGGATTGCAGGCGATCACCGCGTACCCCGCGGCGGCATACACCTGGAACTCGTCGAAGTAGCCGAACCCGTACTGGCTGGCCGGCCCGCCGTGGACGTTCACGAGGCCCGGGACCTGGTCGGCACCCGGCGGCAGGTAGACCCAGGCATCGATTTCGACCCCGT
Source organism: Acidimicrobiia bacterium (assembly GCA_035544575.1). GTDB lineage: Bacteria > Actinomycetota > Acidimicrobiia > Spongiisociales > ZC4RG35 > DATHWB01. Next base: position 8,868 of record DATKEC010000066.1, read on the forward strand.
CGGACGGAACCCGGAAGTGGTGCCCTTCGATGAGGTCGAGATCATCGTTGAAGTCGGTGAGATCGGTTTCCCCGTCACTCGTCCAACGCACCACCTTGCCGGGTTCGGTCATCTCTGAGACCGTGACCATCATTGTCTCGCCGTCGATGGTGTCGAAGGAGGTCGCAACCCGCTGTCCGGTGACGAGATGGCGGACAGTGCCGTCGGGCTGGACCCTGACGACACCGAACTCCCCACCGTCCTCGACTCCGGTGAGGATGTCGTCGCCGACGAAGACCAGGCGCGGTTGACCGGCACTGAGCGAAGTCGCCGAGCGGTCGAGATGTCCCGTCAGCGACCGGAGCGTTCCGTCGGGTTCCTGTCGCCACACTGAGGAGATGCCGGGCCAGTCGACAGTGTCGTTGCCGATGAGGTGAAGCGCACCCGCGGGCGAGTAGGCAGCACATAACCAGTTGCCGCGGGGAACCGGGTGGGACACCTCGCCCGTGTCGACATCGATCTCGATGACGTCGGTCCCAGGCTCCAATCCTCGACCGGCGCTGCGGTCGGTGAGCGCGGCGATCTTGGCCCCGTCCGGCGACCACGCCGGCGAACGCTCGTCGAAGTCACCGGGAGTGAGGCACCGCGGCTCGGAGCCGTCGACCGGCACGAGCCAGATGTGGCGCCTCCGGTCATGGATCCAGCCGAGGTTATCGAAGCGAAACGGCACCGATGTGATGCGCCGAGCCTTCTTCGACCGGTCCTCGTCTTCCAGTTTGTCCCAGTCGTCGGTCCACGTGATGGCCACCGCCGCGATCGATTTGCCGTCGGCTGACCATTCGAAGCCTTCGACGCCGAGGTCGAAGGCTGTGAGGAGGCGCGCTTCGCCTCCGTCGACGGGGATCAACGCGACCTGGGCGGCTTTGTCGACCTTGCGCAGGAACGCGATGCTGGATCCATCCGGCGACCAGCGGGGGTGGGAGTCGGTTCCACCCGTGGTGAAACGACGCACCTCTTCATCGGCGAGCATCCACAGGTCGCGGTCGTGTCGGTCCTCGTCGAGATTCATTCGAGAAAGCGTGAAGACGGCCCGGCCGTCGGGGTTCACACGCACGTCGGACGGCACGCGCGGAAGCCCGATCTGATCCGGCCTCATCGTCCCTCCTTCCGCTGACTGCAAACCCTGGGTTCCACACCACCTCTGTGGCGGGTTTCTCGCATCAGTTTGACGCTTCGACCCCGGGGCAATGTACCCGGGCCGGTACTGTCGCCCGGTGCACCGTATCGTCGCATCCTGGTTCGGGTCGGGTCTCGTCCTGCGGCGGGTACGTGGCTCCGACGCCGGGTCGGGAACGGTGGGCGGTGCGATCGCGCTGGCCATGAGCCTGGCGTTGGGACGGCTCGGCTGGGGTGCACAACTGGTCACCGCGCTCCTGGTGATCGGCCTTTCCGTCTGGTCGTCCAGAGGCTTCGCGCATGGCCCCGACGACACCGATCCGGGGTGGGTCGTCGTCGACGAGGCTGCCGGGACGTTCGTCGCCACGATCGGCCTCGCCGCCGGCCCGGCGATCGTGGCGTGGGTCGTGTTCCGGGCCGCTGACATCTTCAAGAACGTGTTCCCTGGCGTGGCGGCGGCCGAGGGGCTTCCGGGCGGCATCGGCATCACGGCCGACGACGTGGTGGCCGGCCTGTACGGACTGGCGACCGGATGGGCGCTCACGGCTGTGGTCTGACTTGGTCGGCGGTGTCGGAGAAGCCATCATCCGGGCATGGCTCAACAGCCCAACATCGAGGTGGATCCGACCGCCCGCCCGAGGTCGGTCCCGGGTCCGGATCACGCCCGCCGGTGGCGACCCTCCGACCGTCCCGGCGTCATCAATTCCCCCGGTCAGATGCCTCGTGGCGAAGGATTCGGAACTCCTGGACCCAACACCGGTTGGGCGCTCAGGCTCATCGACCGCGCCGACCTCGCCGAACGCTCCCCAGGGCTGGACAAGGTCCTGGCGGCACTGATGGGCGCTCGTGCGGCTGCTTTCGGGCGGGCTCCGACGCTCGAGGACCTCGAAGTGGCGACGATCCTCGGTGGGATCGGTGCAGGGCTCCCGACGCATCTCGCCGACCGGCGCCAACGCTGGGTCGATGCGACAGCCCATGAGCGCCCGCCGGGGCGCACCGCCCTCGCAGAAGTGGGAATCGACCTCTTGCGAAGCTCGCCCGCGGTCGTTCGGCTTCGGGTCTCGAAGCCAGAGTGAGCGTTCGCGGCATCACTGGAGTCGTCGTACCGGTTCCCAACCCTGAGCTGATGGACCAGATCCCGCGGGTACACCTGCCCAACTGCTTCGGCTGTGGCGCCGAGAACGAGATCTGCCTGGGCATCGTGCCGGACTTCATCGACAGCAAAGTGGTCGCCGACCTCGAGTTCCATCCTCGCTTTGAAGGAGGCCCGGGGCTGGTGCACGGTGGCGCCATAGCCGCCTTCTTCGACGATCTCATCGGATTCGTCCCGATGACGCACATGCGTCCGGCGGTGACGGCCAATCTCAGCGTGAACTATCGCAAGCCGATTCCTCTCGGCGTGACGATCAGGGGTGAGGCGTGGCTGACGGCCGCCGAAGGCCGCAAGCTGTGGTGCGAGGCGGTGGGGTATGCGCCCGACGGCACCGTGCTCGTCGAGGTGACGTCGCTCTTCCTCGAAGTCTCGGCAGAGCATTTCACCACGGCGATCGAAGCCGCCGCGGGCCCCTACCCCGAGGCGTTCTACCAGAAGGACGAGTACTACCCCTGAGCGGGTGGCGCTACCGTCGGCGACCATGAAAATCGTACGATTCCGGGCGGGCGACGACATAGCGTACGGCCTCGCCGAGTCCGAGGGCGTCACTCTGTATCAGGGGAGCCCCTTCTTCGTGTGGGAACCGACCGAGACGGTGATCCCCTGGGAGCGAATCCAGTTGCTGGCGCCGACGCTGCCTTCGAAGGTGGTCTGTGTCGGCAAGAACTACGTCGATCACGCCGAAGAATTCGACAGTGCCGTGCCCGAAGAGCCGCTGATCTTCCTGAAGCCCGCCACCTCGGTCATCGGGCCAGACGCCAGGATCGTCCTCCCTCCCCAGTCCGACGAGATCCATCACGAGGCCGAGCTGGTGGCAGTGATCGGCAAGGTCGCAAAGAACGTAAGAGCCGAAGATGCATCCCAGTACATCTTCGGTTACACCGCCGGCAACGACATCACCGCCCGCGATCTGCAGCGAAAGGACGGCCAGTGGACCCGCGCCAAGGGGTTTGACACGTTCTGTGCGCTGGGACCGGCGATCGAAACCGAGTTCGATCCACTCGAGCAGATGGGCGTGTTGTGCCGTGTCAACGGCGAGGTCCGCCAGTCTGGTTTCACCTCTGAGATGGTCTTCGGTGTCGCCGAGGTGCTCGAGTACATCTCGGCCGTGATGACCCTGCTGCCGGGCGACGTGATCATGACGGGTACGCCGTCGGGTGTCGGCCCGATCGAGCACGGTGACCTCGTCGAGGTCGAGGTGGACGGCATCGGCGTGGTGGCCAACACTGCGGTGCGGATCCAGTGACGGTTCGGGTCCGGATCGCCCCGTCGGATACGGGGAGCATCCACGTCGGCAACGTCCGCTCCGCCCTCTTCAACTGGCTCTTCGCCCGCAATCGAGGCGGCACCTTCATCGTGCGGATCGACGACACCGACGTCGAACGGTCCGATACCGCCAATCTCGAAGACATCGTCTCGGGTCTTCGCTGGCTGGGCCTGGACTGGGACGAAGGGATCGACGTGGGCGGGCCCCACGGGACGTACAAGCAGTCGGACCGCTTCGAACGCTACCGCCAGGTGGCGCTGGATCTCGTGGCGTCCGGTGACGCCTACTTCGACGATCGCGAGCCCGACGAGCTCGAGCAGCTGCGAAACAGGGCCCAGCAGGAGGCGAAGCACCCCGGCACCTACATCCGCCGGCTCGACCCGCCCGCGACTGACGGGGTGATCCGATTCGCAGTCCCGTCGGGAGACGCCGTGACCTTCTCGGACTCGGTGCGGGGCGAGATGCGCTTCGAAGCCGACTCACAGGACGACTTCGTGATCCTCCGCTCCAATGGCGTACCGACCTACCACCTGGCGTCGACCGTCGACGACGTCGACTACGGGATCACCCACGTGATCCGGGGCGAAGACCTCTTGTCCTCGACTCCCAAGCACATCCTGTTGGCTCGGGCGATGGGAGCGGACCCGGCGATCTACGCCCATCTGCCGCTGCTCTTCGGCCCAGACGGCAAGAAGCTCTCCAAGCGACACGGCGACACCTCGCTTGCCGCGTACCGCGAGGGCGGCTACCTCCCTGAGGCGGTGTTCAATTTCCTCGCCATCCTCGGCTGGTCGCTCGGTGACGACCGTGAAATCTTCACCGCCGAGGAGGCGATCGCGGCGTTCAGCCTCGAGCGAGTGTCGAAGAACCCGGCGGTTTTCGACACCGACAAGCTGCTGTGGATGAACGGCGAGTACATCCGGGCACTCGCCGGCGAGACCTTCGTCGACCGCGCCCGCCCATGGGTGAGAGAGGCAGTCGGTCGCGACTTGGATGAGACGGAGTGGGCCACGTTCGGACAGATCGCGCCGCTCGTGCAGGATCGGGCCAAGCTTCTGACCGAGGTCGGCCCCCAGGTCACGTTCCTCTTCACCGACGATCCACTGATCGATCAGGCCTCTTGGGACAAGGTGATGCGCAAGGAGGGCGTGGCTGAGATCCTCGTGGATGCCGCATCCCGGCTGGAGTCGGTGAACCCATTCGAGACGGAGTCGATCGAGACTGCGTTGCGGGCACTGGCCGAGGAACGGGGTATCGGGGCGGGGAAGGCCTTTCAGCCGGTGCGCGTCGCCATCACCGGGTCGTCGGTCAGCCCGCCCTTGTTCGAGTCGCTGGCGGCCCTTGGCCGGGAGCGGGCCGTTCAGCGCATCAGGAACGCTGTCGAGCGTCTCAGTTCGGGCTGACGTCTTCCGGCGCTTCGCTACCCTGTGACGCGCACCGGCGGACGCCGGTCGACATGGCCCCGTCGTCCAGTGGTCTAGGACGCCGGCCTTTCAAGCCGGAAACGCCAGTTCGAACCTGGTCGGGGCTGCCTCTTCTTTCCCCTGGTGGGAAGGACGGCGAGGTCGACGGTCTTGTTCCTTGGACAGGGCCCTTGCACCGGAATGGGCTGACGGGGTCGGCATACAATCTGTCCATGCCGGTGGCGCGGACACTTTTCGGGCGAGAAGACGAGGGCAACATCCTCGAGGAGGCCGTAGCCGGGCTGAGCGTCGGCATGTGTGGAACGTATCTGGTCGCTGGTGACGCAGGTGTCGGGAAGACGACGCTGGTCGAGTCGGTCCTGTCCCGGGCAGACATCCAGGTCTTGCGGGGAGGCGCACATGGCGGCGGTGCCGAACCGTACGGCCCCCTGAGAACCGCCCTTCGCGGTTACCTGCGCTCCTCGGCGGATGGAGCGGACCAGGTCGAGATGCCGCCCATGGCGTTGTCCCTACTGATGCCCACCTTGGGCGGGGTTCCGCCGGAGACGAAGCCCGAGGAGGTTCGGCGTGCCATGCGGGAGGCGTTCGAGCGTGTTGCCGAGCACCACCCCACGGCCGTGTTCGTCGACGATCTGCAGTGGGCTGATGCCGCCACACTGACGTTGCTCGCCGATTGGATGGAACCGCCAACCGGGCTTCCTCTGCTGCTCATAGGTGCCTACCGAAGTGACGAGCTGCCGCGCCAACACCTCCTGCGCACCCTGCGCGCTCGGTTGCGCCGCGCCGCGGGGCCGCAGGCACATATCCACCTGGGCCCGTTGGCCCTCGAAGACAGTGCCCAACTGGTGAGAGGCGTGCTCGGCGACCGAGCCACCCCCGAGGTCATCGATACCGTGCATCGCCGAGCCCGGGGACTTCCCTTCTACATACAGGAGCTGGCTTCGGCGGTTGCTCAAGCCGGAGAGGAGGCAAGGGCGATAGCGGCTTCCGAGGTGGTTCCCGAGTCGGTCCGGGACGCCATCCTTCTCCGTATCGCAGGCCTGTCGGACCAGGCGCGGATGCTGGCCGAGATCGCAGCAGCGGCGGGATCGCCCGTCGGTGTCGATGTGCTCGTCGAGCTTGCCGATGACGGACCGGCCCTGGAAGAGATGTTCGAGTCTGGTTTGCTCGTTGAGCAACCCAGTGGAAAGGAATGGCGCACCAAGGCCGCCTTTCACCACGATCTGGTCGGAGAGGCGCTGTATCGGACGACTCCGTGGGCCCGCCGGAGGCACCATCATGCGGCATTGGCCTCCGCCTTGGAGGCACGGGGCGAGTCCCCTTCGATCGTTGCAGCGCATTGGACCGCAGCGCACAAACCGGCTCGCGCCCGCCCGCTATTGGTTTCCGCGGCCGAGGCTGCATGGGAGGTGCACGCGTATCGCGACGCCAAGAACGCCATCGAGGCTGCACTGGGCTCGTGGCCGGCGGGTGAGGACGAAGGAGCCCGACTGTCGGCACTCGACCGTCTTGGGGACTGCGCCGAGCGCTGTGGGGAGATCGAGGAGGCGTGCCGGGCGTGGGAGGAGGCCGCAGCGGCGTATCGATCGGCTGGTGATCACGAGGCGTTGGCACTGACAAAGCGGCGACTGGCGGGTGTTCACGAGCTGGCCGGTGACTGGCCTCATGCGATGGCGGCCCGCCGCACGGCCGCCGAGGAGTTCATCGCCGCCGGACGTCCGCTGGATGCGGCAGGCGAGCGGATGGCAGCCGCCCACCACCTGATCGACGATGCCCATCCTCTGGATGCATTGCGGTTGGTGCAGGCAGCGCAAGCCGACATCGAGGTCGCAAAGGAGGAAGCGCGGGATGCATCCCCCGTCGTGGAAGCGACATGGTTACAGGCCCGCGCCTTGGCCTTGGAGGGGCTGATACGCGCCGAGCTCGGGGAGAGAGCTACCGGAGTCGAGATGAGCCGAGCCGCACTCGACCTCGTCCTCGATGCGGGCCCCGACGCGATTGCCGCCGAGGTCTACGCTCTTCATGCCTTCACTTTGGAGCGCGCAGCCGACCACGCCGCCGGTCTGGACGTGCTGACCGATGCGGTCACCTTCTGTCGTAGCCGTGGCCTGGACGCCGAAGCTCACGTGTGTATGGCCTGTCTGGCACCTGCGCTCCGCCACACCGGGGAGTGGGATCGTGCTCTCGATGTGGGGCGTGAGGTTCTGGCCGACGGCGAGGCCCCAGAGGTGGCGCGGATGGTGGCCTCGGCAGTCTCCGGCCTCATCATGGCGAACCGGGGCAAGGTGTCACACGCCCGTCGCCTCCTGACTCCGGCAGTGTCGTTCGCCCAGGCTCACGAGCTGTTCAGCCTCGAGATCGAAGCCACCTGGGGGCTTGCGCGGTTAGATGAGCTGGCTGGCGACCACGACATCGCAGCGACAAGGCTCAGGGAGTTGATCTACCGGTGCCTGGCACGCGACGAACGCCATTACTCCGTACCTGCCCTCCGTTGGGCGTCGACGTTCTTCGGTCGCAACCGGCATGCGAGCGATCTCGGAGCGTGCACGGACCTGCTGGCTCGCATCTCCGCAGCGACCGGCACCGCAGAGGCAACCGGGGCTCTCGCCCACGCGCTTGGGGAGAGTGCACTTCTGGAGGGTGACGCCCGGCGGGCAGCAGATCAATTCGAACGCACTCTCGAACTACTGAGCGTTGCTGGTACTCCAGCGGAGGTCGCCGAGACACAGGTTCGTGCAGGGGCCGCGTTGGGGACTGCAGGCGACCGGGACAAGGCCGTGGAGAGGCTGGTTTCTGCCTACAACACGGCACGAGCCCTAGGGGCTAGGCCGCTGGCCGCTGCCGCCTTGGCTGAGCTGGAGGCCCTTGGGGAGGATCTAGAAAGCCGTTTCGGTCCCAGGGCGGCACGATATCGAGATCCCACCAGCCTGACCCCCCGGGAACACGATGTGCTCGAGTTGATCGCCGCCGGCCTCACCAACCGGGGAATCGCCGAGGAGCTCTTTGTCAGCACTCGCACCGTAGACATGCACGTACGCAACCTGCTTGCCAAGCTCAGCTGCCGGACACGGACCGAGGCGGTGCGGCGAGCCGGCGAGCTCGAACTCCTCGCATCCACCTGATTCAGATACGGCAGGCCGCGGCGGCAAATACGGCAATCTTGCCGTTCCTGTCGGCCTCCCCTCGCGATACCTTCGGACTCAACACCTAAGGGAGGTACGACCCAATGGGAGCCGAGATCATCGACCAAACCATCGCCGCCTGGACGGCGGAGCCGGATCAGGCCCGTAGCACACCCACCGTGACGGCACGCTCCGAGAACGGCCAGGCCGCCGTGACCGCCGGCCCTTTCACATTGCGAACCGACCTGCCCACCCCACTTGGTGGCACCAACCAGGCGCCCAGCCCGACCGCGCTCCTGCTGAGCGCTTTGGCAGGCTGCGCGGTTGTCCTGGTTCAGGACATCCTGGCCCCACAGCTCGGGATACGGGTCGAGACCATAGAAGCCACCGCGCGCTGCGACGCGGACGGACGAGGGCTGGTGGGCATCGACGGTGTCGAACCCGATCTGGGAAGCATCACCCTCGACGTGGTTGTGACATCACCGGACGGTGAGACCGCCGTCGCCGAGATCGCCCGGGCTTGGCAGGAGCGGTGCCCCATCTACCTGGCTTTGCAGAAACCAAACGACGTGGCTGTCCGCTTCCAATCCGCCTGAACTTCTGAGGGCGAGCACCAAGCCGGAAACACCAGTTCGAACCTGGTCGGGGCTGCGACTGACATCACCGAACGGACGGTCCGCTCGCCACGAAGTGCGCGGCCGATCCGGTCACGGTGATCTCCACGTTGTGGAACGACTCCCGCAAGATCGCCTCCAGGCCTTCGACCGTGTCGCCCGCGTTGTCGAATCCACCCTGCCGGTTGAAGAGCTTGAGAAGTGCGCGGGCCCGGCGCGGGTGGGGTTCGTCCAATCCGAGGATGGTGCTACCGAACAGCACGCCGTCCGGGCCCAGCACGGCGGCGATATTTCTCACCGCTCGTGACTTGTGGCTTTGCGGGCCGGGAAGGCAATGGAGCACCATGCTGAGAGCCGCCGAGTCGAATGGTCCGTCCACCGGAAGTGGCTTGAGAACGTCGGCCTCGACCAGCGTCGGCCGGAAATCTGCGAGAGTCCTCGCACAGTGCCTCAACACGTTCGGGTTGGGGTCGACGAGGGTCAGATCGGTCTCCGAACGGGCGCTGGCGAGGAAGTATCCCGTGCCGGGGCCGACGTCGAGGTGGCGGGCTCCGACGAGGCTTCGGTAGCGGTCGACCATCGGCTGGATCGGACACCTCCACACCGCCCAAGCCACGAACCCGACGACGAAGCGGTCATAGATCCCGAGCAGGAAGGGTGTGTAATCCCTCTGTCCCCGATAGGCCGGGTCGCTCCGCTCCATGTCGTTCCTCTCTCGTGTCCGGCCTCAGCCTTCGAGGGCCTTCACCTTTTCGAGTCGGCGGACGTGACGTTCCTCGTGGCTGAACTCGGCGGCGATGAAAGCCCGGACCAACTCTTCGGCGAGGTTGTGTCCGATCACGCGGCTGCCCAGGCACAGCACGTTGACGTCGTCGTGTTCGACGGCTTGGTGGGCGGTGTAGGTGTCGTGGGCGACGGCCGCGCGGATCCCGCGCACCTTGTTGGCGGCGACGCAGGCTCCGGCTCCCGAACCGCAGATGATGATCCCACGGTCGGCGCGGGCGTCGTTGACGGCGCGAGCGACGGCGGCGGCGAAGTCCGGGTAGTCGACGGGGTCGTCCGAATGGGTGCCGAGGTCGATCACCGTGACACCGCTCTCGGCCAGCATCGAGCCGATGTGTTGCTTCAATTCGTAGCCGGCGTGGTCGGCGCCCAGTGCGATTCGCATCCCCGGTGAGCGTAGCCACCACCAACGTTGCAGCCCCCGCCTTCTACCGTTCTCGCATGGCACGGCTGCCCCGCCCGTTGGTCGCCGGTCTCGCCGTGTGGCTCGTGGCGATCCCCGGCGCCGCCCAGACCGAGGGATTCGACGATCGCGTCTCGGCCGCTCGCATCACCTTCGAACCCGTCGGCGACGCCCGGATCGGCATCGCCGACCGGGTTTATGCGGGCACGATGACCGTCGCTGCCCATTCGGGTGGTCTGGCTCTCGTGGAGGAGACCAGCATCGACGACTACCTGCTGGGCATACGCGAGGTCCCGTTCTCGTGGCCGCACGAGGCCTTGGCTGCTCAGGTGGTGGCAGCCCGCACGTACCTGGCATGGACGCTCGATCGTGGCCGCAGTCCGAATGGACGCACCTTCGATTACGACATCTGCGCCACGACCGCCTGCCAGGTGTATTCGGGTGTGGGCGGGCTCGGTGGTGACGAGGGTCGCCGCTGGGTCGACGCGGTGCAGCGCACTTCGGGCGAGGTGCTCATGGCCGACGGGGTCCCCGTGCAGGCGCTGTATTCCTCGACCAGCGACGGACGGACCCGGAACGTCGAGGACGTGTTTCCCGGTGCCTCCCCCGATCCGAATCTGCGCGCCGCGCCGTCGCCGGGGGAGACATCACCCTTCGTGCAGTGGGAGTTCGTCCTCAGCCGTGACGAGGCCGAGGCGATGTTCGCCCACGCCGGACTCGTCGACGGTGTCTTCATCGACGTCGTCTCCCGCCGCACGGCCGATGGCGGGGGACCGTGGACGGTGACCGTCCGGGCCACGGGCGGTGAGCGCACGATCGACACCTGGACCCTGCGCACGCGTCTCAACCGGGCGGCGGCGGATCTGTTTCCCGATGCCTTTCCGGCATTCCGCCCCGGTTCCACGCGGCGATATCCCCAGACGATCATGTCGCCCAACTTCAGCATCCGCTCGGAGCTGGTCTACATCCCCCCGGTCAGCGGACCGCCCGGATTCGAACAGCGATTCCGAATCCGCGGTGGAGGCTGGGGACACCTCGTCGGGATGAGCCAGTTCGGCGCGGAGGCCATGGCGACTGCCGGCTCGACTTATCCCGAGATCCTCTCGCACTTCTACGGTGGCGTGGTCCCAACCGTCGCCGACGTGATCCCCGCCCGCATCCGGGTGGGCCTCGGCACCGAGATGCGAGAGCTGGAAGTCGTGGCTGGGGGTCCGTTGCGTGTGACCGTCGACGGCGAGGAGGTCAGCGCCGGAGAACTCGGCACCTGGCTCGTGTCATGGGACGGCGGGGTGGCCATCGTCGACCCACCCGAAGGCCTCGGACTCGCTCCACAGGTTTCGGGGTGGCGGACGTTCTTCGACAGTCGCGGTGTGGTGTATCTCGTCACGGTGCGAAGCCGGACGGCGGCCGAGACCCGAATCGTCGTGACCCGGGGCGGCGAAGTGATCTCGGACACCGATTGGATCGTGCGTGAAGCGGGGGTCATCGCGATCGATCTGGATCCGGTGCGGGCCAGGTCGGCCGTCACAGTCGAAGTCTTCGTCCGCTCCCCGCTGGGCGAAGACTCGACTGCCCTCCGGATCCTCGGCGGCTCGGAATAGCCCGGTGCGGGGGGAGGTTCGCTCTAACGAACGCCCCCTCGTACGATTGCTCCCACATGGCAGAGACCACACCCGTGACGATCATGTCGAGCGCCCCCAAGGAAGCGGGCGACATCGACCTGGACAAGCTCCAGGCGGCCCTCGACTACATCCGTCCCGCCATCCAGATGGACGGCGGGGACATCGTGCTGCTCGGAGCCGAGGACGGCGTCGTGAATCTGCAGATGGTTGGGGCATGCGGCGGATGCCCGATGTCGATGATGACTCTCAAAGCCGGCATCGAACGCATCCTGGTGGATCGCGTCCCCGGAGTCGTCGAGGTGACCGCCGAAGCATGAGTCTCCCCTCGCACAGGGGGATGGCGGCGCGGTGCGACCCCGTGGCAGACCTTCCGCCCTCTACCCTCCCCGGCGGTGGATGATCACAGCACAGATCTGATCGAACGCGTTCTCGACGGCGATCGGCGCGGGATCGCCCGTGCGATCAGTGTCGTGGAAGATTCCGCCGATTTCACGCTGGCTTCAGCCCTCCACCCCCACGGCGGCAAGGCGCGCGTCGTCGGTATCACCGGCGCCCCCGGGAGCGGCAAGTCCACCCTCACGGACCGAATCATCGCCCGTGCCCGTCGCGAGGACATGACAGTGGCGATTGTCGCCATCGACCCGTCCAGCCCGTTCAGCGGCGGCGCGGTGCTCGGCGATCGGGTCCGGATGCAGGATCATGTTTCCGATCCAGGCGTCTACATCCGATCGATGTCCACCCGGGGTGCCCTCGGCGGGCTGTCCACTGCGACCGAAGCGGCCGTCGTCGTCCTCGACGCGGCAGGCTTCGATCTCGTCATCGTCGAAACGGTTGGTGTCGGCCAGAGCGAGGTGGACGTGATGCGTCTGGTCGACACCACCGTCGTCGTGGTTGCCCCAGGCTTCGGCGACGGGGTGCAAGCGGCCAAAGCCGGCGTGCTCGAGATCGGAGATGTGTTCGTGGTCAACAAGTCCGATCTGGCGGGTGCCGACGCCGTGTTGCGGGACATCACTCTGATGCTCGAGTTGGGGGCCCCCGGTGCGTGGGCTCCGCCCGTCGTCTCGGCTTCCGCGGTTGAGACCACCGGCATCGACGATGTCTGGGATGCGGTCGGCAGGCATCGTGTGTTCCTCGATGGTCCGGAGGGTCACTTCGAACGTACCGAGCGCGCCGAACTCTCGGTGCGTCGTGCGCTGCTGGCTCGACTCGCTCACCGCGTCACCGACAGGGCAATTCCTCCAGAGCTCGTGGAGAGCGTTCTCGCCCGCGAGGTGGACCCGTGGGAAGCTGCCCGCCGTCTCGCTCAGGACGACTGACGAATCCGTCGGATTTCTGCCTGGGCGGCCGCGAGCCGGGCGACGTGGATCCGCGGCGGGCTGCAGGAGACGTAGTCGAGGCCGACGTCGCGACAGAACGCGATCGACGCGGGATCGCCACCGTGCTCGCCGCACACACCGAGCTGCAGCGCAGGGTTCGCCTCGCGACCCTCCTTGACCGCAAGGCGTATCAGCCGCCCGACACCATCGACGTCGATCGTCTGGAATGGGTCCGTGGTGAGGATGCCTTCCTCGAGATACATGCCGAGGAAGCTGCCTTCGGCGTCGTCGCGTGACAGTCCGTACGTCATCTGGGTGAGGTCGTTGGTGCCGAACGAGAAGAACTCCGCAACGCCGGCGATCTCACCGGCAGTGAGGGCAGCCCGCGGCAGTTCGATCATCGTTCCGACCGGGATGTGCACGTCCCTTCCGATCTCGTCGATGACACGGCGGATCATGTCCCGCATGCGTCGGAGCTCTTCGACGGTGGACACGAGCGGGATCATGATCTCGAGGTGGGGATCTCCTCCTGCATCGAGTCTCCGGATGACCGCTCCGACCGCAGCCCTCGCCTGCATCTCGTAGAGGTCGGGCACGACCAGGCCGAGACGGACGCCACGCAACCCCAGCATCGGGTTGTCCTCCTCATAGGACGCCACGCGCGAGGCCATGTGCTGGAGGTCGGCGATCGGCTTGCCCTTCCTGGCCAGGTCGACCATCTCCGCCTGCAGCTGGAACCGATCGGGCAGGAACTCGTGGAGAGGGGGATCGAGAAGGCGGACGACCACAGGCAGCCCGTCCATCGCCTCGAGCAGGGACTCGAAATCATCGATCTGCAGCGTGGACAGCTCCCTGAGGGCGAGGTTCCGTTCCCGGTCGTTGTCGGCGAGGATCACGCGTTGGACGATCTGGAGCCGCTCTCCCATGAACATGTGCTCGGTGCGGGCCAGCCCGATTCCCTCCGCCCCCGAGGCGCGCGCCTTGGCAGCGTCGGCGCCGGTGTCGGCGTTGGCGCGTACGCCGATCTGACGGATCTCATCGGCCCAGGCCAGCAGTCGTTCCAGCTCCGGCGTGGGTCGGGGCTCGATGAGCGGGAGTCGGCCCAAGTAGACGGCACCGTTCGTGCCGTCGATGGTCATTTCGTCGCCTTCGTGAATGACGGTGTCTCCCACATGTCCGGTCGCAGCCTCTTCGTCGACGACGAGGGCGGCGGCGCCGGTCACCGCGGGTTTGCCCATTCCTCGGGCGACGACCGCTGCGTGGCTCGTCTTGCCGCCCTGGCTCGTGAGGATCCCCCGGGCCGCATGCATCCCATGGATGTCGTCTGGGGTGGTCTCGGGGCTGACCAGGATCACGTCAGTGCCATCGGCTGCCATCGACACCGCTCGGTCCGGATCGAACGTGACGAGGCCTTGGGCGGCTCCGGGGCTGGCGCCGATGCCGGTGACGAGCGGCTTGACGGTCTGCTTGTCGGCGAGGCGGGGTCGCTCGAGCTGTTCGAGCTGCGCCGGGTCCACTCTGAGGACCGCCTCCTCGGCTGAGATGAGACCCTCGTCCACCATGTCGGTGGCGATCCGAACGGCGGCGGCAGCGGTGCGTTTGCCCGACCGCGTCTGGAGGATCCACAGCTTCTTGCGCTCGATCGTGAACTCGATGTCGGCCATGTCATGGGTTGCCTGCTCGAGGCGCTGCATCGTGGCGAGAAGTTCGGCGTGAAGGTCGGGGTGGAGGTCGGCGAGGTCGGCGAGGGTGAGCGTGTTGCGGATGCCGGCGACGACATCTTCACCCTGTGCCTGGGGGAGATAGTCCCCGAACGGCTCCGGTTCGCCGGTCGACGGGTCGCGAGTGAAACACACACCGGTGCCGGAGGTGGGGCCGAGGTCGCCGAAGACCATTGCCTGAACGTTGGCCGCCGTGCCCAGATCTTCGGAGATGCCGTTGATCCGCCGGTAGGTCTTGGCCCGCGGTGTGTCCCAGGAACGGAAGACCGCAGTGATGGCGGCCGTCAGCTGGGTGGTGGGGTCGTCGGGAATCTTCGCCCCTTGACCGCGCACGATCCCGTCGTACTCGGCGACGAGCCGGCGGAGATCCGCCGCGGTGAGCTGGGTATCGTCGTCGGCTCCGGCATCGGCCTTGGTTCGGGCCAGTGCCCGTTCGAAAGGATGCATGTCCAGGCCGAGGACCACGTTCGAGTACATCTGCAGAAAACGGCGGTAGGCGTCGTATGCGAAGTGCTCGTCGTCGGCCCACTCGGCCACGACTTTCACGAGATCTCCGTTGATACCGAGGTTCAGGACGGTGTCCATCATCCCGGGCATCGAGTGCACGGCACCGGAGCGGACCGAGACGAGCAGCGGTGCTGGGCCGCCTCCGAACGTTCGATCGAGTTTCTGCTCGAGTCTGGCCACGGCGTCGGTGACTTCCTCCCACAGCCCATCCGGGATCTCGCCGGTGCGCATGAACTCACGACAGGCGTGGGTCGTGACGGTGAATCCAGGAGGAACGTCGAGCCCCATGCTGATCATGTGGGCGAGCCCGGCCCCCTTCCCGCCCAGCAGGAACTTGTCGGTCGGGTCGGCCCTGTCGAAGTCGACCAGTCGGGCGGTCGCTACCGCAGATTCACTCAATTGTTCAACCTCCGCTCAAGACGCCACAGTATTCCGCCTCCCGCGGCCTTCCAGCTGCCTGGGAGAACAAAGATCAGGTGATCTTTCGGCCCGTGACCTCATCGGGGCGAATTCGGACCCAATCGTCGCGGCCCGGCCCTGCCCACGGCCGCAGCCCCAGTTCTTCCATCTCCGGGGTGGGGTCGACCGATTTGACCAGACCTTTGGCGACCACGGACCATCCGGTCTGGAACACCGAGTCCCATCCGTCGATCTCGAAGGACGCCACCTTCTTGAACATCGCCGCGTCGAGCTTGGTGCCGGGCGCGGTGCGAAAGAGGATCGCGCCGTCGTGCCAGCGGTAGTTCACCGGGAAGATCTGAACTTCGCCGTCGGCCATGAAGGCGATGCGCCCGACCTGGGAATGGGTGAGTCGCTCGACGCATTCGTCGTAGGTGAGGACCTCGAGTCCCGCATGATCGGTGGGCATGGCTCCGTACCTCCTCGGTGGGTGAATTCAAGGATGGTCCCACTTTGCCCGGTGCGATAGGGACTTCTGTCCCCGTTCAGCCGCGAAGTAGGGACTTTGGACCGCGGGAGAGGGACTTTCGCCGCAGGTGTGGGCTCGGGCTCTCGTCGAGACTTGGAATCGATTGAGGAGGAAATGCTCGTGAACAAGACCTTTGACCGATTTCTGGTGCTTCTCGCCACCATGGGGGTGCTCATCGTCATCATGACGATCGTGGCGATGGCGACTCGCCCCGTGAGCGTGGTGGCCGCCGACTCGCCGAGCACCGGCGCGGCCGGCAGCGAATCGCCGGCCGCGCCGACAGTGGCGCATGTGACGCTCGGCGAGTGGACCATCGAAGGGGATTTGACGGTTCCTCCCGGTCCTGTGACCTTCGAGATCGAGAATCGCGGAACAGTCGTCCACAATCTCGAAATCGACGGTGTGGGCGCTTCGCCCGACGTCAGTTCCGGCGATTCGATCACGTGGGACGCCGGTGATCTCTCCGAAGGCACCTACGAGGTCGTCTGTGCGATTGCCGGCCACAAGGAGGCGGGGATGCGGACCACGCTGACCGTCCAAGCCGGGGCCGTGCCGAGCGCCGGGTCCGGGGGCGGTGCTCACGGAGGTCCCGACACCGACTGGGAGGCACTCGACCTGGCGATGCACGAGTCGGTTCTCGCCTTTCCGGCTGAGACCGAAGGACGCGGCAACCAACTGTTGGAGCCCACGATCGTCGACGGAGTCAAAGTCTACGAACTCACCACCGAGATCACCCCATGGGAGGTCGAGCCGGGCCGCGTCGTGGACGCCTGGAGCTACAACGGAATCGTCCCCGGGCCGATGATCAAGGTCGACGTCGGTGATGCGGTGCGAGTGATCGTGCACAACAAGCTGCCGATGGGCACCGACGTCCACTGGCATGGGATCAGCACTCCGTTCGAAATGGACGGTGTCGCCCCTCTCACCCAGCCGCTCATCCATTCGGGCGAGACGTTCACCTACGAGTTCGTCACCCGCCGTCCGTCGATCGGCATGTACCACGCCCATCACCACGGACAGCTGCAGGTTCCGAACGGGCTCTTCGGGGTGTTCATCGTCGGAGACCTGCCGATTCCGTCGGGTGTGACGATCGGCGGCATCACGTTGCCTGACGAGATCGAGATCGCCCAGGAGATCCCGATGGTGCTGAACGACGCCGGCGTGATCGGCTTTTCGCTGAACGGCAAGTCCTTCCCGGCGACGGAGCCGTACGTGGTCGACACCGGCGACTGGATCCTCGTCCACTACTACAACGAGGGCCTCCAGATCCACCCGATGCACCAGCATCAGTTCCCTCAGCTGGTCATCGCCAAGGACGGTTTTCCGCTCGATTACCCGTACTGGGCCGACACCGTCAACGTCGCCCCCGGAGAGCGGTACTCGGTGCTGATGAACCCCAACGAGGCGGGCGCCTGGGTCTGGCACTGCCACATTCTCAACCACGTCGAGCGCGAGGAAGGCATGTTCGGCATGGTCACCGCCCTCATCGTCCAAGACACCTGAAATGAAGCGAGTCCCCCCGTACCCAGGGTTAGATCGGACGTATACGTCCTTTCTAGCCCGCGGTTCGGGGCCGACTCCGGATCTGGGAGAGAACTCATGATGGTCAGCGACTTCATGTCGATTCCGCTGCCGATGGACGTCGTCGAACGCAGGATCGAAGGCTCCCAAGGGTTGGCGCTGATCGCCGACGCGGCGTACCGGCGGGGGGAAGAACTCGCCGTCGGTCCGAACGCAGCAGTCGCCGTCCCGGTCGACTTCTCCATCGGGGTGCCTGTCGTCGGGTCGAACTCGGTGTCCTATCCCGTCCGGTGGAGGGCGTCCGGAGCGACCAAGCTCTTCCCGCACATGGACGCAGAACTGGTGCTCTCACCACTCGGCGACAACACCCACCTCGAGTTCCGCGGGATCTACCTGCCACCGATGGGTCCGATCGGAGCGCTGCTGGACCGCGTCGCGATGCACCGCCTGGCCGAAGCAACAGTTCGGAACTTCCTCGAACGCCTCGTCGAGCTGGTCGAAGTCAGCGGCGCCGCGGTCTGAACGTCGCGTCGACCGTCGTTCCCTCCCCAGACGAAGTGATCTCGAAGGTTCCACCGTCGTCGGTGGCCCGGGCCTCCATGTTGGCGATGCCCATCCCGCGCTGACCGTGCACCGGATCGAAACCCCGGCCATCGTCGCTGACGACCAGGTGAGCCCCTCTCTCGGTTCGTTCGAGGCGTATCGCCAAATGATTCGCTCCACCGTGACGCATGGCGTTGGACACGGCCTCGCGGATCACGAGGAGGACGTTGTCGAGGATCCCCGAGTCCACTCCGCTCAGATCGTCGGCGAGGTCGACGTGCCATGTGGCCCTGCCACCGGCGATCCGGCTCAGCATGTCCTCGAGAGTTCGCGACAGTGTCGTGTTCAGCGTCCCGAGGGATCGCAGATCGAAGATGAACGTGCGCAGGCTGGAGATGGCTGTGTCGATCCGATCGACCGCGTCGTCCATGCGCCGGCGAACCGCCCCGTCCTGCAACTGGCCGCTCGTCGCCTGGAGGCTGAGACCGACGGCGAAGAGATCCTGTATGACAGCGTCGTGGAGGTCGCGGGCGATCCGCTCACGGTCCTCGGCGAGTGCCAGGTTCGAGAGCCTGACTCGAAGGCTGAACGAGGAGATCGCTCCACCCGCCACCGCCGCGAGCGCCTCCACGATCAGCTCGTCCTCGGCCGTGTAGGGCTCGGGCTTTTCGGTCAGGTAGAGGTTGCCGAAGACGACATCGCCCGCCCGCACCGGGACACCGAGGAAGGTGGTCATGTGCGGGTGGTGCTCGGGAAATCCCACCGAGTCCGGGTGCCGCGAGATGTCGTCGACGCGGACCGTCTGCGGGTCGCGGATGAGTGTTCCGAGCACGCCGTGACCCACCGGGAGATGGCCGATCTGTTCCTCGGCGCCCGGGGGCATCCCGAGGTGGAGAAAGTCCCGCAACGTCTTGTGCGAGCCGAGGACACCCATTGCCGCATACATCGAGCCGGTGGCGTCGCGTGCGAGTCGCACCGTCGTACGGAGCAGTTCGTCGAGGTCGGTCTGGCCGGCCACGTCGGCGGCGGCCTTCACCAGGTCCGTGAGCGTTCCGCGTTCGATGTCTGTCATGGCGGCGGAGGGTATCGGCCGAAATCCGGTGAAGGTCGGCGCGTGCCGTGAGAGGCGATACCCTGGCGCTGTGACCAATTCCATTCATCGTGTGCTTCTCGTCGACGATCACGAGATCGTGCGGGAGGGACTCGCCGCCCTGATCGACTCGAGTGACGACCTCACCGTTGTGGGCCAAGCCGGCTCCGTCGAGGATGCGATCCGTCGCACCGGGTTCGACGAACCCGACGTCGTCGTGCTGGACGTTCGCCTGCCGGACGGTTCCGGCGTGGAGGCATGCCGCGAGATCCGCGCCCGCTTTCCCGACGTGAAGGTGCTCATGCTGACCTCCTTCGCCGATGAAGAGGCCCTGATGGCGGCGATCCTGGCGGGCGCATCGGGTTATGTGCTGAAGCGGGTTCGGGGCTCGGACCTCATCCAGAGCATCCGCACTGTGGCGGCAGGCGGCTCGCTCCTCGACTCGGAGATGACCGAGAAGCTGTTCAAGCGTCTGCGAGGTGACGGCCACCAGGAGGATCCGCTGTTGTCGCGGCTGTCGCCGCAGGAGCACACGATTCTCGGCCACATCGCCGAAGGCAAGACGAACAAGCAGATTGCCGACGAGATGTTCCTCGCCGAGAAGACCGTGAAGAACTACGTGTCGAACATGCTCTCGAAGCTGGGCATGGCTCGTCGGTCGGAGGCTGCGGCCTACATGGCACGCACCACCGCCGAAAGGGAGCAATATCCGCCTGAGGAGTGGCCGGACGGCGCACCGTCGGCTTGAGCAACTCCACACCGCGGGTAGCCTCCTTCCGTCCCCGAACCCCCTGAGAGCATGGCCAGAACCTCGAACAAGTCCACAAAGCCTGCCGACACCACACCGGCCAAGAAGAAGCCCGTCCCATGGGGCGGGGTCATCACCGGCGGCGTCGTGGTACTGGCCATCGCCGCCCTGATTCTCTTCGACCGCCCGCCCCCAGGCGTCCAGTTCTCATCGCAGGGAAACTTCCATCTCGCCTCGGTGGACGAAGCCCACGCTCCGTACAACTCCTCTCCAGGTTCGTCGGGTCCGCATGTCGGATTGCTCGCCAACTGGGGTGTGCATGAGGAGCCGATCCCCGACCAGCTCTTCATCCACAATCTGGAAGACGCCGGCATCGTGATCGCATACGACTGTCCGGAGGGCTGCGACGAGCTGAAGGCCGGCCTGACCGAGCTCGTCGAGGATGTCGGTGGCCGGGTCTTGCTGACCCCGTACACGGGCATCCAGCACGAAGGGGTTCCGTATCGGGCGGCGGCGGTCGCCTGGACCCGCATCTTCTTCTTCGACGAGTTGGACGACGACAACGAGTCAGAGGTGCGGACGTTCATCAGCCTGTACGAGGGCATCGATCACCACGCGCGGTGATCGGCCGTCAGACGGTGCTTTCGACGTCGTCCACTCGGCCGACGGCTTGCGGCTCGCCACGTGGACGACGTGGGGTTCGAGTGGGTCCCACCTCCTTTTCGCCCACGCCACCGGGTTTTGCGGAGCGTGTTGGCGACCCGTTCGGCATCGGCTCGCCGAGCACTCCTCGACCATCTGGGACTTCCGCGGTCACGGTTCGTCGGGTTCTTCCAGGCTGCGTCGCTCGTGGTGGGAGATGGCTGACGACGTGCTGGCTGTGCAAGACGCGTTTGCATCCGACGCGGGCCGTGTCATCGGGATCGGCCACTCCATGGGAGGGGCGTCCCTCGTCATGGCCGAACTTTCCCTACCGGGGCGGTTCAGCGCCCTTGTCCTCGTGGAGCCGATCATCTTCGGGACCCCTCACGCCCGCGACGCCAGCCATCCGCTGGTGGGTCTCGCCCTCCGACGCCGCGAGTTCTTCGAATCTCGCGACGCCGTTCGGTCGGCGTACGGCGCCAAGCCGCCGTTCGATGCGTGGCATCCCGATGCCCTCGACGGTTACATCGAAGGCGGCTTCGTGAATCACGATTCTGGGGTCCGGCTGGCGTGTTCGCCCAACGCTGAATCCGAAGTCTTCACCGCCGCCGGGGCGCACGGTGCCTGGGAGCGGCTGGGTGAGGTCACCGTGCCCGTGACGATCCTCTACGGGGCCGAAACGGACACGTATCCGTCAGGGCACGCCGAAGCGTTGGTCGATCGATTCGCCCGGGCGAAGGCGACGAGGGTCTCCGGAACGGGCCACTTCCTCCCGATGGAACAGCCCGGGGTGGTCGTCGACGCAGTCAACGAGATGCTCGACGACGCTCTCAGCTGAATGCTGCTGCCATCCCCAGGGTGGCGCCGACCAGCAATTGGATGCGGGCGGTGGTTCCGAGCACCCCGATCAGCCGCACCGGGTCGTCTGTGTTGGCGACCACGGCCACCGGTCGCACCGCGAACGGAACCCATAGCGCCGCGAGCCCTGTCAGCACCGGCGTCACCCGGAGGATCGAGGCGACGGCGACAACCACGAACGAGCCGTACATCAGCCAGGCGTACAGCCGCCGGGTCCTGTCCCGCCCGAGCACGACGGACAGGGTGCGTTTGCCCACCCGGGTGTCCGAGACGATGTCCCGCAGGTTGTTGGCGACGAGGATGGCGGCGGCCAGCCCGCCCATCACCGCTCCGAGTATCCACGCGTCGATTCCGGGTGCCGACCCGCCGTGAGCGAACCGTGTTCCTACGGTGGCCACCAGCCCGAAGAAGACGAAGACGAAGACCTCACCCATCGCCCGATATCCGTAGGGAATCGGCCCTCCCACGTATGTCAGCATTGCGACGATCGATGCCAGTCCGATGATGGCGATCGGCCACCCGGCAATGATGATGAGCCCGACGCCCGCCGCCGCCGCGGTGAGCACCGCCGCCCCGGTGGCGATCCACATCGCCCGAGGGCTGATCTGACCCGTCGCCACCATGCGGATCGGCCCCACCCGATCCGCGGCGTCGGCTCCCCGGCTGGCGTCCGAGACATCGTTGGCGAAGTTGGCCGCAACTTGAATGGCGAGGGCGCCGAGGAGGGCAAGGACGAATGCGTCCGGCCGGTACACGCCGTCGGCGGCGGCCAGTCCCGTTCCGACGAGGACGGGCGCGACCGCGGCGGGGAGGGTCCGCGGCCGTGCGGCTTCGAGCCACGCCCTCATCAATAGTGCCAGGGAAACTTCGAAAAGTCGGGTCGTCGCTTCTGCAGGAATGCGTCGCGGCCTTCGGCGGCCTCCTCGGTGGCGTACCCGAGCCGCGTCGCCTCTCCGGCGAACAGCTGTTGGCCCACCAGCCCGTCGTCGACGAGGTTGAAGGCGTACTTGAGCATCCGCTGGGCGGTGGGCGACTTGGCGAGGATCGTTTCGGCCCACTCCAAAGCCACGTCCTCGAGGCGTTCGTGGTCGACGCTGGCGTTGACCATCCCCATCCGTTCGGCCTCCTCGGCGGCGTGATCGGCGCCGAGGAAAAAGATCTCCCTCGCCTTCTTCTGGCCCACCATCCGCGCCAAATAGGCGGAGCCGTAGCCGGCGTCGTAGCTGGCGACGTCGGCATCGGTTTGCTTGAAGATGGCGTGTTCACGGCAGGCGATCGTCAAATCACACACGACGTGGAGCGAGTGGCCGCCCCCAACCGCCCACCCCGGCACGACCGCGATGACGATCTTCGGCATGAACCGGATGAGACGCTGCACTTCGAGAATGTGCAGACGCCCGAGGCGAGCCGGGTCCGCGGCTTCGCCTTCGGCGTACTTGTAGCCGTCGGCGCCGCGGATCCGCTGGTCGCCCCCGGAGCAGAACGCCCAACCGCCGTCCTTGGGGGATGGACCGTTCCCGGTGAGGAGCACACAGCCCACGTCGGGGCTGGTGCGGGCATGCTCGAGAGCCGCGTACAGCTCGTCGACCGTGTGAGGGCGGAACGCGTTGCGCACGTCGGGCCGGTTGAACGCCACCCGCACCGCTCCGAGGTTCCTGGCCCGGTGATAGGTGATGTCGCTGAACTCGAAATCGTCGATTGGGGTCCAGCGGGACGAGTCGAAGTGCGCGGAGATGTCGTCGGAGACCATGTGACGGCGACGGTAGCGACCGTTGTCCACCGTTGGAGCTGGCCTCAGCGTCGGCCGGCGGCGGCGTTCACCTGCCGTTCACCCAGCCGCTACATTCGCCCGGCGTGGAGATAACGACCGGCCCACCCCGGCGGAGTGCAGCCACGGTCTGGGTGAGGGCCGTGGTGGTGCTCGCATTCCTGTTCCTGTTTCTCGTGGGCGTCAAGGCGCTCGAGTCGGGCATCAAAGCGTTCGGGGCCGGCACCGCCGAGCGTTTGTTCGATCTCGTCTCGTCTCCGATCGCCGCCCTCAGCGCCGGGATCCTGGCAACGGTGCTGGTCCAGTCGTCGAGCGTCTCGACGGCCACCATCGTCGGCATGGTCGGTTCCGGCGCGCTGACACTGGGAGCTGCGGTCCCGATGATCATGGGGGCGAACATCGGAACCACGGTCACCAACACGCTCGCTTCGCTCGGCCACATACGGCGGGGCCAGGAGTTTCGCCGGGCCTTCGCGGCCGCGACGATCCACGACTTCTTCAACATCGCCACCGTGGCGATCCTGCTGCCTTTGGAGCTCTGGACCGGGTTCCTCTCGAGTTCGGCTGCGTTCCTCACCGACGTGTTCTCGGATCGCGAACTGGGTGGGGTGTCGGCGCCGTCGTCGAGTCCGATCAAGTCGGCGATCGACGTCCCAGTCCGATGGGTCACCGGTTTCGTCGAATCGTTGACGACATCACCCGCGATCCGTGGGTTTGTCCTTCTCGCGTTCGGCTTGGCGTTGATCTTCCTCGCACTGGCCTCGATCACGCGCAACATGAGGATGCTGATGGCGGGCCGGATCGAAGCCTCGCTCAACGCCATCCTGTCCCGCGGTGTCGGGCTCGGCGCGATGGTCGTCGGGATGCTCATCACCGTCTCGGTTCAGAGCTCGAGCATCACCACCTCGGTGCTCATCCCGCTGGTGGCCGCCGGGATCCTCACCCTCGAGAACGCGTATCCGGTGACGCTGGGTGCCAACGTCGGCACCACCATCACGGCCCTGCTCGCATCCTTGGCCGCCGACCGCCGGGAAGCGCTGACGATCGCCCTCACCCACACCCTCTTCAACTTGTGCGGTATCGCACTGCTCTACCCGGTCCCGAAGATCCGCCAGATCCCGCTGATCCTGGCTCGTCGCCTGGCCGAGACCGCTCAGCAGCACAAGCAGATCGTCCTCGTCTACGTCCTGGCAGCCTTCGTGGTGCTGCCTTTGATCGGTATCTTCGTGTTCTGAGAGGTGGCAGATGGTTTTCGAACTGTTCAAAGGTCAGTCCGAGTCTCCGCTGGAGGCGATCGAGGGGGGTGTCCGGACGATGCTCGCCACGAGCGGGCGGGTGCTGGAGCTCGCCGTGTCCGCGTTCGAAGCCGGCACGTCCGCCCGGGAGATCGGCCACGAGGTGCGCAAGACCGATCGCGAGGTGAACAAGGCCGAGCGGTCGATCCGGCGCGAGCTGGTCGTCCACGTCAGCGTCCAGGCAGGAGCCAATCTCCCGCTGGTCCTGGTGTACATGTCGATCATCAAGGACATCGAACGGATCGGTGACTACGCCAAGAACATCTGGGATGTGGCGGTGGCGGTGGAGGGAAGATCGGAAGGACCCGACCTCACCGCCCTGCGTCCGTTGTTCGACCGGACGATCGCGTTGGTGTCCGAGATCGGCGAGCTCTATGCCGCCCGTGACGTCGAGCGCGCCACGGCAACGCTCAACAAGTGTGACGACTGGCTCGACGAATACGACGCCACCGTCGATGCATTGATGCTGTCTACGAAGCCGTCGACGATCGGCGTGCCGGAGGCGCTGCTCAACCGCCACCTGAAGCGGATCACCGCCCACTTGATGAATGTCCTCACCGCCGTGGTCATGCCGATCGACCGTCTCGACTACTGGGACGAGGACAAGATCGACCGGCAGTGAGCCCCAGGGGGCACCGTCGTCACGGATCGCTGCGTGTTGCGGTTCGGGTTGGGACCGCAGGTCGCCGGGCACGTGGGTAGCCTGCTCCGAAACCGGCCGCGTGGGAAATCGCCCCCGGGCCCTGATCGAGCGGTGTGCCGATGTCATTGCTCCGAGCGGTCTTGTCATACCGCATGTCCCGGGTCCTCTTCTGGGCCAGCGTGGTGCTCGTCGTCGTGAGTGCTGCGCTCAGCGGTGCGGTCGAACTAGTGGATGACCACGAGCGCCTCCGGGAGTTCGAGCGGTTGTTCGATGTCGTGCGCGAACAGACGGCCCAATCCTGGTTCTCTTCGGTCATTCTGGCTGCCGGATCCGTTCTGGCCGGAGTGGCGGCAGTTCGGCTCCGCGTCGGTGGCGAACGCAACTGGTTGCGGTGGGCGGTGGTTTCGGCCTCCTTCATGTGGGTTTCCTTCGATGAGGCCTCCAGCGTCCACGAACTTCTCAACGCACCGGCGGGTCTGACCCGCTACGCGTGGCTGTTCCGGTGGTCGTCTTCCTTGCGGTCTGGATGTACCCGGTGCTTCGCGTGCTGTCTCCTGGGATCCGACGGCTCCTGATCGCCTCCGGCATCATCTACGTCGGCGGGGCGGTCGGGCTGGAAACGCTGAGCGGGATCTTCTTCGGGACCGACCTCGTCTACGGAACCATTGCCCACGGCGAGGAGTTCCTCGAAATGCTCGGGGTGGTCGTGTTCATCGAGGCGATGCTCCGCCTGCTCCAAATTCCGAAGACCGAGACGGGTCGCATCGTGGTGGCCGATGCTCGGTTGGCTCCGACGGTTGGGGCGCCGCCGAACGATCCGCAGCCACCAGCGGGGGAGTCCTGAACCAGATCCGCAGCCACCAGCGGGGGAGTCCTGAACAAGACAGGTGATGTGGCCGCGACCGACGGGGTCGCGGCCGCACGTCTGATTGGTGGGGTCAGTTTCCGATCGTCTCGGCGAAAGCCTCGAGATGGGTGAGGCGGAACTCGGCGCACGCCACCGTCCAGCTCGGGACGTCGGCGCCGCTCCGGCACGCCGCGATGTATTCCTCGAAGTGGTTGTCCCTGCCCCAGGAGTCGTACTGGGACATCACGGCGCCGTACTCGGAGAACCGACTTTCGCCGAGTCCCTCGAGCGAAAGCGTCGGGAACGGGCTGGCAGAGGCGATCAGGCCCGACTCGACACGGAAGACCCACTCGTATTCGGAGTCCGCGATCCCCAGTCCCCGGCTGAGGTCATCGGCGAGTGTGACGAGACACCGCACTGTCCCCGCTGGCGTGGACTCGGCGCATTCGTATTGGAGGGTGCCGTTCAGGGTCGTGTTGTAGGTCACCCAGTGTCCCGCCATCCTTGCCATCAGGCCTTCGGCGTCGGTGAACCCGGCGCTGCCACCCTCGATGAACTCCTGGGAGAACAGAGACAGCGCCCCGGAGAGGTCGCGGGAGGCGACACGGTTCAAGTAGGCCTCCGTGACTTCGATCGGCGCGGCCCCGACCAGGGCAGCCGGTGTCACCGAGGGCAGTGTCTCGACCGTTCCTGCCACGTCGGCTGCGGGTTGGAAGGGGGCGTCGGCTCCGACCGGGCTTTCGCTTGTCCTCATGAATGCGGTCACGCCGATGACGATGGCTACTACTGCGAATGCGGCGATCGCAGTGACGGTACGCAAACGGGTACGCGGCTGAGCGGTGGTTGTTGTCGGGGGTTTGATGGTCTGCACGATCCCTCTCCTGTCGTCGATGATCGATCGGAGAGCGTCTTTCGACATCAGTCCTTCCGGCAACCGTGTTGCAGGAGGGCTCGGGTTGGCGCGTGTCAGCCTGGACATGATGTCTGTCATCGCTCTCCTCCTTCGAGGACGGTTCGAGAGGCGCCAGGACGCTGGGCGTCGATCCGGGCGAGGGAACGTTCGAGCTGGCGGCGCGCTCGGTTGATGCGCATGTCCACCGCGTGGGTGGACACGCCGAGCATCACGGCGATGTCACCGTTTCCCAGCTGCTCCCAACATCGCAGCCGGAGGATCTCCTGGTCCGAGTGCCGCAGCGTTGCGAGCGCGTCGAGGATGGCTCGCTCGTCGAAGCTCCGGACGACATGGACCTCGGCGCTCGGTTCCGACATCCGGTCCTGCACGCCAACTCTGCGACGGAGGGCCTCCTGGCGGCGTCGGGAGCGGTGCGCGTTCCGGATGACGTTCTTGGCGATCCCGTACAGCCACGGGAGTTCCTGGGTGTCGGGTACCTCGTCGATCCTTCTCCATGCCACCAGGAACACGTCTGCGACGGCGTCGTTGACTTCGGGCCACGGGAGCCGGCGAACGCAGTAGCGCTGCACGGCTTCGTGGTTTTGTTCGAAGATCAGATCGAATCGGGCTTCTGGCCCGCTCGTCGGCACAGTCGCACTCCTGTCGTGGCATCACCTATCTGTCCGGACGGATCCCGATCTCACCGAGAATTGGGAGGGTCCGTTCACCGCCACAGGCGAGGGTTGGGTGCGGTCTGATTATCGACGTCCTTGGGCGTGCGTGCGGCTGGAAGAATTGCGATGTTCTCGTTTCAGAGGCTGCGGCGCACTCCTTCGATGAGGTTCAACGGGATGACGTGGGACCTGTGGTCCGTGCGCACGATGACGTGGTCGACTCCCACCACATCGATGTGGCCTCTGCGTTCCAGGGCATACCCTGCGAGGAGGACGGCGACGGGTTCGGCGGTGGACTCGAACTCGGCGAGGCGGGCTTTGAATGTGACCGAGCCGCCGCGCACGGTGTGTCCGCCTGATCGTGCGGGCTCCACCGTCAGCACGCCGCGGTCGGTCCGGACATCCCAGCAGAAATCCTGTCCGAGCACCGTGGCGTAGTCCTTGCCGACGTAGTCCACGGTCCCCGCGACACGACCGAAGCCGGCGATGAACTCGACGGCGTCTCCCCGGTGCATCGCGTTCATCCACAGGTGCGCCAGGTGGCTGCGCCGGCGTCGCCCTTGCTCGGTCACTGCCTCTGTGATCTCCCACTCGTCGACGAACTCAGCTCCGCCGAAACGCCGCAAGTGGGCGGCGAGCTCGTCTAGTTGGTCGGGGTTGTCGCGTCCAGGCATCGCCTCTCTCGGGTTGATGTGCCTGTCGGTCGTGATCGGGCAGGGGTAAGCACAATCTCTTGTCGAGGATGGTCGCGAAACTTCGGCCTATTGGCGTCTGTTCATCTGGGGGCGTATCGATAGTCTGCCGGCCAGTCAACACAAGTGAAGGGGTGGGGAGGCTCCGACACCGTGGGCACACAGCCACGTGTCGATGCCGGGAACGAGCCCTTCGCGATGCCGATGCGTCGCTGGTGGACGCGCCTGTCATCGGCCCACATCCTGATCTTCTCTGCGGCAACGCTTGCGTTCCTAGCGAATCTTGCCGTGCTGCGTCCGGAGGCGCTCCCTCCGAGGATCGCGGTCGCGGCGGCCGACATTCTGCCTGGAAGCTCCTTTGATCCCGCTCAACACGTGACCTTCGTGCCGCTCGCCACCGAACCGGAAGTGCTGGGGCGCCTCGTGAGTGAAGAGGTGGTGCATTCGCTGGCGGGCCGACTGGTCGCACGCCGTGTTCAGGAAGGAAGCATTCTCGATCTTGACATGCTCCTCCCGATGTCGAGTGCGGACGGACGGCGGATCATGAGTCTGCCGATCGATCGCCAACGCGCTGCGGGCGGAGCCATCTCGGCGGGTGACCGGGTTGACGTCATCGCGGTGGACCGAGGAGTGGCGCGATACGTCGTGGCCGGCGTCGAGGTTGTCGGGGTGCCTGAGGCGCGAGCAGGGACGTTCTCCGGGTCGACCGACTACCACGTCGTGCTGGCCGTGGACGCGACCGCCGCCCTGGAACTGTCAGCGGCCATGGGTGCAGGGACCATCCATGTGATCCGGGCGAACGGATCGGCGGCACCGCCGGATCTCGAGGTCCAGGTCGCCGATGGCGAGTGAACCTGCTCTCGCGATTGCGGTGTCGGCTCGCGAGTGGCCAGATCGGCTCCGCCAGGCGCTCGCAGATCACGGTGGCGCTCGCGTGCGTTTGACCGCTCTCAGCGCTCAGGAGCTCGAAGAAGAACACCATGACGTCCTGCTCATCGACGACATCAGCTCAATACTGACTCGGGGACTCATCGAGCGCGAGCAAGGGCGTGGGCGCCGGGTGATCGGCGTCTACGACCCTGAGGAGCAGGACGGACGCCACCATCTCATCGACCTCGGTGTCGACGCCGTGGTTGGCTGCGATGAACCTGCAGAGACATTCGTGACGACGTCTCAGCGAATCGCGATCTCGTCAGAGCGTCCGATCCCGTCGAGCGTGCCCGTCTCGACGCCAACCGCCCTCGCAGGGGTGGTCGTCGACGTACGCGGGGTATCGGGTGGCGTGGGCACTTCCGAGATCGTGCTCGGCCTCGCACGCGCTCTGCGGCCCTCGACGGTGATCGAGCTCGGTCCCCAGCCCTCGCTGGCGCAGCGGGTCGGACTCGATCTGCATCCGAACGTCGCCAGCGCGATCGAGCTGATCGACCATGCGGGGGGTGACCCGGCTGCCGCCGTCCAGCAGGCGGATCGCGGCGTTGGAGTTCTCGTCGGCACGTCTGAGCCGGGTGTGGCGGGCCGCGGTGCGGCCCGGCGGTTGATCGACGGCCTCCGCGGCCAGACCCCCTGGATGCTCGTGGACGCCGGCGGATGTGCACCCTCGGTGGTCGCCGACCTCACGGTGTACGTCACTGGCGCCACACCTGTGGGCGTCGGCCGCTGCGTCGACGCGCTCCGAGGCCACGACCTCGTCGACACCCACCTGGTATTGAATCGGGCACCGCGCGGCGGCTTCGAACGGGCAGAACTCTTCGAGACGGTGCTCGGCGAACTCCGTCCGCGTTCGATCACGATCATCCCCGATGACCAGGCCGTCGCGATCGCATCATGGAACGGTCACGCCGTGATGTCCGGCGGCTTCGTCAAGGCGGTTGATTCCCTGGCGAAGGCCATCGTGGGTGGCGCATGACGGTAGTTCCGGCGTACGCCGACATCCGACGCAGGACCATCGAGATCATCGATGAGCAGCGGATCGATGCCGAGCGCGATCGTGACAAAGTGGTCCAGGCTGCTGCCGACGCCGTGGGCGACTACCAACGAAGAGCCCATCTGGGGGAAGCACGAGCGCTGGGTGACCCCGCGGCGATGATCGACCGGGTGGTTCGATCCGTCGCCGACTTCGGAGTGCTCACCGCATTGCTCGTCCGTGATGACATCGAAGAGATCTTCATCGAAGGTTCGACGGTGTCGTTCATCGACGGCACGGGACGGCTCCGGCGCCTGTCGGATCCCACGACCGAGGCGGAGACGAGGCAGGTGGTCGAGCGACTGTTGAGTACGACCGACCGACGCCTGGACACCGCGAGTCCGATCGTCCAGGCCAGAGTCCTCGATGGAACGGCGCGGCTCACCGCAGTGATCCCGCCCGTGGCGGACGTCCTCTCGGCAACGATCCGCCGCTACGCCCTGCGCCGTGAGACCCTCGACTCGCTCGTCTCGCTCGGTTCGCTCAGTGGCCCGGTGGCCGGTTTCCTTCGGATGGCGGCGGCAACGACCACCAGCATCGTCATCTCCGGTCAACCCGGCGCGGGCAAGACCTCGCTGCTCGCCGCGCTGCTGCATGCCGCACCGGTCGAGCAGTGCATCCGAAGCTGCGAAGAGGTCCGCGAGCTGCACGTCCCGCTCGTCCACGGCTCCTACTACGAGGCCCGTCCACCCGGACTCGACGGGGCGGGAGAGATCCCGCTGCGGCAGCTGGTCAAAGTCATCCTGGCGACGCTTTGCCGACCTCAGGACGTATTGGCGATGCTGATTGGGTACCAGTGCCTCATGGGTCCGCGATTCAGTCCCTGTCCCGGGAACAGGTGGTTGATCAGTTTCCCCAGGTGTACCAGTTGATGATGTGGTCGGGTGGTTCCCGCGGAGAAGTGTCGGAGTAGTTCAACGCGGAGACGGCTCGCTTAATGCTCGCACGCTTCTCCGCTCCATCCATGGGTGCGTTCTGGACCACGAACAGCGTGGTGTCGACTGGGTAGGTGTTGGCTCTGACTCCCTGTTGGCGCAAGCCTGCACGAACAGCCGTCCGCAGGTGTTCCAGTTGGTCGCCGGGTACGTCTTGGATCGTTGCCGAGCTGTGTTCTCCGAGCCGATCGACCACCAGGGCGACGATCACGGGTATGCGCTCGTCCGGTGATGTCAAAGCGAGGTGTTGGCCGATGGCACGAAGACAGGTCAGACAGTCCGGAGCGAAGACATGTCTCGAGCCAGGTATGAGAGGGGGCCCGTCGCCGGCTTCCATCTCAAGCCACTCCCTGCCACATAGTGTCGTGACGCGCCAGCGTTCCGCGGTGATTGCCGGCACGTCATACGCCGTCTGCCAGTCCTCGTCCATTTCGACTCGCCATACCGGCACTGCGGGTGCCGCCGGTTCTCCGCGCTGTGCTTCGGGCGCGAGATGGCTTCCTGAGATTCTGGCTATTAGGTAGGCACTTCCGTCGATCTCGATTGAGTTGACGCCATGCTGGGCACTCATCCATCTGCTCCGTGATTGACAGATAGCCAAGCACACCACCTGCCGTTTGCACGATGTTCGTGACCGCAGCCAGCTACGGAGAGGTCGAGATGGCGCAGGCGCTCATCGCTGCCGGTGCCGAGCTCGAAGCGACTGGTGTCTCCATCCCCGGAGGAACCGCCCTGGTCGATGGCGTGGTCGTGTTGACGTTAGAGGGTGGGGGTGAGCATCCCCCGTTGTCGGGTTCACACCAGAGGCTGCGTGAAACCCGGGAAGGTTCACACACCTGCTTCAGGAGTCTGGCGAGGTTGCCGATGGGTGTCTTATGAGTTCTAAAGCGAATCCGGTGGCGGTTGCGCGGCGGTCGTCGATGGAGAGTTTCCTCGATGAGTATCAGCTTGTCCGTCTCGTGATGGTCTCCGGTGGGCTGGTTCTGATGGTGGCGCTGGCGTTCCTGGGTGGTTGGGTGCCCAATGTGATTCAGATCGCCGTGGTTCTGTTGGTGGTTGCCGGACACGCCACCTGGTGTTTAGTGCGGGGGATCCGTGCCCCTAAGTCGATGCTGGCGCTCGACCTGACCTTGTTTGGTTGGGTGATGACTCTGATCGCTGACTCGCCTGCGATCACGACTGCATCTCTCGCGTTTCTGGTGTTGTTGGTGGTGCTGTTCGCCGATGGTCTCTGGACCTTCGCCTTTCTTGCGTATATCGCCGTTTGGTACGGGCTCTCCCATTTCGGTTTTGCGGGGTTTTCTGCTGAGTCGTGGAGCACCTACTTGCCGGTTATGTTCACGGTCGGCGGCTTGGCAGCAGTCATGTGGCGGATCAAAGCCTGGTTGGGTCGACTAGACGCCAACCGTTCACAGATGATGGGCACCGTGAGTCATGAGCTCAAGAACAACCTCACCGGGATGATTGGGATGACCGAGCTCGTCGGGTCTGAGGACCTCACGCTGGTCGAAGTCAAGGAGCTGGTCGGCATGGCCCACTCACAGGCTGTTGACGCAGCAGAGATCGTCGAGGATCTGCTCACGGCC
>DATKEC010000067.1:0-7311 GCA_035544575.1 Acidimicrobiia bacterium
GTCTCGGGAATCCCGAACCGGGATCGATCGGGCTCCACGCTGACCATCGGCACACCGCGAGTGATGACGGTGACGCGAGCCCGGTCTATCCCCATCGACTTGCAGTTCGTCTCGGCGGCGTCTTCGGAGATGGCGCGGTACCGGATGTGACTCTGTCGACCGATCCGGGCCGCGATGTGGCGCAACACGGCAGCCCGCCGGGTGTCGGCGCCCGGCTGGAGCTCCCGATGAAGGCGTTCGTCGCCAGTCAGCGTCAGCGTGGAAAGGACCGGAACGCCGGTCCCCATCGCGGCCAACTGACCGACGAGGTTGCCGGTGAAGAGACTCGTGTGGACGATGTCTGGCCGAAACGACCGGATCAGACGTCGCACGCGCCGCGCCGCCTCAGGCCAACTCCACGCCGACGCCGACGATCGCAGGCCGAGCCAGACGACGTCGATCCCACGGGATGTCAGGCGTGCCTCGAGGTCGTCGTTCTCGAAGAGCCGCACCACGAGGCTCACCACCGAAGGATCAAAGTGGGTGATCTCCCGCACGAGACCCTGTTCGGCCCCGCCGGAACCCGCCAACGAGTTGATCACGTGCAGCACCCTCATCGTGGATGACTCCGGCCACTCCGAGATGCCCCAAAGTTCTCGGGTGAGGGGATCACCCTCCCTCGTACCCGCGGAGTCGGCGCCGTACGACAGCTTCCAATCGTCCCCCCGTCCGCATCTTCCGGACGAACAGCGGACCGGCGTCGCTGCGCTGGACCGGAACTCTGTGCAATCGATACACATCGGAGTCGGCCGAGAGGCCGGGTCCGGTTCCCACCGTTGCTGAGTCGTACCGAGCCCGCACGAGTGGGTCGGCTTTGGCCGACCATCGTCCCCACGGATACGTGAAGTGGCGAGGGCGAATCCCGGTGCAGTCCTCGATCAAGTCGTTCGACGTGTCGAGTTCGTCGGCGATGCGGTCAAGCGTGAGTTCCGAGAGATCGGGGTGGGTGTGGGTGTGGGCACCGATCGTCACCAGGCCGGTGGCGACCATCTCGTTCACTTGGCCCCAAGTGATCGGGCGGGCATCGGGGTGCCGAGGGTCCATGGGCTTGCCGGTGTCGACCGGACGGGTGGTCAGGTAGAGCGTGAAGGGGATCCCGTGCTCCCTCAGCAGCGGAAAAGCGTGCCTGTGAACGTCGGCGAACCCGTCGTCGAACGTGAGTACGAAGCGGCCCTCCGCTACGGGATCGTCTCGACGGTCGATCGCCGTCTCGAGATCCACGATTCCGCCATGGGTCCGCATCCAGTCGAGTTGCCGGGCGAAAGCCCTCGCCGGAACCTCCATCTCCCGTCCGAGGTCGGTCCCGACCTGGTGATAGATGAGCACGCGAGTTCCGGCCAACCTCGGCAGCGCTAGATCGACCAGGGCGAAGGCCGACTTGGCGACGACCTTCACCACGGTCACTTGGAGGCCCGTCCCCGTGTACGACGGACGGGTCGTGTCCGGCGACCACCGCGGCGGGTTCGGAGGCGTCCGCTCCGCGCAACCACCAGGGCCACCGCCGTCACGGGGGCACCCAGATCTGCCAGGTCGCTAATCGCCTCCTGTATCTGTCGACGCTGGGTGGTGCCAGACTGGGCTGCCAGAACTGCCATGTCGGAGCGGCTGGCCACCGCGTCGGCCGACGGATCCGCCACGTCGGGAAAGACCAGGATCACCAAGTCGGCGAGTTCCCTCGCCTCATCGACCACTGAGGCGAATGCCAATCCCGCCAGCGCATCGACCGGATCGGTGGTGAGTGCACCAGCCGGCACCAGCATCAGGTTGGGCGCAACCTCGGCGCGGTCCCAAAGCATCCGCTTCACCGCCGACCGATCGGATCCCGCTCCTTCGCTGATGCGGAGGATCTCTACCAGCGAAGAGCCGGCCTCCGTGGTCGTGAACCCGCCTCCGAGGTGCGTGTCCACGAGTAGCACCGACCGTCCCGTCACCGCCACCGACGCAGCGAGGTCAACCGCCAGGTGGTGGACATCTCGGGCACCCGTGTCAACCCCTGCGACAGCGAGCGTCCCACCCCTGAGCATCGCCCGATCCACTCGAGTCCGCAGGGCCTGAACCTGCGCGCGCCTGGTGTCACCGGCGGCGCCCGCGTACCAGTTCGATCCCGAACGCGCGCGCCTGCCCCGCCGGGCAACCGCGACCGTCGCAATCCCAGGCAGGTCATCCTCGGATCGGATCGGCTCGTTGATACGCTCGGCCGCGACCACCGTCCCCGTCCCGATCAGCGCTCCACCGACGAGTCCCACGAGTGCGGCCAGTAGCGGCGAGATCGGACCCGACGACCGATCAATCACGAACGGCGCTCCTACGAGACCCTCTTCCCCTGCCTCGACTCGGCGCAAGGCGACGGCGATGTATTGGGATTCGAGGTCTCTCAGCCTTCGCTGCAAGACGAGCATTTCCAGGCGATCTTGTGTCACTTCGGCGTTGGCGGTCGGTAACGCTGCCAGTTGCGCCCCGACGGATCGGATCAGGGCGTCGACCGTCACCAACTCTTGTTCGAGCGCGGACCGCTCGGTCTCATCGAGAGCGGGATTGAGCAGTTGTGCGCCAAGCGACACGGCTTGCTGGGCCGCACGATCGAGCTCGGCGCGTAGAGCGCCTCGCCGCGCCTCGACTACAGGATCCGTTTGTTCGCCCTGCAACGCGAACAAGCTCGATTCGACGAGTGCGATCTCATCCGCGAGCGCTTCGAGCAGGGGCACGAGCTGCTCCTCGGCGGTTTCCGTGGGACGGGCCGAGACGTACAGCGCGCGGAGTCCGATGGCGGCATTCATCGCCTCCTCGGCCGTCTGGCTGACGGCAACGAATCGAAGCACGCCTAACACTCGATCCGCCTCGACAGAAGCAGACGGATCGTTCACAAGTTCGGCGTTCAGCACCGAACGGGCCTGGGCCTCGATGCTGGCGAGCCGCTGCCCGAAGGTCTCGTCCTCCTCGTCGGGCAGGCGGAGCACCGACACCGGAGCCACCGCCTCAAAACGAGACTCGATCCCGGCGTTGCGAACCTGCGCGGCGCCCACCGCCACCGCCGCGCCCAGGAGCGCCGCCAAGGCGACAACCCACCAGTTGGCCTGGAGCGCTCGAAGAAAGTGACCCATCGACACTGTCGGCTCAGGCCGGGGCGCGCAGCGTCTCGCCGACGAGGTCATCGAGCACGATTACCTCCCCGGCGACCCACTCGTGCCATGCCAACGCCATCAGCACGTCGCGGATCGCCTCCTCGTCGCCATCGTGGGCGAGCTGCTCCAGGAGCTGGACGGCGTCGTGCAAGGTGACGGCACCCGGTGCATGCGCAGAGGCCAGGTTGATCTGAGGATGCGCCGAGGGTCGAAGGGGACCCCGGGAAAGACGTTCGACCTTCTTCTCGCCGGGTCGGGGACCAGTGACGACGACCTCGATGTCGGTTCCGGGGACCAGGCCCGCCAGGCGGATCATCCGTCGGGCCAGGTCGCCGATGCGCACGGGCTCGCCCATGTCGAGCACGAAGATCTCGCCGCCTTCGGCAAGCGCCGCGGCCTGCAATACCAGTTCCACGGCTTCGAAGTTGAGCATGAAGTACCGCAGCATGTCTGGGTCGGAAACGGTCACAGGACCCCCCGCCTGGATCTGGCCCATGAAGGTTGGAACCACGCTCCCGCGGCTACCCAATACGTTCCCGAAACGAACGGACGCGAACACACAGTCGCCGCTTCGTCGAGCGGCGTTCTGCGTTGCCATCTCCGCCACCCGCTTGGATGCACCCATGACGCTGGAAGGCTCCACTGCTTTGTCAGTGGAGATGAGAACGAAACGTTCGACACCGACCCGGCGAGCCTGCTCGAGGAGATGCAGTGTGCCTGTGATGTTCGTCTTCACGGCCTCTGCAGGGTGGGCCTCGAGAATGGGGACGTGTTTGTGAGCAGCGGCGTGGAAGACGACGTGGGGTCGGACAGCCTCGAATACTCCGCGAATGGCGTTGGCGTCACGAATGTCGCACAGGAGGGGGCGGGGTGTCACCGCCCGGCCCGACCAGCAGAGCATTGCCTCGTAGAGGTGACCCTCGTCGTGGTCGAGGGCAATCACCTCTGCCGCGCCGAATTCCAACACCTGGGAGACGATCTCGGCGCCAATGGTCCCACCCGCGCCGGTCACCAATACCCGCTTGCCGGACAGGACGCCGCCGACCGCCGCGAGATCCGTACGAACGATTGGCCGTGGCAACAGATCGGACAACTCGAGGTCGCGGACGTCTCGCAGACCGCTACCTGCCGCGGCATCCTGCCGCATGTCGCCGAGCAGGGTCAGCTTGACATCGATCGCCATGCACAGATCCACGACGCGGCGGACAACCACATCACCGGGGGCTGCTGCGACGATCACTTCGTCTACGGCCAATGCACGAGCGATGACCGGAAGGTCGTCGATATCCCCAACCACCTGCAGACCTGCAAGGCGCCGCAGTCCGGGTGTTCCGTCTGTAGACACGAATCCGAGTACTCGCAACGGGCGCCCTCTCTGGTCGGATCCGCGCCGGGCCAAGTCGGCCGCTGCCCGATCCGTGCCCACCACGAGAACAGACGAAGGTTCGGCGACCTGGCGCCGATGGAACGAGAAGAGACGCGATCGGAAGCGAACAGCCCCCATTCCTCCCAGACTGAGGCCCGACCCCAGCAGGATCACCATCAGCGGCAGGATCCTCGAGCTGTGATCTCCCAGTGCCTGGTGGGCCAGGAGACCACCGAGGAGGACCACGGAGGACGCCACCACCGCCATCACCAGCCTCATCGCTTCCTCGACACTGGCGAACTCCCAGACATGGCCATACGCGCCAAAAATGACATTGCAGACGACATGAACGATGACGATGAGAAGGATGGTTGCCCGGAATCCCGCCCACCAACCCGCCGACACTCCCTGCCCATCGGTCAAGCGCAAGACGAGCGCGGCTGTGTAGGCGACGAGGACGATGCCTGCGTCGACGGCGGCGAACGAGATGTCGGCTCTCAGTCCCGCCGCCGCCTGGGCGAGCCGAAGTCTCCAGAGCCGAGGCGCCCCAGCCACGTCCAGTCGCTTCCTCTTCCCCATGCCTACCTCCGCCGACGCTCCACCGGCCCCGCCACGAGGCGTCTCGACGGCCAGCCCTTCTCACCCCTTGCGCGTGCGACACCCGCTGCAGATCGCACCGACAATGAGTAGGTTCTACCACCTATGGCGTGTTCGTGCCATAGGCGGTTCACGAGGGACGGAGGCAGACCGATAGTCGCTGCACC
This sequence comes from Acidimicrobiia bacterium, assembly GCA_035544575.1. Taxonomy (GTDB): domain Bacteria; phylum Actinomycetota; class Acidimicrobiia; order Spongiisociales; family ZC4RG35; genus DATHWB01. Next base: position 5,292 of record DATKEC010000067.1, read on the forward strand.
GTGCACGGAGGGACGATGCGGTTGCTGGCGACCGGCGCGGCCGGGTTTCTGGGACGCCACGTGGTCCGGCGTCTCCTCGCTGATGGCCTCGATGTGACCACCTATGACCTCGTCGACACGGGCCACCTGGATGCGCGTTCGATTACCGGTGATCTGCGGGACGCCGACACGCTCTCCACTTCCGCCATCGGCCACGAGATCATCTGTCACGTTGGCGCGATCGGAGATGCGTACCTGGCGGCCGAGATCAACGTCACCGGCTCGGCGAACGTGGCCGCGGCTGCCCAAAAGGCGGGGGCGCGCGTCATCTACTCGTCGACGTGGGCGTTCTCGTTGGCGAGCCAGACGCAGGCACACGGCGTCGCCCTCAACACACTCGCTCCGGAGAGCACAACCATCCGCCAGTTGGCCGAACAGGTCGTCGCCCGGTTCCCGACCGTTCTGACCAAGGTTCCCTTCGATCGAGGGCTGTCCGAACTGATGGACGCCATCGGGGCCGAGGGCTGAGACGTCGTGCCGGCCCCCGTGGTGCTCGTGCTCATCAAGGGCCTCGGCATCGGCGGGGCGGAGCGACTGATCTCGGAGGGAGCGCGCTTCTGGGACCGACAAGCCTTCGACTATCGCGTGGCGTACCTGCTCCCGTGGAAGGACCAGCTCGTCTCGGACCTCGAAGCTCTCGACGTTCCTGTGCGCTGCCTGGGTGGCGGACACGGGCTTGGACCCTCATCGGGGCTTCGATTACGGCGCCACGTCCTCGACAGCGGAGCGTCATTGATCCATGCCCACCTGCCGAGCGCCGGGATCATCGCCCGCACGGCGTCACCGGTTCCGGTCGTATACACCGAACACAACCTCGCACACTCGTATCGAGCTGTGACGAGAATCGTCAATCGTCTCACCTACGGGCGAAATCGGGCAGTGACAGCCGTGTCCGAGGCGGTCGCCGAGACGGTCAGTCGCTACCCGGGTCCACCCGTGGAAGTCGTTCCCAACGGCGTGACGGTGAGCATGGTGCCAGCGCGGCCGGCAGCGGTCCGCACCGAGTTGGGGCTGAGGCCGGACCAGCCGCTCGTGGTCCATGTCGGCAACATCCGGCCCGGAAAGGGCCACGACCTCCTCATAGAAGCCGCCGAACTCCTGGCTGTGACCCAGCCCGATGCCGTCGTCGTCTCTATCGGGGGCGAGAAGTATCCGGGCGACATGGACCGTCTCAGGGACGGGATCGTCTCTCGAGGCCTCGATGAGCGCGTACGGTTTCTCGGCCGCCGGAGAGATGCCCTCGCTTTCATCGCCGCCGCAGACGTTTACGTGAACCCGGCCGCCGTGGAAGGCCTCCCAGTCACGATCCTCGAGGCGCTGGCACTGAGCCGTCCCGTGGTCGCCACCGCCGTCGGCGGCGTTCCTTCCGTGATCGTGAACGAGAAAACGGGCCTCCTGGTCACACCGGGCGATGCCGAAGGCCTCGCAGCTGGGATAGGACGACTGTTGACTGACCACCGCCTGGCGGCCGAACTGGCGGCGGCAGGGTCCGATCTGGTCGACCGAGAGTACGGTTTGGAACGAATGATCCGGACCTACGAGGACATCTACCGGCGAGTGCTGCGATGACATCGACAATGGAAGTCCGCCCGTACCGCGCCGACGATCTGCCCGAAGTACTCGACTTGCTCCGAGTGTCCCTCGGGGAGACGGACCTCCTGCGACGCACGCCGGCAGCCTTCCACTGGAAACACCTCGCCAACCCCTTCGGACCATCGATCCTGCTGGTCGCCGAGGACAGCGGCGGACTCGTCGCATTGCGTGCCTTCATGCGTTGGGAACTGACGAGCCCCGACGGCTCCCGTCTGCGCTGTGTACGAGCCGTCGACACCGCCACGCACCCTCGCGCCCGCCGCCAGGGGGTCTTTCGTCGACTCACGCTCGAAGCAGTCGACGCCGCCCGCGACGACGGCACCGACCTCATCTTCAACACGCCGAACCCCCGGTCGGGCGCCGGGTACATCTCGATGGGATGGGTCGA
>DATKEC010000068.1:0-3000 GCA_035544575.1 Acidimicrobiia bacterium
CAGTCCACTCCGGCGTGAGAATGCGCAACGCACACGAAAGCGCATCCTCGACGCGGCGGCGTCGGTGATCACCGAGGACGGGGACTTCGTCGTGACGCAGGTGGCGGAACGGGCCGGGGTCTCTGTGCGCACCTTCTACCACCATTTTCCCGACCGGGATGCGATGCTCGACGCTCTCGGGGAGTGGCTCGCTGAAGAACTCGGCTACCCACGACCGGTGTGGCCCCAAGACCTGGCATCGTTCGCCGACGAAACCGTGGCCATGGCGGAGCGACTCGGCGCCGACACCGACAAGATGCGGGTGTTCTTCTCGACGCCAGTCGGGCAGGCCGCACGCCGACATGCGCGGGCGCGCCGTCTGGAGTATCTGCGTCAGTTGGCCGATGCCGAGCTGGCTGGTGTGGACTCGCAGAAGGCCGAGTGGGGGGTCGTCATCATCCATCAGTTGGCATCGTCACGGACCTGGCTTGCCATGAGGGAGGAGGCGGGGTTGGACGTGTCGGAGGCCGCGAAGGCGGTCGGATGGGCGATCAAGACGCTTCTCCAGGGCCTGAAGGGCGGACCCGGGAAACCATAGGAAGGAAGGAAACCATGACCACAGCACAGGAATCACAGTCGACCATCGTTGGCGGAGCCGATGACCTGGTGTGGGATCCGCCGGGACCGGGCATGTGGACGCGGGACCCCTCCAAGCAGCCGAAGCCGCCCACGGGCTTCTTCAAGGCGATAGTGCCCAGGACGCTGCACGAAGCCGCCCGGGAGGTGGGGGCGCGTTATGGGTTGCTCATCGACGGGTTCCACATCGCCGATGTCAACGGCTGGCTCTACCTGCGGCCGAGGCCGTTGGGGGCCCCGAACAAGTCTGGCCCGCCTCCACCCAGGTTCGTGATGCGCTTGCTTCTCCTGCTCCACCCCGTTCTCAGGGCCCGCCGCAAGACAGCATCGGAGGCTCTAGCCGGCCGTCTCTGGCTGCAGGACGGCCGGGAGTGGCTCGACGGGGGACGCGATGCCTTCGTGGCCCGCCTACGCGAGGTCACCACCGAAGACCCTCGCCGGCTCGACCAGGAGGAGCTCCGACGCCACATCTCGTTGGTCGTGGGCCTGCTCGTTGAGGGCTGGAGGATCCACTTCCGGGACGCCCTCGGCCACTTCCTCTCTATCGGGGACTTCGCACGCCACGCGGGCGCCTGGACCGGCGTCGCCCCTGCTGAAGTGGTCAGCGTGCTCGCCGGTTCCTCGCCTTTCTCCCTCTCACCGCTGGAACATCTGGACAGGATCGTCAAGATCCTCAACTCAGCCCCCCATGCCAGAGAGAGGTTCCTCGACGCCGAGCTGCCGGCGGAGGACCGGCTCGCCGCCCTGCGTTCGGCATCACCCGAGGCTGCGGCAGCGCTTGATGAGTACCTGTTTGAGTACGGACATCGCGCCGTCAGCGGGTTCGACCTCGATGACAAATCGATCGCCGAAATGCCGGATGCGCTGGTGGCATCGATCGTCGCCGGACTCGACCCGCCGGCGAACAGCCAGCCAGAGACGGGGGACTGGCTCCGGCCGCGTGTCCCGGACGAGCATCGCGCAGCCTACGACGCGCTCAAGGCGGAGGCAGAGGTGCTCTATGGGGTGAGGGAGAGCGACGTCGGTCCGGCCGCCGAATGGACGTGGGGGCTGGTCCGGCGGGCACTGGTCGCCGCCGGCGACCTGTTGGCGGAAGAGGGTCTACTCCAACGGCCAGACCACATCTTCGACGCCATCCCCGAGGAGGTCGACGCGCTGCTGCGGCAGGATCCGGAGGCTCCGTCCGCGGAGGTGCTGGCGGAGCGGCAACGTCGGCGACTCACGGCTCCCGTAGATCCACCTTTGATCTTGGGGGACGCCCAGTTTCCTCCGTCGTTCGAGTGGCTGCCCGGTGCCCTCGGCCGCATCAACAACGCCATCATGCTCGGGATGAGCTTCGATGGCGGCTTGGGGGCCGACGCCGGGAAGCGCAACAAGGCGGCGACCGTGTTGGCGGGCGTCGCCGCCAGTCGCGGCACTTACCGGGGCATCGCCCGGATCGTCACCACACCCGCCGACTTCGGGCGCCTCGTCCAGGGTGACGTCCTCATCTCCGTCATGACCACACCCGCCTACAACGTCCTCCTCCCGCTGTTGGGAGCGGTGGTCACAGACACCGGTGGTGTGCTTAGCCATGCGGCGATCGTCGCCCGCGAGTACCGGATCCCGGCGGTCGTCGCCACCGGCACCGCTACGACTAGCATTGCCGATGGCTCTGTCGTCACCGTCGACGGCGACCGGGGCGCCGTGACTATCGAGAGCTGAACCATGCGGTTGGGTGCCACACTCGACGCCGGGGCGTACGGTGGCAAGGCGACCAATCTGTCGGCGGCATCCCGGGCCGGACTTCCCGTGCCGGAAGGATTTGCGCTCTCCTGGCAGGAAGTCGACTCCATTGTCTTGCGTGTGCCCGAGCGAGACGAGGCACTGCCTGTGGATCTCGGTGACCTGGTGGACGTTCCGCTGGCGGTGCGTTCCTCAGCAGTCGGCGAGGACTCCCGGGCAGCGAGCTTCGCAGGCCAGCACCTGACTCTCCTCAACGTCGTCGGCGACGACGCCATTGCGGCTGCGATAGTCCGGGTGTGGCAGTCGGGAAGGGATGAGGCGGCCCTCGCCTATCGCCGACGTATGGGAGTGGCCGACGAGCCGCGAATCGGGGTCGTTGTGCAGCGCCTAGTGCCAGCCAAGGTGGCGGGGGTGCTGTTCACCTGCGATCCGGTCAGCGGTACCGCGGACCGCTGGGTCATCGAGGCAAGTTGGGGGCTGGGCGAGGCTGTGGTCGCCGGTCTGGTGAGCCCGGACCACTACGTCGTCACGCCCTCCGGCGACCTTGTCGAGGCTAGCCAGGGCACCAAGAAGGTCGCGGTGATACCCGATGCCGGCGGCGGCGTGAGCCACCAGATCATCGAGGACGACGGCTGGAGTCTCGACGAAGCCGCCCTCCGT
>DATKEC010000069.1:0-2577 GCA_035544575.1 Acidimicrobiia bacterium
AGCAGGAGCAGACGACTACGTCACCAAGCCCTTCCGGTTCGAAGAGCTGCTGGCCAGGGTCCGGGTGCGACTGCGAGACCAGGGAACGGCGTCGCCGGTCGGGATGGATGTGGCGGGGATCCGCCTCGATCTGCGTACCCGTAAGGTGCGCTCCGGCGGCAGGGACATCGAGCTGTCGGCCCGAGAGTTCACGCTTCTCGAGACCTTCATGAGCCACCCCGACCAGGTGCTGTCGCGCGAACAGCTCCTTTCGCGAGTGTGGGGCTACGACTTCGAAGGCGGGAGCAACGTCGTCGACGTCTACGTCGGGTATCTGCGCAAGAAGGTCGGCCCCGGCGTCATCGAAACCGTGCGGGGTATGGGCTACCGCCTGCCGTCTTGAGCAGCCGGGATCTCGAGGGTGCGAGTCGGGCCGGTTGTAGCCGTGCGATCAGGTCGTGCCCGGCTTGAGCGTCTGGAGATCGTTCCGGACCCGACTGATTTGTCTGCCCGACTGATGGCCGGGCTTTGAGTTCAAGGCCCGCGGGCCTCGCCCGAGAGGTTCTTGTCCTCCATCTCCCAGGCATGGTCCAGCACGTGGTAGGCGCTATGGCGGATGAGGAACGGCAGCGTCCACGACCGCATCCTTTTCCCTTCGCAGGCGTTGTAGGCCCGCATCGCCGCGACGAACGTCTCTCGATGGGTGCGCAAGCCCTCCGGCGTGAGCGCGGCGCCCTCCGGTATCCGCAGCCCCACGCGCTTGGCGAAGTCCTCGCTCTCGGTGCGGACGGTGTGACGGATGATCTGGTCGCGGTCGCGCCCGCCTCCCCGCGGTCCCCTGCGCAATTCGGCAGACACCCGTGCCCCCACACCGTCGAAGAAGGTCCAGCAGGCCCTGAGCAACGTGATCTTGCGGTCGATCTCGCTGTCGTCCATTGGCTCCGGCTCGAAGCTCGATGCCGAGTAGGAGATCCCCCAGAAGTCGGTTGAACCCGTGCCGACCTTGTCTTCGACGATCTCGAGTGGCCCGGCCGCGTGGAACTCGTCGGCCATTTCGGCCTCGACTGCAATCGGAAGGTAACGCTGCCGATATGCCTCAAGCGCCTCCTGGGCTTGGTCGACAGTCTTGGCGCCTCGGCTCCAACCGGGCCAGTCGACGGCGAAGGCGACCGCCCTCTTCTCCTTGGGACCCCGTTCGAGGACGGTGCGGACGGGCATCGCAAAGAGGCTAGCGGCAGGGGGGTCCGGCTCTGATGGCTAGCCCCCTGCCTCGTGCTCGCCATCTGGGGGGCCTCGCCGGTCAGCTAGTTTTGGTGGATGCGGACAAGAACCTGACAGTCGTCAACACGCGCACTGAGACGTTGCACGGCCACGATCTGTGGCTGGTGGACAGCGGGGAAGGCCCGGCGGTGCTGTTCATCCACGGTCTGCTGGGCTCGCATCGGAACTGGATGCACCTCGTCGACAAGCTCGACGACCGCCACCGGGTGCTGGCTCCAGACCTGTTCGGGCACGGCGCATCCGCCAAGCCGATGGGCGACTACTCCCTCGGCGCCCACGCCGCCACCCTGCGCGACCTGATCGACCGCTTGGCGGTGGACCGGGTGACGCTGGTCGGACATTCGCTGGGCGGTGGCATCGCCATGCAGTTCTGTTACTTGTTCCCTGAGCGGGTCGACCGCCTCGTCCTGGTGGCGAGTGGAGGACTGGGTCGGTCCGTGAGTCCGCTCCTGCGGTCCGCGACATTGCCCGGCGCGGAGCTGGTGTTGCCTCTCATCGCCTCTGCCTGGGTCCAGGAGCGGGGCCAGGCGCTGGGCCGAGTCCTCGCCAAGGTCGGATGGCGGGCCAGTTCGGACACGGCCGAGGCATGGCAGGGCTTCGTGTCGCTCGCCGACGCCGAGAGCCGACGTGCCTTTCTCGCCACCACCCGGTCTGTCATCGACCCCGGGGGCCAGACCGTCACCGCCCACGATCATCTACCGCTGGCGGTCGAAATTCCGACGCTGATCGTCTGGGGCACCCGTGACCGGATGATTCCGACGTGGCACGCTGCTACGGCTCAACAGTCGTTCCCCGGCAGCAGGGTGGAATTGTTCGAGGGCGCCGGCCACTTTCCCCATCTGGACGAGCCAGAGCGTTTCGCCGACCTCTTGCAGGACTTCATCGGCGATTGAGCCGGTGGTCGCCCGTTAGTCATCTCCGCTCCCACGTGGGCTGCGCGTGTTCTCAGCGGCCCGGGAGCAGACCATCGATCGAGAAGGCCACGATGTCGTCACCACGGACCGCGCTGACGAACACGGGGTGACCGAGTCGCTGGGCGTAGATGACGTCGACGGTCCAGCCGTCGGCTTCCCAGCTGCCGATTTGGGCGAAGAGTTCGTCGACGGAACAGGCCAGAACAGTCGTCGGATCCACCGCCACCCCGTCCGCCGTGACCGTGGAGATCTCCACGCCGGTCACCGTCACGAGGTGGGCCGGGCCGAAGGACGCGTCGACGATGTCGTGAATCGTCAACTCGTACACGTACTCAGAAGGCCCGACGCCGGTCCAGCGCGCGAGCGCACGGTCGAACTCGGACTCGGTGAGCTCGTGCGCCTA
>DATKEC010000070.1:0-23742 GCA_035544575.1 Acidimicrobiia bacterium
ATGACGGTTCTTGCGGGGTCGAGCTCATCGATCAGGGGCGACCACATCGATCGGTCGAGGGCGAGAGAGTGGAGAAGCACGATCGGCGGGGACGCCCCGTGCATCTCGACGGTGATCGCGAGCCTCACGACTGTCGTGCCCTCCACTCGTCGAAGTGCTCGATCGCCCCTTCGGCGACGACGAGATCTTCGGCGGCGGTACCGGAGCTGATGCCGATCCCGCCAACGATGTCGCCGTCGGCATAGACGGGCAGACCTCCGCCGATCACCGAGAAGTGACCCCCGTTGGAGATGTGGATTCCGAAGGTGGGCTCACCGGGCACGCAGAGCTGGTTGTACACGTGCGTGCCCCGCCGTGCGACCGCGGCGGTGAAGGCTTTGTCGATCGCGATCGAGATACTGCTGACCTTTCCGCCATCCATGCGCTCGAACGAAATGAGATTTCCCGACTCGTCGGTCACGGCGATGCACATCGGGATCCCGATCTCATTCGACTTGGCGCGGGCTCCGGCGATGAGGACGTCGGCCTCCTCGATCGAGAGTCTCTTGATGGTCAGCATCGTGTCTCCTTCCTATCGCGCCGCCCGGACGGGCGACGATGAACAACGCCCGCCGGTCTCGGACCGGCGGGCGTTGCGTCGTCAGCGAGTTCCCGGAGGGAAGCCCGGTGTCACTCTTCGATCGTGAGTCCCCACTGCGCCAGGAATCCGAGCTCGTCGAGCTGTTCGACGAACCGGTTCGTGTATGCCTCGGACACATCGACGTCTGCTACCGCCGGGGCGGTGGCAGCGAGTGTCTCCTGCATGGTGAGCCACGGATCGATACCGATCACGAGATCCTCGTTCACGAACTGGAGATACAACGCGAGCTCGTTGCGCGAGTCCTCGATGTCCTCTCCGGAGGCCCACACCATGTGTTCCTGAGCCGCGGCCTCGGGATCTTCCTTCATCAGCTGTATTGCCTCCATCGTCGCGGCCACGAGGATGAGGGCGGTGTTCGGGTTGGTCTCGGCCCACTCGCGAGTGACGTTCAGACCGCCTCGGGGCAGCTGCTGGTCGGTCTCGGCGAGGTTGACGAGGAGCGTCATCCCTTCTTCTTCCATCTGCTCGCGACGGGCGATGTCGATCGGTGCGGCGGCGACGCTGCCACCGAGCACTGCGGCGATGCGGTCGCTCTGACCGCCGATCTGCACGATCTCGACATCCGACGGGGTCATTCCGGCTCCCAGTAGCGAGGAGACGACGACGGCGTGGGACTCACCGCCGAACGTGCTGATCGCGATTGCTTGGCCGCGCAGGTCCTCCATCGAGGCGATCCCCTCGCCGCCGAACAAACCGTCGGTCAACTTCGAGAGGGTCGTCCCGATCGTGAGGAACGGCGTGTCCGTCGTCAATGACGAGATGACGGACGATCCCGTGCCAGCCTGCACATCGAGACGGTCGCCAGCGAGCGCCTGGATCGCCGAGGACACGCCTTCGGTGTAGGTCTCTTCCAGCTCCGTGATGCCGTACTTCTCCAGGATGCCGGTCACGCCGGCGTAGTGGAGCGGGAAGGAGTGGAACTCGAGTGCCGAGATCCCGAATCGGATCGTGGTCAGCTCGGGAGCGGGCAGCATGCTGCCGTCACCATCTCCATCCCCACCGGCTGCTGTCGTTGTGGTGTCGCCACCAGTTGCCGCGGTTGTCGTGGTCGTATCCGATGCCTCGTCGCCACCGCATGCAGCGAGCACCATCGCCAGCACGCTGAGAATGGCGAGGATCCGGAAGACCCGCGAACGCCGGGGAGCGCTCGCGGTCGGGGCTCTATGTTCCATGTCATCCTCCTCAGTCAGACACATTGTCCGACAACTGACACCATAGAACCCCCATCGGCGAACTGCGACATCAACCGCCGACGTTCTTCTGGAAGTTCTCGCGATCCGGTCTGATTGTGTGACGAGCCCCGGGTCGGCGGTCACCCCGCCCGGAGGCGGCCGGCCGCCACCATGAGCGCGGCGGCCAGCACCATCGCCGTGGCGCTCGCCCCCCATGCCAGGTCGAAGGAGAAGCGGCTCGCCACGAGACCGAACCCGAGCGGACCGAGTGCAGCACCGAGGGCATTGCCGGTGGTTGCCACGGCGGTGGCGGCGGCGGGAGCGCTGGGGTGGGACTCGGCCACCGCGTGATAAAGCAGGCCCGGCCAACCCCAGCCCGCGCCCATGCCGACCACCGCACCCAGGGGCCAGATCATCGAGGGGGACACCGCCAGGAGGGCGAACCCGGCAGCGCCGAGAACCATCAACGCCGCCACGAGATTGATGCTCGGCCGACGCATCCGATCGGTCTGCCACCCGATGAACAGCCGTACTCCGATGCAGGCCGCGCTCGCCGCGGTGAGCGTCGCCCCGGCCACCCCGGGACGGCTCCCGGCCGAGACGACACTGTCGACGAGGAAGGCGCCCACGGTCGTCGCCGCCCCGAATCCAAGGGCGGAAGCCAACGCAATCACGACGAGTGGTCGATCCGCCCGCAAGCGCGAGACCCGCCGGGCGGTCGAACCGGACGGTAGATGCGCGGGAAGAACGAGGGCGATGAGAGGGAGGAGAAGAACCGCGGAGAGGAAGGCCTGCCGCCATCCGAGAGTGAGGGCGAGCACCGGAAGTGCGAGACCGGCGAAGAGGGTGGCCAGCGGTGCAGCCGCCTGTTTGATCCCGAAAGCCGAGCCACGCCGAGCCCCGGGCACACCGCGCACGATCGCCAGGTTCCCGGCCGGATGAACCATGCCGTTGGCGAAGCCGGCCAGCACGATCACGGCCGCCAGGTGGAGCCACGTCTCGACGACACCGGCGATCAGCAGGAGGCTCAGGGCGGTCACCGTTCCAGTGAGGAGCAGACCTCGGCGTGGCCCGAGCCGCTCTGCGAGCCGACCTCCCGGGACGGCGGCGACCGCGCTGGCCAGGAAGTAGATGGCGATGAGAACGCCCAGGCGTTCGGTGTCGATGTCGATGTCTGCCCGCATCGCCGGCATGAGACTGCCGATCAGGAACGGAGGGAGCGCCGACAACGCGGTCGCCAACGATGAACCGACCGCGGTGCGACGACCGCGCCGCTGCGGACGATCGGGGCTGTGGTCACCGCCGCGCGCAGCCGTCATCTGTCGTGTCGAGGCTGTTTCTGCGTGCCGGGTCGTCTCAGCGGGAGTCCGGTATGAGAAGGTCCGACAACCAATCGCTGATGTAGTCGTGGGCGAGGATCCGATTGTCGTTCTGGCAGTGTGCCGAACCCCCCTCGGCGGCCGTGAACACTCGCAGCTCTTTGTTGGACGATCCGGCCTCGTCGAACATGCGTTGGGCATCCTCGGTGGGCACGAGGGCGTCGTGTTCGCCGTGGAGGATCAGGAACGGGCACTCGATGTTGTGTGCCACCCCCTCCAGGTTCCAGTCGGCCAGCTTCTCCCAGACCTCGTCCAAGGTTTCGGCCCCCATCACCGCCAGCGCGTGTGCGGTTGGGGTGGGGACATTGCCGCGTGGGTTGTCCCGGAACCCCGACCAGGTCTTCTGGAAGTCCCAGATGGCACCCCAAGCCACCGCGGCGGCGAACCGCTTGTCGAAGGCGACCGTTCGCGCCACGCGATAGCCGCCGAGACTGAGGCCGACGGTGGCGATCCGGTTGGAGTCGACATCGGGCCGCGACTCGAGATAGTCGAAGGCGGCGCCCGCCGGGACCTCGTAGTCGTGACGATTCACGAGCCCCCGATACGCCACCGACTCTCCGACCCCGGGGCTGTCGCACAGCAGCGTGGAGAAACCCCGCTCGCGAATGGCCAGGGCGAACATGATCCCCTGCTCCTTGGTGCTGTCCCACCCGGGCAGGTAGACGATGCCGGGCGGGGTGTCGCCGCTCCCCGCCGCCGGCACGAACCACGCCGGGAAAGACGTGTCCTCGTACGGAACCTCGACCCGCTCGATCGCGGGCGTGGCGAGGGATGCGAACGCGCCGAAGGTCTCGATCGATCGCGCATACGCCTCGTCGCGACGTGGGTCGTCGTGTTCCATGAAGGCGATCGACCACTGGTAGTACGACGCCCCCCGCAGGTTGCTCTCCCGAGCACTGATGCGGTGTCCGGCCACGAGTTGATCGTTGGCCCGGGTGTGGAGTTGATCGCCGAAACCGTACAGGACCTCGAACCAGTGGTCATTGTCATACGATTCCGCCGATTCCGTGAGCGCTCCTGCCGCCTTGGATATCTCGCCGAAGGCGCCACCACTGAAGAGGCACCGGTTGAGGGCCTGGGACCACATGTAGTTCTCGGGGAAGAACAGGAACATCGTCTGCCTTTCTCATCGGGCCGCCGGGTCTCCTCGGAGACACCGCGTCGACCGCTCGTGCTTGGGGTTCTAGTCGGTACCAATCCAATTGTCATCCGAGATGTCGGACAATCTTGGAACGGGGTGGGCTCTCAGACGTCGACCCGAGGCGGGGTGGCGAGGAAGGATTCGATGAGATGCCAGAAGCGCCGGCGGTTGAGTCCCAAGGGAGCGACGTGAGCCATCCCCGCCATGATCACCAGCTGTTTGTCGCTGTTCGGGAGCGCTGTGAAGAACGCCATCACATCGGCTTCTGTCGCCACTCCGTCGAATTCGCCGCGGAGGATCAGTGCGGGACAGTCGATCTGGGTGGGGTCGAGCACCGGCAGATTGGCGCACATGTCGACGTAGGTTCCCGTGGGAACCGTGTCGCCGTACCGGAGTTCGATGTCGGCGATGACGTCGCCCACCGCCGGGTCCGAGGTCCCCGGCTTGTCGCGGGTGAAGATCGAGTGAAAGAACTCGCGATCGACCGGACGAGTGTTGTGGGCTTGGTAGAACTCGAGGTTCTCGCGCCGCTTGATCAGGGTGGGGGCGCCTTGACCGGTCCACGGGAACGCGTCCAGGATCAACTTGTCGATCCACGACGGGTGGCGCTGGGCGAACAGTCCCAGCTTCAACGCTCCCGACGACTGGCCATAGAACGAATACCGGGTGAGCCCGGTCTCGGCGGCGACGACATCCATCGCCGCCCGGATGTCGTCTGCCCCGCAGGAGATGTCCGAGTTCGAGTCGGTCCGATCCGATCGTCCGTATCCCTCGTTGTCCATCGTCCACACGTCGTATCCCTGCGACGCCAACCGGTCCATCAGCGAGTAGTCCTCGGAACCGGGAACGGTCAGATCGAAGGCGGAGGGTGCGCTGAACGACGACCCGTGCACCAGGAACACAACCGGTCGGGGCTCACTTCCTGCGACCGGCTCCCCCAGGCGCTTGCGGTAGACGAACAGGCGCACATCGCCCTTGTGCGCCCAGTACTCGCTGCTCCAGATGTCTGACATTCCAGGCCTCCTGTCTCCGCGGGGCAATCTACACCCCCGGCGACCGGACCGGTCCGCTGCCGTCTGACCCACTCCTGAACGGGCCCATGCAGGCGGGCCCAAGCTGGCCCAGCTACCGTCAAGACGTGCGTGAACTGTTCTGCCGAAAGCGGCAACTCTGAATGAGAGGAGACGGATGATGTCTGACAATCCTTGGCCAGCGGATGTGCGCGATGACTCCTGGTGCCGTCTACCCATCGTCGATCCCGAGACCCTCACACCCGGAGCGCGAGCGATCTATGACGACCACGCCGATCCCACCGGTTGGTCCCACGCCGGTTTGCGCGGGCCGGGTGGGGTACGGCTCCACAGTCCCCGGCTCGCCGAGTTGTGGGGGCCCGTTGGCAAGTACCTGCGGGATGGGACCGGACTGAGCTCGCGGGTGCGCGAGGTGGCCATCCTCATCACCGCCCGTGAACACGACAGTCGATTCGAATGGCAGCAACACGAGCGCGTCGGACGGAAGGTCGGTGTGCCGGAGGAGACGATCGAAGCGATCAAACACCGCTTGGGAGTCGAGGGCCTGGACGCCACCGACGCCCTCGTCATCCTCCTCGGCCGACAGGTGTTCGGCGAGCGAACGGTCGACCCGGACGTCTTCGCTGCCGCGTTGGAGGATTTCGGAGCCCAGCAACTCATCGATCTGATCTCGATCATGGGCACGTATGCCGCCACTGCCGCGATGCTCAGCCTCGTCGACCTGCAGCTGCCGCCAGATGAGGAACCACTGCTCCCGGTTCCCTGATCGCGACGATCGGGCGGACGATCAGGGAGTGAACGCTGCGGGATGGGGGACGTCGACGCCGTCGAGGACTCCGGTCGCGGCCAGGAACCTGCCGATGGCGTCGTGATCGAGATCGGAGACAGGCTGGAATGGCGCCAGCGGATCGCCGATGGCCACGCCGAAGTGACGCATGGCCGACTTCATCACTGGCGGGAGTCCGTAGCGCGCCCAGCGGGCGGGGAAGACGTTGAACACCCGCTGCCATCGCCGCGCCCTGTCGAAGTCGCCGGCGCGCGCCGCAGCCACGACCAGCGAGCCGATCCGGCTGCCGGGCGGGGGCATCGTTCCCCCCGAGCCTCCCATGAGCAAGGTCGCGAGTAAGGGCTGCATGGTGGTGAGGTAAGCGGCGTTGCCGGCCGCATCCACCCCTTCGATCATCCGGCCGATCTTCGAGATGTCCCGCGAGCTCTCCTTGATGGCACGCACACCAGCGAGTTCGCTCACCCGTATCCAGGTCTCGACGCTCGGGTCGGCCCCGCATGCAGGATTGTGATACGCCACGATTGGGAGGGGACTCACCGACTCGACCGCTTTGAAATACCGGATCAGCTCGCTGGCGTCCGGTTCACCACCCCAGGGTCGGGAGGGGGCGAGGACCTGGATGAAGTCGGCTCCCACCTCGCCGGCGAGCTCAGCCAGCTCAGCCACGGTACGTAGCCGCGGTGACGACGCCCCGAGGACGACCGGTTTGCGGCCGTCGACGATCTCCGCCCCGCGGCGGAGGAGCTCGCGGCGCTCCTCCATCGACAGTACCGAATACTCGGAAGCTTCCACGGCTCCGATCGTGATGGCGTCGGCGTCGGCGAGGATGAACTCGATCTGTCGTTCCAATGCCTCCCAATCGATCCTGCCCTGGGTATCGAACGGTGTCAGGCACGCGGCCACGATCCCGGTCAGATGGGGGGGTCCGGGCGATGGTCGGGTGTCGTTCATGGTGCACAACGCTAGGACGAGGCTGGGGGGCCTCAGCCGCCGGACCGGTCGTGCGGTTCCAGCACCAGGCGTCGATCCGCGCGGCGTTCTCGGATCTCCTCCAGGGCCAGCGCCCAGTCGTCGAGCGGCATCGTCCGGTACGGGGGAGGCGAGATCTGGCCTCGTTCGATGAGCGCGAAGATCTCGGCGAAACCGTCGGATACCAGCTCAGGCCGGTGCTTGCGGTAGTCGCTGATCTGCAAACCCGAGACCTCGATGTTCTTGAGGAGCACATAGTTGCTCTTGAGCATTGCGATCCGACCGGAGGCGAACCCGACCACGACGTATCTCCCTCGCCAGGCCAGCGCGCGTATGGCGCCGTCGAAGGCGTCACCGCCGATCATGTCCACCACCACGTCGACACCGCGCCCGTCGGTGAGGCGATGCACGTCGAGGCGGATGCTGTCGCGCAGTTCGGATCCGCCGAGGTCGACCGTGCCGTCGACGAGGGCTGCCAGTGGTGTCGACGCGAAGCGGTCCGGCGCGGAGAGCCCAGCCAACACGGTGGACGCGCCCATCGCCCGGGCCAGCTGGATCGTGGCACCTCCCACCGCACTCGTCGCACCCAGGACGAGCACGGATTCGCCTTCCGCCAAGCGAGCACGATCCCGCAGTGCCATCCAGGCGGTGTCGAAGGACACTGCCAGAGTCGCCGCGGCCGAGAAGTCGATCCCGACCGGCAGAGGATGGACCTGGCGGTGGTCGACCACCACTGCTTCGGCATATCCGCCGTACTCGGCCATCGCGAGCACCCGGTCGCCGACCCGGAGGTCGTCCACGTTGGACCCGATGGCCAGCACAACGCCAGCGGGGCCCTTGCCGGGGGTGTAGGGCATCTCGGGACGGAACTGGTACCGACCTTCGATCGTGAGGAGATCCACGAAGTTCACCGCGACCGCTCGCACCTCTACGACCGCCTCGTCGGGGCCGGGGATGGGCGCTGGGACGTCTTCGATCTTGCCGTTGCCGATCGCTCCCACCTCGTACACCCGGACGGCGCGCATCGACGCTCGGGCGGGTGTCATGACACGGGTTCGGCCAGCAGCGAACCCTCGGCGAGGGCATCGATGAGTGCTCGTTTCAGGATCTTTCCGGAGGCAGTGAGCGGCAAGGCGTCAACTCTGGCGACGAACTCGGGCATGTCGAAACGTGACAGTCCCTCCGCGGCGAGGTGTGACATCAGCTCCGCCGGCTCGACCGTCCCGCCGTTGCGGGTGGCGATGACCAGGCACACTCTCTCTCCCAGGCGTTCGTCGGCCACCGGGATGGCGGCAGCGACGGCGACATCGGCGTGTCGCATGGCGAGGTCCTCGATGTGGGCCGGATGGATGTTGTGGCCCCCGCGGATGATGACGTCCTTGATGCGCCCGGTGACTCTGATGTATCCGGCCTCGTCGAGCCAACCGAGGTCTCCGGTCATGAACCAGCCGTCCGCGTTGAACGCATCTTCGGTGCCGGCCTGGTCGTCGTAGTACCCGAGCATGAGCGACGCCCCCCGGCAGCCGATGTGGCCCTCTTCCCCGGTCCCCAGCGCCCGGGTGGGGTCCTGAGGGTCGAAGACTCGCACCTCGAAGCCGGAGCACGCCCGGCCCGATGTCTCGGTGACGGTGCGGATGTCGTCGGTGGGGAGCGTGTAGTGGTGTGAGCCTCCCTCGGTCATCCCGTACCCGCTCTGGGGAAGGATCCCGTGGCCCAACAGCGACGACACGACATCCCGCGAACCCGACGCACCGGAGAGCCGGAAGCCGCGCACGGTGGTCACCGGGTCGGCCCCAGCATCGAGCTCTGCGACCAGATCGATGGCGTGGGTCGGTACCCCGACGACGAACGTGGCGCCGGTTGACCGCAGTCTCTCAGAGAGACTCGCTCCGCGAGGGACGTCATGGACGACGAACTCGGCGCCGGCCATCAGCGACATCACCATCGACCCGAAACCGAGGTTGTGGCTCACGGGAGAAAACGAGTACACGACCGAGTCGGCGTCGATTTGCCAGTCGGTCGCGAGGGCTCGGGCATTGGCGAGCAGCGTGTTGTCCGAGTGGAGCACACCCTTGGGCGTCCCGGTGGTGCCGGAGGTGAAGGCGAGGTACACGATCGAGTCCGGATCTTCCCGAGAGTCGAGGGGTGCGGTGGCTGCATCGATCTCGGCGAACAACCGGTCATCGGTGGCATCGGGAGGCGGCACCCGGAGGACCGGACCCATCATGGGCAGAGCTGTGGCGAGGCCGAACACGTCAGCGGACGCCCCGTCCGCGCCGTGTCCGATCTCGCCGATGAAGGCGGCGGCGCGCATCGTCTGCAGGAACCCGACCACCTCCTCAACGGTGTGGGTCCGGTGCAGGGACGGCGACATCACCAGACCCAACTTCGAACATGTCACGAGTGCCACAGCTGCCTCGGTTCGGGACGAGAGCCACACCGCCACGCGTTGGCCGACATGGAGCCCGGCGGTGTCGAGATGGCCGGCCAACCGCTCGGCGGCGTCGAAGAGTTCTGAGAATGTCACCGCTCCGTGCGTGCCGCGGATCGCGACGCGGTCAGGGGTATCGGCGGAATGCCGGCGGACATATCCGTAGATGGTGGTGTCCTGCCAGTGGCCGCCTGCGTAGAAGTCGGCGATCTGGGGGCGGCTCAATCTCGTGAGGAACGTGTTGTGCATGGGTCCTTGCCACGTCGAACGAGCCCACGCCGGACCGCAGATGTCGCCTGCTAGCGTTTCGGGCCACCTGACGGCGCATGTTAGGCGGGCATCGCATCGCCGCTGGATGCCATTGCACGCACCACAGGAGGTCCCCTCTGTCGTACCCGCACGAGCGGCCGTTCGCCCCGGTTCACGACCGACTTCCCTATCTACCCATCGTCGACCGTGCTCCCTTCGAGTGGCCGGGCGGGCGGACTGTGGCGGTCTGGGTCGTGCCGAACGTCGAGCACTACGAGTACCTGCCACCGGGGCAGGCGGCCGACCCCTACCCACGGACACCTCATCCCGATGTCCGGCTCTACGCCTACCGCGATTACGGGAACCGGGTCGGGTTCTGGCGGATGGACGAGGTGCTCGACCGCTACGAGATCCCCTGCACCGTGTCGCTCAATGTGGGTGTGCTGGACCTCTATCCCGAGATCGCCCGCACCATCATCGAGCGCGGTTGGGACGTGATGAGCCACGGCCTGTACAACACCAGGGAGGTCACCGGGTTGTCCCGCGACGAAGAACGCAGCCTGCTCGAAGAGTGCAACGCGGTGCTCGAGCGCCACGCCGGTCGCCGCTTCCGAGGAATGCTCGGCCCGTACATCTCCGGCAACTCCTGGACGCCGGACCTGATGGCCGAACTCGGGATGAGCTACCAGGCGGACTGGGTCCACGACGAGCGGCCCTCGCCGTTGCGCACCACCTCCGGGAATCCGATGGTGGCCCTGCCGTACACCTACGACCTGAACGACGCCCCGATCCTGATGAGGTCCCACACCGATGGCGCCGGCTTCGTCGATCGCTGGTTCGATCAGGTGGATCGCCTTCGACGCGAGGCGCACCCTGGCAGGATCGCCTGTCTCGTGCTCCACCCGTTCGCGATCGGCCAGCCGCACCGCATCCGTCATCTCGATCGACTTCTCGCCCGCCTGCGCACGTATCACGACGTGTGGGTGGCGACGGCGAGCGAGATCGTCGATCACTACCTGGCACACGGCTACGACGCCGACGTCGCCGCGGCTTCCGCGCATGGCTGATCCAACCGCGGGCCGTCCGGACGGCATCCTCGCGCCTCCAGGAACCCATGACTGGTTCACGTTCTCGGCCCTGCCAGACCGGCCGCAGCTGTCATGGCCGGACGGGCATGCGGTCGCCATCAGCGTGATTCTCGATCTTCGAGCGGTGGAGTGGGAGACCGCGGACCGAACACCCACGGTTCGACCACCGGGCGGACGCGGGTTGGCCCCGTATCCGGACTTTCCTCGCATGAGTCATCGGGAGTTCGGCCACCGAGTCGGAGTGTTCCGGCTCCTCGAAATCATGCGTGCGGTGGGGATCACTCCGTCGGCTGTGGTCGATGTGCTCACCGTCGAGCGGTACGCACGGCTCGTGCACCATCTGCGGCCGGTCGTTTCCGAGTTCCTCGCCGGGGGGCTCTCCGGGAGCCGACCGATCACGAGCCTCATGACCGAAGCCGAGGAGCGGCACTACATCGGGACGACTCTCGCGCGACTCGCCTCGGGACTCGGTGTGACGCCCGCCGGGTGGTTCGGAGTCGAGCACAGCGAGTCGGTGAGAACACCCGGCCTCCTGGCGGAGAGTGGACTCGACTACGGGGCGGATTGGACCAACGACGAGCAGCCGTATCCGATGTCGGCCGGCGCACTGTGGAACTTCCCGATGTCGTGGGAGCTGTGCGACCTGCGGGCGATGCACGAACGCGGAGTCTCGGCGGACGACTACGGCGACAGCATCGTCGAAGCGGCAGATGTCCTCGCCGCTGAGGGGGGGCGGTTGCTCGCTCTCCACCTTCACCCCTGGGTGTCCGGCCAGGCGTTCCGCGCCGACGCCGTCGAAGGCGCTCTGGCCAGTCTGCGAGCCCGGTCCGACGTATGGTGGGCCTCGCCGGGTGAGATCGTCCGCTGGTGCAGGGACCGAGGCGTGGGATGACCGCACCGGTTCCCAACATCGCGATGATTTTGGCGGGAGGGACGATCGCGACGACTTCCGCCTCCCGGGTCGATCTCTCGGCGTACCACGAGACCGGCACCCGTCTCAAGGCCGCCGACCTCCTCGGTGGCCTCCCCGAGCTCGACGCGATCGCGGCGGTGACAGCCGTCGACTTCCGGCAGCGGTCGAGTACCGCCATCACCGTGGCGGATTGGCTCGAATTACGGGCGCTCGTCGGGTCGCTGCTGGTCGAACACGACGCGGTCGTGCTCGCGCACGGGACGAACACTCTGGAAGAGACTGCATACTTCCTCGACCTGTGCGTGCCCGGCGATCGGCCGGTCGTGGTCGTCGGAGCGATGCGCCCACCGTCGGCCCTGTCCTCGGACGCCGCGCTCAATTTGTTGCGCGCGGTGCAGGTGGCTGTCTCCTCCGACGCGCGGGGCCAGGGTGTACTGGTGGCCTTCAACGAGCAGGTCTTTCTGGCCCGAGACGTCGTCAAGACGTCGAACCAGCGGGTCGACGCCTTCGGTGCCCCCGACGCCGGCCCGGTCGGATTCGTCGATTCGACCGGCCATGTTCGGATCGATCGACGGCGGACCCAGCGTGGACCCAGCTTCGATGTCGCGTCGTTGGGGGACCTCCCGCGAGTGGATCTCGTCGTTTCCCACGTGGGGGCGGACGAGGTCCTCGTTGACGCGGCGGTGGCCGCCGGCGCCCGCGGGATCGTCAGCGTGGGGACGGGTGCCGGCCGCGCCACGCCTTTGGAGGACCATGCGCTAGCGCGGGCAGCACAGGCGGGCGTCGTCGTGTGCCGAAGCAGTCGCGTGGCGGCGGGAACGGTGGTGCCCACTCCGGGAACCGCGGGGTTGGTGGCGGGCCGGGGTCTGGCGCCGTGGAAGGCCCGGGTTCTCCTGTCCCTCGCCCTCACGGTCACCGCCGACCCTGCCGAGATTCAGCTGCTGTTCGACCAGGCATGAGGGCTCAGGCGCGGTCAGCCCACGTGTCGAGCACGAAGCGGGTGGTCGTCACGGGGATCCAGCTTCGCATGGCGGCGAGGGCCGCCTCATGCCGCTCCTCGGAGTAGGACCCGACCGCATCCTCCACGACGACCGGGAAGTAGCCGAGGGCGGAGGCGTGCTTGGCGCTGAGATCGATGCCGATGTCCGTTGCCACCCCGCAGAACACCAGCGACCTGATGTCGAGCGCGGAGAGCCTGAGGTGCAGGGGCGTGCCGACGAAGAAGGACGGTGTGCTCTTGTCGATGATCGTGTCGTGGGGACGGGGCCTGAGTTGAGGGATGAACTCGCGCTCGGGGGATCCCTCCTGCATGAACGGCTGCAACTCGGACGGGTCGCTGACGCGCTGCTTCTGCATCATCCGATAGATGCTGCCAGCTGAAACCTGATCGAGATCGGGGACGGTGTGGCGGCTCCAAATGACATCGACCCCCGCCCGATCTGCCCCCTCGAGCAGTTGCTCGCTCGTGGCGACGATCCGGTCGAGGCTCGTTGCGTTGCCTCCCAGGCCGACTTGGAAGTCCCACATGATCACCGCGGTGGAGGCTGGCTCGAGCATGTCTGTGAGGTCCCGGGGAATGCGGGCGCGATCCATGGTGTCTCCATCTCAGTTCGGTAGTGCGTTGCGCAGGACGCGGGCGAAGTTCGACCCGAGGATCATCTCGACCTCGGCCTCGGCGAACCCGCGTCGGGAGAGTGCATCGACCAGGTACGGGAGATCATCGATCTCGCCGAAATCCTCCAGCTCTTCAACGACCCGAGCTGGGATTTGCTCCCTCCCCGATCGGGGACCGTCGTTGCGAACGAAGTCTCCGCCGAAGCCGATGTGCTCGATGCCGGCGACTTCGACGATGTGCTCGACATGGTCGACGAGACGGTCCACCGTGGGCCGGCTTTCATCCACGAAGGCGGGCAGGGCGTGGATGCCCACGACTCCATTCCGCTCCGCCACCGCCCGGATCTGTTCGTCGGTGAGGTTGCGCGGGTGATCGTGAACGGCGCGAGCGTTGGCATGGCTCACGACCAGCGGGCGGGAGGTGACTCGCAGGGCGTGCCAGAAGCCGGCGGGTGCGATGTGGGCGAGGTCGACAAGCACTCCCCACTCCTCCATGTGGGCCAGCACATCGATCCCGAATCTGGTCAACCCGCCGTCGGTCCCCGACTCCCTGACTCCGTCGGCCAGTTCGTTGCGCAGGTTCCATGCCGGCTGGATGGAACGAACGCCCAGTGCCACGAGAGCCTCGAGCGCGCCGATGCTGGCCTCCAGCGGTCCGCCGCCCTCGAGGTGCAGCACGAACCTGATGTCGCCATCGGGTCGGTCCGGGAGATCCTCGGATCCGAGGACGAGTCGAAGCCCGCTGTTGGCCCTCAGGAGTGCGGCTTTGAGGGTCGCGATGTTGTCGAGCGTGGCGAGCAGCCGCTTGTCGCGCCCGTTCGAGTGGGCGAGCGAATCGCCACCGACCGCGTAGACCACGACGTCGACAAACCCGCGGCGCAACCGCGGAACCAGCAGTTCGGTCACGGCGTCGACATCACCGCGGTTGGCGTGATGGATCTGCTCATAACAGTCGCGATGCCCCTCGAGGATGAGTGCGCGGCTCAGGAGCTGCTCGGCAGCCGTGGGTGGTGCGGTCATGGACGGATCCTCGGTTCGATGAGGCCGCGCATGAGACAGCGGGCGGTGCGTGAGACCGACACGCTCACGACGCGGGTCTCCGTCCCGTCGCCGGTCACCTCGATCCCGACCGAGGTCACGCCTTTCGGGTGTCCAATCCGTACTGGCCCCGTCCTCTTCGCACGGACGGTCTCACTCGGGATGGTGCCCGCGAGGGCCGTGGCGGCCGCAGTGCAGAGCGCGCCGGTCATCGCATACGCGTGGTGTGTCCGCTGCACCGACATGATCCTCGCCACGACGTCGACCTCGTCGGCGCGGACCGTGGCGCCGAGGCTTGTCGCATAGTCGACCGGTGGTCTGACCATGGCCAGCTTGGGAATCCCGGGCGTCCGCCGCGCAGCCTCCTCGGGATGGGAGGCCAGTCCGAGTCGCACCGCCGCCGTGCCCCGGATCGCTTCGAGACGTTCGAGGAGATCTTCGTCGCCGTCGATGTGAGCTGGCAGCTCGGTTCCTTCCAGTCCCACGTCGCGGGCGGCAATGAACACGAGGGGGCTGGAGATGTCGACGATCGACACCCTCACGTCCCCGACACCCGGCACCGAGAGGATGTCCGTTGGGCTGCCGGTCGGAAAGTGCCCATCCCGCCCTGCGGGATCGAGATACTCGGTGACGATCTCGGCACCTGGCTCGCCCACACCGGCGATGCGGTAGTCACCCTCGATGATCGGTCCATCGGGTCCGCACGGGACATGGGCGCGGATGCGCGTTCCGGTGTTGAGGTTGGCGAGCGTGAATCGGCTCATGGGAGGCGTGACGGGGGTGAGACCTTCCATCACCGCGTAGAGCGCCACCGCGCTGGTCATGTTGCCGCAGTTCCCGCCGTAATCCACGACCGGGTTTCGAGGGTCTACCTGGGCGAAGAGATAGGGGATGTCCTCGGAATCCGAGTCGTGGCTGACGAGCATCACTTTGCTGGTGGTGGACGTGTTGCCGCCGAATCCGTCCATCTGTCCCGGATCATTCGACCCCATGAGGGTGATGAGGAAACGGTCCCGCTCGGGACCCTCCGGCGGCGTCAGCGCCAGCGGAAGCACGACTCCCCGGCTGGTGCCGCCGCGCATGATCGACGTCGGTATGGAACCCCAGTTCTGGCCCGGCGCTGTCACGTGGATCCTCCCTCACCTTGCCACACCGAAATGATCTCGTCGGTAGAGGCCAACGGAATCCAAGTACGGAGGGCCGCCAGTCCGACTTCCTTCGCCTCGTCTGTGTACGAACCGACCGCGTCCTCGATGACCACAGGCACATAGCCGAGGGCGAGGGCGTGCTTCGCGGTCAGGTCGACGCCGATCTCGGTCGTCACGCCGGCGAGCACGACGGATCGCACTTGTGCCGCGAAGAGACGCTGTTCGAGCGTGGTGCCGACGAAGAACGAAGGCGTGCTCTTGTCGATGATCGTGTCGTCCGGCCGGGGCGACAAGGACGGGAGGAACTCGCGCTCGGGCGACCCGGGCTGCATGAACGGGCGGAGTTCGGCCGCGGTCGCCACACCCTGCTTGCGCGCCTGGAACAGTTGCATTCCGGGAGTGGTCGCCTCGATGGGCGGCAACGTGTGGCGACTCCAGAACACCGGGATCTCGGCTTCGTCGGCAGCGGCGAGCAGGCGTCGACCTGCCTCGACGATGGCTTCGAGGTGGAGCGCCTTGCCGGCGAGGCCGACCTGGAAGTCCCACATCAGCAACGCGGTGGAGGAACGGTGCGTGAACTCCCGGATGTATGACAATGTCGAGTCGATTGTGAGCCTCCTCAGGACGGAGCCACGACGTCGCGCGGTCTCGCAGTGCGTTCCAGTGGGCGAGACGCCAACAACATGGCCGTCGCCGCGGCGATGGCTGCGAAACACGACACCCACCAGGCGGCAGCATACGAGGCGGTTTGGACGATGCCTCCGAAGACGAGCGGACCGAGAGTGCCGCCCGCATGGCCGATGGTGGCGACGACACCCGTGGCCGTTCCCGGCGTGGTCGGGTAGGCCCGCATCAGGGCATACCAGAAGATGCCGTTGACGCCCCACACCCCCGCCATGCCGATGAGCAGTCCGATGGCCATCGGAGTGGGTCGGGACGTGGCCAGGAGTGCCTGGCCGGTGGCGCCGGCGGCGAGGAGCGCGGCGCAGAGCTTCAGATGGCCGGTGGAGATCCTGTCCGAGGCGAGCCCGGAAACGAAGCGCACCGCGATGGCGCCGAGCCCGGCCACCGCGAGCACCGTCCCGGCCCAACTGGCGCTGGTTCCCGCCCGCACCGCGGCGTCGACATAGAAGGCCGGCATCGCCGAACTGGCGAAGTTGCCGATTCCGAACGCCACGGCCATCACGAGGATCAACGCCCGGTGGTCGACCGGTGGGGGTTTGGGACGCTCCCGGGCGGCGCGGCGGGCATCCGGCGAGCGGCGGCCGATCGAAACGAGCACGATGAGGGACAGGACGCTTCCGAGCCAGAAGGCGTAGCGCCATCCGACGGTGAGTGCGATCAAAGGCACGCTGAGTCCGGCCAACACGCTGGCGGCGGGAAGCGAGGACTGCTTGATCCCAAACCCGAGACCGCGCCGTTCCTGCGGCACCGAATTCACGATGAGGCGATTGGTCGCAGGGAGTGCGATCGCGATTCCCGAACCACCGATGATCATCCAGATCAACAGCCCGCGGTAGGACCCCGAGAGAGCCACACCCGCGCAGCTGACGGCACTCACGATCGCCGCCAGCCGCAGCGCCACCACTGCCCCGAGCCGGTCGGTGGCTTTCCCCCACAGGAACGTGGTGCCTGAGCTGGTGCCGCGGAACGCGGCGATCACGAGGCCGAGCGCCGCCGCACCAAACCCCAACTCACTGGTCATCTGGACGGCGAGTGCGCCCGTCAGCATCATCGGGAAAGCGCAGACGATCGTCGCGGTGCTCGCGACGGTGATGGCTTTGGCCGGTCTCATCGTCTTCGTCGGGTGCTCACGTGGACGCTGCCTCCGGCACGCTGGTCGTCTGCGGTGAAGCGTAGAGTGCCTGGAATGTCCGACAATCTAGACGCAGGAGCGATGCCATGAGTGTCGAGTGCGACGTCGTCGTCGTCGGAGCCGGCAACGCCGGTCTGTGTGCGGCGCTGGCGGCCTCCGACGAGGGCGCACGGGTGATCGTCCTCGAGCGGGCCCCGGAGAGTGAGCGCGGGGGCAACAGCGCCTTCACTGCCGGAGCGATGCGTGTCGCCTACGACGGCGTGGATGATCTTCGAGACCTGATGCCCCATCTCAGCGACGAAGAGGTGGCCATGACCGACTTCGGCGCGTACTCCAAAGAAGCGTTTTTCGCAGACATCGCCAAGGTCACCGAATACCGCTCGGATCCCGACCTGGCCGATCTGCTCGTCACCCGCAGCCTCGACACCCTCAAGTGGATGGCCACCAAGGGCGTGCGCTTCCTGCCGATCTACGGACGCCAGGCGTTCAAGGTGGACGGCCGGTTCAGGTTCTGGGGCGGGCTCACCGTCGAGACCAACGGCGGGGGCCCCGGTCTCGTCGATGCGCTGTTCAGTGCCGCGAGCGCCGCCGACATCGATGTCTGGTACCAGACCCGGGCGCTGTCCCTCACCGTCGACGACGACGGCGTGCATGGAGTGACCGTCCGCCGGGACGGTCGAACCGAGGGGATACGCGCCGGCGCCGTGATCCTCGCCAGTGGTGGCTTCGAGGCGAATTCGGAATGGCGGGCCCGGTATCTCGGACGAGGCTGGGATCTCGCCAAGGTGCGCGGAAGCCGGTTCAACACCGGAGACGGGATCCGGATGGCCCTCGAGGCGGGAGCGATGCCATACGGGAACTGGTCAGGGTGTCACGCGGTCGGTTGGGACCGCAATGCTCCGGAGTTCGGAGACCTGGCCGTGGGAGACGGGTTCCAGAAGCACAGCTATCCCTTCGGGATCATGCTCAACGCCCACGGCCGACGTTTCGTCGACGAAGGAGCCGACTTCCGGAACTACACATACGCCAAGTACGGCCACGTGATCCTCGACCAGCCGGGGCAGTTCGCGTGGCAGATCTTCGACCAGAGCGTCACCCACCTCCTCAGAGACGAGTACCGGATCCGCCAGGTGACGAAGGTCACCGCCGAAACCCTCGAAGCACTCGTGCACAAGCTCGACGGCGTCGACGCCGACGCGGCCTTGGGGACGATCCGCGAGTTCAACGACTCGGTCCGCACCGACGTCGCCTTCGACCCGAACGTGCTGGACGGCCGCCGGGCGGAACTTGTGCTTCCGAAGTCGAACTGGGCGAACCCACTGCTCGAACCGCCCTTCGAGGCCTATCAGGTCACGTGTGGCATCACGTTCACCTTCGGTGGTCTCAAGATCGACCCCAACGGTCAGGTGACGGACACCGAAGGCAAGACGATGCCCGGGTTGTTCGCGTGCGGCGAACTGGTGGGTGGGCTGTTCTACTTCAACTATCCGGGCGGTTCGGGACTGACGTCCGGTTCGGTGTTCGGACGAATCGCCGGGCGGTCGGCCGGAGCGAGCGTGGCTGCCGGCGCCTGAAGGCGCCGGCCACGCGAGTCAGGATTCGGCGCGCTCCGCGAGCACCTGTTCCTTGGACCTGCCACCGACCCGCGCCCCGAGCCGGCCGCGGTTGGCGACGGCGGCGATGATCACCATCTCGTCGGGAAGCGGGGCGTCGTGCAATGTCACCGTGATGGTGTCGTAATGGCTTCGAACCCACACCTCGTCCTTGTACGCCAGGGGGACGTCGATCGTGGTACCCGGTCCGCCAATCTTCTTGGTCGAGGCGATCCAGGCTTCGGCGCCCCCGATCGCCTTGCGGAACTCGTTTCCGAACACCGACGTCAGAGCGGCGTGGGCGTGTTCCTTGTCCCCGTTGACGCCCACGACTCCGGCCTTGCCGTAGCTGTCGACCGCGTCTGCGATCGCCTCCTGGCACCGCCTGCCGAGTTCGGCTCCGATTGCCGCCGATGCGTCGACGATCGAGGTGAGATCCTCCACGAAGCCGCGACCGGCGAACGGGTTCGCCACGATCGCAGCCGCAGCCACCTTTCGCAGCGACCCACCTCCATCGCGATGACCATGGGTGTGATGGTCCTCCTCGGTGACCACCAATATCTTGCGGATCTCCAGTTCAGCCATGTCGCCCTTCCTTGCTCGATCGCCTCACTGGGACAGCGAGCGGTCAACCAGCTCGTTCGTGATCATCGCAATGCCCAGTGCCGGCGCATCCCTCGGGTCCATGCCCTCGCTGGCAGCCATGAAACGTTTGATCGTGCGGAGCGTGCGGGAGCCATGGCCGGCGATCTCGCGGGCGAGGTCATCCACCGTCGCGTCCAGTTCGGCCGCCGGGACCGCCCGGGTGGCGATACCCATCGCCACCGCCTCCGATCCGTCGATTTCGCGTCCCGTGAGGATCAGGTCCAGGAGCACGCGGCGGGAGAGCACATACCGGTAGTGGGCGAGAACGATGGTCGGCGGCAACCCGTGATGGACCTCGGGGAACGAGAGGCGGGCGTCCTCGGCGAGGATCACGAAGTCGCAGCGCCCCGACAGTGAGAGGGCTGCTCCGAAGGCTCGGCCGTGCACCTTGGCGATGGTCACCGCGGGATAGCGCTGCACCAACTCGTTGAGCCGTTGGATCCTCGAGAACTCGGCGACGAGTCCGGACGGCGTCGGAGGGCCGCTGCCTTTCGGAGGGCGCCCGAGGGAGAAGTCCGGTCCGGCGCCGGCGAGGATCACCACGTCGGCAGGATCGTCGCCCGCCTGGAGGGACTCCAACGCGTCGGCCAGGGCATCGACGGTCGCTGCATCGAGCTTGTTCTCAGCCTCGGGTCGATCGATCGTCACGGTCGCGATCAATCCCGAACGATCGATCCGAACGGCCATCGAAGACTCCCGGGTTGCTTGGGCGGGCGAGGATAGCTTGGGGTCCATCGGCGGGATCTCGGTCTCAGAAGTACCCATCGGGTCCCTCAGACGGCTCGATATCGTCTTCGAGACGGACCGCTTGGGCGAAGGTGTTCGTGAAGTGGGCTTGTGTCCCGGCGGAGAGGGCTTCGACGATGCTGTCGTCATCCCAGCCATGGGCGCGCACCGCGGCGATGTCGTCGGGCGTGACGGGCTCGCCATCGGTGGCCGCCCGACGAATCAGCATCACCAGAGCGTGTTCGGCCGGATCCATCTGCTCCACGGCCTCGCCGCGCCGCATTCGTTCCACGTCGTCTCGGTCGTACCCGTATTCGTTGACGAGGAAGCGGGAGTGACCGCCCATGCAGTAGAAGCACTGTCGTTGCTCCGACGCGGCCACGAACAGCAACTCCTTCAGCCGGCGATCGAGCTTGGCGCTGGCGAAGATCGGGTGATACAGGCCCTCCATCGCCTCCGACGCCGAGGGGGACCACCCCAGCATCCACCGCAAGAGACTCGGGCGGCCATGGTCAGCCGCGAAGCGTTCGAAGTGCGCTCGAACCTCGTCGGACAGGTCGGACATCTCGGGGTAGGGGAGAATGGCCATCAGGCGGCCGTGCCGGTGGAGTCGCCCGCATCGAGGCCCAGGCTGGCTGCGTAGCCATTCATCCAACCCGAGAGGGCGACGACGGTCAGGGCTTCGACGATGGTCCGTTCGTCGAAGCCGGCCTCGCGGAGTGTGTCGATGTCGGTCGCGACCGTGCGATAGGGCGCGGCGGTGACCTTGCGGGCGAACGCCAGCAGCACTCGGTCCGGGTCTGAACGGCCGCCCGGGTCCCCGCCGGCAAGCCCGTCGACCTCCGCTCGAGTCATCCCGGCATTGGCGGTGAGCCAACCGCCGTGGGCGGCCACGGCGTATCCGCATCCGCGCACGCCCGAACATGCCACGAAGATCTCCTCCTTCAGGCGCCGGTCGAGCAGGCCTCGTTCCATGATGAGGTCGTACATTCCGTCGGCGGCTCGCAGCGCCGGCGGAAAACGAACCAGCAACCGGCGCAACGCGTCGAAGTGTCTGTGCTCGTGACGTCCCGTCTCGTAGTCGGCGCGGACGTCGGCATCGATCTCCTCGAGGTCTGGCGGCGTGATCAGGACCACGGTCTGTCGCCCCTGGGGCGATTCGGAGCGTTCAATCGCGCTCCCGACGGGACTTGATCGCCGACTCCCACACCGAGACGTCGGTGTAGCTCGCAACGTCGGCGAGTTCTGCGCCAGGGCCGTACCGGGATCGAAGGTCGAGAACGGTCTGGATCCCGCGAGTGAGAAGCTCAGCGTCCGGCGTGAGCCCGGACTCGGGTGACAGCACGCTGTCCAACACTCGCTCCACGGCTCTCGGATCGATGTCCATCCGGCTCATGAGCAGTTCCCGCACGGCGTCGCGATTGGACGGCTCCAGCACCCAGCCCAGCCCGTCGAGGTACCCATCGACGAAGGCCCGAACTGTCCCAGCCTGCTCATCCAGCACCGGGCGGCGAGCGGTCACGACGCCACCCTGGTAGCTGTCGAAGAGCCGCGTCGAGCTGTCGAGAACGTCGAAACCGGCCGCCCGCGCCACGCTGGTGAAGGGTTCGATGGTCAGGGTGGCGGAGTGCGTCCCGTCCCGCACCGAATGCCACCGTTGCGGGGTGGCGCCCACCGCGACGAGTTGACAGCGGTCACGATCCACGCCGGCACGGTCGAGCATCTCGTAGAGGACGAATGCGAACCCCGTGTCGAGCGCATCGAGCGCGATCGAACGTCCCGCCAGGTCTGCATGGCCCCGCACCGAGGGATCCACGACCAGGCTCAGTTCGAGTTGGGTGGCGCCCATGATGACGACGTAGCCCGGATCGACACCCTCCCCGGCCGCGCCTTGGCCGGACGCGTAGGCGACGACGTTGTCGAACGCGGTGAAGGCGATGTCGAACTCGCCCGCCGCCACCCGTTGGGCCTGGGCGATCGAGCTGGGAGTCAGCTCGATCGAGACGTCCACGCCACGGCGGCGAAACCACCCGTGGTCGATCGCAGCGAACGTCGGGAGATTGGGCGCGCCGGGGAACGCGACGACTCTGAATTCCGACGTCAGGTCGGCCGTCACAGGAACGCCAGCCCTCCGTTGGAGACGAGTGCCTGTCCGGTCATGTACTCGGAGTCGTCGGAGCACAGGAAAAGCACGGCCCCTGCGAAGTCGTCCATCGTTGCGGGGCGAGGGAGTGCTTGGCGGGCAGCCATCTCTTCGAACATCGATCCTGAGACCGAAGGCCTCTCGACCTCGGTCTCCACCGCCCCTGGCCAGAACAGATGAACCGTGACGTTGAAGGGACCGAGCTCGCGGGCCATCGAGCGGGTCATCGCGATCATCGCCGACTTCGACGTGATGTAGTGGAGGTAGTTGAGCCGGCCGGTGAGGACGGTCGTGGAGGACACGTTGACGATGCGGCCCCATCGAGCGTCCCTCATCGCCGGGACCACTGCCCGGGCGCACAGGAACGCCCCTGTCACGTTGACGCGGAGAGCCTCGTTCCACTCCTCTAGGGGCAGCTCCCAGAACGGCGCCATCGTGATGTTCGAAAAGACCGCGGCGTTGTTGACGAGGCAGTCGATGCGCCCGAACGTGGCGAGGGTCTCTGCCGCCATGGCGATGGTCGAGGCCTCGTCGCCGACGTCGGTGGCGATGGCGAGGGAGCGCCCCCCCTTCGACTCGATCTCGGCAACCACTCGGCGGGCGGCGTCTTCGTCGACCTCTGCGATCACCGGAATCGCCCCCTGGTCGGCGAAGGCGTGGGCGTAGGCCCGACCCAGACCCTGCCCGCCGCCGGTGATGACGACGACGCGGTCACGAAGGCTTGGGTACAGCGCGGTGGGCACGCGAATTCCTGGTCTCGGGTTGGTCAAGATAGTGATGCGGAATGGTCGGCGCGGATGTCTGATCGGCGCGCAGTGAACCGGTGCGGATCGTCACGCTCCGCTCCGTCCTTCGTCGAGGAAGACGCTTCCGCCCGTGGCGATTCCATCAGGCGCGGCGCCCAGCCGTAGCACCCGGGCTGGCTCCGTGCCGACGATGCGAAAGCCATGGACCACATCGCTGCGAAACACCATGAGTCCGTTCGGGTTCACTTCGTGCTCTTCATCCCCGATGCGGGCGATCGCCCTCCCATCGATCAGGAAGTACGCATGGTCCGCCGTCAGTCCCTCGTGGTAGTGCGGATCGATCCCACCCCCGGGCGCGATCAGGTTGAGTGTCACGAGAAGCCATCGGGTTCCCTGGTCAGGCCCGGACACGAACCGGTGCGCGGTGATGCCCGGGTGGCCTTCGAGGGCTTGACGGCCGGTTGTGTCGTCGAG
>DATKEC010000071.1:0-8413 GCA_035544575.1 Acidimicrobiia bacterium
TCCTCCGGCGATGAGTGCCGCCGTCACCGCGATTGCGGTGGTGACGCGTCGTATCCGCAATGCCGTCCCGGCGAGGACCGCCAAAGTCCCGGTGCCGATCACGATCACCGTCGTGCCGAGCACCGGGACGAGCACGAAACCCGTCGTCAGGGATCCGACGATTGCACCGGCGGTGCCGATCGCCGAATACCGTCCGACGGTGGCTCCGGTCTCATCGAGGCTGGCGAGGGACAACCGGACGACTGCGGGGGAGACGGCGCTCAGGAAGGACGAAGGGCCGAAGAGGGCGAGAACCGACAGCAGGATGAGCCCGGCGTTACCGGTGTTGACGATCGCCGGTCCGATCAGAGCCACGAGGGGGACGACCGCGATGGAAAGCGCCCCACCGACGAGGAGCTCTGCACCGATCAGCGGGGGCAGGTCAGCGGTGCGGTCCGCCACCCGTCCCCCCAGCCATGTTCCGAACGAGATTCCGGCCAGCACGACTGTCACGATCGCGGTGAACGTCTCCAGGGATTGACCCACATAGGGGGCGAGCAGACGTATGGCTGCGAGTTCGACCACGAGGATCGCTGCCGAAGCACCAAAGACCACGAGCGACGCCGCCCGTTGGGTCACATCGCTCTCAACTCTCGTTCTTTGCGGAGCCCCCAGATGCCGATCGAGATGGCGACGAACAGCACGACGACAGCCCAGAGGAAGACATCTCGCAGCGCGGTCACCTGCGCCACGCCGGGCGCGGAGCTGGCATCGCCGGCGAACTGCGGACCGGCGATGGCGGCGACCCGACTCGCCCAGAGGGATCCGAGTACCGCCACCCCGGTGACCTGGCCCAGGAGACGGGTGATGGAGAGAATGCCGCCACCGACACCGGCGTACTCCGGAGGCATCGAACCCATGATGGCGCTGTTGTTGGGACTCTGGAACGTGCCCATACCGATTCCGAGCGGCACCACGATCAGCACGAATTGCCACCATTCGGTGTTCTCGGTGAGAGCCTGAAATCCGATGAATGCGAACAAGACGATGCACAGTCCCGCCACGGTGAGCTTGCGAATCCCGATCCGGTCGGACAGCGCACCTGCCAGAGGTGCGATCACTCCGATGGTCAGAGGTGCCGCACCGAGCAGCAGGCCGACGGTGCGGATGTCGTAACCGAGGACACCCTCGAGATAGAACGGGAGGAGAAACACGATCGGGGCGACCAGTGTGAAGACCATGAAACCGGTGATCACGCTGACCGAGAGCGTCGGGTTGCGGAAGAGGTCGAGACGGATCATCGGTGACGGCGAACGCCGCTCCACCCGGAACCAGATGGCGGCCAGGGCAGCCGCCAGCGCGAACAGGACGAGGTTGAGGGAGTCGCCGAAGCCCGTCTCCTGACCCCGAGTGACCGCATAGGAGAACGAGAAGAGCGCTCCGCTCAAAAGCAGCATTCCCGGCACATCGATCTTCTGGCCAGGAACCGGCGGGGTGTCGGGCACGTAGCGGAGGGCCATCGTCACGCCGACGATGCCGACCGGGATGTTCACGAGAAAAATCGAGCGCCAGTCGAAGAACGAGATCAACACACCGCCGACGGCCGGACCGGTGATGATCCCGATCGAAACGAAGGTCCCGATGAATCCCAGGGCCTTGCCGCGCTCGCTGGCGGGGAATCCTTCAGTGAGGATCGCCGCGCCGAGCGACAGGATCATGACCGCGCCGACAGCCTGCAGAACCCGGAACCCGATCAGGGTGGCGACGCTCGTGGACAGTGCGCACAGGGCAGAGGCGATCGTGAACAATGCGAACCCAGACGTGTAGATGCGCTTCTTGCCGACGATGTCGCCGAGACGTCCGGTGCCCAGGGTCAGGGTGGCGATGACGAGCACGTAGGCGAGCGGCACCCACTGGATTGCCCGGAATGTGGTGTTGAACTCGTCGGTGATCGTCGGCAGGGCCACGTTGACGATGCTCGAGTCGATGGTGGCCAGGATCACACCCGATCCGACGGTGGCCAGCACCATCCACTTCTTGGAAAAGTCGACGGCGGCGGACGGGGCGACAGACACGATTCGCCGGAGGGTACCGGCGCCCTGCCACCGCTCCGATTCGGCTCAGAGTTCGCTCACATGCGGGGAGATGACCGGGCCTTCGAGAGTGTCCACCGGCACCGTCCTCGTGGCATCGAGATGGCGGGCGACTCGCCAAAAGGCGAAGGCGGCGATCGCCAGGATGACCCCGCCACCGGCCAGGGTCTGCTGGATTCCGAAGATGGTGGCCAGCAGCGGAGCAGCAGTGAGCGGCCCCAGCTTTCCGAGTTCTCCCAGCATCTGGGAGACGCTCATCACCCGGCCCACCATCGCCCGCGGAGAGTTCACATGGAGCATCGTGCGGACGATCGGGACGAACACACCGATCATCACGGCCCACACGAATCCTCCGGCCACGACGATCGGCAGGCGGCTGGTGCCGACATAGAGAATCGCTCCGAGACCGTTGAGGGCGACGAGTACCAGGACCGCCCGGGCCGACCTGGCGGCGCGCGGAAGTCGGGCGACCAGCGACGTACCGATCACGAGGCCGATTCCGAAGATGGTGTTGACGAATCCGATCGTCTCTGGGGGCTGGTCGAGGATGTCCCGGAAAAAGAGCGGTTCGAGGGCGGAGAAGAGCCCGAACATGGTCCACACCGAAGCCCCGGCCAGCAGGTAGAAGCGCAGCCGGTTGCTGGCGAAGGAGAACCGGATCCCTTCGCGAAGGTCGCGCATGGAGTTGTGCTCGATGGGGACTTCGTCGGGCTTGTCGCCGGCGAGGCGCACCCCGTAGATGACCGCCATCGCCAGGATCGACGTGACGGCGTCGAAGACGAAGATGGCGTCGATGCTCACCCACTTCGCCAGCGCACCTCCGATGGCGGTGCCGGTGATCAGCGCGGCCATGCCCGACATCTCGACGAGCGAGTTCATCTTCGACAGTCGGTCCGGATCGTCGGTCAAGAACGGGGGGAACGAGGCGATGGCGGTGTTGATCGGGGCAGTGACGAGACCGAGCACGCCCGAGAGGACGATCAGCATCGTCAGGCTGGTGGCAAAGATCAGGGACAACGCGGCGGGCACGAAGAGGACTTCTGCGACGAGGAGGACCTTGCGGGGGTCGAAACGGTCCACCAGGGTGCCGGCCGCCGCCGAGCCGATCAGGCTGCTGACGCCGAGGGCGGCGATCACGAGAGCGATCTGAGCGGCGGTTCCGTCGAACTCGTAGGCAGCCTTGCCCCAGATCCCCACGAAGAACGCCGCCTCGGCGCCGCTGCGCGAGATGAAACGGGCGAGCGCCACCCTCAGCGCGTTGCGGTCCGACAACATGAGTCGGCAAGTGTCCCACGGCCGGCGGCACCCTTCGCCGTCTTTTCAGTTCCTAGCCTCACTTCGGTGCGCAGTGTCGTCAAAGGGATGCGGCGGTCGGTTGGCGTCTTCGATGTCGTTGCTCCCTCGCGCGCTCGCATCACGGTGGAAGCGGGCGCATACGAGCGGCCCGGTGTCTCAGCCGGACCGGCGCCAATGGAACTGATGCTGGCCTCGCTCGTGGGATGCGCCGGCACGACCCTCGATTCGGTGCTGGCCAAGATGCGATTCGATGTCGTCGCACTGAATGTGGTGGCCGATGCCCGACGGGCGGACCGCGTTCCGCGCGTCTACACCGACGCCGTCCTCGAGTTTCACATCGCCACCGAGGCGCCGGAAGAGCGTCTCACCCACGCGGTGGCGATCACCGAACGCACCTGCTCGGCTTCGGTCATGCTCGCCCAGGTTCTGACCCTCACTCCCCGGTTGGTCCACATTCGAAGGGTCGAAGCTCGGGACACACGGGAGCTGCGACAGCGGGTTCTCCGTCCCCACCAGTCCGTGGACGAGCTCGCAGCCGAAGAGGATTCGGCTGCCACGTGGTTTGCCGCCGTGCTCGACGGCGAGGTGGTCGGAACGGTCAGCCTCTCGCCCGAAGACTCACCCGATGATCTCCCGGCTGACACTCCGTATCGGCTGCGGGCGATGGCGACTTCGGAGCCCATGCGAGGTCGCGGACTCGGGACCGTCCTACTCGGGGCGGCGGTGGCGCATGTGCGAGCGGCGGGTGGAGATGTGGTGTGGTGCAGCGCCCGGGTTGCGGCGGCCGCCTTCTACCGGGCGGCCGGTTTCGTGGAGTCCTCGGACGAATACGAGGTTGCGCACATCGGACCGCACGTGCGGATGGCTCTTCGGCTGTGAGCGGCCTGCCCGAACACGAGTTGCGTCGGCTTCGGGCCGTCGCCGCCGACGACGGCGAGTTGGCCGGTTTTGTGGCGCGGCGAGTGGGCGGTGAACCGCTGCAGTACATCGAAGGGTCTGCACCGTTCGGTCCCTTCGATCTGGTGGTCGATGACCGCGTACTCGTACCCCGGCCCGAAACCGAGGGACTGTGGGAGCTGGCCGCCAGCCTGGTGGACGACCCGCGGGTCGTCGTCGACCTGTGCACCGGCTCCGGCGCCGTCGCCATCGCGCTGGCATCGAGCTTCCCGGGAGCGCGCGTCGTCGGCACCGATCTGTCCGGAGCCGCCCTGGACGTGGCACGGATGAACGGCGCCACCCACGCCCCGGCGGTGGAGTGGAGTCAGGGAGACCTGTTCGGGGCCCTCGATTCGGCCTTGGCCGGGAGGATCGACCTCGTCGTATCCAACCCTCCGTATGTGGCTGCCGCCGAGTGGGCCGGCCTTCCGGACGATGTCCGACGAGAACCGCACGTCGCGCTGGTGGCGGGCCCGACCGGTTTCGAGGTGCTGGCACGTATCGCCACCGAATCGGTGGCGTGGCTTGCCCCCGGTGGTCTGGTGGTCTGCGAGATCGGCGAAACACAAGGCGCCGAGGCGGCAGAGATCTTCGCCGCCTTCGGGTCTATTCGCATCGTGGCGGATCTCTCCGGGCGGGATCGCTACCTCGTGGCCGGGACGTAGCAGACCCACACGTCGGCGACGTTGGTGCCCGTGGGGCCGGTTCGGATGAGAGCCCCAACCGCGTCGAGCGCAGAGTGCGAGTCGCAGTTGTCCAGGGCCGCAACCGGGTCGATCCCCGCAGCCCTGATCGCTCGGGCCGTCGTTCCGTCGACGACGGCGCCCGCGGCGTCGGTCGGGCCGTCGACTCCGTCGGTGCCGAATGCTGCGAAGACGGTGTCCGTGTCGGCGATCGTGATCGCGGCGGCGAGCGCGCCGTGCTGGTTCCGACCGCCTTTGCCGTCGCCGGTGACGACGACCGTCGTCTCGCCCGTTCCGATCGTGAGTCCCTCCTGTGTGGCCATCGTGCGCGCCATCGTGGCGGCGTCACCCTCCAGGCGGGCGGGCTGAGCGGGCTGGAAACCGGCCGTGGCGAGTTGGTGAGCCACCACGGCGTACGCGGTGTGACGATCGGCGACCACCACCGCCGTCTCGTTGTCCCGATGGGCGACGGGTGTGGCGAGGGCCGTGTGGATCTGCGGCGGGACGGGCCTGCCGAGGCGCCGTTCGATGCTCGCGAGAGCGGTCAATGCATCAGATGCGTCCCGCAGTGTCGGGCCGGATGCAACCATCGACGGGGGCCCGTCGATGACGTCGCTGATCACGAGCGTCGTCACCGGGACCTTGGAGCGGCCACTCAGACCGCCGTTCTTGATCTCGGACAGGTGGCGGCGGACGACGTTGAGCTCGTCGATCGGTGTTCCTGCCTGCAGGAGGCGACTGGTCAGGTCGGTCAGCTGGGTGATGTCGAGGGGGCGCTTCGGTACCTCGGCCATGGCCGATCCGCCTCCGGAGATGAGTGCGATCAGGTGGTCGTGGTCGCTGCGCTCCGACAGGCGGAGCGCAGCCCGGCCTGCGGCTTCGGAGGCCGCGTCGGGAAGGGGATGGGAGCCGACGTGAACCTCGAAGCGATCGAGGGCCCCGTCGTCGGGTGCCACGAGCACTCCGGACACGACCCGATCGCCGAGCACGTCGATCGCGGCGGCTGCCATGGCGCGGGAGGCCTTGCCCAGCGCCACGACAGCCACGGTTCCGGAAATGTCGAGGCGGTTCAGCGCGCGCCGTGTCCGCTCGTAGGGGTCGAGC
Organism: Acidimicrobiia bacterium; assembly: GCA_035544575.1. Lineage (GTDB taxonomy): Bacteria > Actinomycetota > Acidimicrobiia > Spongiisociales > ZC4RG35 > DATHWB01. Next base: position 6,092 of record DATKEC010000071.1, read on the forward strand.
TGGGCAGGAAGCGAACGCAGCGCCGACTCGACTGTGGCGCGAAAGATGGCGGCGTCGGACACGCCGCCATCTTTGCAAGTTTGAGAGAGGATTCGGGCCTAACAGCAGGCGGCTGCCGGCTCCGTGGAGGCACAGCACGCATCGTCCTCGCCGGAACTCGACATCTTCTGACTGTCGCTCAGGACCGTGTAGAACTCCCAGCCGGCGCCGTCGGGATCGGTGATCCAGACCTTGTCCTGCATGGCGTAGCAACACTCGACTCCCTGCTCTTCGAAGGTCGTGAACCCGTCTTCGACGAAACGCTTGGTGGCGTTGTTCACCTGACGGGTGGATTCGACCTCGACGCCGAGGTGGTTCAGCGTTCCGGCGCTGTCGGCGTTCTCGATCAGTACGAGCTTGAGGGGCGGCTCGGCGATGGCGAAGTTGGCGTAGCCGGGGCGCCGCTTGTTCACCGGGGTTTCGAAGACCTTCTCGTAGAACGCCACCGCGGCGTCGATGTCGGTCACATTGAGCGCCAGTTGGACTCGTGACATGGGGGTTGCTCCTTCTCTCGGCAGCCGGGCGGTCATATTGACAGCCGTGGGGATTACGTACTTGGCGCACCCAAGTTCGGGAAATACTGATAGCGGATTTGTCATAGCACGGTGGTAGTAGTTACTACGGTCAGGACCACCAGCGACGCCGACGGGGACAGCCAACATGGGTGATGAGATGACGGAATCGCGCCTTTGGGAAGACCTCCCAGCACGCCGAGAGATGGACGAGCTTATGAGCCGGCTCGATCGTGATGGCCTGGAAGAGTTCCAGCGTGAGATGATGGACGTCATCTACGAGAGTGGCCCCGACGAGCGATTCCTGCCGATACTCAAGGCCTGGCAACGAAGCCTCCGGTTTCTCGCCCAACCGGACTTCCGCGAGAAGCTGGAACGCTCTGAGGCGCAGCTAGAGATCGTTATCCGCGGGACGTGACCGATGCGCCTCGCTATCTCATTGTCGGTGGCGACATCTACGACAAGGTGGCGGCGGCGGAAGACCCGGAGCTAGCGGATCTGCTGGTCCGAGCCCTGGCCGAGATACGGAGACGCCCGACCGATAGCGTGGAACTCGACGTGGAACGTTCTCGGGGATGGGGTACAAGCGACTCGTACGTTGGCCAACTAGGGCGACTCCACATCAGCTATCGTGTGGTCGATCAGTTGTGGATGGTGTTCGTGATCGAGGTCCTCTGGTAGCCGCGGCTAAGTCTGACGACGGTCCCACTCGGATGCCGGAACGTACATGTACCCGTCAACGCGCTGCGGCTCCTGCACATCCTCGGTGGCCTCGTAGGACCACGCCCACTTAAACCGTTTGTCCTTCTCGGCCCAGTCGCGCGGAAAGCCGACCAAGTCGCGCTTGTCGTCAGGGGCGTGGTCGAGCCGGATGCGCACCGGCACTCGGTCGTCCTCCGCGGCCCCCGGCTCATCGGGGTTGACTTTGAGTAGATCGCTCAGAGCCTCCTCGAAGCCGAGCGGGATGTGGACCGGCTTGTCTGGTCTTGCCATAAGGAGATTCTAGGACTTCGCACAGGGAACTGAGTAACACTGATGTAAGTAAGAGTTAGGATGTCCGCTAACTGTCCGCGCGGACTGCCGGTTGGTGCTACGCTGCCGACAGTCAATGGACCGGAGGTAACGGTGGACCGCAACCAGGCCATCCAGATGTACAACTCGCTCTCCGATGAACTCACTCAGCTCCGTTCGGAGTTGGTCGCCTTGCAACGCCGGGAGTCGGGACTCGTGAAGGTCGTTGAAGGGATCAAGGAGTTGTTTCCAGACGTCATCACCGGCGACAACAACATCACCGGCGACAACAACCACGGAACGCCAAGACCACGGACGGAGAGCCCAGTCGCGCAGGACGCATCCCCGCGGGGACAGGAGGCCGTCCTCCGAGTCCTTGAAGCCGTATATCCGCGATCGATGACGATTGAGGAAATGGTGGCCGAAATGGAACGGCGCGGTTGGACCCCGGACTCGGCCGATCCGGTCGGTGCCGTACGCGCTTCAGCTACACGCGCTGTCAAGAACCAGAGATCCAGGATTGAGCGGCGGCGCCGGGGCCGGTCGTTTCAGTACCGCCACAAGGTCGAAAAGTCTGATGCCCCCAACGGGGAGCCGGGGGCATCAGACCTGTTTTCCGATAGCGAAGGAGATTCCGATGGAACCGCCTCCTAGTCGCCTGGCAGGGCCTTAGTGGAGGCTTCATGCCTCGCCCCTTGTCAGGCTCCCAAACCCTGGGGTGGTGGAACAGCAGACACGCTGGCCTTGGAAGCCAGTGGGC
>DATKEC010000072.1:0-33687 GCA_035544575.1 Acidimicrobiia bacterium
ATGCCGACCAGTCGACCGGACGCCTCGTCCATGTTCCAAACGGGAAGGTGTTCTCCGAACAGGTCAGCAACTACACCGAGGGCTTCCCGTACATCTGGGACGAGATCGGCGTGACGGTGACGTTCGAGTCGGACTGGAAGCAGGCGGAACGCCTCGTGGCCGGTGCCCTCGCCGGTCATGCTCCCGACACCGAGGACCCGGCGATCGTCAACGCCATCCGCACCGCCGGTGAGCAATACCTCATCCAGTATCGGCACCTCACGCCGACGACCTACGTCAGAGCCGGGAAGTCGGGGGTTGCGATCACGGGCCGATATCTCGTGGGGGTTCGAAGCCGACGCTCCGTCTCCGACGCACTGTGGCGGGCCATCCTCGACGCGTTCGCCTCCGAGGCGACCGTCGACCTCGCCTATCCGACGACCCGGATCGTCCATCCAGGAGGTGTCGTGATCCACTCGTCTGGAGGAGAATCCCAAGAGTGAGACGGCATGGGTCGTAGCCTCCCCGGTCCGTGGCTTCGCTCTTCACCCTCATGCCGGCCGGTGCCGGCCCGATCCCGCTCGAACGGCTGGAAGCGGCGGCGGACACCGAGGACGTGCTCGTCGACTGTCTGATCGACGAAGAGTTGTACTGGCTGCGGACGGGCACGGCGGACGTCGACCCCGTCTACGACGAGCCGTACCTGTCGGGGCTCGCGGCCGAGGCCCGGCGTTCAGCGATCGATTCGGGGCTGCGCGCCCTGATGGCCAAGGGGATGGTTGACGTCGATCCGGACGACACCTCCGCCGTCAAGGTGCTCGGGGTGTACGGCTTGCTGTCCGAGTGCCGATCCCAGGCTCGGTCGGTGACGCGGGTTCTGCTCGAAGTGCGCGACGAGGCTCCGATCCGGTACGCCTTTCATCGCATCAGCGACACCCTGGTACTCGTCGAAGAGGTCTCCGAAGACGGGTTCCACGACTTCACGTTTCAGTCCCTCGACTCGGCGGCGGCGTCACTGTCGTCGATATTCGATCGTCGTCGGACGGCCGGGGCCGAGAGCGGAAGACACATCCGGGGGTCATCGGCTGAGGATCTGGAACCGTCACCGGAGGGGTTGCGCGCAGCGGCGGCTCATGTCGTCACCCTCACGTCGAAGGGAACGGCCGTCGATGGGGGAACCCGGGAATTGGCGATGACGGTCTTCGGCATGGCGGATGGCGTCTGGGCGCACTGGGTCGAGCCCCAGCCTCGCCGCGTGCACGTGATGGCGCAGGCGGGTTCTCCTGACCTCTTCGTCTTGGCAGCCGATGCGATCGCCGGACGTACCTCGTCGCGGTGATGCCGGCATTGGGTTTGCCCGACCGTCGGGGTCGGCGCTGTTACCGTCGATGCGACGCCTAGCAAGGAGTTGGAAGTGCTTGGAATACTGTGGTTGCTCCTGATCGGACTGATCGCTGGTGCCCTGGCTCGGGCAATCGTGCCTGGACCGGATCCGATGGCCTGGTGGCAGACGATCGTTCTCGGCGTCATCGGCTCGTTCGTCGGCGGTTTCATCGGGTCCCTGCTCGGCGACGGTGACATCACCGATCTCAACACCTCAGGGATCCTCCTTTCCGTGGTCGGTGCAGTCGTCGCGCTCTTGGTGTATCGCATGGTGAGGCGTCGAGCCTGACCCACCGCCAGACGCCGTCGGGCAAGAGGCCGCTGCCGGAGTGGCTGGTCGGTCTCGGCATCGCGATCGTGGTGGTGATCCTGGGCGCACTCCTGCTGTCGTACCTGGGTGCGGGCGACAACCCCACGTTTCTTAGCGAATGAGCGACACAAAAACGTGTCATTTCGCGTGCCGAAAACGGCGAAGCCTATATTCGGCGGTCTCGCCGATCTGGAGCCGCCATGCGTGAAGCCGTCATCGTCTCGACCGCCCGTACCCCCATCGGGAAGGCATACCGGGGTCTGTTCAACGACACCGAAACGCCGTCGATGGGAGGGATGGCGATCGCAGCCGCCGTGGAGCGGGCCGGAGTCGAAGGGGGTGAAGTCGACGACGTCATCATGGGCGTCGCGATGCAGCAGGGAACCCAGGGCATCAATGCTGCCCGGGTCGCCGCGATGGCCGCCGGACTCCCCACCTCGGTGTCCGGGATGACGATCGACCGGCAGTGCTCCTCGGGGCTCATGGCGGTGGCGACTGCCGCCAAGCAGATCGTGATGGACGGCGCACCGGTCGTCGTCGCCGGAGGGATGGAATCGATCAGCCTCGTCCAGAACGAGCACATGAACATGTACCGGGCAGCCGACCCTTCCGTGCTCGAACGGGAACCGAACATCTACATGCCGATGATCGATACGGCCGAAATCGTCGCCGAGCGGTACGGGATCTCCCGAGAGGCCTGTGACGAGTACTCCCTGCAGTCACAGCAGCGGGTGGCCGCCGCCCAGGACAACGGACTGTTCGATCCTGAGATCATCGAGGTCACCACGACCAAGGCCGTCGTCGACAAGGAGACGGGGGAGACCACGAGAGAGTCGGTCACGATGCGACTCGACGAGGGCAATCGCCCCGGTACGACGCTCGAGGGGCTTTCCCAACTCCCGCCGGTCCGCGGTCCCGGAAAGAACGTCACCGCGGGCAACGCCTCCCAACTGTCGGACGGCGCTGCCGCGCTGGTCCTCATGGAGGCGGGAGAGGCGCACCGGCGGGGCCTCGAACCGCTCGGGTACTACCGGGGAATGGCGGTGGCCGGCGTCGATCCCGACGAGATGGGGATCGGGCCGGTCTTTGCGGTGCCGAAACTGTTGGAACGCACCGGGCTCACCGTGGACGACATCGACCTCTGGGAGCTCAATGAGGCCTTCGCGGTCCAGACGCTCTATTGCCGAGACATGCTGGGCATCGACAACGACATCTACAACGTCAACGGCGGCGCGATTTCCATCGGTCATCCCTACGGCATGTCCGGTGCCCGCATGGTGGGCCACGCCCTCCTCGAAGGTGAGCGCAGAAACGCCAAGTACGTCGTCGTGACGATGTGTGTCGGCGGAGGAATGGGCGCCGCCGGACTCTTCGAAATCGTCTGATGCGGGCGCTCGTTTGCAGCGAGCTTGGTCCCGCCTCCCGTTTGTCCGTCCGGGAGGTCGACGACCCCGTCCCAGGAGCGAACGAAGTCCTCGTCGACGTCGAGGCAGCCGGACTCAACTTCCCCGACACGCTCATCATCGAAGGCAGGTACCAGTTCAAGCCTGACCTTCCCTTCTCGCCCGGTGGGGAGGCGGCCGGCGTGGTGGCGGCGGTGGGCGAGGGGGTGACCGCCGTGTCGGTTGGTGATCGAGTGATCGCCCTGTCTGGCCACGGGGCGTTCGCCGAGAAGTGGGTGGTCGACGAGCGGGCGGTCGCACCGATCCCCGCCGGGCTCGACTCGGTGTCGGCTGCCGCCTTCGGTCTGACCTACGGCACGTCGTATTACGCCCTCAAGAATCGCGCTCAGCTCGCTGCCGGAGAGACCCTGCTGGTACTGGGTGCGGCGGGTGGTGTCGGATCTGCCGCCGTCGAACTCGGCAAGGTCATGGGAGCGACGGTGATCGCGGCCGCCTCGACGCCTGAGAAGCTGGCGTGGGCGTCCGACCTGGGGGCAGACCATCTGCTCGACTACTCCACCGAGAGTTTGCGCGATCGCATCAAGGATCTGACCGCCGGCCGCGGCGTCGACGTCGTGTACGACCCGGTCGGGGGCGATTTGACCGAGGCGGCTCTGCGTTCGACCGCATGGAACGGCCGGCTGGCAGTGATCGGCTTTGCGGCTGGTGACATCCCAACCATCCCCCTCAACCTCACCCTGCTCAAGGGGGTGTCGATCGTTGGAGTGTTCTGGGGCAGATCGATGAGCGAAGAACCGGCGTTGCACCGTGAGAACTTCGGTGAGCTGGCAGCCTTGATCTCCGAAGGCCGGATTCGCCCGCGGGTCAGCGCCGAGTTCGATCTCGACCAGTTCGAGGAGGCCTTCGCCCTCTTCACCGATCGCAAGGTCATGGGGAAGGCAGTGTTTCGAATCGGGTAGCGTCGGTTCCGTGCGCGTTCCCGAAGATTTCATCTGGGGTGTGGCCACTGCGTCGTACCAGATCGAGGGTGCCCACGACGTCGACGGTCGGGGGGAGTCCATCTGGGACCGGTTCTCCAAGACGCCGGGCAAGGTGCATGGCGATGACACCGGAGACGTTGCCTGTGACCACTATCACCGCATGGCCGAGGACGTCGCGCTCATCGCGAACCTCGGCGTCGATGCGTACCGCTTCTCGATCGCCTGGCCGCGCGTCGTTCCCGACGGCACCGGTGAGGTCAACCACCGCGGTCTCGACTTCTACGACCAACTGGTTGACGAGTTGCTCGAGTCGGGGATCATCCCCTTTCCCACCCTCTACCACTGGGATCTCCCGCAGGCTCTGGAGGATCGCGGAGGCTGGCGGAGTCGGGTCACCGCTGAGGCGTTTCTCGACTACGCCACCGCCGTCACCGATCGCCTCGGCGACCGCGTCACCCGTTTCACGACGCTGAACGAACCGTGGTGCTCGGCGATACTCGGCCACCTCACCGGCGAGCACGCTCCCGGGCTGCAGGACTCCTCGGCGGCGCTCGCGGCCGCCCACCACCTCATGCTCGGCCATGGCCTGGTTGCCCAACATCTCCACTCCGACGGGCTCGAAGCCGGCTACGTCGTGAACCAGAACACCATGATCCCTGCGTCGGATCATCCCGGCGACGTTGCCGCGGCCCGGCTTGCCGACCAGCTGATGAGCGGCTGGTTCCTCGATCCCGTCGTGGGCCGCGGGTATCCCCCCGAGGCCGCGGCGCACTATGGCTGGGACGAGGCTCCATTGCTCCCCGGCGACCTGGACATCATCTCCGAGCCGCTCGACTTCATCGGACTCAACTACTACTCGGCGGACGTGATCGCGGACCCGACGGTCTCCGATGCTGAGCGCGGGTTCCGTCGTTCCGCCACCGAGGAAGTCACGGACATGGGTTGGCCGGTGGTGGCCAGCGGCCTGACGGTGCAACTTCGCCGCCTCGCCGAGGAGTACGCGATGCCCGCGATCTACGTGACCGAGAACGGCGCCGCCTATCGCGATGTGAAGGCCGATGACGGCACCGTCGATGATCCCGATCGGATCTCATATCTGCGCCGCCACTTCGAAGCTGCCGCGGACGCCATCGCCGCCGGCGTTCCGCTCCGCGGCTATTTCGTGTGGTCGTTGATGGACAACTTCGAGTGGGCCTTCGGCTACTCCAAACGCTTCGGGCTCGTCCACGTGGACTACGCCACACTCGTTCGCACCCCCAAGGCCAGCTATCGCTGGTTCAGTTCGGTGATCGAATCAGGTCTGTGAGCGCGGCCGAGGGCGTTCGGATTCGAACGTGATTCGTTGACACGTTTCCTCGCGGTGTCGTATGCTGGCGCCAGCCGTGAGGCGACGTTCCACGTCGGCTGTCGACACCGTTCGACACCACAGTGGCGTCCGACAACAGGAATATTTCATTTTGAGGTGCGTTGGCAGCCTGTGCTAACGTGCTTCTCTGGTTGTCCGGACCCACCACATTCGTTTAGGAGGCAGTTTTGTCCTCGCGCGTCGCTGAGCGCTTTTCTTTCGGCAAGATCCCTGAGGTTCTTCCACTACCCGACCTTCTCGCAGTACAACACGAGTCCTTCCAATGGTTCCTCGACGAAGGACTGAAGGAGATCTTCGATGAGATCTCCCCGATCGAGGATTTCACCGGCTCCCTCGCCCTCGAGCTGACCGATCACCGCTTCGGCGATCCCATCATGTCGATCGAGGAGTGCAAGGAGCGCGACACCAACTTCGCCCGCCCCCTGTTCGTCACCGCCCGCTTCATGAACAAGCAGACGGGTGAGATCAAAGAACAGCAGGTCTTTCTCGGCGACTTCCCGATGATGACCGAGAACGGCGTGTTCATCGTCAACGGCACCGAGCGTGTCGTCGTCTCTCAGCTCGTCCGCTCGCCCGGTGTCTACTACGACGCCACACCGGACAAGACCTCTGACCGTTTCATCTATGCGGGCAAGGTCATCCCCGGCCGTGGCGCCTGGCTCGAGTTCGACACCGACAAGCGCGACACCATCGGTGTGCGTGTCGATCGCAAACGCCGTCAGTATGTCTCGGCGTTCCTGCGCGCCCTCGGCATCGCCGAGACCGACGAGGAGATCCTCGATCTCTTCGACGGCGCCGAGTCGATCCGCAACACCCTCGATCGCGACCCGGCGACCGACAGGGACGAGGCGCTCGTCGACCTCTATCGCAAGCTTCGTCCCGGTGAGCCCACCACGGTCGAATCCGCTCGCGGGCTGATCCAGACGCTGTTCCGCAACCCGAAGCGCTACGACCTCACACGGGTCGGCCGCTACAAGTTGAGCCAGAAGTTCCAGGAAGCCACGCCAGACGACTACCGGGCCGAGGGACTCCAACTCCTCCGGGACGAGGACATGGTCGACGCCATCAAGTACCTGGTGGCGATGCACGCCGGCAAGCCGACGATGACGACGCACATGGGTGTCGAGATCCCGGTGCTGACCGACGACATCGACCACTTCGGCAATCGGCGTATCCGCACGGTCGGCGAACTCATCCAGAACCAGATCCGTGTCGGCCTGTCCCGGCTCGAACGCGTCGTCAAGGAGAGGATGACCACCCAGGATCCGGAGGCGATCACACCGCAGTCGCTGATCAACATCCGCCCGGTGACCGCCTCCATCAAGGAGTTCTTCGGCACCTCCCAGCTCAGCCAGTTCATGGACCAGCCCAACCCTCTCGCCGGGTTGACCCACCGTCGACGGCTCTCCGCCCTCGGCCCGGGCGGTCTGAGCCGTGAGCGCGCCGGCTTCGAAGTCCGCGACGTCCACTCGAGCCATTACGGTCGCATGTGCCCCATCGAGACGCCGGAGGGTCCGAACATCGGACTCATCGGCTCGCTGGCCACCTACGCCCGCGTCAACCGGTTCGGTTTCATCGAGACGCCTTACCGCAAGGTCGAAGACGGCAAGGTGACCACGAAGATCGAGTATCTGACGGCCACCGAGGAGGAGCGCTACGTCATCGCCCAGGCCAACGCGCCTCTCAAGGAGGACAGCACGTTCCGCAACCAGCGGGTCCTCGTGCGCAAGGCCGGCGGCGAGGTCGAGGCCGTGCCCCCGTCGCAGGTGGACTACATGGATGTGTCCCCGAAGCAGATCGTCTCGGTGTCGACAGCCCTCATTCCGTTCCTCGAACACGACGACGCCAACCGCGCCCTGATGGGTTCGAACATGCAGCGCCAGGCGGTCCCGCTGATCCGCTCCGACGCGCCGCTGGTCGGAACCGGAGTGGAGCGTCGGACGGCTCAGGACTCCGGTGACATGGTCGTCTCGCCGGTCGAAGGTGAAGTGACCGACGTCACCGGAACCGAGATCGTCGTGAAGGAAAAGGGCACGAACAAGAAGCACACTTTTGTGCTCGACAAGTTCGAGCGTTCCAACCAGGGCACCTGCATGAACCAGAAGCCGTTGGTGCGCGAAGGCGACAAGGTCGAGGTGGGCGACGTCCTCGCCGACGGACCCTCCACAGACCAGGGTGAGTTGGCCCTCGGTCGCAACCTGATCGTGGCGTTCATGCCATGGAACGGGCACAACTTCGAAGACGCCATCATTCTCTCCGAGCGCCTCGTCAAGGACGACCTGCTCACCTCGATTCACATCGAAGAGCACGAGATCGACGCCCGAGACACCAAGCTCGGAGCAGAAGAGATCACGCGCGACATCCCCAACGTCGCCGAAGAGGTCCTCGCCGACCTGGACGAGGAAGGGATCATCCGTGTCGGTGCCGAGGTCGGGCCCGGCGACTATCTCGTCGGCAAGGTGACGCCGAAGGGCGAGACCGAGCTGACCCCCGAAGAGCGGCTCCTGCGGGCCATCTTCGGTGAGAAGGCGCGCGAAGTCCGGGACACGTCGCTCAAGGTGCCGCACGGCGAACAGGGCAAGGTCATCGCAGTCAAGGTGTTCAAGCGCGACGAGGGCTTCGATCTCCCACCCGGGGTCAACGAACTCGTCCGGGTCTACGTCGCCCAGCAGAGGAAGATCTCCGAAGGAGACAAGCTCGCCGGCCGCCACGGCAACAAGGGCATCGTCGCCAAGATCCTGCCCGAAGCCGACATGCCGTTCATGGCTGACGGCACGCCCGTCGACATCATCCTGTCGCCGCTCGGTGTTCCGTCCCGCATGAACCTCGGCCAGGTGCTCGAGACCCATCTCGGATGGGCAGCCGCCCAGGGGTGGGAGCCCTTCAAGGACGACACCAGCCCCGCGGCGATCGGTGCAGCCCCGTGGACCAAGGTGGCGACTCCCGTCTTCGACGGTGCGCGCGAGGACGAGATCATGAAGGTCATCGCCAACGCCAAGCCCAATCGGGACGGAGTGAAGCTCGTCGGTGACGACGGCAAGGCGTCACTCTTCGACGGACGCACCGGCGAGCCGTTCGACACCGACGTGACCGTTGGATACATCTACATGCTCAAACTGGTCCACCTGGTGGACGACAAGATCCACGCCCGGTCGACCGGTCCCTACTCGATGATCACACAGCAGCCGTTGGGCGGTAAGGCCCAGTTCGGTGGCCAGCGCTTCGGTGAGATGGAGGTCTGGGCGCTCGAGGCGTACGGGGCGGCCTACGCCTTGCAGGAGGTTCTCACGATCAAGTCCGACGACGTCCAAGGCCGGGTCAAGGTCTACGAGGCGATCGTCAAGGGCGACAACATCCCCGAGCCGGGCATCCCGGAATCCTTCCGGGTCCTCATCAAAGAGATGCAGAGCCTCTGCCTCAACGTGGAGATGCTCGCCGCCGGTGAGGAGGTCGAACTGCGCGACCTCGAAGAGGACATGTACCGCTCGGGCGAGAGCCTGGGCATCGACCTGTCCCGTCCGGAACGGCCTGAAGCAGAAGTCTGACCCCTCTCGGTGCACGCCGAGCACGAGGTACTGAGAGAGAAGAGGAGCCACATTGGTACAGCAGGTCTTCGATGAACTGAAGATTGGTCTGGCGTCTTCTGACCAGATCCGGGCATGGAGCTACGGAGAGGTCAAGAAGCCGGAGACAATCAACTACCGCACCCTGAAGCCGGAGAAGGAGGGTCTGTTCGACGAGCGGATCTTCGGCCCCCAGCGTGACTGGGAGTGCTACTGCGGCAAGTACAAGCGGATCCGCTACAAGGGCATCATTTGCGAGCGCTGTGGCGTCGAAGTCACGCGCTCGAAGGTGCGACGCGAGCGGATGGGCCACATCGAACTCGCCGCGCCAGTCACCCACATCTGGTTCTTCAAGGGTGTTCCGAGCCGGCTCGGCTACCTGTTGGACATGTCCCCGAAGGACCTCGAGAAGGTCATCTACTTCGCGGCGTACATCATCACCTCAGTCGACGACGAGAAGCGGACCAAGGACATCCCCGAACTGGAAGAGGCGATGCGCGCCGAGCTCCAGGTGGTCACCGAAGACTTCGAGGAGTGGAAGGAAGTCCGTCTCGAAGCTCTCGAAGACGAACTCGCCCGCATGGAAGAGGGTGGAGCGAAGTCCCAGGAGATCAACGCCCGTCGCAAAGAAGTCGAGCGTGAGATCAAGGATCGCGACGACCGGCGCGCTCGGGAAGAAGAACTCATCCAGGACGCCTTCGACCAGTTCCGGGCTTTCATGCCCAAGACGCTGGTGGACTCAGAGCAGCTCTGGCGGGAGATCTACGAGCGGTACAACGACTACTTCACCGGCGGCATGGGCGCCGAGGCGGTGCGCGAGCTCCTCGCCCACCTCGATCTCGAAGCCGAGATGGCCCGGCTGGAAGAAGAGCTCGATGCCAACTCCGCCCAGAAGCGGCAGCGTGCCACCCAGCGACTGAAGGTCGTCAAGCCGTTCGCCGAAGGCAAGAACCTGCCCACCGACCTCATCTTGGAGACGATCCCGGTGATCCCGCCGGACCTTCGTCCCATGGTGCAGCTCGACGGCGGCCGCTTCGCCACCTCGGACCTCAACGATCTGTACCGCCGTGTCATCAACCGCAACAACCGTCTCAAGCGGCTGCTGGACCTTGGCGCGCCGGAGATCATCGTCAACAACGAAAAGCGCATGCTGCAAGAAGCGGTCGATGCGCTCTTCGACAACGGCCGTCGCGGCCGTGCAGTGACGGGTCCGGGCAACCGCGCCCTCAAGTCCCTGTCGGACATGCTGAAGGGCAAACAAGGACGCTTCCGTCAGAACCTGCTCGGAAAGCGCGTCGACTATTCGGGACGTTCGGTCATCGTCGTGGGGCCCCAGCTCAAGCTGGACCAGTGCGGGCTGCCCAAGATCATGGCCCTCGAACTGTTCAAGCCGTTCGTGATGAAGCGTCTCGTCGACCTCGACCTCGCCCAGAACATCAAGTCCGCCAAGCGGATGGTGGAGCGCCAGCGCCCGCAGGTCTGGGATGTCCTCGGTGAGGTCATCCAGGAACACCCGGTGCTGCTCAACCGCGCCCCCACCTTGCACCGTCTGGGAATCCAGGCGTTCATGCCGGTGCTGGTCGAAGGCAAGGCGATCCAGATCCATCCGCTCGTCTGTGAGGCGTTCAACGCCGACTTCGACGGAGACCAGATGGCGGTTCACCTTCCGCTGTCCGCCGAAGCCCAGGCCGAGGCCCGCATCCTGATGTTGTCGACCAACAACGTCCTGCGTCCGGCGTCCGGCCGGCCGATCGTGACCCCGTCCCAGGACATGGTCATCGGCGTGTACTACCTCTCCGAGCGGGAGGAGGATGCGAAGGGTGCCGGTCGGAGGTTCGGATCGATCGACGAGGCCGTGATGGCCTACGACATCGGCGAACTGTCCCTGCACGCCCCCATCCGGCTGCGGGTCGGGGCCCTCGCCGGTGATGCGGACATGCATGGGGACCTGCTCGACTCAGCGGCCAAGCTGCTCACACCCGAGCCGGTGGACGGTACGACGCTGCTCGACACCACGCTCGGCCGGGCGCTGATCAACACTGCGCTGCCCGAAGCGTTCCCGTACGTGGAGTCGGTGCTGATCAAGTCCGACATCGGACGCCTCATCGAGTTGATCATCGAGCGGTTCCCGAAGACCGACGTGGCCGAGACCCTCGACAGCATCAAATCGCTGGGCTTCCGCTTCGCGACGAAGGCCGGACTGACGATCGCGCTCGACGACGTGAAGACGCCGCCGGACAAGGTCCAGATCCTGGCCGAGTACGAGGCTCGCGCCGACAAGGTGCAGACCAACTACAACAAGGGTGTCGTCACCGAGGACGAGCGTCGACAGGAACTGATCGAGATCTGGACCGAGGCCACCGATCGCGTCAAGGACGCGATGATCGCCAACATGAAGAACGAGAAGTTCAACTCGGTCGACATGATGGTTGGCTCCGGTGCCCGAGGGAACATCAACCAGATCAAGCAGATCGCCGGCATGCGTGGACTGGTCGCCAACCCGAAGGGTGAGATCATCCCCCGGCCGATCATCTCGAACTTCCGAGAGGGTCTGTCGGTCCTCGAGTACTTCATCTCGACTCACGGCGCCCGCAAGGGTCTGGCCGACACCGCACTTCGCACCGCCGACTCGGGCTACCTGACCCGGCGCCTGGTGGACGTGTCCCAGGAACTGATCATCGTCGATGAGGACTGTGGAACCGATCGCGGGATCTTCATCAGCCTGCTCGACGACCGCGGCAACGTGATCCGCAACCTGCGATCCCGTATCTACGGACGTGTCATGGCCGACGACGTGAAGATCGGAAAGAAGCTGCTCGAAACGGCGATCGGCGAGAAGGTGAAGGCCGGCACGATGGTGCACAACAAAGCCCTTCACGCCATCGAGGCGAGCGCCAAGGAGATCGGACGGGTGCGCGTACGTTCGGTGCTCACCTGCGACGCCAAGGTCGGTATCTGCCAGACCTGTTACGGACTCAGCCTCGCCACCTCCGGCCTGGTCGAAGTCGGTGAAGCGGTCGGCATCATGGCTGCCCAGTCGATCGGTGAGCCGGGAACCCAGCTGACGATGCGTACCTTCCACACCGGTGGTGTGGCCGGCGACGACATCACCCAGGGTCTGCCGCGTGTGGTCGAGCTGTTCGAAGCTCGTACTCCAAAGGGCAAGGCGGTGCTCGCCGAGGTGGGCGGTCCGGTCAGGGTCGTCGATGACGAAGAGGGCCGACGCCTCGTGATCGAGACCAAGGAAGGCGACCTCGAGTACAAGATCTCGCGCCGCGCCCGGTTGCTCGTCGAGACCGGTGAGGTCATCGAAGCCGGTCACCAGCTGACGGTCGGTCCGCTCGACCCGAAGGAAGTTCTCGAGATCCGCGGTGTCCGCGCCTGTCAGCAGTATCTGGTCGACCAGGTCCAGGAGGTCTACCGCTCCCAGGGTGTGGAGATCCACGACAAGCACATCGAGCTGATCGTTCGCCAGATGCTCCGCCGGGTGCGGGTGGTTTCTGCGAACGAGTCGGACTTCCTGCCTTCCGAGCTCATCGACGATCTCACGTTCAAAGAGATCAACAAGGGTCTGGTCCAGGACTCCAAGCAGCCCGCCGAGGGCCGTCCGGAGCTGATGGGGATCACGAAGGCGTCACTGGCCACGGAGTCGTGGCTGTCGGCGGCTTCCTTCCAGGAGACCACCCGGGTGTTGACCGACGCCGCCATCCAGGGCAAGTCGGACTACATGCGTGGTCTGAAGGAGAACGTGATCATCGGCAAGCTGATCCCAGCAGGAACGGGCTCGACGGCCTACCAGCCGCTGCAGCCGGTGCTGCCGGGTGCGACCACCGTGTCCCTCGAAGGGCTGCTGGGTGGCGACGGGACGTATCAGGGAAGCACGGACGAGACGCTGCCGGAGAACCCGGCCGAGTGGCTCGCCTCCCTCGGCGCCCCCAAGCCCGCCCCCGACCCCTCCGACGAGGAGGAGTAAGACCCAAACCCTGGGTTCAGGACCACCTATACGGCGGGTTCGACGTATCAGAATGAGTGAGGCCGGGGCCAGACGGGCCCGTCCTCACTCGCTAAGAACGCGTCGGGGGTGGAGGGCTCTACGCTTCGCGGGTATGAGTGATCAGGTGTTGGGGCTGTACGACGATGTCATCGACGCCGCTGCGCGTGACCGCACGGTGGGGCGGTTCCGGGAGCGCAACATCAGTCTTCCGACGTTTGCCCAGCTGGCCGACCCGACCACCATTCCCTCCAACTCGGCCGCCGGTGTCGGTGCGGACGATCCCGATGCGCGCAACCTCTGGCGCGTCCACTGGTTCAACGATCACACCCGTGAAGCTCTCACCGACGTGCCCGAGTACCTCGCGCTCGGCGGCGAGCTGACCGGAATCGACGCCACGATCCTCGTCGCCCTCGGGAACCGGTTCCCGATGATCCGAGCCCACAAGGTCCTCGCCGCCTACGCCTGCCTCGCTCCCAAAGTCGTTGCCGGCGCCTTCGACCCCACCGAGCACCGTGCCATCTGGCCCTCGACCGGCAACTACGCCAGGGGTGGTGTGGCCATCTCGCGCATCATGGGGTGTCGGGGGGTGGCAGTGCTGCCGGAAGGCATGTCCAAGGAGCGTTTCGACTGGCTCAACGAGTGGATCGCCGGACCCGAAGACGTCATACGAACCTACGGCACGGAGTCGAACGTCAAGGAGATCTACGACGCCTGCAACGAGTTGGCCAAGGATCCGACGAACATCATCCTCAACCAGTTCTCGGAGTTCTCCAACCACCTCGGCCACTATCGGGTGACCGGTCCGGCGCTCGAACGGATCTACCAAGAACACGGAAGTGGCAGCCTCAGAGCATTCGTCGCGGCGTCGGGCTCGGCCGGGACGCTGGGTGCTGGCGACTATCTCAAAGCGCGGCACGGTGCCCGCATTGCCCCCGTCGAAGCGCTCGAATGCCCGACCATGCTCTACAACGGCTACGGCGAGCACAACATCCAGGGCATAGGCGACAAGCACATCCCGCTCATCCACAACGTCACCAACTCCGATGATGTCATCGGCATTTCCGATGTGGCCACCGACACCCTGTTCCTGCTGTTCAACACCGAGCCAGGCAAGACACACCTCCGTGCGAAGGGAGTCGACCCGGGGATGGTCGACGACCTGCGCCATCTCGGGCTGTCGTCGATCGCCAACATCCTGGCTGCCATCAAGCTCGCCAAGCACCACCGCTATGGCTCCGATGACGTGATCGTGACGGTCGCCACCGACGGCAGTGAGATGTACGCCTCGGAGATCGCCAAGATCGAGAGCCGGGATCATCCCGGTGGATTCGATGCGCTGGCGGCCGCCGCGGCCCATGCCCGGCACCTCGAAGGGATCGACACCGAACATGTCCTCGAACTCACCGAAGTCGATCGTCGGCGGATATTCAACCTCGGCTACTACACCTGGGTCGAGCAGCAGAACGTCGACTTCGAGACCTTCGAGCGCCGCCGGGACCAGGCGTGGTGGTCATCCTTGCGGGGCTACACGGACCGCTGGGACGACATGATCACGGAGTTCAACGAGCGGGTCGCGGGGTGACATCCCCGGCGTCGGACAATCCGTTCCTCCGCTACCGCACTCGTCTCGACTCCTACTCATTTGCCATCGCAGCCGGATGGTCCGATGCCGACTTCGTCTCCCTCGTGCAGCGCCTCGACGCAGCCGTGGCCGAGACCGAAGGTCACGGCTTCGAAGCCACACCGCTGGTGGCGGCCCCAGATCTGGCGACGGCGTGCGCGATCGACGGGAAGCTCTGGATCAAGGACGACACCGGCAATGTCGGAGGGTCCCACAAGGCGCGGCATCTGTTCGGGGTGATGCTGGCGCTGGCCGTCCGGGGTCAGGATTCGGGTGAACTCGCCATCGCCTCGTGTGGCAACGCGGCGGTGGCGGCCGCCACCATTGCCCACGCGCTGGATCGCCGGCTGCGTGTATTCATCCCCACCTGGGCAGATCCCGACATCGTCGCGTTGCTCGAATCCCTCGGAGCCAGGGTCGAAATTGTCGAGCGACATCGGGGAGAGGCGGGCGACCCCACCTATCTCCGGTTCGTCGAGGCAGTTGACGAGGGTGCCACACCGTTTTCCGTCCAGGCCACGACCACGCCCACCACGCTCGACGGTGGTCGAACGATCGGATGGGAGATTGCAGACCAGCTGCCGGGTTCCGGACGGGTCAGGCTCCTCGTCCAGGTCGGCGGTGGTGCGTTGGCGTCTTCGGCGTGGATGGGGCTGCAGCATGGAAATCCCGAGAGAGACGACATGCTGCATGCGGTGCAAACCGAGGCGTGCGCTCCGCTCTTCCGGGCGTGGCGGCTGCTGACCGCTGATCTCGGCGGGATGCTGGACGTCGAACTCGGCGACGACTCAGCGTCGCGTGCTGCATCCCTCGCCGACCGCGGGTCCGAGGCGCGCCGATTGATGACAGATCACCCGGACCGTTACATGTGGCCGTGGGAGCCGGTGGGCACGTCGGCCGCCACCGGGATACTCGACGACGTCACCTATGACTGGCCGACCGTGGTTGGCCCGACGGTGGCTTCAGGCGGATGGCCGGTGGTCGTCTCGGAGGCAATGGTCCTGGAGGCGTATCGGCTCGGTCGCTCCCACACCGACATCGACGTCGACGCAACCGGTACCGCCGGTCTGGCGGGTCTTCTCGACCCGGCCACCCGGGACTCGATGAAGACCGAGGACCACGTCGTCGTATTGTTCACCGGCCGCCGTCGAGGCTGACCTCACGCCGTGTCGGGATCGCGGAGCAGCGGGATGGCGGCCGCGGTGAGCACCGCACCGCCGAAGACCGGCAGCGCCCGCGACCCGGTGGCGGTGGCGATGGTTCCAGCCGCGGCCGGCCCGATCGAACCGATCACCATGAAGACGAGCGACAGGAGCCCCATCGCAGTGCCGAGGCTCGACGCGCCGAACACGATCCGGGCATGCATCCCCTGCAACGGCGATGACGCCCCGATTCCGAATCCGGCGACCACTGCGAACCCGGCCGCGACCCACGGCGAGCCTGCCACCGCCAGAAGCAACGCCCCGATGGAGATGGCGCCGTAGGAGAGACGCAAAGCGCCGGTGGTGCCGAGCCGGGCGACGATGGGCATCAGCGGGAGCCGTCCGCCCAGTTGAGCAAAGCCCCGGAAGGCCGCCCAGAAGGAGGCGGCACCCAACCCGAGTCCGGCGGCGGTCATCGCCGGAACCTGATAGACGAGGATGATCCCCACGCCCATCCCCACGAGCCCCTGGGAGAACACGTATCGCCGTGCCACGGGCGAACGCAGCGAGCTGCGCAGTTCGCTCCAGATCGGCGAACGCCGGGCGGCGTCGACAGTTCGGGTGTCGATGCTGATCGCGCCCACGAGAAGCCACACTACGGCTGATGCGGTGGTGGCACGAAGGGCGGTTCGCCAGTCGAAGGATTCGACGAGCCAAGCCGTGACGGGGATGTAGATGGCGCTGGCAAACGCCCCCCAAATGGTCAGGACCGCGATCGCACGAGTCGCCGCCTCCGCGCTGACCCGCACGGCCGCAGTCTGGGTGACGTGATAGAAGCCCAGCGCGCCGAAGGCGCCGCCGCCGACGCATCCGGCGAGGACGAAGACACCGAGTGACGCGGTCGTCGTGGCCACCGCAAACGCGAGGACACCGAAGACCGCGGCGGCGGCGAACACCAGGCGGCTGCCGTGCCGATCGAGTAGCCACCCTCCGAACAGTGAGCCGATCCCGGCGACCATCGACGATGCGCCGAACGCCGCCGTCAGGCTCGCCTCGCTCCAGCCGGTGTCGGAGATGATCGGATCGAGCAGAACCCCGAAGCCGTAGTACCAGGACCCGTAGACACTGATGGTGATGATGCCAAGCACGGCGATACGGATGCGGGGAATCCGTCCGCTGTCGGCGGGCATCGGTGCGTTATGAATCAGAGACGCCCGCCCTGGACAGCGCCGCCAACACCCGGCTGGGTGTGAGCGGGAAACCATCGATCCACACGCCGGTGGCGTCGTGGACGGCGGCCACCACGGCCGGAGCGAGCGGTATGAACGGCATCTCTGCCATGCCTCGCACTCCCCAGGGTCCCCGCGGATCTGGGTGCTCGACGAGGATCGAGTCGACACGGGTGGGAATGTCGCCGATGCCAGGGATCAGGTACCCCGAGAACCGCGGGTTGGTGATCCTGCCGTTGCTGACTTGCAGGTCCTCTGACAGGGCGTATCCCGCAGCCTGGACGACGGCACCTTCGATCTGGCCGATTACCAGCGCCGGATTGATGGCCTTGCCGACGTCGTCGGCGCACACGACCCGGTCGATCCGAACCTGTCCGGTGTCGATGTCGACCGATACATCCACCGCCTCGGCGACATAGCCGTAGGCGAAGTTCGGCTGGCCCGTTCCGTCATCGGGATCGAGCGTCTCGGTCGGGGGTGGAACGAAGCGGAACTCGCCCACGGCGGGCCGGTCACCCTCCAGCCAGCGCTTGGCCGCCTCTTCGGCTGCTCCGAGAATGGAATTGCCCGCCATCCAGGTCATCCGTGACGCCGACACCGAACCTGAATCCCCGCTCGTGGACGTGTCCGCGAACGAAGCCCTGACGTGGTCAGGGTCGACTCCCGTCGCCTCGGCAGCCATCTGGATGAGCGCCGTGTGGGCGCCCTGTCCGACCTCGGCCGCGCCGTGGAAGAGTTCCACCCACGCAACCGTGTCCTCGTCGCCATGCAGGACGATTGTGGCGTCGCAGCGTTCCGGGAAACCAAACGAGAACCCGACGTTCTTGTACGCGCAGGCAAAACCGCGTCCACGCCGGATGCGGCTTTCGTCGGCGGGGAGCGAAGCGAAAGAGGGGATCGGAGCCGCTTCGAAAGACCGGGTGGCGCCGGCGGCGGCCGCCTCGATCACTTCCACCAGCGAAACCCCCTGAGGCATCTCCGCCTGGGTGATGCCGCGATCGCCGTCGCGCAGCGCGTTCTTCAGCCGAAGCTCAACCGGATCCATGCCGAGGGCGACCGCCAGCTTGTTCATCTGCGACTCCGCCACGAAGGCACCTTGGGGCGCGCCGAAACCGCGGAAGGCTCCGGCAGGCACGGTGTTCGTGTAGACGGCGATCGAGTCGATCCGAGCGTTCGGAACGTCGTACGGGCCTGCGACGCACAGATGCATGTTGCCCAGGACCTTGTTCGTCGTGTAGTTGTACGCCCCCGAGTCGAGGTACCCGTCCACTTCGACCGCGGTGATCCGTCCGTCGCGGGTCGCTCCGAGGCGGGCGTGGATGCGACCACGGTGCCGCTTGTGATGGCCGACGATCGACTCTTCACGGGACCACTCGGCGTGCACCGCCCGCCGGATCCCCTTGGCTCGCAGCTTCACGACCGCGGCGGCGAGGACGATCTGCAGGGACATGTCCTCGCGTCCGCCGAAGGCGCCTCCCACCGCCGGGTAGACGATTCGCACATCGTCCTCGGACAGGTCGAGGGCATGACAGACCTGACCCAGGTCCTCGTAGGTCCATTGTCCGCCGATTTCGACGGTGATCCGGTCGGCGTCGTCGAGATAGGCGGTGGCCGCCTCCGGCTGGAGGAAGGCGTGCTCCTGATGAGGGACGTCATAGGTCCCTTCGACGACCACGTCGGCTGCCGCCCACCCGGCGTCGATGTCCCCTTTGCGGATCTTCAAATGGTGATAGCCGTTCGTGTCGATGCCGTTCTCGGGATGGAGGATGGGTGCGTCCGGGGCGAGGGCGGCGTCGATGTCGGACAGAATCGGCCGTTCCTCCCAGCGGGCGTCGATGGCGCCAGCCCCGGCTCGAGCCGCAGCTTCTGACTCTGCGACGACAACCGCCAGATGATCCGCTTCCCACCGGGAGATGTCGCATGGAACAGAAGAACGTCCGGTGTGTTCGACGCCTATGAGCACCGGCTGGTCGAACATGGTCAGCCCGTACTCGTTGACGGGGATGTCGGCGGCAGTGACCACCTCCACCACCCCCGGTGTGGCGAGAACCCCGGAGACGTCCAGGGAGATCAGGCGTGCGTGGGGCTGATCGGTGAAGACGACAAAGGCGAACAGGGCTTCGGGTCGGCGGATGTCGGCGGGAAAGCGGGCCGCACCGGTCACCTTGTCACGGGCGTCGACTCGGTTGCGGGCGGTGCCGATGCTCACGCGCCCATCCTTCCAGCCGCGGTCTCGACCGCCGCGAACATCGGGTAGTAACCGGTGCACCGGCACAGGTTGCCCGACATGGCGATCTCGACTTCGGCCCGAGTGGGAACGGGTCGCTCCTCCAGCAACTTCGCCCCGGACATGATGAAACCGGGGATGCAGAAGCCGCATTGGACGGCGGTTTCGTCGATGAAGGCCTGCTGGAGGGGGTGGAGCTCGTCCCCCTGCGCCAAACCTTCGATCGTCATCACCGTTGAACCGTGGGCCCGCGATGCCGGAACCAGACACGCCATCACAGCCACTCCGTCGAGGAACACAGTGCACGCGCCACATTCGCCCTCGGCGCAGCCCTCCTTGGTCCCGGTGAGACCGGCCCCGTCACGCAGCCAGTCCAACAGCGTGCCGGTGCCACCCTGCGCAGATGTCGGCGCGCCGTTGACGGTGACGTCGACCGGCGTGGTGGCGTCGTGGGACGAGGCAGCCACGTCGGACCGACGCGGTGTCCCGAGCGTGACGGGTCTCTCCGGAAGCATGGGAGGCGTTCCGTCCCTGAGCGCCCGATAAGCACGCCGGACCATCAGTGGGATTGCCGCGGTCCGGTACTCGGCGGTTGCCCGGACGTCGTCGATGGGTCTCAGGGACCGGCCGGCGATGGATGCCACCTCTTCGATGTGCTCGTCGTCGAATGTGCTGCCGACGAGCGGAGTGGTGTCCATCTCGGTGATGGTTGGCGCAACGCTGCCCAACGCCAGCCGATCCGCCACGACGATCCCATCATGAACTGTGACCGAGGCAGTCAGATGGACGACGGAAATCGACTGTGCGCGACGGTTGCCGAGCTTGAGGAACACGGCGCGTTCACCCTCCGCGAGCGGTCGGAAGCGGACCGCGATCACGAGCTCGCCTGTTTCGAGCACGGTCGTCCGCACCCCGGTGTGGAAGTCGGCGAGACGGACGGTGCGAGTGCCGTCGCGAGAGGCGATGTCGAGTTCGGCATCCAGGACTCGCAGGGGAGTGATGGTGTCGTTGGCCGGAGAGGCCGTCACGAGGTTCCCGACCACGGTGGCCCGATTGCGGAGCTGCGGCGAGCCGATCTCCCAGCACGCCTGGGCGAGAGGCAGGGCCTTGCGCCGCAGGAGGTCGGAGCGCACGACGTGGTTGTGGGTGACGAGCGCACCCAGCGTGAGTCTCCCGGCCTGTTCGCTGATGGTGTCGAGGTCCGGGATGCGGGTGAGGTCGACGAGGACATCCACGTCGGTCCGGACCCCGCGGTCCATCTCGAGTATGAGGTCGGTCCCGCCCGCGATCGGGCGGGCGCGTTCGCCATGGTGGGCGAGAAGGTCGAGGGCCGCCTTCAGCGTGACGGGAGTCTCGACGCGTGCGACCGAGAACGTGTGGGCTTGTACCTGGTGCATCAGCCGCTTCTCCCGTTGTACACCGGCCCGCCCGCCATCACGTAGTCGCGCAGTACCTGTGCTCCCGCTTCTCTGGCGATGTCGGTCGTCACGGCGATGTTCCGAGCTTCGAGCTGCTCGCGCCAATCCGTCATCTTCGGGCCCTCGTCGAAACCGACCGCCCTGGCATCCTCGTCGCGTGCCCCGATGAGCAGGCGCCGCACGCCCGACCACGGAACTGCGCCGAAGCACATGGCGCATGGCTCGCACGAACAGGCCAGGGCCATCTCCGGCATGCCTTCGGCTCCGAGGTCGAAGCTACCGACGGCCTGTCCGGCGAGGGCGATGGCGACGATCTCCGCGTGAGCGATGGCCGTGTTGGTCGGAACCACCAGGTTGACCCCGGCGGCCACCAGCCGTCCGGTCGCGACTTCGAACACAGCGGCGCCGAAGGGACCCCCGGTGTCGTGGGACACATTGCCGCGAGCCAGGTCGATCGCAAAGCGCACCTGATCCTCGGGGCTCGGTCTCGGCTGGTCATGGGCCAACTCGTCGGTCCAGGCTGGGAGAGCAAACATCATTCCTCCCGGATGGCGTTCAGGTAGTTGTAGATAGTGATACGACTCACACCCATGGCGTCGGCCACGGCTTCGATCGCCTTGCGGAGCTGGAAGGCGCCGTGCTCGTCGAGGGTCCGGATCGCGGTCTGCTTGTCTTCGCGGCTCAATTCGGCGAGGGGCCCGCCGGCATCGGCTTCGACCTGTCCGATCATGTGGTCGAGGGCATCTCGGAGATCGCCGACATGCAGGGCGGGTTCGGCCTTCGGTGTCACGGCTTGGACCGATACACGGTCGGCGCCGCTCTCGAGGGCGGCGCGGACGAGGTCGCCGACGGCTTCGGCCACGACGGCAGCAGCACCCGTGGTGATGGTCCCGAAGGCTCCGACATCGACCGACAGGCCGTGTGCCTCGACGGCTGCGATGGCGGCGCGCACGTGCGGTCCTGGTCGGCCCTCGGCGAAGGGCTCGACGAAGAACTCGAGCCGGACCTCGGAGGTCACTCCGTGAGTGCTCCGTATGTCTCGGGACGGCGGTCGCGGTAGAAGGCCCAGTGCCGCCGCACCTCGCCGATCAGGTCCATGTCGAGGTCGCGGATGATGAGGTCGTCGGTGGTGTCCGAGCCGGTACCACCGATGATCTGACCGCGCGGTGACGCGAAGTAGGACGTCCCGTAATAGTCGGTGTCGGTCATGCCTTCCGAGCCCACCCGGTTGACCGCTGCGACGAAATACTCGTTGGCGACGGCGGCCGATGTCTGTTCCAGCTCCCAGAGGTACTTGGAGTGGCCGCGGGTGGTGGCCGAGGGGTTGAAGACGATCTTGGCCCCTGCCAGACCCAGGGCCCGCCAGCCTTCGGGGAAGTGGCGGTCGTAACAGATGTAGACGCCGATCCGGCCCACCGCGGTGTCGAAGACCGGATAGCCCGTGTTGCCGGGCTTGAAGTAGAACTTCTCCCAGAAGCCCGCGACCTGGGGGATGTGGGTCTTGCGGTAGATGCCGAGGAACGTGCCGTCGGCGTCGATCACCGCGGCGGTGTTGTAGAAAGTCCCCTCATCCACTTTCTCGTAGATCGGGACGACGAGCACCATCCCGGTCTCTTGGGCGAGACCGGTCATGCGCTGGATCGTCGCACCCGAGGGGATCTCCTCGGCCTCGTCGTAGTACTGCGGATCCTGGACGGTGCAGAAGTAGCGGGACGAGAAGATCTCCTGGAAACAGAGGATCTGGGCGCCGTCGGCGGCGGCCCGGCGGGCCATGTCGATGTTCTTGGCGATCATCGACTCCTTGTCACCCGTCCACTCGGTCTGGACGAGCGCGGCCCGCACGATGTTGCTCACTGATGACTCCTCGAAGTTCCGACTCTGGGCGGCCCGAACCCTACCTCCAATTGACATTTCGTAAAGGAACCAGCCCTTCCGCGGGCTGGATCGGACGTATACGTCCGATCTAACCCTGGGTACGAGTGGACGTCGGGGTGCTTGACATTTCGTAAAGGTGTGGGAATCTCGGTTGGTGGGAGAGCGCGTACTCGTCGTCGGCGGTGCCCAGATGGGACCGGTCAGCCGCGACGACACGCGCGACCAGGTCGTCGATCGGCTGCTGAACCTCCTCCACCACGCCGCCGCGCGGGGGGTCGACCTCGTCGTCTACCCCGAACTGGCCCTCACCACCTTCTTCCCGCGCTGGTATACCGAGGACCTCGCCGAGATCGAGTCGTGGTTCGAAACCGAGATGCCCAACGCAGCCACCAAGCGGCTCTTCGACGAGGCTGCCCACCTCGGCGTCGGCTTCAGCCTCGGCTACGCGGAACTCACCGTCGCCCCCGACGGGACCCGGCACCGGTACAACACCCAAGTCCTCGTCGACGGCGACGGGCGCACCGTGGGCAGGTACCGCAAGGTCCACGTGCCCGGCCACGCCGGCTACGAGCCGGACCGGCCGTTCCAGCATGCCGAGCGCCACTACTTCGAACCGGGTCGCGAGTTCGGGGTGTGGGACGCGTTTGGCGGGAGGGTCGGGATGGCGATCTGCAACGACCGCCGGTGGCCGGAGACGTACCGCGTGATGGGCCTGCAGGGTGTCGAACTCATCCTCATCGGCTACAACACTCCGCTCCACTACGACCCCGACCCCACCCAGAACCCACTCCAAGCCTTCCACAACCACCTGGTGATGCAGGCCGGGGCGTATCAGAACGGGTGCTGGGTCGTCGGCGTCGCCAAGGGCGGCGTCGAAGAGGGCGTCGAGTCCCTCGCTGGTTCGGCGATCATCGCCCCCTCCGGCCAGATCGTGGCGCAGGCCACGACCACCGGCGACGAACTGATCGTCGCCGAGGTCGACCTGGACTTCACACGCAACTACAAGAACACGTTGTTCGACTTCGACCGCTACCGGGTTCCCGAGGCCTACCGTCTCATCACCGAGCGCAAAGGTGCCGGCCCGCCCATCGAGGGGGACCGATGACGACGACGGGAAGCCAGACGATCACCTTCACCGTCAACGGGCGAGAGGTTTCGGTTCGGGACGACCATCCGCACCTCCTCAGCGCTCTCCGCGACGAACTCGGGATCACGTCGCCGAAGGACGGGTGCGCGCCGAGCGGACAGTGCGGCTGCTGCACCGTGCTCCTCGACGGCAAGGCGATGGTGAGCTGCGTGACCGGCTTGGACAAGGCCGAAGGCAAGGAAGTCACGACCCTGGAGGGCTTCGACCCCGCCGAGCGCGATCGCCTGGCCAGTGCCTTCGCTTCCACCGGGGCACTGCAATGCGGCTTCTGCACCCCGGGGATCGTCGTCCGGGCCAAGGCGCTGATCGACCAGAAGGGCGCCGAGCTCGACCGCCAGACGATCGAGGGGCGGCTGGGGGCACATCTCTGTCGATGCACCGGGTACGTCAAGATCATCGACGCCATCGAATTGCTTGCTTCCGGAGCGCCGATCCCCGAGCCCTCCCTCGGGGGAGGTATCGGCAAACGTGGCGCCAAGTACGAAGGCGCCGAGTTGTCGCTGGGTGACCGCGGCTACATCGACGACATGGAAGTGCCAGGGATGCTCCATGCCGCACTCCGGCTCACCGATCACACCCGGGCCGACATTCTCGCCATCGACACGACCCGGGCTGGCACCGAACCCGGAGTCGTCTCCGTGTTCACCGCCGCCGACATCCCGGGGGAACTGCGTGTCGGTCTGATTCACCAGGATTGGCCCGTCATGATCCCGGTGGGTGGCCGGACGAGCTACTCCGGTGACGTGCTGGCGGTGGTGGTGGCTGATGACGTTCTCACCGCCCGGCGGGCCGCGGATCTCGTCGATGTCGAGTATCGCCCGCTGACGCCTTTCACCGACCCCGTCGCCGCGCTCGCGTCCGACGAAGACGCCGTATGGGGTCTCGACGGCAACCGGCTCTCGATCTCGACATATGCCAGGGGCGACGTCGATTCGGCACTGGCGTCCGCCGCCCACACCGTCCACGAAGTCTTCGAGACCCAGCGGGTCGAACACGCCTTCCTCGAACCCGAATCGACTCTTGCCGTCCCCCAGGACGACGCCACCCTGCACGTCTTCTCCGGCGGCCAGGGGGTGTGGGACGATCGGGACCAGATCGCCGCGGTGCTGGGTGTCGCCGCCGACCGGGTCACTGTCGAACTCGTCTCGAACGGGGGCGCGTTCGGCGGCAAGGAGGATCTCTCGAACCAAGCCCACACCGCCCTCGCCTCGTTTCTGACCGGACGTCCCGTCAAGTGCACGCTGACCCGCGAGCAATCCCTCCACATGCATCCCAAGCGCCACCCGATCCGCATCGAGTTGTGGGCGGGGTGCGACCCCGACGGCAAACTGACGGCGCTCAAGGCGCGCATGATCGGCGACTCGGGACCGTACGCCTCGGTGGGGATGAAGGTCCTGGAGCGTGCCGCCGGCCACGCCTCGGGTCCGTATGTGGTTCCAAACATCGATGTCGAGTCGATCGCCGTCCGCACCAACAACTCGGTGTGCGGTGCGTTCCGCGGTTTCGGCGCCAACCAGGCGCAGTTCGCGATGGAAGGTGTGATCGACCGCCTCGCCGAATCCGTCGGGATCGACGGGTGGGAGATGCGTTCGCGCAACATCATCGAACCTGGTTCGGTCTGGGGTCCCGGACAGATCATGGACGACGGCTGCCTGGGCGCCCGCCAATGTCTCGACGCGATCAGGCCGTACTTCGCGGCGGCCCGTGCCGAAGGCAAGGCGGTGGGTCTCGGACTCGGTCTCAAGAACTCGGGTCTCGGCAACGGCTTCCACGAGATCTCGAAGGCTGTGGTCCGATTCCGGTCCGACAGCCGGGTGGAGGTGCGGCACGGCTGGACCGAAATGGGACAGGGCGTGCACACGGTGGCTCTGCAGGTGGCTGCGGAGGAGTTGGGCATCGACCCTGGGAGCATCGACGTCTACGTGGACACGAGCCGTGAACTTGGTTTCGGCCAGACCACCGGTTCCCGGGGGACGCTGATGGCGGCCGGTGCGGTGCGAGAGGCGTGTCAGGCGGCGGAGGCGGACGGGCGCCGGCCCGATGTCGACTACGAAGGGACCTATGAGATCGACTGGACGGATTCGCTCTCCTCGGGAAAGACCAACCCGGTCATTCACTCGACGTTCAGCTACGCCGCCCAACTCGTCATCGCCGACAAGACCACCGGCGAGATCGAGAAGGTCGTGGCCGTCCACGACGTGGGCCGTGCGGTGAACCCGATGCTGTGCGAGGGCCAGATCGAGGGTTCGGTGCACATGGGCCTCGGCTATGCCCTCACCGAGGAGTTCCCCTGCGGCCCGGACGGCAAGCCCGAGCACACGACATTCCGCCAGCTCGACATCATCCGCCCCCGGAACATGCCCGACGTCGAAGTCGTGCTCGTCGAGGCGCCACAGCCGGACTCGCCCTACGGGATCAAAGGGATCGGGGAGATCGGACTCGTGCCCACCGCAGGAGCGGTGGCTGCTGCCTTCCACGAGATCGACGGGCGATGGCGCACGCGTCTGCCGTTCAACCGGCACCAACCACTCGAGCTCGGATGAGCGGACCCGTCACCACCCCGGGGCTGGTGTGCGCCCATCACCACATCTATTCCGCCCTGGCCCGCGGGATGCCCCCGCCGCCGAAGGTACCCACGACCTTCGGCGAGATCCTCGAACAGATCTGGTGGCGGCTGGATGCCGCGCTGGACCTCGAGATGATCGAATGGTCCGCCAAGCTGGCCGCGCTCGAAGCGCTCGAGGTCGGCACCACCACGATCATCGATCACCACGAGAGCCCGAGTGCGATCGAGGGCAGTCTGACGGCGCTGGTCGACGCGGCGGCCGAGGTTGGAGTGCGGGTCCTGCCCGCGTACGGCGTCACCGATCGCCACGGATCCGACGGCGCCGCCCGTGGTCTTGCCGAGAACCGCCGCTTCTTCGAGGCGGGAGGCGAGGGCTGGGTCGGCCTGCACGCCGCCTTCACGTGCACCGACGCGACGATCGAGGCTGCGGCGGCCCTCGCCGCGGAGATGGCCGTGGGCGTCCACGTCCACGTCCACGAAGGTCCCGAGGACGCCGGTGCGGCCGAAAGACTCGCTCCCCATTCACGGGACAACTGGCTGCTCGCCCACTGCGTGAATCTGGCATCTGACCACGGACTGGCCGGCACGATCCTCCACAACCCGGCTTCGAACCTCAACAACGCCGTCGGCTATGCCGACCCCCGGCGGTTCGCCAACCCGGTCGCACTGGGCACAGACGGGATCGGTTCCGACATGCTCGACAGCTTTCGGCTCGCCTACTACTTGCATCGGTCGGTCGATGTGACGGCGTCACCGCAGACGGCGTGGTCGTGGCTGGAACAAGGATGGAAGCTGGCTCCCGCCGCCCTGAGCGATCGGGTCCTCTGGTCCTACGAGCCGATGGAGCCGTGGCATCTGGCGTTCACTCCGGGGCCGACACCGGTGGAGATCGAAGTCGACGGCAGCGTCGTGTGGACGGAGGGAGGACCCACCCACGTCGATGCGGACGAGATCAGGTCCAAGGCGGCCGAGCAGGCTCGGCGGCTGCACGCCCGACTGTGAGGAGGATCCGATGAACGCCCCGCCGCTCACGCCGTTCCCGATGGATGTGCTGATGGGCCGGATCGCCCACGAATGGGAGACCCGCAAGAGGATCTACGACCTGCCCATTGCCCGTTTCTGGTCCCCCGAGCCCGACGTGGACCTCACGATGAGCTTCTTGGGCCGCCCTGCGGCCACACCGCTCGGACCCGCGGCCGGACCGCACTCGCAGATGGCACAGAACATCGTCCTCGCCTGGCTCGGCGGGGCCCGCATGTTCGAGCTGAAGACGGTCCAGATCCTCGACGAGTTGGAGATCGGTCGACCGTGCATCGACATGCAGACCATCGGCTACAACATCGAGTGGTCCCAGGAACTCAGGGTCCACCAGTCGCTGGAGGAGTATGTCAAAGCCTGGATGGCGATCGACATGCTGCGCCGCTGGGATCCGATCTCCGAGCACATCGGTGAAGCCGGACCACACGTCTTCGACATGTCTGTCGGCTATGACCTGGCCGGCATCTCCAGTGGGAAGATCGGCGGCTTCATCGACGGGCTGATCGATGCGCGAACCGAGATCGATCGGCTCCGAGCCCAGATCCCCGCCCCCTTCGACCGGTGGCGTGATCTCGACTTCGGGACCCGGATCGCTGACACCGTGACGCTCTCGACGTTCCACGGATGTCCGCCCGAGGAGATCGAGGGGATCACCAAGCACCTCATGAAGCGCCACGGCGTGGATGTCGTCGTCAAGCTGAATCCGACGCTGCTCGGTCACCCCCGCGTGCGGGAGATCGTCAACGACACTCTGGGTTACGACTACGTCGAGCTCGACCCGAAAGCCTTCGACGACGACCTGCAGTTCGGCCGTGGTATCGAGCTGATCGGCGAGCTGCGCGAGTTCGCCACCGACCACGGGCGCCGCTTCGGCGTCAAACTCACCAACACGCTCGTCGTCAGGAACCACAAGGGCTTCATGCCCGACGACCCGATGTACCTGTCCGGCGCACCGCTCCACGTGCTCGCCACCACGCTGTTGCACGAACTCACCACGGCTCTCCCCGGCGTTCTGCAGACCGATGGAGGAGATGTCCAGGTCAGCTTCTCGGCCGGGGTCACCCGGGACAATGTCTCTGAGACCGTGGGGCTGGGCGTGGCGCCGGCCACGATCTGTTCTGATCTCCTCAAGCCAGGTGGCTACGGCCGTCTGGCGCCCATGCTCAAGCGACTCGCCGAGGACATGCGCGCGGCGGGCGTGAGTGACCTGGCCGGCTGGCGGGACCACCACACCGCCATCGCTCGAGCCGGCGGTCACCATGGGGCAGTCGAACACCACATGAGTCGGATGCTGGCGGGCGACGAGCGGGCGATTTATCACAAGGACGGCAACGACAAGCTCCCGCGCGAGGTGGATCACACCCTGGAGATGTGGGGTTGTGTCGCCTGCAACTTCTGCGTGACCGTCTGTCCCAACGATGCCTTCTTCCGCCTTCCCACCCCCGAGGGCAGCGGACTCGACGGTCGCCAGCAGTATCTGGTCTTCTCCGAGCTGTGCAACGAGTGCGGCAACTGCATGGTGTTCTGTCCCGAGGACGGGGACCCGGCCATGATCAAGCCGCGCCTGTATCTCGATCGGGACCGCTTCGATCTCGTCGACGGCCAGGCCTTCTTCATCGACCGCACGAGCGGGGACCTGCGCATCGAAGCCAAGCCGGGATGGGACTCCGAGGTACCGATGCTGGTGACGCTCCTCACGGCCGGGGAGGGACTCCCGGTTCGGGCCTCAGACCTCGGCTGAGCGAGCGCCGACGAGCGGACGGACCGACCGGACGAGCGCCACGGTGAGCCCGACGGCCAGAAGGGTCACGACGGTCAGCACCGGGGCGAAGCCTGGCCCACGGGCGAGGGTCGAGACGATGACCGGTGTGGTCATACCGCCGTAGGCCACCACGTAGAAGGTTGCGGCGAGTGCCCCGCGGGTGGCCGAGTCGGTGACCAGGTCCACCTGACGGAGCCCGGCGGTCATCCCGACGCCGGAGGCGACGCCGAGGAGAACTGCTGACGGGAAGAGAAGCCACCACCAACCTGTGGCGAAGGCAACCGTGCCAAGGGCCATGCCCGCCGCGCCCAGACCCGTTCCCAGGGGTGCCGAACGCCATGGTCCCATCCGGCCGACCAGCGACCGGGAGTAGAGGGTGGCGGTGGTGGCGGTGATCGCCACCAGGCCGGTCACGAAGAGATCGATGCCTTCCATGAACTGGCGGAGAATCACCGGGAAGAGTCCGAATGCCACCGAGGGGAAGGTGAAGACCGCAAGTGCGGTCGGCACGATCACCCGCAGCACGGTGCGACGGGAGTGAGCCGGGATGCCCAGGTTCGCCCGGAGCGGTCGGCTGGCATCGGCGGTCACCGTTTCCCTGGACCCGACCACCAGGACGACGGCCACCGCCACCATGGCGATGTGAATCAGGTAGGGGAGCACAGCCGGAACCGGTCCCCACTGTCCCAGCGCCCCCGAGAACAACGGCCCCAGGCCGAAGCCGGCGTACAGGGCGGTCGAAGTCAGCTTGGACGCGCCGAGCGGGTCGCCGGGGACTTCCAACTCCTGGATCCAGGCGCTCATCCCGGCGAACACCACTCCGGATACGACTCCCAGCAACACCCGACCGAAATAGAGCATCCAGAGGGTGTCGGCGCCAGCCAGCAACAGGACCGACGCCACCCCGGAGAGGAACACGAACGGCAGCGTCACCCGCTTGCGGCCACGGATGTCCGATGCGGGTCCGCCCACCAGCAGTGCGGGTATCAGGCCGATCGGATAGGCGGCGAACAGCGCCGTCACCGTCCACGCACTCAGATTCAGGCGGTCCTGATAGAGCAGCAACAGGGGGGTCGAGACGTTGGTCCCGTAGGCGACCGCGAAGACGGCCACGAGCAGTCTGCGACGATGACTTCGGTCGTTCACGCGCGCACGCTACCCGAGCGGGTGAGGGGGCCAGGACGCATCGGCTTTTGACGTTCCATACGGGATTCGTATACTTCCGCCCGTGGTCTTCGTACCCACCTCGGTGCGCGCCCTCGTGTGTGCACCGTCCCCTCGAGTCTGAAGGGCTCTCCGGCTGACCTGAACCGGGGATCCATGCCCTGGGCCCGGGGTCAGAAAGAACCAGGTCGGTGTCCGACGACTCGAATCCCAACGATTCGGGACGCCGTGCGCCGGTCGCCCGCGTAAGGAGAAACATGCCGACGATCGAGCAGCTCGTCCGCGATGGCAGACAGAAGAAGAAGAAGAAGAACAAGACTGCTGGTCTGGCCGGAGCGCCCCAGCGTCGTGGTGTCTGCACTCGCGTGTACACGGTGACTCCGAAGAAGCCGAACTCGGCGCTGCGGAAGGTCTGTCGTGTGCGGCTGTCCTCGGGCATGGAAGTGACCGCCTACATCCCCGGCGAGGGTCACAACCTCCAGGAGCACTCCATCGTCTTGGTCCGCGGCGGACGCGTCCGCGATCTCCCTGGCGTCCGTTACAAGGTCATCCGCGGCACCCTCGACGCATCGGGCGTGTCCAAGCGGAAGCAAGCCCGGTCCCGCTACGGCGCGAAGAAGGAGAGCTGAGATGCGGCGTGCCCCAGCCCAGAAGCGCCCGATCGAACCGGATCCGGTGTTCCGTTCCGTGCTCGTCAGCCAGGTGATCAACAAAGTCCTGCTGAAAGGCAAGAAGGACACTGCCCGCAAGATCGTCTACGACGCCCTCGAACTCGTCGAACGTCGCGCCAACCAGGATCCCGTGAACGTGCTCAAGCGCGCCATCGACAACTTGCGCCCCCAGGTGGAGGTTCGCTCACGCCGGGTGGGCGGTTCGTCCTACCAGGTGCCGATCGAGGTTTCCCCTCGCCGGTCCAACACCCTCGCCGTCCGCTGGCTCGTCGGGTTCGCCCGCCGTCGCCGGGAGCCGTCGATGGCCGCACGCCTCGCCAACGAGATCCTCGATGCGTCGAACAACACCGGCGCGGCGATGAAGCGCAAGGAAGACATCCACAAGATGGCGGAATCGAACAAGGCCTTCGCCCACTACCGCTGGTAGCGCTGGCCGGCCGCTGCCCCTCGGGGCCAAAGCGGCCACCACCAGGTTTCACAAGTCCATAACGACCGGAGAGCAGAGGAAATGAGTAACGGAAACGACGCGCTGTCGCACCTTCGATCGGTGCCGCTCAGCCGTACGCGCAACATCGGGATCATGGCGCACATCGACGCCGGAAAGACCACGTTGACCGAGCGCATCCTCTACTACACCGGTAAGTCTTACAAGATCGGTGAAGTCCACGACGGCGCCGCCACCATGGACTGGATGGAACAGGAGCAGGAGCGGGGGATCACCATCACCTCCGCCGCGACGACCTGTCTGTGGCACGACCACACGATCAACATCATCGACACCCCCGGACACGTCGACTTCACCGTCGAGGTGGAGCGGTCGCTCCGCGTGCTCGACGGTGCCGTGGCGGTCTTCGACGGCGTCGCCGGCGTGGAGCCGCAATCTGAGACGGTGTGGCGCCAAGCCGACCGCTACGGCGTCCCCCGCATGTGTTTCATCAACAAGCTCGACCGAACCGGTGCGGACTTCTACGCCGATGTCCAGTCGATCATCGATCGGCTGTCGGCCAAGCCGCTGGTTCTCCAGCTCCCCATCGGGACCGAGGCCGACTTCATCGGGGTCGTCGATCTCATCGAGCTGAAGGCCCACATCTGGAAGGGTGACGACGGCAAGATCTGGGAGACGCTCGAGGTGCCGGCCGACATGGCCGACAAGGCGAACGAGTACCGGGCATCGATGCTCGAGACCATTGCCGAAACCGACGAGGTCCTTCTCGAGGCCTACCTCGAGAACGGCGACCTCACCCTTGCCCAGATCAGGGCAGGGATCCGCAAGGGCACCCTCGATCACCTCTTCGTGCCGGTGCTGTGTGGATCGGCATTCAAGAACAAGGGAGTCCAACTGCTGTTGGACGCGATCGTCGCCTATCTCCCCAGCCCCCTCGATCTTCCGCCCGTCACCGGGTTCAAGCCGGGCGACGAGGACAAGCAGTTGACGCGGGCCGCGGACGACTCAGAGCCGTTCTCCGCGCTCGCCTTCAAGATCATGTCCGATCCCCATGTCGGCAAGCTGACCTACTTCCGGGTCTATTCCGGTCACGCCTCGAAGGGCAGCACCGTCACGAACACGACATCCGGCAAGAAGGAGCGGCTCGGCCGTCTCCTCCAGATGCATGCCAACCACCGGGAGGACGTCGATGACGTCTTCACCGGGGACATCGTCGCCGCAGTCGGGCTCAAGAGCACCAAGACCGGAGACACCCTCTCGGATCCGTCCAAGGAGATCCAGCTCGAATCGATGAGCTTCCCCGCACCGGTCATCCACATCGCCATCGAACCGAAGACCAAGTCCGACGAGGAGAAGCTCTCCGAGTCGCTCCAGAAGCTCTCGGAGGAGGATCCGACGTTCCTCGTCCGCACCGACGAGGAGACAGGTCAGACGATCATCGCCGGCATGGGCGAGTTGCACCTCGAGGTGCTGGTCGACCGGATGCGCCGCGAGTTCAAGGTCGAGGCCAACGTCGGCAAGCCGCAGGTCGCCTACCGGGAGACCCTGCGCGGCACGGTCGAGCGCCTGGACTTCACCCACAAGAAGCAGACCGGCGGCACCGGCCAGTTCGCCAAGATCCAGATCCGGGTCGAGCCGCTCACCGAGCCGGACGACACGGGTCAGATCCCGACCTACCAGTTCGAGAACTCGATCACGGGCGGTCGCATCCCCAAGGAGTACATCCCGGCCGTCGACCAGGGCTGCCAGGAGGCGATGCAGCACGGCATCCTCGCCGGCTACCCGCTCGTGGGCGTGAAGGTGACGCTCACCGACGGCTCCTACCACGACGTCGACTCCTCGGAGATGGCGTTCAAGATCGCCGGCTCGATGGGCTTCAAGGAGGCCGCCCGCAAGGCGGACCCGGCCCTGATGGAGCCGATGATGGCCGTCGAGGTCACCACGCCCGAGGAGAACATGGGCGACGTGATCGGCGACCTCAACAGCCGCCGCGGCATGATCCAGGCCATGGACGAGCGCGCCGGCGTGCGCGTGGTCAAGGCCCTGGTGCCGTTGTCGGAGATGTTCGGCTACGTCGGCGACCTCCGGTCCAAGACGCAGGGCCGGGCCAGCTACTCCATGCAGTTCGACTCCTACGCCGAGGTTCCCGGCAACGTGGCGAAGGAGATCATCGCGAAGGTCCGGGGCGAGTAGGTCCCGCCACCCGGCAGCAGTACCCGTTCAGAACCCGCCCCGACCCGCTCCGCACCCGCTCACAGGAGGACAGGCCTCATGGCCAAGAAGAAGTTCGAGCGCACCAAGCCGCACGTCAACATCGGCACCATCGGTCACATCGACCATGGCAAGACGAGCCTGACCGCGGCCATCACCAGGTACCTGGCCCTGAAGGGCGGGGCCGAGTTCC
>DATKEC010000073.1:0-64484 GCA_035544575.1 Acidimicrobiia bacterium
CTCGTGGCCGACGTCCTGTGGATGGCGTGGATCTGGTTGGGCCTCGAACTGACCGCAGAACCTGCAGGGAATGTGACGCCTCCGTTGGACGTTTCCCCTCATCCCTAGTTTCATTCGTCGAACCCGCTCAACGAGACCGCATGGCACTGACCTACTCGGAACTCATCGCTCGAGCCAAGAGGGAGATCATCGAGATCGACCCTGCGACTCTTGGTGCCCGCCTGGGCGGCGACTTCGTGCTGGTGGATGTCCGGGAAGGCGACGAGTACGCCCAGGGCACGATCCCCGGCAGCAAGCACATTCCGCGGGGCTTGCTCGAGGCCAACATCGCCATGCAGGTGCCGAATCAGTCCACGGCCATCGTCTTGTACTGCGCCGGCGGCGCTCGTTCGGCATTGGCCGCCAAGTCTCTCAGGGACATGGGCTATGAGAACGTCAGCTCGCTCACCGGTGGCTTCGGGCGCTGGAAGAACGAGGGGCGCTCGTGGGCCGAGCCAGTCACCCTCAACCAGGATCAAAAGGTTCGCTACAGCCGTCACACCCTCCTGCCGGAAGTGGGAGAAGAGGGCCAGGCCAAGCTGTTGGACTCCAAAGTTCTGCTGATCGGAGCGGGAGGGCTGGGGTCGCCGGCGGCCATGTACCTGGCCGCTGCAGGGGTCGGCACCCTCGGCATCGTGGACTTTGACGTGGTGGACGCGTCGAACTTGCAGAGGCAGATCCTGCACAACATGGACCGTCTGGGCGAGGCCAAGGTCGAATCCGCCCGCCAGACGCTGCAGGCGCTCAATCCGGACGTGAAGATCGAGCCGTATCGGGAACGTCTGTCCGCAGACAATGTCCTCGACATCATGTCGGGATACGACGTGGTCGTCGACGGGGGTGACAACTTCCCGACCCGCTACCTCATCAACGACGCGTCATTGCACCTGAGGATCCCGGTTGTCCATGGTGCGATCTTCCGGTTCGAGGGTCAGGCCAGCGTCTTCCACCCCTACGTCGGACCGTGCTACCGGTGTCTCTTTCCCCAGCCGCCTCCACCTGAATTGGCGCCGTCGTGCGCGGAAGCCGGCGTGCTCGGAGTGCTTCCCGGGATCGTTGGCTCGATCGAGGCGATGGAGGCGATCAAACTGCTTCTGGGGATCGGTGAGCCTCTCACCGGCCAGCTGCTCACCTACGACGCGCTCACCCAGGACTTCCGCAAACTGAAGCTGCGTCGCAACCCCGCGTGTCCGGCCTGTGCGGACGAGTCGATGCCACCGGCGATCGTCGAGTACGACGACCTCTGTATGCCGGCCGGTTCGGTCGCTCGCACCGTCTGACCGCCCCGGCCTCCCAATCACCTCCGCATCCGGGTGTTGCACGTGTGTTGCTGCACCCCACCCCTTCAGGAGTTCCGTCAAGTGTCACTGACCGCCACCCCCATGATCGATGTCAACGTCCCCCGCTTCAACCAGGGCCTGGTCGCGGCGCTCACCGCGGCCGCGTTCTCCTTCGACCTCCCGGTGCTGGTAGCCGCCACGTTCGGCGTGCTGGCACTCTCGTGGCTGGGGGGTCCGTCCGTCGCCCCGTTCACGAGGATCTATGTCCACCTGATCCGGCCTCGGATCCAACCCGAAGGGCCGACCGAGTTCGAGCCGGCGGCCCCGCCTCGGTTCTCCCAGATGCTGGGAACCATGTTCCTCGGCGTTTCGACCGTGGCGTTGTACTCGGGTGCAACGGGGATCGGGTGGGGCCTGGCATTGGTCGTCACGGCGCTCGCGACGCTGGCTGCGGCTGCCCGTATCTGCGT
The DNA here is from genome assembly GCA_035544575.1 of Acidimicrobiia bacterium. Taxonomy (GTDB): domain Bacteria; phylum Actinomycetota; class Acidimicrobiia; order Spongiisociales; family ZC4RG35; genus DATHWB01. The sequence continues at coordinate 1,790 of DATKEC010000073.1, forward strand.
CGGCTGCATTCTCTACGAGCGAGTGGTCCGACGATGATCGAACGAGTCCTCGTTCTCGGCGCGGTCATCGGCGTGGCGCTGGCCCTGGTTTCTGCATGGGAGCGAAGCCGGCCCCGTCGCCTGCGCGTCTCGCCGGGCATCACCGTCTTCACGGGCCCGGATTGCCGTCTGTGTCCCTCTCTGCTGGGGGCCCTCGACGCAGCTGGAGCCGTCTATCGAACCGTGGACGTCGCCGCGCGCCCGATGCCGGGGGTCCGGTCCCTCCCGACGGTGTTGGTGGCGGATGCGGGCGGGGTGGTCGCCCTGCGAAGGAGTGGCAGGTCCGCCGTCGCCGACATCGACCTGATAATCGCCGTCGCCGCCACGGGCGGCTCCATCAAGGAGTCGGCGTGACGCGCGTCGACCCCCAGATCCGCGAGGCGATGCTCGTCCATGCCGAGAATTGTCTTCCCGAGGAGTCGTGCGGGCTGCTGGCCTCCGGCCCCGATGGGCGCATTCGCATGGCATACCCGCTGACCAACCATGTCCACTCGAACACGAACTACACAATCGAACCGCGCGAGCACTTCAAGGCACTGCGCCACGCGGAGGCGCAGGGATGGGAGATCAGCGGAGTCTTCCACAGCCACCCGGATTCGGCCGCCTATCCGTCACCAACCGATGTGCGGCTCGCCCCTGACCCCACCTGGCTCTACGTGGTGGTCGGGATGGGGGATCGGACCAATCCCGAGGTGCGCGGGTTTCGGATCGTCGACGGCGAGATCCGTGAGAAGACACTGACATTCCAAGAGAGGACCGAGCAATGAGCACGACCATCAATCTCCCCACGATCCTGCGAGGTCACGCCGGCGGCCAACGCACCATCGAAGTCGCCGGGATGACTGTGGGCGAGGTCTTCGCCGACGTCTGGCGCTCCTATCCCAAGCTGGCCGAGCAGCTGACGTCGCCCGATGGTGGGCTGGCGGTGTTCATGAACGTCTTCGTCGACGACGAGGACATCCGCTATCTCGCCGGCCTCGACACGACGGTCGACGAACACACGGAGATCACGATCCTTCCCGCGGTGGCGGGCGGATGACGATCGCCGGGGCCGGCATCGACACCGGTCGAATACGCGAACTCGGGGTGGTCGAGACTCCGTTGCTTCATCTCGATCGCATCTCTCCTCCCGGGCGGCGCATCTACGCCAAGGCCGAGTGGCACCAGCCAACAGGATCGGTGAAGGACCGGGTCGCGGCGGCGATGGTGGCGGCGGCAGAGGCCGACGGTTCGCTCAATGGGCCCACCGACCTGATCGAGCCGTCGTCGGGCAACACCGGGATCGCCCTGGCACGGGTGGCGCGGCTCCTCGGCCATCGGCTGACTGTGCTCGTTCCCGACAATGTGTCCCGCGAGCGAATCGAGCTGCTCGACGCCTTCGGTGCGACCGTCGAATTCACGCCGGGTGACGAGGGATCGAACGGGGCGGTGCGCCGGGCCGAGCGTCGTGCGGAGACCACCGGCGAGCGACTGCTTCACCAGTACGAGAACCGCGCGAATCCGGGAGTCCACGAGGTGACCACGGGCCCCGAGATCGAATGGCAGCTCGGGGAGCGGGGGGAGAGCCCACCGGCAGCGTTCGTGGCTGCTCTCGGCACGGGAGGCACCGTCACCGGCGTCGGAAGAGCGCTGCGCCGGTCGTTTCCCGACATCGAGATCGTGGCGGCCGAGCCTCCGGCCGGAGAATCGATATCGGGTTTGCGGTCGATGCACGACGGCTACGTTCCGCCCGTGTTCGACCCGGAGGGGATCGACGGCCGGCTGTTGGTGCGGTCGCGGCCGGCGATCGTGATGATGCGGAGGCTGGCCGACGAAGAGGGGCTGTTCGTCGGCCCGTCGGCGGGCGCGGCGGTCCACGCCGCGGTGCGTTGGGCGGAACGACTCGCCGAAGGATCCGTCGTTGTGACGCTGATCCCTGACGCAGGATGGAAGTACCTTTCGACGGGCCTGTTCTCCGGTGCCGTCGAGCGGGCTGTCGAGGCCGCCGCCGGTTCCACGCTTTGGTGAGTTCTACGCTCATCTCACGATGACACGATACGGAGGGATCGAGGCCGGAGGCACGAAGTTCGTGTGCGCGGTCGGTCAGGGACCTCACGACATCGCCGACCGTGTTCGTATCCCAACGACAACACCGACTGAAACGTTGGCAGCCGTCCAGGACTACTTCGCCGCCCGGGACGTGGCGGCGGTGGGAATCGCCACCTTTGGGCCGGTCGAGGTCCGGAGGTCACATGCAGGCTTCGGTCGTATCACGTCGACCCCCAAGCCGGGGTGGGAAGGAGCGGACCTGCTCGGGGCGCTGCAGGCGGTGGTCGACGTGCCCATCGCCGTGGACACCGACGTCAACGGCGCAGCCCTCGCCGAATCGCGTTGGGGCGCCGGAGTGGGATGTTCGACGGTTCTCTATGTGACCGTCGGAACCGGGTTGGGAGGTGGTGCCGTTGTCGGCGGCCGAACCCTGGGGGGGTTGGTTCACCCCGAGATGGGCCATGTCAGAGTCGAGCGGCTGGCAGGCGATCGGTTCGAGGGCGTCTGTCCGTTCCACGGCGACTGCCTCGAGGGGATGGCGTCCGGGTCGGCGCTCGAAGTCCGGTGGGGACGGCCGGCTGCTCGGCTCGGTGCAGACACCGCTGCGGCCGTGGAGATCGAAGCTCACTATCTGGCTGCGGGCTTTCATCAGTTCGTCTACATCCTGGCGCCCGATGTCATCGTGATGGGCGGGGGCGTCTCCCACCTCGCCGGCCTGCACGCGGAGACCAACCGCAAGCTGGTCGAGTCAATGGCCGGCTACGCGGTCCAACCCGAACACCGTTCAGGCTTCGTCGTCGCTCCCGGACTCGGGGACGACTCGGGCATCGCCGGCGCCCTCGCACTCGCACAATTAGCGGTGTGATGGGAACTGGCAATGTGTGTTCGGCGTTCTTCGGGGAGGAGACCCGGGGCCACCACGAGCTTGCCGTGTGACCAGCCCTCCCCTTCAGGCGCCGCGCCCCGGGTCTCCCTTTTTCAGGGCCGAGCCGTCAACTGGCGCGCCAATTCGGCGGGTTCGGTCACCGGGCGCTGACACACGAAGTCCTCGCACACGTAGGCCAGAGTCTGATCCGGGCGATACCGGTCGACGAGGAGGGGCACCGTCCGGGCTCCCTCGCCGTCCCGGTCGACGGCGAGCACCAGGTTCGGGTGGTAGCGGTCCCAGACCGCCCGGGCGAGCCGGTCGGCATCACCGCCGGTGATAGCCACTTCGACGGCGCCGGACACGTCGAAGTCGATGCCGCCCAGCATGTGACCCACCGCCGACGGGGACCGGTCGACGACGAGCGCCGCGGCTCGCATCGCTCCCTCGGCGAGGTCGACCAGGTCGGCCTCGCCGGTGTAGGCGGCCAGTCTGAGCAATGCGTCGGCCGCCATCGAGTTGCCCGACGGCGAAGGATTGTCCATCAGGTCCTTCTCCCGGACGAGCAGTTGCTCGGCGTCTGAGCCGATGGTGTAGAAACCGCCGTCCTCCGCACCGAAGAGGCGCGTGATCGTCCGAGTGTGGGCGGCCGCGGCTTCGAACCACCGAACCTGGCCGGTGGCCTCGTACAGGGTGAAAAGTGCGAGGGCAATCGCGGCGTGATCTTCGACGAATCCGGGCACCTTTGCCTCACCGTCGGTCCACACTCGCAGCAGCCGTCCGTCGGAGTCCGTCAGGTGTGTCAGTACGAACTCGGCGCCCCGTATCGCCCTGGCGATCAGGTCGGGCCGGTCGAGGACTGCACCTGCCTCGGCGAATGCGCGGATGGCAAGACCGTTCCAGGCGGTGACGACCTTGTGGTCGAGACCGGGCCGGACCCGCTGTGTCCTTGCGTCGAAGAGCCTCCCTCGTACGTCGGCATCGATCCGGTGTGCCTCTTGGAGGTCGACGCCGTAGTTCTCGGCCACTTCGCTGAGTAACCGGGCGTGGTGCAGGATGTTCGAGCCCTCGAAGTTGCCCTCGGCCGTCACGCCGTAGCGGGCCACCGCGAAGTCAGCCCACTCGCCGGTCACACGCCGGACCTCCTCCTCGGACCACACATAGAAGGTGCCTTCGGCGCCTTCGGAGTCTGCGTCCTCGGCGGACGTGAAGCCACCGTCGGGGTGGCTCAGGTCTCGGGCGAGGTACTCGAGTGTCCGGACTGCGACCTGTGTGAACCAGACGGACCCGAACACCTGGCCGGCTCTGAGATAGAGACGGGCGAGTTGGGCGTTGTCATAGAGCATCTTCTCGAAATGGGGGACGAGCCACTCACCGTCGACCGAGTAGCGGGCGAATCCGCCACCAACGTGATCGTGGATGCCACCCGCTGCCATCCGCTCGAGCGTCTGGCGCAGCATGGGGCCGGCCTTCGGCGCCCACTCGCGTCCTGTGATCCGCAGAAGGAAATCGAGCGCGGGCTGCTGTGGAAACTTGGGAGGTCCGCCCAAACCGCCGTGGACCGGGTCGAACAAGCGCTCGAACTGAAGATACGCGCTGTGGAGTTGATCCCTCCCGGGGGGCCTCTCACTGACGGGAACGGGCTGGCGGATGGCCTCGGTGAGTCGCTCGGCCTGCGCCCGGAGTTCACCACGCCGCTGTGTCCAGGCCTCGCTTATGGCCCCGAGCAGCTGGCGGAACGACGGCATGCCGTGGCGGGGTTCGGCGGGGAAGTAGGTGCCGGCGTAGAAGGGCCGGCGTTCGGGGTCGAGGAAGACTGTCATCGGCCAACCGCCCCGCCCCGTCATCGCCTGGGTGGCGTTCATGTAGATCGAGTCCACATCGGGCCGTTCCTCGCGATCGACCTTGATGTTCACGAATCCGGCGTTCATCACCGCCGCCGTGTCCGGGTCCTCGAACGACTCGTGGGCCATCACATGACACCAGTGGCACGCCGAGTATCCGATCGACAACAGGATCGGCACATCCCGCCGGGAGGCAGCCTCGAAGGCTTCCTCGCCCCACTCGTACCAGTCGACCGGGTTGTCCGCGTGCTGTCGGAGGTAGGGCGATGTGGATGTGCGAAGTCGATTGGGCATCGTGCTTTCTTCGGGGTGCGCTTTCGAGGGTATCGCCAAGCGGTCACGAGCGGACCACCGTGAAGGTGGGAACAATTTCCCACAGTTGGGCGTTTCTGTGAATAAGTCTGTGGATTTCCTGGGGACCCCGTGGGGAAACGTCGGGTTTCACCGCGGTGGCCGTCGGGTAGACCAGAAACATGCGTGCAGGGGTTCACAAACGGTCAACCATCTGTCATATTGAGTCCCCGTGTCTCCTCGGTCCGCGAAATTCAGCCGAGACCGAAGGATGTTCGAGATTTCATCGACCGAGGCATTTCATCGACCGAGGCTTTGTCTCGCTCGGTGTCGCACCGAACGGCCGAACGTCGTGAGACGATGAGTCCCGGTACGCACGAGCGGGGCGCCCCTGCCAAATCCATCTGATCTGCCAATTCCACCTGACTTTCAATTCAAAATCGCCCTCCGGAGGTTCGATTCTCGTGGCATCTGCCGAAACGCGTAACAAGGCCGAAAAAGAAAAAGCCCGCAAGTCAGTGGTGAGCAAGCTCACCGACGAGCGCGGTCGTCTGACGACGGACCTTGTTTCGCAGTACCTGACCGCCATCGGCGAATACGACCTTCTCACCGCGGAACAAGAGGTCGAGCTCGCCCAGCGCATCGAAGCAGGCGAAGAAGCCGCCGAGCGCCTGGAGAAGGGCGACTTTTCGGGCAAGAAGGAAGAGATCGAGCTGCGTCGTCATGAGCGCAAAGGCCGCGAGGCCAAGGATGCGTTCCTGACCGCCAACCTCCGTCTGGTCGTGGCCAACGCCCGCCGTTACGCCAACACGTCGGGTATCGACTTTCTCGATCTGATCCAGGAAGGCAACCTCGGTCTGATTCGCGCGGTCGAGAAGTTCGACTGGCGCAAGGGTTTCAAGTTCTCCACGTACGCCACCTGGTGGATCCGTCAGGCCATCACCCGGGCGATCGCCGACAAGTCCCGGACTGTCCGGATCCCTGTGCACCTGCACGACACACTGGCTGCGGTGCGCGCCGCCCAAGCGAGCCTCAAGGCCGAACTCGGCCGGGACCCCCGTCCCGAGGAGATCGCCGAGGAGGCCGGCGTGACCGTGGACAAGGTCGAGTTGGCGCTCGGTGTTGCCGACACGGTTTCTCTCGAGCAGCCTGTCGGTGAGGATGGAGCCCAACTCGGTGACTTCATCGAGGACGAAGACGCCGCGGATCCGGTGCAGATCACCGAGGAGATGGATGTCGCCAACTCGCTCCGCAAGTCGATCGAACGCCTCCCTCAGCGCGAGGGCCGCATTCTCGCCCTGCGATACGGCTTCTACGACGGTGTGCCCCGCACGCTCGAGGAGATCGGCGAGGAGTTCAATCTCACTCGCGAGCGGATCCGCCAACTCGAGAAGCTGGCCCTCTGCCGGCTCCGTCATCCGTCATTCGGGATCAGGGAACAAGACCTGATCTGATCCCCTGTCAGTTACGCGAATGTGATGAAGACCGGCCCTGGGGCGGGTCTTCATCACATTCCGATGCGCTGGATCAGTGCCCGAGGACCTCCTGGCGAAACTCGTGGGGTCCGTAGGCGGTGAACGTGCAGTCGGTGGTCGCCCGAACGGATGCAGCCCGCGGTGTGCCCATGAGAGCTCCGAGTTCCCCGAAGTACTTTCCCGGGCCGAGCGCGGTGAGCACGGTTTCCCCGCCGTCTGCCAGCCTCCGGAACACTTCCACTTCCCCGGACTCGACCACATAGGCGAGTCGGGGAGGATCACCCTGTTCGAAGATGGTCTCTCCGGCGGCATAGCTGACCGCCTGGGGAGCGCCGTGGACGGTTTCGACGTCCTGGGCCATCTGTACCGTCTTGTCGGCGACGGGAACGAGACGGGCGTCGTGGGTGGAGATGACGATGATCCGGCCCTGGTCACGGAGATCCCGTAGCAGTCGGATGATCGCCTCGGCTTGGACGTAGTCGAGGTTGGCGGTGGGCTCGTCGGCCAAGAGCAGTGCCGGCTCGTGAACGATGCCGCGAGCGACGGCCACTCGTTGCTGTTGGCCTCCCGACAGGCCCCGTGGCTTGTGGTGCCTGCGATCGGCGAGCCCGACCGTGGCGAGGGTGTCGGCGGCCCTGGCGAGCGCGGCCTTGCGCGACACTCCGGACATGATCAATGGGATGGCCACGTTCTCCTGCGCCGTCAGCGAGGGGATCAGGTTGAAGGCTTGGAAGACGAAGCCCACTTCCTGGCGTCGGTAGCGCTCCAGTGCCTCAGCACCGAGCTCGGTGATCTCCGTTTCACCCAGGCGGATGCTTCCCGCAGTGGGGGTCAGAATTCCGCCCAAGCACGAGAGCAACGTGGTCTTGCCCGATCCCGAGGGCCCGAGAAGAACGGTCAGCTCGCCGCGTGCGGCTGTCAGCGTGAAACCGTCGAGCGGGCGAACGCGGTACCCCTCCGAGACGTACTCGACGACCAGGTCTTTGACCGTGAGAACGTCGCTCATGCGCCGGGTCCTGCGAACGCCTGGGCGGGGTCAGTTCTTCGGACCCGCCGCATCCCGCCCGCTGCGGCTCCCAGGGACACCAACACCGCCACCAGCGGGAGCTGCCACAGCGATCGGGCCGGCACCCGAACAGTCATCGGGAAGACCGGGACGATGAAGTACTGAAGGACCGCGGCGACGGCAACTCCGACGAGGGCGATGACCAGCGCTTGAATCGCAAGACTCCCGCCCAGCTTTCGGATCGGCGCGCCCACCGCCCGCATCACAGCGAAGTCCCGGCTCCTTTCCAGGGCGGAGAGGTAGACGACAGCCCCGATGATGATCGCGGCCACCAGCCACAGCAGGACCCGGATGAGGTCGATGGAGGAGACTGCGCTTTCGAGGGGGCCGAGGGCGTCCTCGGCGACCTGGGTCGGCGTGAGGATCTGGACCCCGGGCGGAAGGACGTCGGGAGTGCCCAGTACGGCTGAGGTCACCGGGGCGCCGCCGAACAGGGTTGTCCGTACATCGTCGAGACCGACGAAAACGATGGGCTGTCCCGCCAGCAAGGTCGTGTCCTCGGTGACTCCGACGACGCGGAAGCTGGTGCCGGAGAGTTGGATGTCCTCACCCACCGCGACTCCGGTGGCTCGGTCGAGCACGACTTCTCCTGCTCCCGCCAATGCTCGCCCGTCCCACAGGGGCGGATCGACCGCTCCTCCCGGCAGGTGGCCGAGGACGACCGACTCCGATGCCGTCCCGCCGATGGTCAGGGTGGCTCGTGCCATCAGGACTGGTTCGAGGCCCGCATCGATCAACTGGGCGGCCAGGTCGGCGTCGAGCGTCGACGACGCCGTCACCGGTCCCGAAACCCCGGCCGGGACCACCCAATTCTCCTCACCGATGGCCGCCACACTCAAGAACGGCTCCCGGTTGAACTGTTCCACCAGACCCGTCATCAGGAACAAAAGGGTGAAGACGACGGCAGTCGCCAAGATCACGACGACGAACCGCGTGGCGCGGTGCGTCAAGTCCCGAATCGTGAGGAGCCACACGAGCGTTCAGTTCTCCCTGTTCTGTGTTTCGAGCCATGCTTCGAGCTGAGGCATTGCAGCTTCGTATCCCGCCTGGACGACCGGCTTGACGTTCTCGAAGTCGAGTAGGGAGACTCCGCGCAGATCGAGGTCGAGGTAGAGGTCGACGTCCCCACGCGCCAGCATCCTCGACTGCTCCCGGACCGAACCGGCGATCATGGTACGCATGAGCATCGCGGTGACGCCCGGGAATGAGGCATGCCCGCGACTGGCTTTCACCCGTAACGCCTCCCATCCCGACACCGACAGAGCCATCTCGCCCTTGGCTCTCGGTCCGGAGGGCGGAGCAACGTTCACCGCGATGACCGTCCCGTCCTCCACGTCGCCCCGCATGATGTCCGCCGGGAGGTTGTTGAGCACTCCGCCGTCGACGAGCAGGTCGTTGCCCCACGCCACGGGCGGCATGACACCCGGGATCGAGACGCTGGCCCGTATCGCGGGGGTGAGGTCCCCCCGGCGGTGGATCACCTCGGAGGACCGGGTGAGGTTGGTCGACGTACAGAAGAACGGGAGCCAGAGGTCCTCGAAATTCCAGCCCCCGTACGCCTTGGCGATGGCTTTCGTGATGGCTTCGCCCTTCACGAGAGACACAACCGGGATCGTGTAATCCAACAGCCCTTTGAACAGCGCCTCGGCCATTGCCACGTACGTCTGGTCGTCGACGTTCATCGCCGCTACGCCTCCGAGGGCACTCCCGATCGACGAGCCGCCGATCATGTCGATCTCCACGCCAAGCTCGCGCAACGCTCGCCGCACCCCCGCATGGGCGAAGCCGCGGGCACCTCCACCGCCGAACACCACGCCGGTGGACCGTCCGGTCAGCAGACGTCCGAGCCGGGCCATGTCCGAAGCCGACCCGGAGACGATGTGGATGATTTGGTCGGGATCCCATCGCTCGACCCACCGGGATGTGTGGCGGGGTCGGTCGACGTCCGGATCGTGCACGATCACGAGCACCCGCTGGGCGTGAGGCGACCCGGCCGCGAACAGTTGATCGACGATGCTCAGTGCCGCTTCGTCAGGTTCGGTCGTGATTGTGGCGACGAGGCGATCGGCGTGGCGGGCGGCGGTCGCTGACCACTGCGACCAGCCGCTCGTGGTCTCGAGCAGCATGTGGTCGTGACTGAGTTCGAGCTCGTGGAGAAGCTGGGTCAAGCGTGGTCCGACGGGATCGTCGGGCGGCGATTCCGCGGCACCGGGGAGGGACAGGCGAGCGTCGATCCATCCCGCCCACACATGGGCACACGTCGCCTCTCGGACCATCTCTTGGTTGAGCCTCGCGGCGAAGACACGGGAGTCGATGTCGCCCGTGACGGCGAGCGCGACGGTGCGGCGCCGTCGAGTTCCGGGCCGGTGGCGCGCGTGTCGGACGACGTTGAGGAGCAGCGGTGCGAGAACCGCTGGATGACGGCCGAGGAGCTCGACAGCTGCGGACTGGGTGATCTCGGCGACGAGGCTGTCCCGGATGGCGGCGACGCTCGCTCGGCGGGGCAGCGATTCGAAGATCCCCGACTCACCCACGAAGTCGTCTGGACCGATCTCGGCAATGGTGTGTTCGTCACCGGCTTCGTCGACGCCGATGATGCGCAGACGGCCGCTGATCACGAGATACCCCGAGTGCGCGGGATCGCCCCGTTCGTACAGGTACTCCCCGGCCGTCACCCAACGCCACGCGAGGTGCTCGCGTAGCTCGTCGAACGGGAGCTCGATATCGGTGCCCAGCGTGCGCGTGACGAACGACGCAATGTGGTGTTCGTCGAGTCGACGGCTGATCTCGGCGTCGACTTCACAGGCGATGTCCGGATGGTGGGCGAGAAGTTGCACGAAGGCGGCGCGCTCGAAACGTTGGGCGGTGACGCTGCCGACGGCAGCCACATCGGCTGTCCGTCTGCCGCCCGCCAGAATCGACAGTTCTCCAACCAGGTCGCCGGGACCGAGTGCAGTGAGCTCGACTCCTTCCGCCGTCCTCACGAGCGCTTTCCCTGACGCGAGAACGAGCACATGGTCGGCGGGGTCGCCTTCGCGGACCAACAACGCGCCGTCCTCGAATGTCACCGATGAAGAAGGGAAACGGGCGTCGTCGAGAACGCCGGTCGAGGGGATGCGCACGCCGGGCACGATAGCGACGCCCCATCGGCGCCCCGCCCGGGTGGACCCTGCTCGTTCGGTACACTCCCGGGCGTGACTCTTCGCGACCTCGTCAGTGGAACGCCGTTCTTCTGCGGCCCCGACACGTCAATACTCGAGGTGGCGCGCAGCATGGCCGAGCGCGGCCACGGTTCGGTTGCCGTCATCGAAGGGCGTGACCTGGTGGGGATCGTGACCGAGCGCGATGTCGTCCGGGCGGTGGCCGAAGGTGTGGACCTCGGGAACGAACCGGTCCGCACGAGGATGGCATCCGAGCCTGACGTCTTCTCTCCGGACGTGGATGTATTCGAGGCCGGCGAGTTTCTCCTCGAGTCCGGATACCGACATCTACCGGTCGTCGAGGAGGGCACGCTCCTGGGGGTGGTTTCCCTGCGGGACCTGCTCGCAGCCGTCCTCGAATCCACTGACGACTAGTGCCTTCGGTCCGGCCTGGCCCGGGACCGTGTGTCTATGCTCTCGCCTTCGTGACAGGTTCAGGCAAATGCGGGGCAGGCGTGCATCGGTCGTGGCGACCGGCTGCCCTGGTGGCGTCCGTGGCCGTCCTGGTGCTCCTCCCGCTGGCCGCTCTCGGCCAGGAAGAAGAGAGCGTCTTCACCCAGCTTCGCGTGGAGAACGAGGAGGGTGAGCGGGTGCCTGTCGAAGGCGTCCTGATCACCGTCACCACACCCGACGAGGCCGCCGTCGGTCAGGCCGAAACCGATACCGAGGGCATCGTCCAGATCGCGGTCCCGGGGCCTGGCGAGTACCTGGTCACAGTCGACGCGATCACTCTTCCCGCCGGGGTCTTCCTGCGGGACCCGTCGCGCACCACCTTGTCTGTCAATGTCCTTCCCGGCCAGCTGGGTAGGGCGCTGTTCGCCCTCAGTCCGACGCCCCCCGTCGACGCCGAAGGCGGTGTTCTCGGCGGACGGATCAACTTCTCGGGCCGTGCCCTCGCCCAACTCACCACCGAAGGGCTCAAGCTCGGCCTGTTCCTGGCGATGGCTGCGATTGGGCTGTCGCTCATCTTCGGAACGACCGGACTCGTGAACTTCGCCCACGGCGAGATGATCGGGTGGGGCATGTTGTGGGCGTACTTCTTCAACGTGTACGGCTTCGCCGGCGCGTTCGGGTTCCTCTCGGGCCTGCCCCCACCGTTTGGTGGAGGCGTCAACCTCATCTTCGCCATCATGATCGCGGCTCTTTTCGGTGCGGGCCTCGGCTACGCAATGGACAAGATCGTGTTCGCCCCGCTGCGACGACGCGGGGTTTCGCTGATCGCCCAACTGGTCGTCACCATCGGCATTTCCATCTTCCTGCGCTACGTGTATCTCTTCGCCTTCGGCGGTGTTCCCCGCTTCTACGAGGACTACACCGCCCAGTCCGGCAACGAGTTCTTCGGTCTCATCACGATCACGCCGAAGGACCTGATCACGGGCACGCTTTCACTCCTCATCCTCGTCGCCATCGGTTTTGTGCTGAACTTCACCCGCATCGGCAAGGCGATGCGGGCCGTTTCGGACAACCGGGACCTCGCCGAGTCCTCAGGAATCGACGTCCAGAAGGTGATTCGCTTCGTCTGGGTGTCTGGCGGGGCACTGGCAGCTTTGGGAGGAGCGTTCCTCGGACTGTCCGAGGTGGTGGGCTTCAACACAGGCTTCCGATTCCTGCTCCTCATCTTCGCCGGCGTCATCCTCGGCGGGTTGGGCACTGCTTACGGTGCTCTCATCGGTTGTCTGATCGTCGGTATCGGGATTCAGGTCTCCACCCTGTTCATTCCCACCGAGTTGAAGAACGTCGGGGCCCTGGCCGTCTTGATCGTCGTACTCGTCATCCGGCCTCAGGGCATCATGGGTCGACGTGAGAGGATCGGTTAGGTGAAGCGATGATCGACTGGGGTTTCATCTTCAACCAGAGCCTGACACAGGCAATCGACTTCAACGCGATTGCCTTCGTGCTCGCCGCCATGGGGATCAACGTCCATTTCGGTTACGCGGGCCTCCTCAACTTCGGCCAGATCGGATTCGTGGCCATGGGTGCCTACGGCTTCGGCCTCACCTTCACATTGCTTGGCAGTAACAGCGTCCTGTTGGCTGTCGCGGTCGGGATCGGGTTCTCGGTCATCTTCGCTCTGCTGCTGGGCATCCCGACCCTGAGGCTCCGCGCGGACTACCTCGCAATCGTCACGATCGCCGCCGCTGAGATCGTCAGACTCGTGGCGCGGTCGACGCCGCTGCGCGACATCACCGGTGGCGCCGAGGGGCTCAACCAGTTCATCGGACCGTTCCGGGACCTCAATCCGTTCAATGCCGGATCCGTCTATGGATTTGGTCCGTGGTCGTATCGTGGATCACAGCTCTTCGTCATCATCATCGGATGGATCCTGGTGGCCCTCGTCGTGCTGCTGATTCGCCAGCTCATGAACAGCCCGTGGGGGCGCGTCGTCAAGGCAATTCGAGAAGACGAGGACGCCGCCCGCGCGCTGGGGAAGAACGCCTACTGGTACAAGCTGCAGGCGCTCATCCTCGGTGGTGTCCTCGGCGGACTCGCCGGAATGATCCTGGCGGCGGGAAACGCCGCCATCCAGCCCGATTTCTTCTCCGCTCCGCAGACGTTCCTGTTCTGGCTGGTTCTCATCCTGGGCGGTGTCGGCAAGGTGTGGTCGCCGGTGGTCGGGGCGGTGCTGTACTGGGTGATCATCACCTTCATCCGCAACCTCGGACGCCAGCTCGTGTCTGCCGGATACGTCCCCACTACGGTGATCGACACCAGCCAGATCGACCAGATTCAGTTCTGGATCGTTGGTCTGGCGCTCGCCCTGTTGATGGTGTTCCGTCCGCAGGGGATCTTCGGATCGAAAGAGGAGATGGCCCTCGATGCTCGATGACGCCACCACCACCGACCAGCCGCTCAGCCGGCTGCCATGGGAACCGGGCGTGTCCAAACCGGATCCGATCCTCGTAGTCGACGGTATGCGCAGGGCGTTCGGGGGTCTCGTCGCCGTCGATGTGGATCATCTCGAGGTTCAGCGTGGAGTCATCACCGCTCTGATCGGGCCGAACGGCGCGGGCAAGACGACCTTTTTCAACCTCCTGACCGGATTCGACTCGCCCGATCGCGGGCACGTCGTCTTCGACGGCGACACCATCGACAAGGCGAACCCCCACAACCTGGCCCAGCGCGGCATGGTGCGCACGTTCCAGTTGACCAAGGCCCTCACCAAGCTCCCCGTGATCGAGAACATGAAGCTCGGAGCCAAGAACCAAGCCGGTGAGAGGTTCTTCAAGGCATTGTTCACGCCGTTGTGGGGCAAGCAGGAGTCAGAGATCGAACAGCGCGCCGATGAGCTGCTCACCCGCTTCAAGATGGACCACATGCGCGACGAGTACGCCGGAACACTCTCGGGCGGCCAGAGGAAGCTGCTCGAAATGGCGCGCTCACTGATGGCCGAACCGCGGCTGGTGATGCTCGACGAGCCCATGGCAGGCGTGAACCCGGCCCTCACGCAGTCACTTCTCGAGCACGTCAAGAACCTCCGGGAAGCGGGAATCACCGTGATGTTCGTGGAGCACGACATGGACGTCGTGCGTGACATTTCTGACTGGGTGGTGGTGATGGCCGAAGGCCGGATCATCGCCGAAGGACCGCCGGAGTCGATCGGGCAGAACAAGGCCGTGATCGACGCCTACCTGGGTGTGCACCACGATGCCGCCCTCGACCTCGAGGAAGAAGAAGCGCGGCTGGCCGAGGCCCAGCGGTCCGAGGAAGAGGAATGAACGATCAGCGACCGCTCATCGAGATCAAAGGTGTCGTGGCCGGATACGTTCCGGGTGTCAACATCCTGAACGGAGTCGACATGGTTCTCGCTCCCGGCGAACTCGTCGGGATCATCGGGCCCAACGGCGCCGGCAAGTCCACGATGCTCAAGGCCCTGTTCGGACTCATCGACGTGTGGGAGGGAGAAGTCACCTACAAGGGCGACGACATCAGCGAGCTGCGGGCTCACGAGTTGGTCGAGCGGGGGATCGGATATGTCCCTCAGACCGACAACGTCTTTCCGTCCCTCACCGTCGAGGAGAACCTGCAGATGGGTCTCTACCTCCGCCCCCACAAGACCAAGGAGCGGATGAGCTATGTGCTCGACTTGTTCCCTCGGCTGGCGGAGCGGACCAAACAGCGAGCGGGTTCGCTGTCCGGCGGTGAGCGTCAAATGCTGGCCATGGGTCGGGCACTGATGATGGAACCGGAGGTCTTGTTGTTGGATGAGCCGTCCGCTGGGTTGTCGCCCGCCCTCCAGGACGAGGCCTTCATCCGCACCGCGCAGATCAACCGGACCGGAGTCGGCGTCATCATGGTGGAGCAGAACGCTCGGCGGTGCCTGCAGATCTGTGACCGCGGCTACGTGCTGGACCAGGGGCGAAACGCCTACACCAACTCCGGCGCCGAACTGCTGAAGGATCCGAAGGTCATCGAGTTGTACCTGGGGACCCTCGCCAAGGTCGACTGACGGGACCGATCAGCTGCGGGGCACGTGGCGGGGGACGCCGTCGTTGACGTCCTTGACTCCGTGCTGGCACTGGGCAACCGAGTAGAACGCACGTGAGAGTTCCTGGTTTGCGTAGTCGGCCATCTCGGGTTTGGGCACGTCGATGACCTTCTCAAACGTCAGGAAGATGTACGGAACGACGTCGTGGTACCCGGTGGCCCCTGAGGCGTGGAGGGAATCCACCTCGATGTCGAGTTCATCGATGATCCGGTTGGCGGCGAAGAGCCCGTTGCGGATGTCCTCGCGAATGCGATCGACGTAGGGTCCGGCGTTGAACGCCGCGATCTCCGAGGCCAGATCCTGGTTTCTCGTCCGTGCCCGATCCAACGCCGTCGTGTAATGGACGAGTCTGACGGTCGCATCTGCCTCGTCCCTGGACGCTGCAGACATGGTGTTCATGATCCCGCCGACATCGAGTTGCCAATTCCACAGCACGGTGCAGATTTGCTGGGCGACTGACACCAACTCGGGATCGGGCGGAGGCGTGGCCTCCTCCGGGGCGCACGCGGCCAGAACGATGGCGATGACAACGGCGATGCGACCGGTTCGCATGAACGCGAGGCTACCGCTGGGCCGGGCCCAACTGCGCGGCGAACGCGAAGAGGGCCGACCCGTCTTGGGCCGGCCCTCTCAGTTCGTCAACTCAGACGTCTTCGCTCAGGAAGCGAAGACGTATTCGTCGAGGTCGGGGTTGGGGCTGGTGCCGCCGTCATAGGTGCGAATGGCGAAGCTGGCCGCGGCCGGCTCGCCTGCATCCACGAACTCGTAGGGTCCGCCAATGCCGTCGTAGTCGATGTCGACACCGTCGTCGACGAGCGCGATGCACTCGGCGAAGCTGGTGCACTTGGTGCCGTCCTTGGTGACGCCGACGATCTCGTTCTTGAAGATGTTCGGGTCATCCGTACCGGCGATCGCCACGGCCAGAGCCGTGATGATGATCGCGTCGTAGGTCTCGGCGCCGTATGCATAGATGCCGCCGACGCCGCCCTCGTACGCGCCTTCGAGACGCTGGGTGAAGTCGGTGATCGCCGAGAGGTCCACCGAAGGCTCGGTGCCCCTCATCCCGGCGATGATCGACGGGTCGGACAGCTCGCCGCCGATGCCACCGATGTTTCCGTCAACGCCCCAGACATTCTTCGCCGATGCGCCAATTCCGCGCTCGTTCATCGTGGTGAGGATGTTGGCCGACTCGGCGAAGCCGATGACCACAATCGCATCCGGGTCGGCATCGACGATCGAGTCGACTTCGGCATCGAAGTTCTCGGTGTCCACGGCGTAGGCCGTGAAAACCGGAATCGTGCCACCGGCGGCCACGAAGTTCTCCTCGAACGAGTCTGCGAGTCCTTGACCGTAGGACTCTTGGCGGTAGAGAACCGCCGCGGTCTCATTGCCCTGGGCGATGACCTGGTCGGCCAGAACCTTGCCCTGCAGCAGGTCGGACGGTGCTGTACGGAAATACAGGTTGTTGTCGTCGTAGGTCGTGAACGTCGGCGACGTGTTCGCCGGGGAGAAGTGCACGACGCCGTTGCCCACGATCTTGTCGATCACGAGCAGCGACACCGCCGACGAAGCTGCGCCAACGATGACGTCGACGTTGTTTGCCAGAAGTCGGTCGACCTCAGGGTTGGCGATGTCCTGGTTGGTGTCCCCGGAGTCGCCTTCGACCAGCACGACGTCTTCGCCGAGCACGCCACCGGCAGCGTTGATGTCTTCAACTGCGAGCCGGGCGCCTGCAACCTCGGGTGGGCCGAGGAACGCGAGGTCCCCGGTCACCGGAAGCAACGTACCTACCGTCAGAACACCGTCGCCCTCGCCCTCAGCCACGTCATCTCCGCCGCAGGCAGCGAGAATCATGCCGAGAATCGAGACAACGGCTACCGACCGCAACCATTTGGTGGTGCGCATCAGTTTCCTTCCTCCTTGTTTGGGTGCCGCCGTGAAAGGCAGCGGGACAACGATAGGCCGATTCGACGCCGCCGTCACAGCCGAACGGCGGGAATCGGGTCCAGGTCCGGTATTCAACCGCGGTCGGGAACGGGCAGCCAGAGCAGCCGCAGCGGCTCCACCCGCACGTCGGAGCGTTCGAGTCCGATCTCGAACACCTCGACGTTGGACGCGGCCCCGTCCCATTTCTCTGCGATGTCTTCCACATCCCGGGCGAGGTCGGCCTCGAGGTCGGCCAACTGCTCGCGCTCGATGGCGAGGCGGTCATCGGCGGTGTCCAGACGTTCCGCGGTTCGTTTCGTCTGGTTGCGGCGGTTCGCGGCTTGGCGTAGTCCCGTCGAGCCGCGGCGACCACCGAGAATCGCCCCGAGCAAATCTCCGGCGCCGGACAGCAACTCGGTCTGGCGTCGCGCCTCGACATCGGATTGCAGTTCCCGCACCCTGTGCTCGGCGCGGCGGATCGAGTCTTGGGCGGCGCGGATCCGCGTCTGGTACTTGGTCTTCAGGGCGGCGATGTCTTGATCCGCCTTCATCACTGCCGCTTCCCGGCAACGTTCCTCGAAGTCCGGCCGCGTCTCATGAACGCGCGAGTACAGCTTCAGGTCGGGGTTCTTGAAGACGGTCACCGACAGCTCCCGGGTCAGACGATCAGTGAGCGCGGCCGTGAGTGATCGCCAGAAGGCCGTACCCGAGAAGTCGACCCCGTCGAGGAGGTAGTGGATCCCGGCGGGAGCCGAATCGAGGAAATCGCGGTCGTCATGGTCGACTGCTGTGAGGTTGGTGGCGGCGGCGTCGAGCGGATGGATGACGGCCTCGTACTCCTCCTCGTGGTTCACCCCGGCGTGATGGTCGTCGTAGAGCAGATGCACCCTGGCGGCGACAGCTGGAGCGACGAGTGACGAGAAGGAGACCCCGCCGACGGCGTCGACCCATGGCGCCGAGGGCGCAGTCCACACAACCTCGATCCCGTTCGCAACGGGCGGCGGGACCGTGGTCGCCGCCACGGAGACCGCAGGCGATGAGCTGGCCGGAAACGACTCGGGGAGAACTGGGGGTCCGTCGACAGCCGGACTCACCTCGGCGTCGCTGCCCAGGCGGGCAATCTGGTCGCGGGTCATGGGCCCCGCCAGGTATGACATCACCCACCGTGTTGTGAACACCTCCGGTTGCTTGGCCCGCGTGGAGTGGAGGACGAAGGCTCGTTTGCCGAGCCCGGAGATCAGCCGATCGATGGCGGCGACATCGACGGTCCCCGTCGCCGACGAGATTCCTTCGAGGATCCGAGCCTTGTCCCGTTCGGTCTGCAACCGCCCGATCATCCACGTTCCGGCGTTGGACATGGCTTTGTAGTCGAGGTCCACCGGATTCTGGGTCGAGAGCACCATTCCCACCCCGAACGCACGAGCCTGTTTGAGGATCGTGAGGATGGGCTTCTTCGACGGGGGCTCGGCCGTCGGCGGGGCGTACCCGAAGACCTCGTCCATGTACACCAGCGCCCTGAGCGCCCCGGTCCCTGGCTGTTTCCGCATCCAGGTCACGAGCTTGGAGAGGAGAAGCGTGACCACGAACTGGCGTTGCTCGTCGGAGAGGTGCGCGAGGTAGATCACTGCAGTGCGCGGTCGGCCCCCTCCATGTAGGAGGGCCTCGATGTCGAGGGGCTGTCCCTCGATCCAGGACGAAAACGCAGGGGAAGCCACCAAACCGTTCAACTTCATCGCCAGCGCGGTGCGGTCCTTCCTCGGGAAGAAGACGTCGACGTCGAAGACGCCGAGTTTTCGGATCGGCGGCTCCACGATCGCCCCGATCAGCCGGGCGAGGTCCAGGCTCCGTCCGTTCGACCAGGCTTCTTCGACGATCGTCGCCGTCAGGATGTGTTCCGGCGCGGCCACCGGGTCGGCATCGACCCCGGCCAGGGTGAGAAGTGACGAGACGAAACCTTCGATCTCGTCACGCAGGATTTCTTCGTTGCCCGCCCAACCGATCTCCGGGGCGGCGAGGCTGCCGACGATGTTCAACGGCACGCCGGCGGTCGATCCCGGAGTGAAGATGGTGACCGGGGAGGCCGCCGCAAGCGCTCGCATGTCCTCAGGTCCCAGACCCCATGACTCGAGGCCCTTCGACCACATGGTCGCCGTTTCGGCAGCCACCTCGTCGCCGCCCTTCTCCTGTCGGGCGGCGGAGGCTTCGTCCACCCACGGGCGGAAGTCCGAAGCGGCCAGTTCTGGAAAGTTGAGAGCGAGGTTGGCCATGTCTCCCTTGGGATCCAGCACCAGACACGGGATACCGCCCAGCATGGCCTCTTCGATGAGGGCGACGCCCAGTCCGGTCTTGCCCGAACCCGTCATCCCGACGATCACCCCATGGGTGGTGAGATCGGCCGGCTCATAGGTGAGGGCGGTGTCCAGCCGATCTCCGGTGGTTGGATCGACGAGAGCGCCCAGCCTGAAAGCGTTCTTCGCCATCTTCGGATCGTACCGGGCACCCCTGCGGGTGGGTTCTCCTACCATCGGTCCCATGGCCGACACGCTGGACCGCGGTCCGAATGACTGGCTCATCGACGAGATGCGAGCGCGCTGGATCGTGGATCCGGGTTCGGTGAGCGAATCGTGGGCGACGTACTTCCAGGATGGAGACGAGGTTGCCGAAGCTGATTCCCCTCAGCACCCGGACTCGAAGACAACTGATGAGCCCGAGTCGCCGGACAGGGCGATCCCCGAGTCGCGTGCGGTCGCCAGTCCCGCGGAGAAGCCGGCTCTTCCGCGCAACGCCACCCCGCTGAGGGGAATCAGCGGGACGATCGCCCAGCGAATGGACGAGTCCCTCGCCGTTCCAACCGCCACCTCGTTCCGGGTTGTCCCTTCGAAGCTCCTCGAGGTCAATCGCCTGATCTTGAACAACCAGTTGAAGCGGCTGATCTCGGGCGGCAAGGTCAGCTTCACCCACTTGATCGGGTACGCGGTCGTACGCGCCGTCCGCGAAACCATGGCGCTCAACGTGTCATATGCCGAGATCGACGACGCTCCGCACGTCATACACCATGAGCACGTCAACTTCGGTCTCGCCATCGACATCGAACGTGGTTCCGGTGAGCGGGTGCTCTTGGTACCCAACATCAAGGCGGCCGAAGGGATGGACTTCAAGTCGTTCTGGGCGGCGTACGAGGATCTCGTCGATCGCACCAGGGCCAACAAGCTGTCGCCGGACGACTTCGCCGGTACGACAGTCAGTCTCACCAATCCCGGCACGATCGGCACCATCCAGTCTGTGCCGCGACTCATGGCTGGCCAGGGTCTGATCATCGGTGTCGGAGCCATCGGCTACCCGCCGCAGTACGAGGCAGCCGACCCTCGGTACCTGGCTCGCCACGGGATCGGCCGGACGATCACCCTCACATCGACCTATGACCACCGGGTCATCCAGGGAGCCCAGAGCGGCGAACTCCTTCGCCGGATGCATGAGTTGCTGCTGGGCGAGGACGAGTTCTACGACCGCATCTTCGACGCTCTCGACATTCCGTACACACCAGCCCGATGGGCGGTAGACGACAACCCGCCGCAGGGTTCGTCCGAGTGGTCCGAGAAGCAGGCGAACGTCTTCCAGATGATCAACGCGTACCGGGTGCGGGGCCACCTGATCGCCGACCTGGACCCTCTGCGCCAGAAGAAGCCGACGATGTACAAGGAGTTGGATCCGCTCCACTACGGGTTGACGATCTGGGACCTGGACCGCGAATTCGCCACCGGTGGGATCAGCGGGAAAGGGGTCATGCCGCTCGGCCAGATCCTCTCGGTGTTGCGCAACGCCTACTGCCGCACCGTGGGCATCGAGTACATGCACATGCAGGAGACCGACCAGAAACGCTGGCTGCAGGAGCGACTCGAAGGCGCCTCGATGGCGGCGGACAAAGCCGAGAAGCTCCGAATCCTCCGCAAGTTGGAACAGGCCGAGGGTTTCGAGAAGTTCCTCCAGACCAAGTTCGTCGGCCAGAAGCGGTTCGGTTTGGAAGGTTCGGAGAGCGCCATCCCCCTCATCGACGCGCTGCTCGGCGCCGCGGCTGGCGACGGCATCTCCGAGGCTGTGTTCGGTATGGCGCACCGGGGCCGTCTGAATGTCCTCGTCAACGTCATCGGTAAGAGCTACGAACGAGTGTTCCGGGAGTTCGAAGGAGAAATGGACCCGGAGTCCTTCGCCGACTCGGGGGATGTGAAATACCACCTGGGAGCATCTGGCAAGTACGACTCGGAGAACGGATCGATCGAAGTGCAGGTCGTCGCCAATCCGAGTCACCTCGAGGCTGTCGACCCCGTGCTCGAAGGCGTCGTGCGCGCCAAGCAAGAGCGGGTCGGCAAGCACGGGCACGAACGTGTGCTGCCGATTCTCATCCATGGTGACGCGGCGTTCGCCGGTCAGGGTGTCGTGGTCGAGACTCTGAACCTCTCCCAGCTTCGGGGTTACCGAACCGGCGGAACGGTGCACGTCATCATCAACAATCAGGTGGGGTTCACTACGTCCACCCTCGATGCCCGTTCCAGCTTCTATGCCACCGACGTCGCCAAGACGGTCGCCGCGCCCATCATTCATGTCAATGGTGACGATCCAGAAGCGGTCGTGAGAGTGGCGAGGCTCGCTTTCGAGTTCCGCCAGGCGTTCAAGAAAGACGTCGTGGTCGACATGATCTGCTACCGCCGACGGGGTCACAACGAAGGTGATGAGCCCTCGTACACACAGCCGGTGATGTACAAGTTGATCGACCAGCATCGTTCGGTGCGGAACCTCTACATGGAACGCCTGATATCCCAGGGCGACATCGCCGACGAAGAGGCACAGCAGCTCGTCGCGGGGTTCCAACAGGAGATGGACCGGGCGTTTCAGGCTTCACGCGACAAGGGGCCGACTTCAGGTGGCCCGCGGCCCACGGTCGAGCCGGTTACCGACCCGGTCTCGGCGGTTGCCCGTGAGGAGCTCTCCCAGATCCTGGCGTACATCACCACGCCGCCCGAGGGCCTCGTGGTGCACCCCAAGCTCGAACGGATGCTCGAGGAGCGGCGGACCGCGCTGACGAACGACGTGATCGACTGGGGAACGGCTGAAGCGCTCGCCTTCGGGTCGTTGGCGCGGGAAGGCGTCCCGGTTCGTCTCGCCGGCGAAGACTCCCGAAGGGGCACCTTCAGCCACCGCCATGCGGAACTGACCGATTACACGACGGGTCAGGGGTGGATCCCGCTCCAGACGATCACCGAGGGTCAGACCCGCGTGCGGATCGTCGACTCGCTGCTCAGCGAGTTCGCGGCGGTCGGCTTCGAGTATGGGTACTCGATCGAGTGGCCAGAGGCACTGGTGATGTGGGAAGCCCAGTTCGGCGACTTCGCCAACGGTGCCCAGGTCATCATCGACCAGTTCATCGCTCCCGGGGAGAGCAAGTGGGGGGAGCGGACGAGCCTGACCCTCCTGTTGCCCCACGGTTACGAGGGCCAGGGACCGGAGCACTCCTCGGCGCGGATCGAGCGATTCCTCAACCTGTGCGCCCACGACAACATGCGGGTCGTGGTGCCGGCCACCAGCGGCCAGTACTTCCACCTGCTGCGTCGCCAGGCCCTCCTGAGGCCGCGTAAGCCGTTGGTCGTCTTCACACCGAAGTCGTTGCTCCGGACCAAGGCCTCGTTCGGAACCACAGCAGATCTGACCGGTGGCTCTTTCGAACCTGTGGTAGTGGACCCGACCCAGCCTTCTGATGCGCGCCGGGTGGTCTTGTGCACCGGCAAGGTGTTCCACGACCTGACGGCGCATCGTGAAGCCAACGAAATCGACGGCGTCGCCATCGTTCGTGTCCCACAGCTGTTCCCGGTTCCCGAGGCGGAACTGTCTGCAGTGGCAGGGGCGCATGCGGAAGCCGAACTGGTGTGGTGTCAGGAGGAGCCCCAGAACATGGGTGCGTACGGATTCATCTGGCACGAACTGCGCCGCATCTTCGGGCGGGAAGCCCGCTACGCCGGCAGGAGCCCGGCTGCGAGCCCCGCGACCGGCTCGCTCAAACGTCACCTAGTCGAGCAGGCCGCCCTCGTCGCCGCCGCCCTCGACTGAGGTCCCCCGACCACCGAAGCGGGCCCCATTCATCCCGCCGGGGGAGGTGTGTACGTGGCCGAGACCACCGTGTCGCCTTCGAGCGCCAGAGTCCATATCGAGCCCTTCTTCACGTCGAAGACCCCGTTCGCGCTGTAGAGGGGGACTCCCAGGTCTTCGAGGTGGCGGATCACGCCTGGTATCACGTCACCGTGGCTACACGCAACGACGTGTCGTCCCCCCAGTGTCCGCAGCCATTCGAGAGTGCGGGCGGCTTTTGCCCCTTCGGCCAGACATTCGTGGTCTTCGACGGGCACTCCGATCCGCTCGGCGAGCGGTAGGACTGTCTCCCGGCACCGCACATACCGAGAGGAGTAGACGGCATCCACCCCGTGCGGAGAGAGGGCGTCGGCGATGGCTGCGGCCTGTCGGTGGCCCTTGGGCGTGAGTGGCCGCAGCTGGTCGTCGCCGGTCCACCTCGAACGGTCCCCTGCCGCCGCATGGCGCACCAACCAGACGGTTCCGATGGACAGGAGTTTCTCCAGGTCCGAGCCCACGAGTGCCCGGTCGTGTTCGTAGGTGAGGAGACCCGCCGCGTCGGTGGGGGAGACCCACCTGATCTGGTCGACCTCGTCGTTCGGTGTGAAGGGACGCTCGGATCGCAACTTCATCGCGTAGTAGCGGACGACTTTGCGCTTGCCCGAGGCGAGCCTGTACTCGACCTCGGCGAGAGGAGCGATCACGTCGGCCTGGACGCCCGTTTCCTCCTCGACTTCGCGTACCGCGGTGGATTCGGGGGACTCGCCGGCGTCGGCTTTCCCCTTCGGTAGTGACCAGTCGTCGTAGGCGGGGCGGTGGGCGACGAGAACACGGATCGCACCGCCCGGTTCGGTGCGGAGCACGAGTCCGCCCGCAGCCAGGATGGGTGTGTTGTTCACGAGCGACCGAGTACACCATCCGATGGCTCGAAGAGCGAACCGCCGGTGGAGGGGAGGTCGGCACCCGTGACGTCGATGCTCACTCCTCCACACGCCAAGCAGACGAATCGGAGGATCCCGCCGCCGATCTCCTGGCCACGGCTGTAGGTGTGGCCGTTGCGACATTCGCCCTTTGGACGGGCGTTCCGACGCTTACGAGTCGACACGTGACGGGCCATTCGAGAAAGACTAGATGTGCAGATCCCGGGACGGGGCGATCGTCGCTTCGACGACGTCGAGCGCCTCGGCGGCGGTGTCGACCAGACGGACGATCCCGCCCCCGGTTCGAAGACGAAGGTCGATCTCATCGAGGATCGCCCGCCAGACGGGACCGACCGCGACCACGGGTCGCGCCGGCGACCCGCTGAACTCGGCGACAAAGGAGGCGTTCCACGCCATCACCAACTCGGCCAGGGTGCCGATACTGCCGGGCAGGGCGATGACCGCGTCGCTGGACTCGACCAGGCGGGCGATCCGTCGTGAGATCGTGGATTCGACGATCTCGGCGTCGACATGGCGGTTGGCGCCACTTCGAGCGGGGAAGACCGTTGGCGCGGTCACTCCGATGACGTGACCACCCCGGTGTGCGGCTCCCGCAGACACCGCTTCCATGGTTCCGCCGTATCCACCGGTGGCGACGGCCCATCCCCGTTCGGCGATGCCGTGTCCGAGCGCTTCGCCCTCGATCCACTCGGCCGAGCCCGGATGGGAGATCGAGGATCCGAAAACGGCGATCGTGGTCATCGGCCCACCAGTTCGACGACGGCGTCGCGGATGACATGGCGCTCACGGTCGAAGAGCGAGTTGTGGATCGAATGCTCGAGCCACAGGAGGCGACTGTCCCCACCCAGCGCCGCTCGGAGCCTGGGACCACTCTTGGGGTGCGCCGTGTCGTCGGTCCTCGACTGGATCACCAGCGACGGCACGCTGACGTGCTCCGCCGACCTGACAGCTTGGCGGGACAATGCGTACAGCTCGGCCACGGCCGACGTCGGACACTCCGTGGCGTGAATCCAGAACGGCAGCACCTCTTCGTCGATGTCAGGGGCGGGCTCCTCGGGCCACCGCACGAGCGGCTTGAGGCGTACGGCGATGGGGGCGATGCGGACGCGGCGGTCGCGGAAGACGACGGGAGCGTTGATCGTCGTCACGGTCGCCACCCGATCGGCACCGGCTGCGACGATTGCGAGCAGACCGCCCATCGAGAGACCGACGAGATGGACACGCCGATGATCGCCGACCTCACGGATGGCGTCGAGGGTGTTCTCGATCCAATCGGCCCGACTGATGTGTCTCATCGCCTCGGGGTCACGGGCGTGGCCTGCCAAGAGCGGCGCGTTCACGGTGTACCCGCGGTTTGCCAATTGTGCGCCGAGGGGACGGAAGTGGGCGGCGTTGCCGGTGAAACCGTGGATGAGGACGAAGGCCTCGCCGTTCGACCCGTCGAGCCGGAAGGGAGCCGCGAGGGGATGGACGAGGGCGCGGGTCGAGTCGGCAACCGTCATTGGCGTCGAGGGTACCGATCATTCAGGTTCGTGCGGCGTGGGATGATCCGGGGCGTGCGACGCCTCGTGTTCCTGCTCGTCTTCCTGGGTGCGTGTGGAACCCCGCTTCAGACGGGAGTGTTCCTGGGCGCCATCTTCGACGTGCCCGATGACCTGGTGTCACGCGCCGTCCCGGTGGACGAAATGCGCTATCTCATGTGGTTCCCGCCCGGCTATGAGGTCGGCGACGACGTTCCTCTGGTCGTCTTTCTGCACGGCTCCGGAGACGACGACTACGACAGTCGCTGGTTGACTTCCTACGGGTTGGCGGGAGTTCTGGCCTTCGAAGGGCTTCCTTCCGAGCGGCCCTTCGTACTGCTCGCCCCACAGGCCGCACCGGGGACTTCCTGGGACATGGGCCGCCAGCCCGCCACGGTGCTGGCGTTGATCGACGAGGTGTTGGCGCGTTTTGACATCGATCCGGCTGTCGTGGCGTTGACGGGTCTCAGCATGGGCGGGTATGGCAGTTGGCATCTGGCAACACACTTTCCCGACCGCTTCGCAACGGTGGCCTCGGTGTCGGGGAGTGGATACGGCTCGACTGAGCTCCCCGAGGACATCGACGTCTGCTCGCTCGCCGAGGTCGACCTTCGGGCCTATCACGGTTCGCGAGACCTCATCTCTCTCCTCGAACTCAACATGGCGGTCGTCGAGAGATGGGAGACGAGATGCGGGAGCGAAGTCGACTTTCGCGTCGTCGACGACGCCGGCCACTTCGAGACCTTCGAGCAGGTCTACCGGGACCCCGACTTCTATGACTGGTTCCTCCCCGTGCCCGGGTTCACGGACTGAAGGGCGTTCCCGGTTCCAGCTGATCGGGTTCCCGCCCGTCGTAAACCACCGTGGCTTCGCATTCCGAGCGTGCCTCTTCTGCGTCGCTCTCGGTCATCCCGGCGAGTGTGACCACGGCCACCGTCGTGTCCGCGGGGTGGATGGCGGCGAGATCGGCCGGGGAGAGCAGGCTGGTACCGGGACCGTCGAAGCGGAGGTAGACCTCACCGAATCGTGCCGCATCCTCGCTCACCTCGAAACGCACCACCGGTGGTCCGACGCGCTGGGTGGGGCAGACGATCACGAGCCGGTAGGCATGCGCGCCCAGTTCCCAGAATCCGGCAGGGAATGTCCGAGTGAACGACACCGCAAGCACGCCGCCCGGCTCGGATGCGATGTTGGCAGGCGACATCGGGGCACTCCCGCATCCTCCGATGAGGACGGCGAGGACCGCCGTGGAGAAGGTCATGCGCACGGCGCCGGAGTCTGGCAGGCCTGGCCAGCATCGAGATATCAGCCAACGACTCGGCCCTAGTCTCGGGTGCCGTGCCGAACTTCCGAGCAGACATTCGTGAGATCTCGCCCTATCTGCCGGGCAGGTCCGTCGCTGAGATCGCCCGGGAACACGGCTTCGATCCGGACGACATCGTCAAACTCGCCTCGAACGAGTCGGCCGTTCCCCCGCTGGAAGCTGTGCAGGCGGTGATCCGGGAGGGCGCCGGCAGTGTGCACCGCTACCCCGACAACGATGCAGTCGAGTTGCGCCGTGCTCTCGCCACCAACCTCGGCGTCGACGAGGCCAGCGTCTGGATGGGTGGAGGGTCATCCGAGTTGCTGAGGGTGATCGCGCTGGGGATGGGCGGTCCGGGAACGTCAGCCGTCTACGCCTGGCCGTCGTTCGTGATCTACCGCCTGGCCTCGGTCCTCGCGATGTCCCACCGCGTCGAGGTCCCGCTCGCCAACCAACGCCACGATCTCGATGCCATGGCCGATGCGATCGGTGACGACACGACCGTCGTGTACGTGTGCAACCCCAACAACCCCACCGGGACCCATGTGACGGCATCCGAGATCTCGCGATTCGTGGAGGCGGTCCCTGAGCGGGTCCTGGTCGTCATCGATGAGGCGTACCACGAGTACGTCACCGCACCCGACCACGCGACGGCAATTCCCCTCGCGCTGGAACGACCCAACGTGGTGGTGACCAGGACATTCTCGAAAATTCACGGGCTCGCCGCGTTGCGCGCCGGGTATGCCGTCGCCCGTCCGGAGACCGTCACCGAACTCCGCAAAGCACAGGCGCCCTTCACGGTGTCGACCCTTGCACAATTGGCGGCGCTCGAATCGCTTCGACACCCTGCCGAATTGCAGGCCCGGATGGAAAGGAACGCCACCGAGAGGTCGAGGATCGAACGGAGCCTCGCCGAACTCGGTGTCGGACACGTCCCGTCCCAGGGCAACTTCGTGTTCGTGGATGCCTCGTCCCTGGAGGATCCGGCCACCGCGTACCTGCGACATGGGCTGATCGTGCGGGTCTTCGGTCAGTGGGTGCGGGTCACCGTGGGTGAACCGGACGAGAACGACCGGTTTCTGGGCGCGGTGACCGCGCTGCACCCCTGAGCCGACGCCGTGTCGAATTCGGTTTGATGACGCCACGCAGTAGCTTTCCGTCGTCAAGATCGCTCATCGTCGGACCTCGTCGTCCACTCCGATCACAGGGGAAACCGTGAAATCCGTCATCCGCGCGTTCGCCCGCGCAGTCCGCACCGCTCCAGTGGCCGTCGTCGTCGTGATCGTCGTCCTGACATCAGCCTTCGGAGCCGCGTTCGGGATCATTCAGCCCGAAACTGCGACCGGTAACGAGGGCTTCGCACCCGACAACGAAGAGATCGCCGCCTCCGAGCGGATCGGTGACTTGTTCGGTGCCGAGTCGCAATCATCGGTCTTCCAGGTGATCGTTCGGGCGCCGGACGGGAATGTCGTCTCCCGGGCAGGTCTGCAGGCTGTCACCGAGATCACCGACGCTGTCATGTCATCGGCTGGCGCCGGCGCCCTCGTTGCGCTCGGGCCCGGACAGCCGCCCGTCATCAGCTACCTCGCCCCGGTACTGGAAGGGCTCGCCGCCGACGACGTCGATCCGGCGTCACTGTCCGATGCCGAAGTGCAGCAGGCCTACCGCGATGTCTTGACGAGCCCGGACCTTCCCGACGCCCAGCGTGGCCAGTTCGTGCGTCTGCTCAGCCAGAGCGCCGACCCTGCGCAGGCATCGGCGACAGCCGGCCTGGTTCTGATGTTCGTCGAGGCACCCGAGGGCCTCGGAGCTGAAGAGGCGCTCAACAGCCAGATCGAGATCGAGACTCAACTCGGCGAGTCCCTGGAGTCGATCGCGATCGATGGCATCGAAATCCGCCCATTCGGCTTCGGGTTGCTGTTCGGGGATCAGGATGAATTCCTCACCGAGGTCGGCACCCTCTTCGGAGCAGCACTCGCGATCATCGTCGTGATCCTCCTCTTCGTGTTCACGTACCGAGCGAGGGGTCCGGTGTGGTTGCGTCCTGCCGCCGTCACCATCGGTGTCCTGGCCGGCGCCGGAATGTTCTTCGGAACCGCTCTCGAGGGCGTCGGCGGTGTCGCCAACGCCGCAGCAGTTGGTGTCGTGGCGTTCGTGGTGGCGAGGGCCCTTCTCGGTGTCGTCGGCTCTGCGTCCAATGTGACACGCAGCGCACGCCGGGCGCTGGCGGACATGGCGCTCACGATTCTCACGATCATTCTCGCCATCGTCTGGATGCAAGGGATCGGAGCGCTCCTGCTCGAGATCGGTGTCCTCGGGAGCTTCAACCAGGTGACTCAGATCGTTCCGGTGCTGTTGATCGGTCTCGGCGTCGACTATGCGATCCACCTCACTTCCCGCTACCGGGAACAGGTCGGGAATGGCGACACGGTCGATCAGTCGATCTCGACGGCCATCGGGACAGTGGGAGTCGCACTCACGCTGGCGACGCTGACCACGGCGATCGGATTCCTGACCAATGTCTTCAACCCGGTCCCCGCCCTGAAGGACTTCGGAATCCTCGCGGCAGTGGGCATCGTGTCGTCGTTCGTCCTGATGCTCACATTCGTGCCTGCCCTCCGGGCGTTGCTCGACCGTCGGGCGGAGCGCAAGGGGACGCTGCCCGTCGCCGAGATGGAGCAGGCGGGCGAAGGTGCGCTCAGTCGAATGATCGAAAGGACCTCGGTGCTTGCCGATCGCGCCGCCGTGCCGACTGTCATCGTCGCCCTGCTCCTCGGGGGCCTCGGCGTGTGGGGGCTGACCCAGCTCGAGACCCGGTTTTCGTTCACGGACTTCCTGCCGGAGGACTCCCCTGTCGTCGAAACGCTCAACATCCTCACCGACGAGTTCGGGGGAGGCTTCGGCGAGTCGACCCAGATCCTGGTCGAAGCCCACGACGGGATCGACTTCGCAGACGCCGCCGCGCACAACTCCCTCGTGGAAGCGAACCGAGCGCTCGCCGGTGTCCCGGACGTGATTGCCTTCGACACTCCGGGCGGAGCCGTCGCCCAAGCGGAGTCGCCGATCGGGCTGTTGCACCAGCTCCTCGCCCCCGGTCCTGACGGAGCTTCTGGCGCTCCGCCGCACATCGTCGAGTTGGTCGAGAGCCTGGAACTCGGTCCCGACCTGACAGCGCCGGCAGGTGCCGACCTCACCCCCTTGTATCTCGCCGTGGCCGAAGCGGCGCCTGAGCAGGCGTCCGCCGTCATGCATTTCGACGGAGATCGGATCGACGCGGTCCTCTTCGACATCTCGACCCAGGCTGGCGAGTCTCGGGCTCAGGAGCTGCGAGACAGCCTCGCCGAGGTCGTCGTTCCCGTCGAAGCCGTCGGAGCCGATGCGGTGCCGACGTCGAATCAGATCATCTCGGCTGTGATCGTTGATGCGTTGGCGAGCAGCCAGACGCAGTCCCTGCTGATCACCCTCGTGATCGCCACGCTCGTGTTGATGGTCAGCTTCTGGGTGGAGAACCGCCGGCCCTTCCTGGGTGTCATCACGATGCTGCCCGTCGCCCTGGTCGTTTTCTGGACCTACGGGATGATGTACGCCACCGGGATACCCTTCGGCCCGGTCACCGCCACCCTGGCGGCCCTGGCGGTGGGCATCGGGGTTCCCTTCACGATCCACATCGCCAGGCGGTTCGAAGAGGACCGGGTCAGATACGAAACGTTGGGTGATGCCCTCCGTTCGACGACCCGCCACACCGGTGCCGCCCTGGCAGGGTCGGCGTTCACGACCATGGCGGGCTTTGGCATCCTGATGTCGTCCACGTTGACACCCTTCCAGCAGATGGGTCAGGTGACGGTCTACGCGATCGGCCTGGCACTGATCGGCGCCCTTCTGGTGCTGCCGTCGCTTCTTGCCATCTGGGAGGCGTGGCATCGTCGCCGGGGCGATCCGGCCGTCGAACGCCCCACCGAGTCCGTGGTCTGACCGCCCCCCGGTGCGATCGTCGGTACTGTCCAGCCGACGCCCCGAACCAAGGAGCCGATGTGCCCGAACTCGTACATTTCTGCAGCATCAAGGCCACGATGAGTCCCCGTATCGTGGGCAACGGCCCATCGGGCATGCGGGTCGACTTTCCGTTCGAAGGCACCGCCACCTCGCCCCATTGGGAAGGCGAGCGTCCGGTGGCAGGAGTCGACTATGTCACGTTCCGCTCCGATGGGAACCTGTCACTCGACATCCACGGCGTGATCGGCGAAAAGCGCGATTCGGTCGGCTACACCGCCACGGGTGTGAGCATCTCGGTGTCGAAGGCCGAAGCCCATCCGAAGGAACTCATCACCTTCCACACCGGCAACGAGGAGCTGGCGTGGCTCAACACCGAGGTCGCCGTCGCCTTCGGCAAGGGCCTCGACGGCGCAATCGACCTCGACATCCACCTCATCAGGCCCTGAGACTGCAGTCTCGCGCCTGCCCCCTCCGGCCCCGCCGTGCGCGCCGGGGCCACCTTCCCCAGGGGAGGAACGGGCTAATCGGCTTGGCGGAAGTTGGGTTGGCGTTTCTCGACGAAGGCTGCCATTCCTTCCCGGTGGGCGGCGCGGGCGCCGAGTTCGCCTTGGATCTGGGCTTCTCGGGCGATGGTGTCCTTCAGAGTGGCGGCCGCGCCGAGGTGGATGATCCGACGGGTTTCCACATAGGCTCGTCTGGGTCCGGCTGTCATCGCTGCGGCCCGCTCGACAGCCGTCGCCACCACTGCGTCTGTTTCCACGACCTCGGCGGTGAGCCCCAGTTCCAACGCTTCCTGGGCGAGCACGCGTCGCCCTGACATCGCAATCTCCATCGCTCTCGAGACGCCGACCATCTGCGGGAGAAACCACGCCGATCCCGTGTCGGGTACCAGCGCCACGTTGATGAACGCGCTCATGAAGAACGCCGTCTCAGCCATGACTCGCACGTCGCACGCCAGCGCAAGGCCCATTCCCGCCCCGGCGGCGGCACCGTTGACGGCGGCGACGACCGGAAGCTCCGCATCCAAGACTGCGTCGACTGCCGGATTGAATCGCTCGGTGATGGTCTTGTGCAGGTCGGGTCCGCCGTGTGCGTACTCGTCGAGCAGGTCGCTGAGGTCCGCGCCTGCGCAGAAGGCCTTGCCCGCGCCCGTCAATACTGCCGCCCGGGCTTCTGTCGATGCCTGCTCGAAGGCGACGCGGAGGCCGTCGGTGAGGGACTGGTCGATCGAGTTGAACACCTGCGGGCGATTGAGTGTGATGACCGCCACCTCGTCGACGAGGGCGTATTCGACAGACATGAGTTCTCCTGACAAGGGGGTTCCGACGCTACTCTCCGCGCGACCGCCGACTCGGGAGTCTGATCTGAGGTACAGGGGGATCCTGGAACTGGACGCGGCCCGTCGTGACGGGGGGCTGGCGGTCGAACTCGCCGTATCCGATCGTGCTCTCGTGGTCACGAGCGACGGCGAGACACTCGGAAGCTATCCGATCGACCAGATCGAGGTCTCGCGGCTGGACAGTGACCGGTTTGATCTCCGAGTCGGCGACGACCAGCTCATTTTCACCGCCGAGGACGCCATTCGGTTCTCCTACGAAGCCATGCCGATGATCCAATCGTTGCGTGGCCACCACATCGGTCATCCAGTCGATCGTGTCGTGGCGTGGTGGCGTAGGCGAAACGAGGTGGATCCCACTCCGGCTGCCGCGGTGAGCGTGTTCACCGAGACGCCGGCCGGAAGGGCGTTCACCGCCAGCGAGAACAAGGTCCCGCTCTCCGCGATGCGACAGCGGGTGGACGCGGCGCGTCGCGGTGACGGCGACGCGGCGGGCTCGCCACTGCGTGTCGACGGTCCTCCCACCGGGCGTTCCATGTCGACCGATGACGTGACGGCCGAACCCCCGCCTGAGCCGGTGAGTGGGCTCACCTGTCTCGGTATCCGTTCGGACGGCAAGATCTGCGGATCGGCTGCAGTCAGCCCTCGCGGTTTCTGCTTCGCGCATGACCCTGATCGTCATGTCGAGCGGCGTGAGGTTCGGGAACAGACGACGAAAGCCGCCGACCGTGTCCGGAGGGCGCCGGCGGAGAATCTCGACGATGTCGTCGCCCGACTCGAACGCGCCGTCGCCGAAGTTCACGAGGGCAAGCTCGACCCGCAACAGGCGATGGCGATGGCCGCGGTGGCGCACGCGATGGTCGAGACGATCGAGCTCGCGAAATCTCAGGAAGCCGAGAAGGACAGGGCCTGACTTGTACCGTGGGCCCGCATGGCGACGGCACGGTGCTCATTCTGCGGTCGAAACGCCGAGGTGGCCGGCTCGGTGGTGGCGGGCCCACGCGGGATCGGCATCTGCGGAGACTGTGCGGCCGTCGCCGCCGAAGTAGCCCTCGACACCACCCGTCCCGAAGAGATCGACAGGGTCGTGACTTCGATCGGGTGCCTCATCACCAACGACCGTCGCAACGACGGTCTCCTCGGATGGGTCCCCGACGCCGCGGTGGCCATCCGCCGGGGACGAGTCACCTGGGTCGGCTCGCAGCGCCACCTTCCCAGCCGGTATGCCGAACTCCCGGTCCTCGATGCCGGTGGGCGCATCGTCTGCCCGGGTTTCATCGATGCGGGAACCGACCTCCTGGGGACGACGCCCGGCCTCCAGCCCGAAGCCGCCGTCGAGAGAGCCGCAGACCTCGCGGCCATGATGATTCAGGAAGGCGTCACCTCATTCGATCTCGCGGTGGGCGGCAGCGACGACCCACTCACCGAGACCGTGGCTCTGGCTGCGGGGCGTGGCTTGGCAGAGAAGGTGGCCGCCTCGGTGACGGTCTCGTGGCGTGTCCCGCCGACGATGACACCCGAAGCGATCCGACGGATCCTGATTCCGGCTGCGTCCCGGCTGGCATCCAATGCCATCGTGTCCTGTCACGCAGAACCGCACGGGGCCATCGAGGCGAGGCTCGATTCGATCCGGCCTCTTCGTCCGCGCATCGTGGTCTGTGACGAGCCGGCGGAATGCATCGACGCCGCCGAGGGCGCACTGTCGATTTCGGGCGCCGGCCATCTGTCCCCGGTGGATGGAGTGGTGTCGATCGTCGAGCCGCTGACGCTCCTCGACGGACGCTCGCTCCCCGCCCGCAAGCTGTGGGACGCAGGAGCGGTGCTCGGGCTGGCCAGCCGCAACGACCCCGACCGGAGGCTGCTGCGATCGCCCGCGTTCATGATCACGCTGCTCGTCGAGGTGGGGGGTTTGTCGATCTCCGAGGCGATCTGGTCGGCAACACGGGGTGGCGCGCTCGCACTCGGCGACCCCGAGCGTGGCAGGGTCCGACCGGGCGACATCGCGGATCTGATCGTTCTCGACACCGACTCTCTCGGAGATCTCATCCGTCTTCCCGACTCTGGTTGGGCCTCCTCGGTGCTTCGCGGCGGTGTGGTTGTGGCGACAAGACCCTGAGAACGTCAATAGTGACGCTATGTTTCCCTATACCGGGGCAGCTCCCCGGAGGTACACGCCGCTACAAGGAGGACCGATGAACAAGGCTGAGATGGCGCAGAAGCTCGCCAAGAAAGCCGACCTGACTCAGGCTCAGGCCGCCGATGTCATCGACGCAATCTTCTCGACCAAAGATGGTGAAGGAATCATCGCCGTCGAGTTGGACGCAGGTCGCAAGGTTTCGATCGCAGGATTTGGCAACTTCACCACCCGGTCGCGTTCGGCTCGGAAGGGCCGCAACCCCGCCACCGGCCAAGAAATCACCATTGCCGCCAAGACATATGCGCACTTTGCGCCCGCCAAGGGGCTCAAGGACCGCGTCGCCGACTGATCGGCGAGAAACCTCGCATCACGACAGGTCCTGCCGCTGGCAGGACCTGTCGTCGTGGTGGCGCCGATCGCCGGGAGGAGCGCTGATGCCAGTCTTGGAACGATCGACCCCCTTCGGTGTTGCACACCGCGGGAGCCGCATCCTGTGGCCGGAGAACACGATGGTGGCGTTCGCCGGGGCGGTGGAGCTCGGGTTCGATTGGCTCGAGACCGACCTCCACCTCACCGCCGACGCAACGTTGGTGTGCCTCCACGACGCCAAACTGGACCGCACCACCGATCGGCTCGGGCCTGTTTCGGCGCTCACTCTGCGGGAACTGGCTGATGTCGATGCCGGGTACCACCACGCTCCGCATGAGGAATTTCCGTACCGCGGCGGCGACGTTCGGATTCCGACTCTCGAAGAATTGGCCACCTCTTTCCCGAAGACCCGGCTGATCGTGGACCTGAAACAGGACGGCCTCGTAGCACCCTTGTGGCAGCTGATCGAACGACACGGTCTCCACGACCGGATCGTCGCAGGATCGTTCTCGGATCGCCGACTGGCCGCGTTCCGCCGGGCAAGCGGCGGTTCGGTTGCCACCTCGACCGGCCCATTCCGCTCCATGGTCGCTTTCGCCGGAGCACTTGCCGGCCGGGCGCCGAAGCTCGCCGATGCCGTGCAGTTCCCTGTCAGCCTCGGACCCCTGAGGCCGTTGACGCGCCGGACGGTGGCCTCGTTCCACCGCCGCGGATATCAAGCACATGTCTGGACAGTGAACGATGCCGACGAGATGCACCGCTTCTACGACCTCGGAGTGGATGCGGTGATCACCGATCGTCCCGACCTCCTCCGGGATGTACTCCGCGTCCGAGGTCACTGGAGCGGAACGTGACCCCATCCGAACAGCTCGCCACGTGGCCGGTCGAGCGCGCGGGGTTCGCGATTCTGCGGGCTGGGCAGGTGGTGGAACGGTCCGGGGACGATGGCGTGTTCGAGCTTGCTTCGATCGCCAAGCTCTTCGCAGCGATGACGGCGCTGATCGCAATCGAGGAACGGAGCATCGATCTGGACGACCCTGCCGGCCCCGAAGGAGCCACGGTCCGCCATCTGCTTTCGCACAGCGCGGGCTACGACTTCGACAGCGATCGGATCGTGGCGGGGGTGGGGGCCCGCCGCGTCTACTCGAACACGGGCATCGAGCGCTTCACCGCTCATCTCGAGAAGCGCACCGGTATGCCGTATGGCGAGTATCTGCGGCTGGGAGTCCTCGAGCCGCTCGGACTCTCCAAGACTGTTCTCTACGGGTCCCCGGCGCAGGAGATGCGTTCGTCGGTCGCCGACGTGGCGGCTTTGGCTGCCGAGTTCATGCGTCCCCGCCTGGTGTCTGACGCCACGATGGAGATGGCCCGCTCGCCGGTGTTCCCTGATCTCGGCGGCGTGCTCCCAGGGATCGGACGCTTCGATCCGAACCCCTTCGGACTGGCCATCGAGGTCAAGGGGGCAAAGTCCCCTCATTGGTCCGGCAGCCTGACGTCGCCGGCGACCTTCGGCCACTTCGGCGGTTCGGGCACCTTCCTGTGGGTGGACCCATCGATCGACGTGGCTGCGGTCGCCCTCACCAATCGCGCCTTCGACGCCTGGGCCATGCGAGTGTGGCCGCCCTTCGGTGATCTGGTGGTACGACACCACGAGCCTCGAGGATGACAGTGCCCCGCCACGTTCGCCGCTGACAGTGTCGTCACCTTCATGCGGACGACGGGTTCACTCGGTCTGGAGAATTTCCGGACGCAGCGTGCGGATCGTCTGGGCGGTGATGGCGATGAACGGGACGGTGACGAAAGCCCCGACGATGCCTCCGACGACGAAGCCGGCGGTGATCCCGAAGAGGATGATCAAAGGGTGGAGAGACACCGCCCTACCGAGTACCACCGGGGCGACGAGGTCGCCTTCCAACTGTTGGACGATGATGACGACCACCGCCACGATGAGAGCGTCTGTGACTCCGTTCGTCGCGAGCACTGTGAGGCTGATGACGGCTCCCGACACCACCGCGCCGATCAGCGGGAAGAACGCACCCAGGAACATCAGGATCGCCAGTGGGATGACCAGGGGGGCGCCGATGATGAGCAACGTGACCGCCAACGCAGTGCCGTTGACGACGCCGACGAGGGCCGTCCCATAGAAGTAGCGACGCAAGGTCATCCATGCCGCCGCTCCGGCGGCGGCGATTCCGGGACGCTCCCCGTCGGGTACCTTCGAGAGGAGCCACTCCCAGAAACGGTCGCCGTCCTTCACGATGAAGAACGCCGTCACGGCCGTGAGGAACATGCCGGCGATGGCTTCGGTCACGGAGCCGAAACCGCTGAACACCTGGCGGCCGAGACCGTTCTCCTCGCCGCCCACGTTCTGGACCGTCTGCTCCACGGCGTCCAGCAGGCTCTGGCCCCCGAACGCCGGCACGGACTCGAGCCAGCGCGCGAGCTCCTCCCATGCGTCCGCCAATGCCGACGCCAACTCGTCGGCCGAACCCTGGATCTCGGCGAACAGGAACCACCCGAGCAGGAATGCGGTCAGCCCGGACCCGAGGGCGACGATCCACGTCGAGAGGAGGCGCGGCAGGCCACGCGCGTCGAGGCGGCTCACGAGCGGAGTACCGAGGCTCGAAGCGAAGGTTCCGAGCATCAACGGGATGACGATGAGCTTCACCTGGTAAAGCAGCCAGATCGCCACCGCCGCCAGGGCCAGTACACGGAGGATGTCCCAGGAGATCTGCCCCGCCATGTGCAACCGATCGACTGCGGGCGGGATCGGTCCGGAGTCTCGCCGTCCGAGCCTCATGATGGTGGCGGGGTCAGCGGTGTCACGGTGCGGGGAGCGTAGGCGTTGCGACCGATATCCGCGCCGGCCGGATCGTGTGCTTGCTTGTCGGTGACCCGGATCCGAGCCGTGTCGTGGACCGATGACGGGAGCGGATCATTCGGCTCTCGGACCGATCACGTCAGAGTTGGTCTCCAGGACGGTCTGACAGCCTCGAACGCGTCGATGTCGGAGACATGTTGGAGCGTCAGGCCGATGTCGTCGAGACCGTTCAAGAGTCGATGTTTGGTGAAGGGGTCGATGTCGAAGCGAGCCTCGAACTCTGCGCCGAACACGACGGTCTGAGCGTCCAAGTCGATCGTGATCGCAGCGGTCGGGTCGGACTCTCCGAGTTCGATCAGCCACTGGACTTCCTTCTCGGACAGCACCACCGGAAGCAGACCGACCTTCGTGCAGTTGTTGAAGAAGATGTCTGCAAAGGAGGGGGCAACAACAGCTTCGAATCCCCAATCCTGCAGACCCCATGGTGCATGCTCGCGTGACGAACCCGAGCCGAAGTTGGCTCCGGTGACGAGCACCGTCGCGTCGGCGTATTCCGGACGGGCGAGCACGAAGTTGTCTTCGTCCTTCCGCCAGTCCCAGAACACGAATTCGCCATAACCGGTGCGTTCCACCCGTTTGAGGAAGTTCTTGGGCATGATCTGGTCGGTGTCCACGTTTGAGCGGGGAAGCGGTGCGATCGTGCCCGTGATGACATTCACCGGTTGCATCGGCGATCTCCCCTCAAACCCACGTGCGTACGTCGACGAAGCGGCCTGCGATGGCGGCAGCGGCGGCCATCGCCGGTGACACGAGGTGAGTGCGTCCACCCTTCCCTTGCCGGCCTTCGAAATTGCGGTTCGATGTCGATGCGGCCCGCTCGCCCGGCGCGAGAATGTCGGGGTTCATTCCCAGACACATCGAACAGCCCGCGTCGCGCCACTCGAACCCGGCGGCCAGGAAGATCTCGTCGAGGCCCTCTTCTTCTGCCTGGAGTTTCACCAGTCCCGAGCCGGGAACGACCATGGCGCTGATACCGGGGGCGATCGTGCGGCCGGCGACGATCTTGGCCGCCTCCCGCAGATCCTCGATTCGAGCGTTGGTGCAGGAGCCAAGGAAAATGCGGTCAGGGCGGATGTCGGTGATCGGCGTCCCCGGTTCCAGGCCCATGTAGGCGAGGGCTCGTTCAGCCGATTCGCGGTCGACCGGGTCCTGGAAGGAGGCGGGATCAGGGATCACCTCGGTGATCGGTAGCGTCTGGCCGGGATTGGTTCCCCAGGAGACGTGGGGGGCGAGTTGGTCAGCGTCGAGCGTCAACTCGGTGTCGAAGGAAGCGGCGCGATCGGTGGGGAGGGTTCGCCACTCGTCGAGCGCGGCATCCCAGTCTGCTCCCTGCGGGGCGTGGGGCCGACCCTTCAGGTATGCGAACGTCGTCTCGTCTGGCGCGATCATCCCGGCACGGGCGCCGGCCTCGATCGACATGTTGCAGATCGTCATTCGTCCTTCCATCGACAGCGCCTCGATGGCCGGTCCGCGGTACTCGATGACGTGGCCGTTGGCGCCTGCTGCCCCGATGCGGGCGATGATGCCGAGAATGATGTCCTTGGCTGTGACACCGGTGGCGAGCGCTCCGTTGACAGTGATGGCCATCGACTTCGGCTTCACCTGGGGCAAGGTCTGGGTCGCCAGGACGTGTTCCACCTCTGAGGTGCCGATCCCGAACGCCAAGGCTCCGAAGGCCCCGTGAGTGGCAGTGTGGGAGTCTCCACACACGATCGTCATGCCTGGCTGCGTGATGCCCTGTTCGGGTCCGATCACATGAACGATGCCCTGCCGGGGGTCGTCGAGACCGTAAAGGGTGATCCCGTACATCTGGCAGTTGGCGATGAGTGTGTCGATCTGCTTCTTGGACATGGCGTCTTTGATGCCCAGTGCCCGGTCCTTGGTGGGAACCCCATGGTCGATGGTGGAAACGGTGAGGTCGGGGCGCCGAACGGTCCGCCCCGCCAGTCGAAGACTGTCGAAAGCCTGAGGAGACGTCACTTCGTGGACGAGGTGCAGGTCTATGTACAGCAACGCCGGTTCCCCGGGCACGGCACGGACCACATGATCGTCCCAGACCTTTTCGAAGAGTGTGCGTGGAGTCGTCATGGCGCGCCGCGAGCGTAGTGCCGCACCCAGGATTCCAGATCGGGCGTAGCCTGCAGGGACCATGAACTGGCTGGTTGCGTTGGCGATGGCGTTGCAGGTGGGCGGGTTCTTCGTCGCTCCCGAGGTCGAGGGACGGGAGGCGGGAGCCTCCATGATGGAGATCGACCTGTCGGTTTCCGCGCCGCCCGGGGGCTCTGTCGTTGCCCATGTGATCGAACCGGGTGGCCGTCAGCAGACCTTCGCGCTCCGCGAACGTTCGTCGGGACGCTACGGGGGCATCTTCGAAGTGGGACGTATCGATCTCGTGGTGGTGTTCGAGGCTCTCGATGGGGCGGGTACCCAGTCCGAACCGGCCCGTCTCACCGACATCGGTCTCGATCGGGCGCTGCTCGGAGCCCTGCCTGTTGCGCCTCCTACGACCGTATCGGGTGTCTCCTCGCAGACCCGAGGTTGGGGCTGGCTGGGTTTGGCGCTGGGGGCGGCGTCGTTGGCGGCGCTGGCGTTTTGGGCGCTTCCCGACAAGCGGGATCCGGTGACCGATGCCGGCGATGGATCTCCACTCGGGTAACCAGGTATCGGGTAACCATGTAATCAAGTAATCGAGTAACCTTCCCTGTAGGCCACAGAGGAGGCGCATCGATGAACGACGAGACGATTCTCGGTTGGTTTGCAGGGCGGGTCCCAGACGGATGGTTCGTCGGGCCGGTCGAGGTGACGGGTGACCGCGATGAGATCATCGTCACCGGCACCCTGGCGGCGCCTGATGTGGGCGACGCCGCTGCGTCGGCACGCCAGCATGCCGAGCAGTCCCGGATCGAAGGCTTCCGGGAGGACTCGCGTTCGAGACGCATGGAGATCGCGTCGGCAGCCGAGCGTCACTTCCAGAGGAAGGTCTCCTGGTCGGTGCGATGTGGAGAGACGCACCTCCTCTTCACGCACCTCGCCGCCCCTGCCATGACCCGCCTGCGGATGCCCGAACGTCGAGTACTCGACACGCTGATCGACGCCGGCGTCGCCCGATCCCGGAGTGAGGCCCTGCAGTGGTGCGTCAAGCTCGTCGGGCGGCACGAGGCCGATTGGCTGGCGGACCTTCGACGAGCCCTCGAAGATGTCGAGACGTTGCGGGACCGGGGTCCTGTGAGTGATCTCTGAGGTCTAGCTCTGGTCCTGGGCAGCCTCAGCCGCCGCGGTCGCCTCGGCGATCCGCGCCGAGTTCAAGTTCGGCAGCACGTACACGAACAACCCGCCGAAGATGACGGCGGCCGCCCAGAATGGCGTACGCAGGGCGGTGGCACGATCCGAAACCGGCTCGACGACCGCCACGAGCACGCCTCCGATCACGCTGCCGATGGGCATCATTCCCCACGCAAAGAACCGGTACACGCTGTTCACACGTCCGAGGAGACGGTCGGGGATGATCGATTGGCGCAACGAAACGGTGATGACGTTCCACAGCACCGCAGCGAAGCTCGAAACCACGAACATCGCCCAGACCACGACTGCCGACGAAGTGAACCCCGTGACGGCGAAGGTGAGACCGGACAGTGCGATCGACGTGAACAGGGAAGCGCCGGGGCCGACTCGGCTACTCACCCGGGAAGCGAGGACGCTTCCGACGACTCCACCCACCGCGCCGGCGCTGAGCAGCACGCCGAAGCTCGCCGCTTCGAGGCCGAGGATCTCCTGGACGAAGAGAACATATGTGGCGAGGGCCATGGCGAACATGGCGTTCATCACCCCGAGGACGATCGCCATCACCCGCAGCAGACGGTGCCGCCACAGCCACTTGACCCCTTCGACGATGTCGGATCGGAACGATCGCTGCGCAGTGGCGGTGTCTTGGGCGACCCGGAACGTACCGGACAGCGACCCGATGAGGAGTGCCGAAACAGCGAACGTGGCGGCGTCGACGTAAAACGGCAATGCGAAGGCGAGCCCGATGAGAAGTCCCCCGATCGGTGGCCCGACGAAGCTGTTCATGACCATCTCGGCTCCCCACAAACGGCCGTTGGCCCGTTCGAGTTGGGCCTTTGGCACGAGGGCGGGCATGAGCGTCTGGGCGGCGTTGTCCCTGAGAACCTCGGCGAATCCGAACGCCAGCGCCGACACATAGAGAACGGCGAGGTAGGCAGTCTGGCCGCTCGGCTGCGCGTCCGTCGCGGTTGGGTCGATCAGGTTGTCCGCCACCACCGTCACGAACAACGCCACCCCGAGGGTGATCCCGAAACGGGTGACGTCCATCGCCGCGATCAGTTTGCGCCGATCGGCGCGATCGGTGATGACGCCGGCGGGTAGCGTAAAGATCAGCCACGGCAGTCGCGTGGCGACTCCGACCAGCGCAATCTGGATGGGGTCGCGTGTGATCGCCGAGGCGAGCCAGGGATATGCCACGGTGGCGAGCCCGTCACCGAAGTTCGAGACGGCCGAGGCCGTCCACAGTTTCCAGTAGTTCGCACCAAGCCGGACTCGCTCGCGCATCGAATCCTCGTGTTGTCAGAACTCTCGACGGATCTGCCGACTCAAACGCCTCTGCTGTCGATGGCGTTCTGGTCATACGGCTCGAGCATGATGCACTCGCCGGGGCATTCTTCGGCGGCCTCGATCGTGACCTCGATCTCTGAGTCGGGCACCCGGGCGACGCCGCGCGAACCCTCGGGACCGTGGCCGTCGCCCTCCTCGCCGTCGAAGACGATCGTCTTGCCGAAGTGCTTCGTGTCTTCCCGCACCACCCAGAGCCCGTCGTCGCGGGGTTCGAAGACGTCTGGGGCGATTTCTGAACAGATGCCGTCACCTGTACAGAGATCCTGGTCGATCCAGACCTGGAGTTTCGTTGCGCTCATTGGCGGTTTTCCTCTCGTTCCAGTAGCTCCAGGGCGAGCCGGAAATGGGCCAGCCCTTCGATCTGTCGTATCGAGCGCGGGCTGCGCTTGAAGCGGGTTGCGATCTCGTCGTGGGATTCGCCTTCCGCCCGGAGATCGAGAACACGGCGTTCGACGGCCCGCGGGGATCGCTTCGTCGGTGGGCGACTGCGCGGGATCTGTGACCAACCGATCACCCGCTCGACGTGACGAGGGCTTCGGTTGAGCTTCTCTGCGATTTCGCGGTGATCGAGACCGGCGGCCGACATGGCCAGGACACGCCGTTCGACCGGTCGTAGGTGTTCGGACACGGGCGCTCTCTTCCGTCGCTCCACCCCCAAACTAGTGGGAGTGCGCAGCCAAACCTGTTGTGGGATGATTCTCGGACTCTTCACCTTCGGGGGATTGGCGATGACTGAACCGTTTCCGACCGTGAGAGTTGCCCTTCGACCCGGTTGGCCACTCCTCCCGCCTCGAGGTTCTCCGGCTGATGGTGGGGGGACCCTCGAAATGCGAATCCCACGGGACGGGCCGCTGAGCGGATGAAGATTCGACGTGCCCGACCCGGAGAAGGAAAGGCGATATCGCGCGTGCGAGTCGCCTCGTGGCAAGCGGTGTATCGCGGGTTGATGCCCGACGAGATCCTCGACCGCATGGAGGTCGATGGGACCGGGTGGGACGAAGCCATCCTCAGTGCCACGCCTCAGACGTCGCTTCTCGTGGTCGATGACGGGGGCGACATCGTCGGGTTCAGCGTTCTCGGTCCTGATCGAGACGGCGCCGGGGACACCGGCGAGATCGTGGCGATCTATCTCCAGCCCGACGTGTGGGATCGAGGGTTTGGATGGGCGTTGATGGAGCATTCCGTCGCCGAGTTGCGTGAGCACGGATTCAGCCGCGCCGTGCTGTGGGTGCTCTCGACGAACGAGCGCGCCCGCAAGTTCTACGAGACTGCCGCATGGATCGCTGACGGCGGTGAGAAGGTCGAGGATTGGAACGGCCATCCCCTCCCGCACGTCCGATACTCCCGTGACCTGAAGTGACGCGCCGGCTCAGTTGACGACGCGTCGGCGCGAGCGCAGAGCCCACAACGCCAGACCGGCAGCGATGGCGGTGGCGAGCGCCGCTCCTGAGATGACCGGTACCGGGGCAGGGATCGTCTCGAGCCGGGTCCGTATCGTCACTGCACGCTCGAACTCGAGGATCGTCCAGTTCCGTTCGGTCGCGACCGCCTTGAGCTCCTTGTCGGGATTGACCGCCACCGGGTGACCAACCAGCTCCAGCATGGGGAGGTCGGTCACCGAGTCCGAGTACGCGAAGCACTCGGCCAGGTCATAGCTGCGTTCGGCTGCCATCTCGCTGATCGCAGTGGCCTTTCCGTCGGCGTACGCG
This sequence comes from Acidimicrobiia bacterium, assembly GCA_035544575.1. Taxonomy (GTDB): domain Bacteria; phylum Actinomycetota; class Acidimicrobiia; order Spongiisociales; family ZC4RG35; genus DATHWB01. The sequence goes on from DATKEC010000073.1 coordinate 45,945, forward strand.
TAGAACACCAGCTTTCCCGTGTACCGACCCTCGTCGTCCACCTCTGACACGGTCCCGATCACCTCATCGGCGCCGAGGTGGCGTCCCAGCGGCTCGACGACTTCGACCGGCGACGACGAGATGATCACCACGGGGCGCCCGTTGCGGTGGTGATCGTCGATCAGGAAGAGGGCTTCGGCGTAGACGAGGGGCGACACCACCTCCTCGACGGTCTCTTCGATGAGTTTCCTGACCTGATCTCGGTCCCATCCCCGGGTCATGTCGCCCAGCTCTTCTCTGATCCGTTCGAGCTGGTCGTGATCGGCTCCGAACATTCGGTAGTAACTCTGGGCGATGGCCGCCTTGAGCAAGGTGCGCTTGTTCAGCAGGCCCGCGCGGTTCAGGTGAGGGGCGAAAGCCAGAGTCGATGACCGGGCGATGATGGTCTTGTCGAGGTCGAAAAACGCCGCAGCCGTCACCGGATCACCCTATCGGGCGGTGGCCCGCGACGAGGTCGGGCTACGGAGCCTCGATTCGTTTCGTCAGGCGCCGAGCCAGGCGGCGCCCTGCCGGATCGAGCCCACGGTGTCAAGGGGTTCACAGGTCGCCGCCCCGTTCGTAGCTTCGCTCTCCGTGTTGCTCCGACGAGTCTCGAGCCCCGATCCTGTCCTCCATCGCATCGCCCCGTTCGGTCTCGCCGCGGCGGCGGGCACCTGCCTCGTCGTCGACCTCGATCCTGCCGCCGCACCCCTTCCCGGACCCAGCCTCGCCGAACTCTTGCGCGACGGTGCCACCGCCGCCCACCTGCGCGCCGCCCGCCGTGGCGTCGCAGTGATCTCGAACGGAGGGGTAGCCGAGAGCGAGGCCGCTGATCTGATCGACGGCATCACAGCCGGATGGCCCGCCGTGGTGCTGCGAGTGCCCGCGGGATCGAGTTCGATCCCGGTGCTGCCGCTCGACCCGCCCGAGCTGCGTCCGGCGCGTGCCATGCGGGCGGTCTGGCAGGCCGGACAGCATGGTTCCCGTGCGCCGGGCGTGGTTCTGCCGCCGCTGCGTCGTTCGAGCGTTCGCGCCCTCTGCCGCGGAGTCGTCGAACCGCGCTCGCGGTGGGTCAGGGCCTGGGCGCCCGTCTGGGGGGCCTCTTGGACGTGAGGACTCGGCTCACGACAGCCGTGCTGGCCTCCGGCGTGAGCCTCGACCGCCCCACCGTCGAGCGAGCGGTTGCGAGCCTCGCTCGCCAGGAAGCCCCGCTGGCACCGAGCCACGTTCTCCGCCGCGTGGTCGACGACATCGTGGGTTTGGGGCCCCTAGAAGGACTGCTCGCCGACGATGCCGTTACCGACGTGCTCGTCAACGGACCCTCCGAGGTGTGGGTGGAGCGCCGAGGCGAGTTGATTCGAACCGATGTGACATTCGACGACGAGCGGGACCTGCTCTCGGTGATCGAGCGGGTCATCACCCCGCTCGGCCTCCGCTTGGACCGCTCCTCTCCGATCGTCGACGCCCGCCTCCCCGATGGGAGTCGCCTCCACGCCGTCGTCCCCCCGGCATCCCCCGATGGGCCGATCGTCGCGATTCGCAGATTCACCGCAGCCGTGACGGATCTCGATGGCCTCTTGGGGGCCGGGTCGATCGATGTCGATGGCGCCGACCGGCTCCGCGAGGTCGTCGCCAGGCGGCGCAACATCGTCGTCTCTGGGGGGACGGGGACGGGAAAGACCACGTTGCTCAACGTCCTCACGCGCCTGATCCCATCGAACGAGAGGACTGTGATCGTCGAGGACGCCTCGGAGCTTCGCGCCTCCGGCCATCAGGTGCGCCTGGAGGCTCAGCCCGCCAACGCCGAGGGTCGCGGGGGCGTCGCACTCGACCAGCTCGTGCGTGCCGCCCTCCGGCTTCGCCCCGATCGGATCATCGTCGGCGAAGTACGTGGCCCCGAGGCGCTCGACCTCGTGGCTGCCCTGAACACCGGGCATGCCGGTTCGATGTCGACCATCCACGCCAACGGACCCGAAGAGGCGCTGCTTCGCCTGGAGACGCTGGCCCTCTCGGGTGTGAGGCGCCCGGCCCCGGACGCCGTCCGCCGTCAGATCGAGGCAGCAGTCGAGACCGTGATCCAGCTCGGGCGAGTGGACGGCGTGCGACGTGTCATCGAGATCCGGGACATGCGTTGATCCTTCTTCCTGCCGTCCTTCTGGGCAACGCCCCGCTCGTGCAACGAGCGTTGGTTGCGGGTGCGCTCTTCGCACCGATCCCCACGATCGTCGTTGTCGGGCTTCTCCTCACGCGTGCCCGCCGCCGAAGGGTTCGCCCGGTGCTCGGAGTGGACGGGGCCGCGCTGCTCGGGGTCCTGGCGTCGTTGCAGGCGGGTGCAACGCTCAGGTCAGGACTCGCCTCGCTGTCTTCCGAGGTCGATCGGCTCGTTGCGGTGGGTGCCTCGACTGCCGCTCTGGCAGACGCGGTAGACAGAGCCCTCCCGGAGCAGGGCTCGGTGGCGGCCGCGGCCGTCCGCCTGCTCGACCGGGCCGGAGGTCCGGCCGTGCCGGTGTTGGAAGAACTCGCCGCTCAAGCCGCCGAAACGATGCGCATACGTCGGGAGGTACGAGCGGCGGTCGCCGCACCGGTCTTGCAGGGAGCGATCGTCGGGGGTGCGCCGCTGGTCGTCCTCATCTCGCTGGTCGTCACCGGCGGATTTGCCCGGAATCTCGCCACGAGCGCCGCTCATGCGGTGACGGTCACCGCCGGAGCAGTGATGACAGTCCTCGGCGTCGGGTGGGTCGTCGCCATCGTCCGCAAGGCGATGCCGTGATCATTGCCTGTTGTCTCGCCCTGGCGGTGCTGCTGGCCCGTCCGGTCAGCATCCGTCGCCCGAAGCCGGAGGCGAGGTCGACGGTGGCCGAGCTGGCCCGGCTGCTCTCGATCGCGACTGCCGCGGGTCTGCCTCTGGCGACCGCTTTGGAGTCCGTCGTCGACGAGCTGTCCGGGGACGTCCAACTTGCCGTGCGCCGGGTCGTACGGTCAGCCCGCACCGTGGGATTGACTGCGGCGTTGCTGGAAGCGGCGGACCTCGGATCCATCGCTCCGGCTCTCGCTCGTGCCCATTCCACCGGTTCGCCGTTGAGCCAGACGCTCGATGCCCACCTCACCGCACATGGTGCCGAGCGCGTGTCCCGCGCGCTGGAGGCCGCCAGGACTGCTCCCGTGCGTGTGATGGTCCCTCTGGCGCTGCTGCTGCTTCCTGGGTTCACCGCACTCGTGGTGGGCCCGACGCTGCTGGACCACGTCCTCGATGTGACGCGACTCGGCAGGTGACAGATCCGCTTCCCCCCGCTGGTTGGCCGGCCGTCGACCGAGATCGAGAAAGGAGCGTCACATGACGCAACTGTTCACGAGGCTGCAGGTTCGCCTGGCAGCCGACTCCGAAAAGGGCCAGGGAACGGTCGAGTACGTGCTCGTGATGCTGGCGGTCGCAGCCGTGGCTGTCGTCCTGGTCAGCTGGGCCAAGAGCGGGTCGGGGAAGTCTGCCCTCGGGGGACTCTTCGGCGACGTGATCGGATGGGTGACGTCCGCGGCCAAGAAGTTCCTTTGAGTGAGCGCGGCTCGCTGACAGTCGAAGCCGCGTTGGTCATCCCGTTCCTCCTGCTGATCGGCATTGCGGTCTTCGAGGGCGTGGCGACGATGACGACGCAGCTGGCGGTTGTGACGGCGACCCGGGATGGAGCCCGGGTCGCCGCCACGACGCCGGACGTGACCCGAGCCGTCGAGGTCGTTCGGGCGGCGCTTCCGGCCGGGCTGGCGCAGCGGGCGCGGGTGCAAGTCGACAGACCGGCCACCGCCGGGAGACCCGCCACCGTCCGAGTGATGGTCGACGTGGCCCTGGTGACGCCGTTTCTGTCGGGTCTGACGATCCCCCTGTCCTGGTCGTCGTCCATGCTCGTCGAACCATGACCGAACGTGGCAGTGCCTCGCTCTTGGGGGCGGCCATCTCCGGGGTGATCCTGCTGGTGGGCCTGATGGTGGTCACAGCCGCAGGCGTCGTCTCGGCCGCATTCCATGCGCGGACCGCAGCCGATGCTGCCGCCCTTGCCGCGGTTTCGCCTGCCGTCTGGGACCCGGTGGGGGCTGCCCGGGGTGTGGCGGCCCTCAACCGGGCGACGCTCGTCGTGTGCCAGTGTCCCCGGCCCGGGGCCCCGGCCCCGCGTCGAGCCAGGGTGGTGGTTCAGACCGTCGTCGACGTTCCCTTCTTCGGCGAGTTGACCCTTCCGGCGGAGTCAGCGGCCGAATACGTGGTGGACGGCTGGTAGAAACCGGCGAATGGGGAAGATGACACGAGGCGTACAGATCCTCCAGAGCCGGGGTGTGGCCTACACGCTGCACCCGTACCGCGTGGTCGACGAAGGCGAGAGCTACGGCGCCGCGGTCGCCGGCGCGCTCGGAGTCCCGCTGGAAAGGCTGTTCAAGACCCTGCTGGCCGCGGTCGACTCGAAGCCGGTCGTCGCCATCGTCCCGGTGTCCGGACGGCTCGGCATGAAAGAACTCGCCCGTGCAGCGGGCGGCAAGAGGGCGGAGATGATCGCGCCGGCGGAGGCCGAGCGGCTCACGGGATACGTGACCGGCGGCATATCGCCGTTCGGTCAGAAGAAGCGTGTCCCGGTCTACGCCGACGAGTCGATCCTGACCCATCCGACGGTCTACTGCAGTGCCGGCCAGCGCGGACTCCAGGTCGAGTTGTCGCCGGCGGACTTGATCAGCGTGCTCGACGCCACGACGGCTCGGCTCTCTGGCGAGTGAGGAAGGCGGCGGTCGACCGGGCCGCCGCCCTCCGCGTCGTTGTGGTGGTCGGCTCAGAGGTCGCCGGCCGCCGCCCCACAGATCGTCTCGAGCATGAGGCGGGCAACCGTGTAGGGGTCGCAGTTGGCATTGGGGCGACGGTCCTCGAGATAGCCCTTGCCGTCGACTGCTGCCTGCCACGGGATGCGCACCGACGCCCCCCGATCGGAGACTCCGTAGGAGAAGTGGGTCCACGGGGCCGTCTCGTGGAGACCCGTGAGACGGTGATCGATGTCGGCGCCGTAGTTCTCGATGTGGAGGTCGTGACGTCGACCGAGGGCCTCGGCTCCGGCCACGATCGCGTCGTAGCTCTCCCGCATCTGCCTGGTCGAGAAGTTCGTGTGACATCCCGCCCCGTTCCAGTCGCCTTTGACGGGCTTCGGGTCGAGCGTGGCTGCAACGTCGTAGTCCTCGGCCACGCGGTACAGCAGCCAGCGGGCGAGCCACAGCTCGTCGCCCACCTCCAGCGGGCCCAGGGGGCCGACTTGGAACTCCCACTGTCCGATCATGACCTCGGCGTTGATTCCCGACAGTGAGATACCCGCGTTGAGACAGGCCTCCATGTGCCCTTCGACGACCGGGCGGCCGTAGATCTCGTCGGCGCCGATACCGCAGTAATAGCCGCCTTGCGGGGCGGGGTATCCGAACTGGGGGAAACCGAACACGCGTCCCTCCCGAAAGAACGTGTACTCCTGTTCCATGCCGAACCAAGCCTCGAAGTCGGCGTACTTCTCCGCAACGGGGATCAGCAGTGCCCGGGTGTTGGTGGGGTGGGGCGACATGTCGGTGAGCAGGACCTCGCACATCACCAAGATGTTGTCGTCGCCCCGGATCGGATCGGGGACGATCTTGACCGGCCTGAGAACACAGTCCGAGGCGTCACCCGGCGCCTGATTGGTGGAGGAACCGTCGAAGCCCCAGATGGGGGGCTCGCTGCCCTTTTCGATGATCTTCGTCTTGGAGCGGAGCTTCTGGGTCGGCTTGTTGCCGTCGATCCAGATGTACTCGGCGCGGATCATGGACATGGCGTTGTCTCCCTTGTTGTCGGAGTGTTCCAGGGTGACACATGGGGATGGTCACATCTTCGGATCGACGATGCCAGCGGGCGATTTCCCGTCGGTCAATGAAATGTGAACATCGTGTTTCGGCTCACATCTCGCCCGGGGTGATGCCCAGGGCCTCCTCGATCGCTGCCACTCTGCGTTCGAGCCCCGCCAGCCGATCCGTCCGGGGGTCCGCAGTCGCCGACACCACGGGCTGCTCGCCGGCTCCGTCAGCGATGAGAAGGCATCGATATCGGTTCTCCTTCTGGCCTGGGGCCCGTTCGAGCCGCTCGACGAGCGGCACCGTGCGCGCCATCAGATCGACGAGTCTCTCCTCGACGTCCGCGGTTGCCCCGAAGGAGACGTAGCGGTCGGTTCGCGCCCTAAGTTCGCCGGGTGTCTGAGCTCCCCGGAGGAGGAGTACGGCGAGCAGGGCGGTTTGTTCGTCGTCGAGTTCGAGGCCCGACTGGACCCGATGCACGTATCGTACGGTCCTTCCTCCGCTCGCCCTCGTCAGATTCGCCAGACGGCGGTCCTCGAGGTCGCGCAGGGCCCGCAGGACTGTCGCCTCGTCGTAGGCGACCACCGGGTCGCGGTTCGAAGCCTGATTGCAGGCGGCGACGAGGGCGTTGGTGGTCAGTGGGTACGCGTCTGGGGTGGTGAAGTCCTTCTCCACGAGTGCACCCAGCACTCTCGCCGCTTCCGGAGTCAGGGCTTCCATCGGCTCAGAATGTAACCCTTCACGAACCGAGGATCACGTCGAGGAGACGCACGGCGGCTGGCTTGTCCAGTGGGTCGTTGCCGTTGCCGCATTTCGGTGACTGGATGCAGGACGGGCACCCGGCCAGGCACGGACAGTCCCGGATCGCATCGCGGGTGGCCGTCAGGTGCTCGGTCCCGGCGTCGAAGGCCACGGGTGATATCCCCGCCCCACCCGCATAGGCCTCGTAGATGAAGATGGCCGGGCCGCCGAGTTGCGGATGCCACGGCGTCGAGAGACCGCCGATGTCCCATCGGTCACAGATCGCCATCAGTGGCATGAGCGCGATGCCGGCGTGTTCTGCGGCGTGCAACGCCCCTGGTGCTGTCCGGGCATCGATCTGGGCGCTGGTGAGAACGTGGTCGGGGATGCCGAACCAGATGCCCTGGGTCTCGAAGACGGTCGAGGGCAGGTCGAGGTCGACGGTTTCGAGCACCTCTCGACTTCCCAGGCGCAGCTTGCGATAGCCGACGACGAGAGTCTCGACCCGGAGACGGCCCAGAACGTGCCGGACCGGTCCCAGCCGGTCGGAGCGTTCCTCGTCGAGGATGTCGAGCACCTTGTCGGTGCGGGCCTGGGTGTAGTAGTTGATCTGGGCGGGCGTCACGCGCACCTCGCGGCGGGCGAGGTCGAGAGACTCCACGACGAACGTCTCGCCTTGATGGAGGTACACCGCCCCCTCGTGACCGTCGCGGAAGGCCCGCTCCTCGTCCAGTGTGCCGATCAATCCTTCCGGCCCGGCCACGTGATAGGTCGCTCCGCCCGACGCCCGGATGTCGACCTGGGGCGCGGGACGCTGGCGCCGGGCCCAGTAGAGCATCCCGTCACGCAGACGGAGGTGGCCCTGCTGGGTGAGGTTGTTCGCCGCCTCCTCGGTGCCATCCCCCAGGATGTCGCGGTCCTCCGGGCTGAGCGGGAGTTCGTTTGCCGCGCACGCGACGTGGGCCTCCAGCACCCTCGGATTCGAGGGGTTGATGACCGCGGACTCAGGCGGTCGGGTGAACAGCTCCGACGGATGCGTCATGAAGTACTGATCGAGTGCGTCCTCGCCGCCGACGAGGACGACCAACGACTCGTCCCGCGCCCGACCCGCCCTGCCCGCTTGCTGGCGGAACCCCGAGATCGTGCCGGGAAAGGACGACAAGACGGCCGCATCGAGACCCCCGACATCGATCCCGAGCTCGAGAGCGGTGGTCGTCACGATTCCGGTGAGCTGGCCTGAGAAGAGCCGTGCTTCCACCGCTCTGCGCTGGGCAGGCAGGTAGCCGCCCCGGTAGGCGGCGACGCGGTCTCGGGCGGTTGTTGCAAGCCGCTCCTGGGCGGCGCGAAAGACCAGTTCAGTCGCCTTGCGGCTGCGGGCGAAGACGATCGTGCGTTCGTCCCGCCGCACCAGGTCGACGAACAGGTCCGTCGCCTCTCCCAGGCTCGACCTCCGTCGGTTCGTCTCCTCCTCGACCACTGCGGGATTCCACAGCGCCACCGTCCGCGCACCAGCAGGGGAGGTGTCCTCGTCGACCACCTCAACCGACACGCCAGTGAGAGCGGCCCCGAGTTCGCCCGGATTGCCGATTGTGGCCGAGCCGAGGACGAAGGTGGGCGACGCCCCGTAGTGCGAGGCGATGCGCCGCAGCCGGCGGAGGATCATCGCCACGTGGGTGCCGAAGATCCCGCGCAGCGTGTGCATCTCGTCGACGACGACGAATTCGAGGCGGTGAAAGAAGTCCGCCCATCGATCGTGCGAGCCCAAGATGCCGACATGGAGCATGTCCGGGTTGGTCAGCACGACGTTGGCGCGTCGACGGATGCGGGCCCTCTCTTCGATCTCGGTGTCGCCGTCGTAGGCGTCGGCGGAGACCTCGGGTATGCCGAGTTCGATGAAGCGGCGGAGCTGGTCGTGGGCGAGGGCCTTGGTGGGGAAGAGCAGAAGTGCGGTGGTCTTCGCATCTCGCAGCTGGGCCTCGACGATCGGAGCCATGTACGCCAGTGTCTTGCCCGAGGCAGTCCCGGCCACGAGGACCGTGTGATGCCCTTGACGGACGTGGTCGATCGCCCTCACCTGGTGGCGGTACAGGTCGGTGATTCCGCGTTCTGCCAGCCGTGCGGCGAGGAGGGGGTGGAGGGGCGGGTCGAGCGGAGCGTGGATCGGCGCACGGGCATCGACGTGTTCCACATGGACGAGTTCGCCGTCGAGGTCGCCGTTTGCCACCCACGACTCGACGATGGTGCGGAAGCGACCACCGTGCTCGGCTGCCCTCTCGGTTGCGGAACTCACTCCTCTTCGTTGCCGGCGCGCTCGATACCGGCCACGCGGTACGCCTCGACCTCCTCGAGCGTCTCCCGTTCGAGCAGTGCGTGAGTCAGCGCTTCGAGCTGGTCGCGATGTTCGTGCAACTGCTTGACGGCGGCGTCGTAGCACTCGTCGATGATCGCCCGAATCTCGGTATCGACCAGTTCCAAGGTCGCCTCGGAGACCATCGGCCGACCGAAAGCGTCGACGGCGCGGTCATCGAAGATCGTGACCGGCCCGATACGCTCGGACATGCCCCAGCGACCCACCATGCTGCGGGCCAGGCCCGTGGCCTGAACCATGTCGTTCTCGGCCCCTGTCGAGACATTCCCGAAGATCACGTGCTCAGCGGCGCGACCGCCGAGCATGCCGATGATCTTGCCTCGCAGGTAGTCGATGCCGTACGAGTACTTGTCGGCATCGGGCGACTGCAGCGTCACCCCCAGCGCTCGACCGCGGGGGATGATCGAGATCTTGCGCACCGGATCCGCCCCGGGTTGCAGCATGCCGAGCAGCGCGTGACCGGACTCGTGGTAGGCGGTTCGGCTCTTCTCCTCTTGCGACATCATGATCCGCCGCTCGGTCCCCAGAACGATTTTCTCCAGCGCATCGGTGAAATCGTTGATCATCACCTGGGCATGGCCGCGTCGCGCCGCCATCAGCGCGGCCTCGTTCACGAGATTCGCCAGATCGGCGCCGACCATTCCCGGCGTGGTCGACGCGATGGCTCCGAGGTCGACGTCGTCGCCGAGCGGAACGTTGCGGGTGTGAACCTCGAGGATCTTGTGACGTCCCGCCTGGTCGGGGGGAGAGACGGGAACCTGGCGATCGAAGCGACCAGGTCGCAGCAGTGCTGGATCGAGGATCTCCGGACGGTTGGTGGCGCCGATGACGATGACGCCCTCGGACCCATCGAAGCCGTCCATCTCGGTGAGGATCTGGTTGAGGGTCTGTTCCCGCTCGTCGTGGCCGCCGAAACTCGTTCCAGACCCGCTGCGGGCGCGGCCGATCGCGTCCAGCTCGTCGATGAAGATGATGGCCGGAGCGACCTCCTTGGCCTGGGTGAAGAGGTCGCGGACCCGGCTGGCGCCAACACCGACGACCATCTCGATGAACTCCGAGGCGCTCATCGAAAAGAACGGGACGTTGGCTTCTCCGGCGACCGCGCGGGCCAGCAGTGTCTTGCCCGTCCCTGGCTGACCGGACAGCAGCACGCCTTTGGGGATGCGTCCTCCAAGCGCGGTGTACTTGGACGGGTTCTTGAGAAAGTCGACGATCTCGGCGAGTTCCTCCTCGGCATCCTCGATTCCCGCGACGTCATCGAACGTGGTGCGGGTATCGGTGTCCTCGTACCGCTTCGCCCTGGAACGACCGAGCCCGAGTGCTCCGCCACCGAGGGCGGACCCGGCGCGCCGGAACATGTAGAAGAACAGCCAGAGGATGAACAGCGTCGGGCCGAAGCCGAAGATGATCTGTTGCCAGACGGGGACGAAGTCGGGATCTTCGGCGTTGACCTCGATTCCTTTGGCGCGCAGCGTCGAGAGAAGGTCGTCCTGGGCGAAGGTCGGGCGTTCGGTTTCGATGAGGGTCGACGTGACGGTCCCGTCGTCGGGGTCGGCGATCTCGTTGTCGAGCGTGGCCTGGATCGTCTCTCCGGTGGCGGAGACACTGACGACATTGTCCCGGTCGATTTCATCGAGGAAGTCCGAGTAGGAGATGGCGAGACGCGGCTCGGGCTGGAGAAGCGTGTTGGACACGAAGACGTTGAACGCCAGGAGGCCGATCAGCAGCGCCCAGAACCACCGACCCCCCGGAGGAGTCGGGAACATCTTGCGCGGCGTTCCGTCGCCGTCGTCGTCGCGGGGCATCCCCTCCACGCGCCACGCTGGTGGCTTCTTCTTTTCCTCCGGTGGGTTTCGGGTCGGTCTCGTCGTCATGTCGCCTCTGGAACGGTACACCGGGGGTGCGACAAGGCTCCTGGCACATCGCTCAGCTGTGGCGCGGTCTGGGTAGCGTGAAACTCGTGAGCACTCGCGACGTCATCGCCATGTTGTGGGAGCTGCATGCTCTCACGATCCTCGAGGAGGGCAGCCCGCAGTCTTTCAAAGCGCGGGCGTATGAGAACGCCGTCCACGGGATCGAGGGTGCAGGCACCGACGTCACCACCCTGTCCAAGTCCGAACTCACCGCGCTCAAAGGAGTGGGCGGCTCGACCGCGGACAAGATCATCGAGTTCGTGGCCACCGGCAAGGTTGCCAAGATCGACCGGCTGCGCCAGGAGTACCCGCCCGAGTTCGTGGCGCTCTCGAAGATCCCGGGGGTGGGACCGAAGACGCTGAAGACACTCCGAGCCGAGTTGGGGATCAACAATCTCGACGATCTCAAGGCGGCGATCGCGGTTGAGCGGCTCCGAACAGTCCCCGGTCTGGGCAAGACCTCTGAGGAGAAGATCGCCAAGGCCATCGAGCGGCTCGGGCTGCACGGCAAGGATCGCCGCACACCCATCGTCGAAGCCATGCCGATCGCCGCCCGCCTCGTGTCCGACCTCGAGGCGATCGCCGGAGTCGATCGAGCGCTGTGGTGCGGGAGCCTGCGCCGGTTTTCAGAGACGATCGGGGACATCGACATCACGGTGGCGGCGACGGATGCGCCGGCTGTGATGGAAGCGGTGCGTTCTCATACCCTCGCCGCCGAGGTGGTGGCCGCTGGCGAGACCAAGACGTCGGTCCTCACCCGCGAGGGTCTGCAGATCGATGTGAGGGTCGTGGCTCCCGGTCAGTTCGGAGCCGCCATCCTCTACTTCACGGGCTCCAAATCCCACAACATCGCGTTGCGCCAGCGGGCGATCGACCGATCGATGCTGCTCAACGAGTACGGGTTGTTCGACGCGGAGACCGAGGCGGTGGTCGTCTCTCGGACCGAGGAAGAGATCTACGCCGCGCTCGACATGGCCTTCGTCGATCCGCCGTTGCGGGAGGGGAGCGGCGAGGTGGAGGCTGCGGCCTCGGCTTCGTTGCCCGACCTGGTGCGCCGAGAGCACGTGCGGGGCGATCTGCATTATCACACCGACCGTTCCGGCGACGGCCGATCGCCGCTGGAGGACATGGTCGATGCCGCCGTCGCGGCGGGTTACGAGTACGTCGCCATCACCGATCACGGTGAGGATCTCGCGATCAACGGCCTCAGCCGCGACGAGATGCTCACCCACCGTGACGCCATCCGCGACCTCGAGCAGCGTCGGGGTGACATCCGCCTGTTCTTCGGCTGTGAACTCAACATCGGACCTGACGGCGGCCTGGATTATGACGCCGACTTTCGGGGGCTCTTCGACTGGTGCGTCGCCTCGGTCCACTCGCACTTCGATCTCGACGCCGCCACCCAGACCGCCCGCCTGATTTCGGCGATCTCCGATCCGGCGGTGAGTGCGATCGGACACCTGACGGGTCGCTACATCGGGCGACGACCAGGCATCGAGCTGGAGATCGACCCCGTGCTGGAGGCGCTGCAACTCACGGGGGTGGGGCTGGAAGTGAACGGCGCCCTCGATCGTCTCGACGCAGCACCGAATGTCATTCGTCACGCCGTCGGCGCGGGTGTCCGACTGGTGATCTCCACGGATTCGCACCACACCTCAGACCTCGGCCGGATGTCCTTCGGTGTGCTCAACGCCCAGCGCGGGTGGGCCAGGCGCAGCGACGTGGCAAACACTCTGGCGGCTGGGGAGTTCGAGACGTGGGCGCGCAGTCGCTCCTGATCGCTGTGGCGGCTGTTGCAGGCCTCCTCCCTCTCGGGGCGGCTTCCGGATGCACCGAACTGGACCTCGTGCGGGGATCGTCACGGCCGGAGGTCCGGGGTGTCGTCGAGCGGACGCCGGTGGCGTCGAACCCGCTGCCTTGGGGAGCCTCGATCAGCGCGGTGACGCGGGTGTGGGGTCCGGTGACGGTCGAGCGGTGGGCGACGTCAGGTGAGATCCACGGGTGTCTGGTACCGGTGGACATTCCCGTCTACGAGGGCGTGGGGATCGACGACGTGCTGGTGCCGTCGTCTGGGGTGATGAGCGCATTGGAACAGGCGGCGCTCACATCGGAGTTCGGCCCACCGGTCGTCTACGAGCCGGCGGGTTTCGATCGGCTCATGGCCTGGTTGCGGGTCTTTCCGTTCGTGCCGATCGTTCTCGGACTGGTCGGATGGTCGGTGGTGGCTCTCTATCGGCGCCGCCACCGACCGAATCCCTACCTCTTCTGAACGGTCACGCCACGATGCTCAGGCGTTGGCTGTTGCTCGAGTGGTTGCTCGATCGGACGGCCGTCGCCAGGCGGGCGAAGGCCCGCTCCCGAGCGACCGTCGGGTTGGTCTGATCGGCGAGGATGCCGACGAGGGTGGGTCCGACCCCCCGTCGGTAGGCGGAGGCTGCGAAGGCCAGCACCTCGTCTTCGTACTTGTCGATGCCGAACGTTGCGATGTGATGGGCGAGGATGTCGAGATCAGCCATGGTGTTGGCTCCTTTCTGGTGTCAACGTACGGCCTGGAGTAGATCGCGTCCAACGATGGTCTCGCATCATTGCTATCATGAGCGCTTATGAACATCCACGACCTGGAACTCCGCCATCTCGTCACCTTCAAGGAGGTGGCGGCCCGACGCTCCTTCGGTAAGGCGGCCGAAGAGTTGGGGTTCACCCAATCAGCGGTCAGTCAGCAGATCGCCCGTCTCGAGTCGGTCCTCGGCCAGTCACTCTTTCGGCGGCCGGGCGGTCCGAAGGCAGTCGAACTGACACGGGCAGCCGAGGTGCTGCTGCCGAGGGTCGATGGGCTCATCGCCGGTCTTCGCTCGATCGAACGAGACTTCGCAGGGATCGCAGACGGCACCGTCGGTCGCCTGTCGGTCGGAACATTCCAAAGTGTGTCGGTGCGCCTGCTGCCGGCGGTCATCACCGCGCTCACGACCGAACGACCGGAACTCGAAGTGGACCTCATGGAGTCGACCTCCGACGCCGTGTTGAGGCAGGCACTGATGAATCACGAACTCGATCTCACGTTCTGGGTCGACGACGACTCGGATTGGAGTGGGTTCGACGTGGTGAGACTCTTCGAGGATGCCTTCGTGGTGGTGGCACCGGCCGACACTGCGGAGGATGCGTATGGGCCACACCAGCTGGCATCCCTGCCGATGATCGGCCAGCACCTCTCCGACCAGTGTCAGGGTCGTATCGACGCCGGTCTGCGGAGCCATGGCGTCGTGCCCCGATACGTGTTTCGCTCGGGCGACAACGCCGCCGTTCAAGCGATGGTCAGAGCAGGACAGGGTGTGGCAGTGATGCCGATGCTGTCGATCGACACCAGCGATCCCGGCGTTGCGTTGCGGCCCTTGGATCCTCCACTCCCTCCACGCGTCGTCGTCATCGTCACACGGGCCGGAGAGAAGCCCTCGCCCGCGGTGGAGCGGTTCATCGAGTTGGCGATCGAGGAATCTGCCTCCATGCTCGCCGGCGTCTGAGGACGTCAACTCACTGCGGTGTCGAGGAAGGTGATCTGCCGAGCTTCGGGATCGAGGCGCACGGGTATGCCCTGGGGGACGGTCCAAATCGGGTCGGTGTGACCGAAATCGACGTTGGTCACCACCGGCAGGTCGAGGCCGTGTTCGGCACGCACCACACCGAGCACTGCTTCGTCATATGAGACATGGCGGTCCAGGGGGAGTGCGGAGCCGCCCGGTCGGCCGAGCACGATCCCGGCCAATGCCTGGAGTTCTCCGGTCAGCCCCAGGATCCGGAGGAACCGTGTGAGAGCCTCGGGCGGCGGCGCTTCCTCGCTCGTTTCGAGCATCAGGACGCGCCCGTCGAGTGACGGCCACCACTCGGTGCCTCGTAGCCAGTCGAGCACCTCGAGACAACCGACGACGGATATCCCCTCCGTCGTGGTGCCTCCATGCCAGCGCCACGGCGTGGACGGCTGCAGTTGCCGGGCGCGGCTCTGATGGGCTGGATCCGCGCGGTCCTGGAATTCGACGGTCCAGCCTGCGTCATTCTCCGGCCAGACGAGCGTCGGCTCGGGCTCGAACAACATGCGTGTGACGCCGGCCGTGAGGTATCCGTGGAGGCCGCCACTTTCGGCGAAACCTGCCATCATCGCCGGACCGTAGAACGACGTCACGCCTGCCCGCAGGAACGCCATCTGAGTGATCGTCGTGTCCGAGTAGCCGAGCAGCACCTTGGGGTTCTCGGCGATCACCCCGAGCTCGAGATGGGGGAGGATTCGAATCGAGTCGTCGCCGCCGCTCGTCGTCACCACGCCGGCGATGGCTGGATCGGACAGCGCGCGATGGAGGTCGTCGGCTCGCGCGCCGGGGTGGGCTGCCAACGTGGTCGGATCCGCGAGCGTGTGCGGCATCTCCACCACTTCCACCCCGAACGCCTCTTCCAGTTGCTTCCTCCCGGCTTCGTATCTGCCGGGGAGTACCGCCGGGCCGCCCCACGACAGCGAGACGGCGGCAACCCGATCCCCCTTTTGCAACCGAGGTGGCTTCGCCAGCATCTTTCGGCCTCCTGGGATCGACTGACGGAAGGTAGTCAGGGCTCGAGAGAGCCGTCGGCGAGATCGGCGAAGATATCGGCCGCTCGCGTCGAGAGCTCGATCACAGACGCTCCGCCCCGCTCGCCCGGAACACCTGGTACCACGACGTTGCCGATGTCGAGCACAGGCGCCACCTGGGACGTGACGGCGAGGCGGAGGACGAGTTCGGCGGACAGGTCGCTCCACGCCCACCCGGAGGCTGTGGCGAGCATCTGAGCCCTCTCGGCGACCGGCCGGAAGCGGGCCGTCGTGGCCGCCGCCACGAGAACCAGGCCACCGTTGCGTTGCCGGTCGATGTCCCCCAGAGGGAGGGTCTTGCGAGTGCGGGTGAAGGCCAACGCTTGCGGCCCATTCATGTATTGCTCGCCGGCGGAGAAGTTCGCCCCCGATGCCGAATCGACCATGGGTGCGTCCAGCGTGATCTGGACCCCGCCGAGCACATTGCCGAGCGCCTCTTGGAATCCCTCGAAGCCGGTGAGCAGCATGCCGTCGAGTGGGTAGCCGCAGAGAGCTTCGAGCGCGGCGATCATCCGCTCAGGTCCGCCAGTCGCCAGCGCCGAGTTGATCTTTCCGAGCGTGCCGCCCGGTATCGAGACCCACGAGTCGCGCGGTATGCCGACGATGTCGAGGGTTCCCGCAACACCGTCGAATCCGACGAGATGCAGAGAGTCGGCCCTGGCGCGGGTGGGGACTTCGCCGGGTCGCGCATCCGAACCCACCACGGCGATCACGACGGACGCATAACCGAGATCTCGATGTTCGAGCGACGGCAGGTCGACGGCCACGAGTTGCCACCCGTCGCCGTGATCCACTGCTGCCAGCAGGTCGGGGCCCGTTGCGACAAGTGCGATCTGGGAGCCGGCGAGATGGGCCACGCCGCCCGATCCACTGCGACCGGCCATGCCCTCGGCCACGCCGCGCTGCGGCAGGTAGCGGGATTCGACCGGGGATTCGCCGATGCCTGCCGCGTGTTCGTAGACCGACTCGATCACGCGGGCGAGGTCGGACGGGACACCGGTGATGTCCATCGGAGGGATCGATGGGATGGTGGTGGTGGTCGTCGACGAGGTCGTCGGCGTGGTGGTCGGCTCCAGGGCGCTGGGCGGTGGCGAGGGTGCTGCGATCGGTTCAGCCGCGCACGCGGCAGCGACCACGACGAGCGCCGTGAATGCGATCAGAAGTCGACGAGGCGCTTCCACGGCGGGCGACCTACCGGTCAGTAGGAGGCGTGGGCGGGTCGCTTTTCGACCCGCCCACGCCAGTGGTTCACGACGACGGCGGCGTCGTGGCGCCTTCGTCGACGAGGGTGGACAGCATGCGGACGATGATCGATGCGAACTGTGCCCGCGTGGCGTCGCCGGACGGGTTGAAGAGCCCGCCTCCGATGCCATTGACCCATCCCGCGGCGGCGACGGCGTTGATGTCGGCCTCGTGGACCGACCCGTTGTCGTCGCTGAATGCGTTCGCACCCGCCGGGAGATCGTCGCCGGTCGCCAGGGCGTAGGCCCGAGCCACCAGCGATGAGATCTCTTGACGGCTGACGCTCCCGAGGGGATCGAATGTCGTTTCGGTACGGCCGAGAATCACGCCGGCAGCGGCCAGCACGTTGATGTCGGCTTCGTGGACCGATCCGTTGTCGTCGTCGAAGGCATCCGGGGCGCCTTGGACGAGCACGACATCAGCCGCCATCAGGGCTCGGACGATCATCGAAGCGGTCTGTTCGCGTGTGATCGCGCCGTTCGGACCGTAGACCGTGGGCGAGAACCCGTTGACCACGCCCCACCATGCCGCACACTCGATCGCCTCGCGATGCTGACTGGGGGCGGTGTCCCTGAACCCGGCACCGGGCACAGCATCGGGATCACAGGCGGATGCCGTCGCTGAGTCGGCTGCCACTGACGGGTCGATCTTCCAGACCATCCCCGCGCCGGGGCCACACAATGTGCAGACCGATAGGTAGACCATGCCGTCGGAACCCACCGCCACCCCGCCGGGCACCGGCAACTCGTCGCCATACATCAGCGTCTTGCGAGTGCCGTCGGTGCGGATCTGGACCAGCGCCGCCTTCGGTCCGTCCTGAGCGAGCAGGCTGTTGCTCGCGAACTCCAGCACGTAGATGGTGCCGTCGCTGGCAACAGCCATGTCGACGATGTTGGTGAACCCGGTGTGGAGCGGAGTGACCACACCGGCCGACACACCGAATATATTCGCGGCGCCAATTTCGAACGGGAAGCCAGTGAGCTGTGAGACGAGGATCGCCCCGCCGGAGGTCACTTCGACAGCCGTCGGCACGGCCTGCATCGGCATCTGCCCCGGGATCTGGAGGAACGGAGGAGGATCGACGAACGTCGGCGGGAACACCGCTTCGACGCTGATCGTCCCGTCAGCGGTGACTCGCAGGAGCGCATTTGCCCCGGCGTCTGCCACGAGAGCTGCCGAGCCATCGAATGCGAGACCGAACGGGTTCGAGTCCGGACCTTCCACACCCGGTAGGTTCCCGTCGGGGTCGTTCTCGTCTTCGAACGCGACGAGGTCGGCTACGACGATCGGATCCCCCGAGCTGGGGATCCTGACCAGCGTTCCCAGCTGGCTCGGGCCGAGCAACGCCCGACTCTCGCCGTTGCCGCCCAGCCCGAGAAGGACGTGCATCCGGCCGCTGTTGTCGAAGTCGACGGCGGTGGGCCCGAACGCTTCATGTCCAAGGGCCACCGACGCCAAGCCCGTGACAGGCCTGGTCTGAGAGGTGCCGGCGATCCGGGTGATGGACCCGGTCGTGCCAGTACAAGCCTCCACTTCGTCGCCTTCCGGCCCGGTGACGGTGCTGCACGTTGCTCCACCGGTTCCCGCCTCGGCGACGTAGATCGCGCCGTCGGGGCCCTGTGTCAGCTTGTACGGACTGTTCAGCCCGGTTGCCACCACTTCAGGTGACGAAACCGCCGCGGCGGGCATCGCCATGAGCGGTACGACGCTCATGGCGAGCGCCAAGGTCGTGAACAAGGTCGTTGCGCGTCGGCGTCGCATTCTGGATAGCCCTCCCTCGAATCTCTCTTCAGCCGAGGAGCACCATAGGC
>DATKEC010000074.1:0-8302 GCA_035544575.1 Acidimicrobiia bacterium
CCACCGCTGCCCGGTTGCGATCCTCGCCCGAACCGGTCGGGTCCAGGAACTCGGGGCTGTCGAGCACCGCGGTCCGGCCGATCTGGGTCACTGCCGCCGGCTTGTAGATGATTCCCACCTTGATGGCGTCAGTGCCGGCCACACCCGTGTCGATGTAGTCGTACGTTCGGGCTCCGAGCGCGTCGTTGAGACCCGACACGATGTCAGCCAGCGGGGATACCCCCGGTGTGTTCTCGATCTCAACGAGGCCAACCACATCCGCATCGAGACCCACGAGCGCCGCGATCAGTTTCACCCGCTGACGCTCGAACTCCCCGACCGAATCGGCGCCACGACACTCCTGGCTCTGATCCGCTCCGCAGACGTCGTTCACGCCGTCGTCCAACGTCACGAAGTAGTTCAGGGCGTTGAGCGTCGCCACCTGCAGCCGGCCCCCCACCTCGTCGGGCGATTCCGGACGCTCCGTACGGTCGTAGGTGTCGAAGCCTGTCGGCAGTAGCCGATAGAGCCCGAAGTCGAAGTAGATCGTTCCCACGATCCCCGTCACCTCGTCGCCGCCGCGGAACCGATTCTCCAGCGTGAACGGATCCCGGTTGATCGGATGGATCACCTCATTGGGGTTCTGCGAGGTGATCCCGTCGTCGATGGTGATCCTGCTCCGGAGATTCCACGACAACCGCTCGAGCATCTCGGCAGATCCGGGTTCGGCGACCGCCGTCGGGGTGTACGGCCGGTCCTCGTCGCCGAACGGCAACGCGATGACGACCTCGCCGAACCGGTCGTAGTTGAAGTACTCGCTCACGACGAGAGTCTGGGAGAAGACCACCGACATCCCTTCGACCGCCTCGAGATCCGAGACCGCGTCGAGGGGGAACACCACTTCTGCCGGGGTGACGGTGCGATTCTTCTCGAGGACCTCCTCTTCACCCAGCACTTCGACTGACGTCGCGGAGATCTGGGTGTTGTTGAAGCGTTCTTGCACCAGGCCCTCGACCCGCACGACATCACCGATGGAGACGGAGTCCCGGAAGCTGTTGAACACGAAGACACCCTCCGACGTGAGAGCGTTGTCGTCGACGTCGACGTCTTCCTCCTGTACGAAGAAGCCTGCCAAACGGCTGAAGGTCTCCTGGTCGCCGACGACAACCCCTTCGATGATCACCGTTTCGCCCACCAGCGGGGACACCGCGCCCGGGCCTTGGACTTCGTGAATGAAGACAGTGAGCGGTCCGCCGTCGACCACCGGTCCCGGCGTTGCGGCCGTCTCGATCGCATACGGAATGGCGGCCGCGCTGTTCGTTGCTACACCGTCGAGCGCGTCCGGTCCGCTGAAAGTCCAATCGGACACGTCGAAGGATGCCGATGCGGTGAGACCGATGCGCTTCGCCCACCCGTCGGTGTACTCCCAGGGCTGTCCCACTCCCGACTGGTCGATCTCGCCGAACGTGTCCACCACGGCTCCCAGGTGAAAGACCTCGATCGCGTCGTCGCCGTTGATGGAGGCCATTCCGCTCGTGTAGGTCGGTGCGAATCCGAAGAACGTCTCGAACGCGACCGCCTCCGTGGCGATGTAGACGTAGTCGCCGGCCGACAGGGATCCGGCCGGGAACGTGAATTCCTGACCGTCGGTCCCGCCTCCGTTGTTGGCCGACCCCACCCCGAAGTCGCTCAGATCGGCGATGTCGGTGACGGCGTAGATCTCGACGACTTTCGGGATACCGCCCGTCAGCGGACCATCCACGACGCCGGTCACGATGAGCATCTCGCCTGGCGCGGCGGCCGCCCCGGGAACGGTGGTGGCGACCATCGCCACCACCAGACTCACGACTCGTAACACTCTCTTCACTTCCCACTCCCTTTCGCTCCTGGGGGGACTCTACGCGCGGTCACATGGCCCGCGCCTGTCGGGCAAGTGTCCGTCCCGTTGCGCTTCGCCGAGCGTCGGCCTCACCAGGCGGTCGTCTCGGCTCCGCCCACGAGCGCCACGGTGATCCCGCGGTACCTCACGAGGAACGCTGCCTCGTCGAGTCGCCTCCTCCGCAGCCAGCTGGTGACCTCCTGGTTGCACTTGCTGGCATTGCACGAACCGCACGCCGGCACCACGTTGTCGAGGGTGTAGCGCCCGCCCCGTGACACGGCGAGAACGCAGTCGCGCTGCAGAGGCGTGCCGGATTCACCGCAATAGGCACATCCGCCCCAGGCGTCCTGCAGGGCGGCCCACTGGGCAGCGGTCAGGTCGTGTTCGACCCGCGCCATCCGGCGCTGGCGCTTTCGGGCGCTGCGAGCACGACGAGTCCGGCTGACGGCCATGACGCCCACGCTAGACCGGAGCCCTATCCCGGCTGTGGCTCCGGCCCCGCCGCCCCTGATCTTTCGCGTTCTCGTCCCTCGTATGGCCCGTGGCAATAGCCTGGAACGATGGAGCTACAGCACGGCAGAAGGTACCGGTGGACGGTCGAGGCCCATCCCGGCATCGCCGAAGAGGAGAGCGCGGTCATGGGTAGCTACGCCGGCTCGGTGTGGGTGAGGTGGCCGGACCCCGACAGTGATTGGACCGAGGTCGTTTCAGTCGAACTCGAAGAGGCAATCGACGGACACGATCGGATCGGGCTGCGCTCGGATCTCGTCGTCGAGGTCCATCCGCTCTAGCGGACGCGTCGTCCGGGTGCGATGCCGTTCGGGGGACGGGTGGCTCCGTTAGAAACAAGATCATATGGAGGACGTGAACGCCGGCACGTCGCATAGCTCCGGCGCGAGACGGCCAAGATCCACCTGGTCGTGGCAGAAACCGGAATGCCGGACTAGGAATGGGCGCCGCTGTTCGGCTCGCGGCTCTTTTCATGCAGCCCGTTTTCTGCCGCCTCGCACCCTGGTGCCCTGTACCGTGGTAGCAACTTCCTCAAAGGAAGCCGGGGAGACAAGGAGGAGTGATGAGGAGAAGGATAGGAATTATCGTCGCCGCCGCGGCCACGCTGGGGGCACTGGCTTTGCCAGCAACGGCCACGGTCCACGAGATCACCGGGATGTTCTGCGCGGGCGAGCATGGCAACCACACACCGAACGGGATATCAGGCGGATCGAAGGCCAACAACTTCGCACAGCCGCTGATTGCCACCGGGTTCGTGGAGTCCATCGCGCCGTACGATGGCGACGGCGTCAATGGGCCTGGCGTGCTGATCACGTTCGACCTCGACCATCCTGCATCGAAGATCGCGCCACATCCGACACTGGACACGTTCTTCGTCGGTAACGGAACGTACATCACGGCGTTCGTGCTCGATTCGAGCCATGGATTCTCGAACTGCAAGGAACTCAGAAGCCCATAACCGACCGGCCAACGAAAGCCTCTGAGGCCAGAGGTGTGAGCGACCCCCGAGGACACCCTCGGGGGTCGCTCGTGCTTCGGCTCGGAGTGCCGAGTGCGCATACGTTCAGGTGTTTCCGCGGGCCGCCCAGGCCCGAGCAGTGATGGTGAAAGAGCCAGCGGGCAGCATGGCCCGGCAGTGCTCGCGCAACTCGGCTTGCTGATGCTCATCGAGGCTGGCGAGATAGGCGCCGGCTGGGCCGACTCCCCGCGTGAAAGGGTGCCACCACTCCTCGAAGCCTGAGTGGTGGCGGGTGACTTCCAGCGCCGTACCCTCCACGCTGCGAAGACTGGACTCCTGGAACAGGTCCGTGAGATGGCCCTCGCGCGCGCCGGCAAGGCCCGACTCGTCCTCGACGTCCGGGTTGAGCGCTCGTGCCGCGGTCCAGAACGGTCCAAGCGGACCGCGACCCCCGGCGTAGTCCCAGACACACGCCGCGATCACACCACCCGGACGCGTCACCCGGGCCATCTCGGCGATACCGGCTAGTGGGTCCGCCATGAAGTGGACGACGAGCTGTGCGAGCGCCGCGTCGAACGTCCCGTCGTCGAACGGCAAGCGCTCGGCAACGGCCACTCGGATGTCGACGCCCGGATTTCGCTCGCGCGCCGCGGCGACGAAGGACGTCGACGGATCGACTGCCGCGACGGCGGAGGGCCCTAAACGGGCAACGAGTTCGCTCGTGAGCGAGCCCGGGCCGCAGCCGACGTCGAGCACCCGTTGTCCGGCATCCACGCCAGCGAACTCCACCAGCTGCGACGCCAAGGGCTGTGACCACCGACCCATGAACTGGTCATACGCGTCGGCGGCAACATCGAAGCCCACCGGTGGAACCTACTCCTGCAGGCAAACGGGCGCTCAGTGAGATCGCGCCGGCCCCTCAAGACCGGCGCGGCTCCTCGGTGCTTTTCTGCCCGATCCGAATCTCGGCCCAGACCACTTTGCCTTCGGGGCGCTGATCGGCGCCCCACCTCTCACTGATCGCCTCCACCAGGCGCAACCCGGCCCCGCCGGTGCCATCTATCAGGTCTCGGGCGGCGGGCATGATCGCCGAGCCGTCGACCACCTCGATTCTCACCTTGTCTTCATCGATCTCGAGGGAAACGACGAGATCTGTGTTGGCGTGGCGAATGACATTGGTAACCAGTTCACTTGCGACGAGTTCGATATCCCAGGTGTCAGCCCATGGGATTTCCCGTCGAATCATCTGCCTGACGCGCCGCACCGACTGGGGGTCGGGCGGGAACGGTTGAGAAGGCATATAGAGCGCCAATGTCGCGGCCTAGAGAACATACCCCGGCTGGCTGCGGGGTAATCCTCGTCGCCGGACATCTGCAGTCCGAGATAGGCCGAAGCATCGAACATAGCCGTTTCCTTTACTGGGAGGCGGCCGCAGAGCTACGAGACAAGTGGAACACGAGTGCGAACGACGCAGGTCCCTTCGCCTGTCGATGTCGACCGGCCGTAGGGCAAGGGCACGCTGTTCTAAAGCCGCCACATCGGGCCCGGGTTCGCCTGCTCCTGACCGCCGCGCTTCCTGAGTCGCGCGAGCCGCAGGACCGCCAAGTGAGTCCTCGCGAACCTCAATTGCCCAAGTCCGGTCACCCCGCCTTGTGTAAGGTCCGACGCCAGCTGGTCCTCGAGCACCAACAGATTGGAACTCTCATGAGACGAGCCATCGCGATGGTTCTCGGAGCGGGGTTGGTGTTGGTCGGCTGCGGGGGCAGCGGCGAGGGATCTCCCGATACGACCGAAGGGGCGGCAACGACCACCGCCGGGTCCGAGGGCACGGCGGCCGCCCGCGGATCCACCACAACCCTCGTCGACGCGACAACGACTTCGGCTGCCGAGGAGCAGGACGGCGACGTCGACCCACTCAGCGTGATGTCGCAGGAGTGCATCGACCTGTTCGTCGAGTACGCGCAGGCGCTCGAGCCTGTGATCGACGGAGCCAACCCGAGGTTCCTCACGGACGGCGAGATGGAGGCACTCACCGCTGAGCTCGATCCCATCCAAGAGGAGTACGACGCAGCCGTGGCTGAATCGGATTGCCCGAACACCGATATCCGCACCGACCGGGATCTCCTCACCGTGATGCTCCATCTGACCCGGACCGAGGCCCCTGGTGCCCTGCCGATGATGGAGTGGGTCGCCGACCTCGCCGACTACTACGACGACCTGCCCGACATCTCCACAGGCGACTGCGATGTCGACCTCGCCGAACTGCAAGCGACGGTGTCCTCCGTCGAGAGCCCACACCAACTGCAAATGACAGACCTCATCGACATGGAGAATCTGTTCGCGTCGCTTCGGGAGTCATGCCCGGACCGGGTCGCGGATTACTTTCAGTCGCCCGAGTACCAGGAGTGGGCCGGCGTCGACGGAGGGTGACGTCCTCATGTTCGCGACCAGGTTCCCCCACATCTGACCGACTTCCCGCCGAGCCCGAGATCTCCGGCATCCTCCAACTCGGCCTGGTCCGCGTGGACGGCGAACCATTCGAAAGGCACAGGATCGATGCCGGTCAGCGACGGCGACTGGCTCGTCGGGGGCAAAGTCAACAGACGGCCTCATCCATCGAGCTGGAGCGATGAAGGTCTGGCTGGCGGGAATGTCAGGGTGCGGGCCACTACTTCCGAGGCGACTTCCACGAGGAGCCGATCGTGGGACCAGGCGTGAGCCCGGAGGACTTCGACGGCGGACCCTGCATCGATCCCCATCTGGGCCATGACCAAGCCCGTCGCTTGATGGAACGTGTCGTGGTCGGCTGGCTGGTCTAGGAAGCGCGGCTGCTTACCGAGAGAGTCCAATAAGAGTGAACTGAGTTCACTTGCGATGTGTTCGGCGTCGGCGATGGTCTCGGGCGTGATGGTGCCGTGTCGGTCTTGGAGGTTGAGCGTGGCGAAAGTGGTCCCTTCCACTTGACAGGCAATGCCGGCGATGGCTCGGTAGCCGATGGCATGGGCCTTGGCGGATAGCCGGGGCCATGGGTTGGTGTGGGAGGGAGCAGTTTCTCCGGTGGCAGAGTTCCCGGTCACTGCGGCGTCGAAGCATGGCCCCTCCTGCAGAGTGAACTCCCATTCGTCCACGCTGCGGGCGTCGTCCGACGAGGAACACAAGCGAACCTGATCGGAGGCTCCGAGAAAGGAAATGGTGATGTCGCTGACGCCCAGCACCCGGGCGCAGTCCGCGGCCAAGGAGCTGGGTAGTCCAGGCTCGTCCCAGGTTGCGAATGATTCATGCAAAGCGTGCAGATCCGAAACGCTGATCATCGGTTGGCCCCCTCCTCGATCATGGAGTCCAAACCAACCAGTTCGAGCAGTCGGCGCACGTGCGTCGACGGTTCCCGCACGGTGATCGTCTCGGGACCGTGGCCATCGACCGCGGTGAGAAGGGAGTGGAGGCCCGTCGAGTCCATGAACTTCAGCTCGGGGAGCAGGTAGACGATGCTCGGGGGATGACCACTGTTCCGGCTCGGATCGTTGTAGGACTCAAGCTGCTGTTTCAGTATCGGGGCGGTGGCGAGATCCAGTTCGCCACGCACCTCGACCAGCAAAGCGGATGGTCCGTCGCTTCTCACCGAAACGGCGAGAGGAGGAAAGTCGCAACCTGAGTGCTCTAGTGTGGCTTCGAAATTTCTGTGAGTCATGTCCTGGTCTCCCTGTGGTCAGGGTCTGCCAGGATCTAGAGCAGACTCGGTTGGTTGTGCTTGTTGCCAACCCTACAGGCACTTCCAACCTATCGAGCGGAACGCGAAAAGGACCGCTAACTGTCAGATCTGAGCTGGTGTGCTGAGAGATCGCCAGAGACGATGGCGACGGCCACGTCCCGTAGCCGCTTGTTGTTGTCTCGGGCATACTGCCGGATGCGAGCGAAAGCCTCGTCCATGCTCAGACCCCCCTGAGCGACGACCCCTTTGGCCTGCTCCATCACCACTCGCGTCTCGAGAGCCGTCCGGAGCTGGGAGATCACCGTCCGGTCGTCGACGGTCAACCGGTCCTGGAGAATGGCGATGGTGGCCAGGTCCGCCAGGGCTTGCGCGACGGCGAGATCCGCGTCCGTAGGGCCTTCGGGTTCTGTCAGAAACAGGTCGAGCGCCCCTAGCCGCTGGTCGCGCAGGCGCATCGGAACCGCCGCTACGGCTCGGAATCCCGCGGTTCGGGCCGCCTCCGCGAACTCCGGCCATCTGTTCCTTGCCTCGGAATCGGCCAGCGTTCCTGAATGCACGGGCCGACCGGTACGAAACGACTCCGAACCTGGACCTCCGTCATTCTCGAGCTCCAGCAGCTCGAGGACATGCGTCTCTTCATTGCTCGCCGCAGCCACCCGTAGCACGCCGTTCCCGTCGGTGAGCAACAATGCCGCCTGGGCCACGTTCAACAGTTCAATGCAGCTGCCCAGGAGTTCATGGAACAAGTCGACGACGTCGAAGTCCGATACCAGCGTGTCAGCCATGCTGATCAACGTCGCGACCAAGCGATCGTCTCGCGATGCCATCGGTCCAAGGCTAGAGGGATTTGCCTTGACCTCCCCGGTGATCCTGCCGGCCAAGGTACTCCGGAGCGGGTCGGCTCTTCGTGCCTGGTCAACTCCGTAATGTTGTTCGATGACTCGGATCGCCGACCTGGGAGTCCCGCCGTCGCCGAACGGCAAGGAAGTCTTCACTCCTCCGAGCCGGGCCGGATGGCGTTCGTGGCTGGCCATGAACAATGGACGTCAACACGGCCTGTGGATCGTGTATCGCAAGAAGTCGAGCCCTCTGCTCGGCCCCGACTACGGCGACCTCGTCGAGGAGGCCTTGTGCTACGGGTGGATCGACAGTCAGCTTCGACGAATCGACGACGACCGCCAGATGCAGTGGTTCTCCCCACGGCGACCGGGCGGGATCTGGTCTGCTCCGAACAAGGCGCGTATCGCCCGCCTGGCAGGCGAGGGGC
>DATKEC010000075.1:0-4216 GCA_035544575.1 Acidimicrobiia bacterium
ACTGTTCGCTGGATGGGAGCCTTCGACCCTTGGGCGTCCCGAACCATGCGGATGATCTGTGCGAGCATGGTTTCCCGTCCGACCCGGGTCGCACGAAAGCGGAAGCTGCCGGTGCGGTTGATGGTGGCGCCGATCACGACCGCTCCCGGGGACTTTTCCACGGGGATCGGTTCCCCGGTGACCATCGACTCATCGACCGCAGACGCACCAGAGACGACCTCTCCGTCCACTGGGATCTTCTCCCCGGGACGGACCACCACGATGTCGCCCGCCACCACCTCATCGACAGGGATGTCGACCTCGACGCCGTCCCGAACCACCCGAGCGGTCTTGGCTTGCAGTCCGATCAGCTTCTTCATCGCCTCCGACGTGCGTGCCCTGGCACGTACTTCCATGGCCATGCCCAACACCACCAGCGCCGTGACGACCGACGTCACGTCGTAGAACACGTCTCGCAGCATCTCTGTCGGAAAGAACCCGGGGAACGCCACCGCTGTCGTGGAGTACAGCCATGCGGCCGAGATGCCTGTCGCGATCAGCGTGTGCATGTTGGCGGAGCGATGTTTGAACGCTGCCCATGCCCCGGTGAAGAACTGGGAACCGGACCAGGCGAGTACCGGCAACGTGAGAACGCCCATTGTGAGCCAGATCCAGAACAGGGCCGTTGACCCCTTCTCCGGCACGCCCGGGAAGATCTCGGGATACGAGAAGTAGATGACGGGAACAGACACGATCGCTGCGAACCAGAACTTCCGCATCAGGGTTCGGTAGCGCCGCTCAGAAGCGACCCGTTCCCGGTCTGATGCGTCGTCGTCGTCGTCGATGGGTTCGGCTGCATACCCGGTGGCAGCCACTGCGGCGCTGAGCGCAGACACGGGCGTCGACGATGCAATGTCGACGGCGGCGGTACTGGCCGCAAAGTTCACCCGGGCACCGGTCACACCCGGCACCGCCTCCAATGCGGACTCGACGGTCGAGACACATGACGCGCAGGTCATGCCATCGACTGCCAGGTGGATCGTGTGCGACCCCGACGTCGGTACGGTCTGCAGGTCCACGGGCGCTGCCGTCGCTTCTGCGGGCTCGGCGGCCATGTACCGATCAGGATCTGCCGCGAACGCTTTCCGACAGTGATCCGAACAGAACGCAACGTCTGGCAGGCCGTCGAGACGAAGCGCCTCCGGCCCAACGGTCATTCCACAAACCGGGTCTCGCATGGCGACACCTTTCTCCTCTGTGTGCTGTCTCATGACATCAACGTACGACTTCCAGTCGACTGGAATGTCAAGGGGTAATCTGAGACGATGAAGATCGGAGAACTCGCCCGGCGTACCGGGATCACCGCCAAGACGATCCGGTACTACGAAGACATCGACCTCATGGCCGAACCGGAACGGACACCGAATGGCTACCGGGAGTACCCGGAGGACGCCGTCGACCGCCTCAGGTTCATCCGCGATGCCCAGGCAACCGGGCTCAGCCTGAGCGAGATCGCCTCGATCCTCGACCTACGCGGACAGGGCGAAACCACCTGCCATCACGTCGTCGACCTTCTCGAGCGTCACGTCGACGCCCTCACGCGCCATATCGCGAACCTGCAGCAGACCCGACGCAAGTTGGTGGACCTGACGCAGCGAGCGCAGAGCCTCGACCCCGCCAACTGTCAAGACCCGAACCGTTGCCAGACCATCGCGGCCGGCATCGGCAGAGAAGTGCGGGCAGGGGTGCCGCTGTCTGGTGCTCCCGCGCCCCACAAACACTGACCCCTCAGTGGCCGTGTGACTCGTGATCGTCCACGGCGACAACAGGGCTGGGCGGGTCGTCTGCGCCGGTGATCCACGGCCCGACGACGAACGTCGATAGGGCAAACGTGGCGGCGAACAGCCCGAGTGCGACCCCCGGGGCGACCCAGGTTCCGAACCGACGGTAAAGCCTGCGCAGCGTCGGAATGCTCGCCAGCAACCCGACGCCCAGGAAGAGCAGTTGACCGCCCACACCGGCAAGGAGCGCCGCACCAGCAAGGGGACCCACATGGTGGAGAACGTGAGGGGCTGCGCCGGTGACCGCACCCCATGCCGCCGTCAGGAAATGCCGTGCCCGACCGCCGGACGCGACAGGGACGGGGACGGGGACGGGGACGGCAGATTCCGATATCAACGGAGCCTCTTGCGGTCGGGTGCCAGCACTTGGCGGCGCTCCTCGAACTCCTCACGATCGATCTCGCCGAGGGCATAACGCTTCTCCAACACCGACAGGGCATCTTCTCGGGGTGTGTGGTCGTCGCGGGAGCGGAACCCCCAGACGACTGCATAGATGACGACTCCCCAGAAGATCACCATCATCGACCAGCCGAACCAACCCATCGAATGCCAACCGTCGTTCCATTGCCACATATCTGTCACCTCATGTCGGACCATACCCCACCGGGGGTGGGGTCAGATAGGGTCGAAAGGCCTTCCATCACCCGCGCGGTGTCTCCTGCCATGTGATCTGCCATTGGAAGGTGCGCTCTTGTTCGCCCCACTCGGACTTGAGGTATTGAAGGATCGCCCGCACGTCGTCCCCGGAGAGCCGTCCGGCAAACTCGGGCATCCTGGACTGTTCGAATCCCGAGCCGTTGAGAATCAGATCGGTGAGCGTGGCGTCGGAATGGTGCCAGCTGTGGCCGGAACTGTCGTGGGGCGGCGGCGGATACGAACCGTCGTCATTGGGTGTCTTCCAATCCGGGGCACCACGGAGGTCGGCCCCGTGGCAGGCGGCGCACTGCTGAAGGTAGAGCGACTCCCCCGCTGCCGCGAGCTCCCAGTCGATCGGGGGTGGCGGAGGTGCACCGCCGGCGAGATCGAGAACCGTCGACACCGGCGCCGAGGTGCGGGAGCACCCCGACACCAACACGACGACCACAAAAGGGATGAGCGACCGGAGGACCTGGCGTCCGTTCATCCCTGCACGGTGACCTGGGCGATCATCCCCGCGGCGTAGTGGCCCGTCTCATGGCATCCGATCAGCAGGTCACCTGCTTTGGTGAAATGCCAGGTGAGCTCTCGGGTCTCACCCGGAGCAACGACCATCGCGTTCGGCTCGTCCGGCATCGACATCCCCGCCATCTCCTCCATCTCCTCGGCATGTGCCTGCTGTGTCGACTCATCGCCCAACGTGAAGTCGTGTGGAATGGCACCGATGTTCGTGACCCGGAACGTCGCCGTCTCACCTGCGGAGACCTCGATCGATGCAGGGTCGAACCGAAAGTCATCGCTCGCTGTGATCTCGATGACACGGTCAGCGGATGCGGCATCCGCAGGTTCGCCAAAGGAGAACTCCGGATGATCGTCGGCGGTGTCGGATGCTGGAGCTGTCGTCGCGGTCTCGCCACATGCGACGACTGCCGATGCAAGTGCCAGCGCGGCCAGCACAAATCCAAGTTTCCTGGTTGTCATGTCTCCTCCTGAGTCAACGGAACAGGTGTCAGCCCGAGATATTCGGCCTACACCCGCATCACGCAGAGTTGGTGGATGGAGCGCCGAGGAGGTTTCCAGCCAGACGATCGCCGGGTCGTCCATCGTCGAGTACACGGCTCGACAGGCCCTGTCGTGGTGGCGGCCCTGGGATTGTTGACAGCGGTCACCGCCAACGCGGTGACGAACAGGCATATACCCGCAACGGTTGCCGTCGCGTTGGCGGTGTCCGCCTCGTGCTGGGCGTGGGTCAGGAGGATTTCTGGACTCACCGCTTCGAACCCATGCATCAGCAGCATCCCCGACGCCACCACGAGGACCAGCAGCCTCGGTGCAAGCAGCCTCAGACGTGCATATGCCATGCCGGGGTGAATCTACCGAAGTACACGGCTCTTGCGGCCACACGGAGCGGACAGTTCCTCACAGGCGTTCAGCCAGCACCTCACGCAACTGTTCGACCGTCGGGTGTCCCGATACAGCCGGCACGCCAAGCCGACCGGCTCGGCGCCGGCGGCGAACGCGTCACGGCCGTCCACGAGCACCGTGGGCGAACCACGGAACTGCGATCGTTCTGCATCATCGGCGCTCTCGACCTTCACCCGCCGCAGCTGGAATCTGTACTCGGAGGCGAGCAGACCAAGCCTTGCGTTCGTGGTCTCCCACGACGGACAGCCATCGAAATACAGCAACGTGATTTCGGTCATCGGAAAGCTCCTCGGGCGGTGGTGCTCGTAACGTACGGCTTTCACCACACTGGAAGG
>DATKEC010000076.1:0-39614 GCA_035544575.1 Acidimicrobiia bacterium
AGCCCCCCGCTCGCCCGTTTCTCCATTGGATGTGTGCTGCGATGACCGAGCACGCATCAACGTCGCCTCCCTAGCCCCATTCAATCCCTGGATAAGCGTAGGCTCCCGGACCCACACGTCAACAAGTCAGATGGGACTCCCACGCGTTACAGACCGAGGAAGCGCACGGTGCCGATCTCGATGCTCGGGTGGCCGACGATCTCCAGGCGATCGACGCGGGGCCCGCCTTCGGCGGCTTCCAGCAGGATTTCGCCGCCGTTCCAGATGATGGTGTGGCCTTCCGCCTCGCCTTCGAGCACGTCCCGATAGAAGGCGACACCGCTCGCCGGATCCGGGGTGGCGATCACCACTCGCTGCAGTGTCGCAACCGCCCGCCCTTCGAGGACCGTCCCGACGTCCCACCACGGCTCCGTGCCGTCGAAGCTCACGAGGGTCTCAGGCAGACCGTCCAGCCATTCGGACATCGCCAGCTCGACCAAGTCGGACTGGGCGATCTGGATGACGGTGCCTTGGCCATCCCGCGGGTGGATGAACATTTCCTTCCAGCCCCCGGCGAAGTCCACCCCGACCGGTTCCACACCCAGCGCCCGCAGACGCTCGCGTTCGACGACGATGTCGTCTGTCTTGAACGTCACGTGATGGACACCGCCGCCGGTGGCGTCGATGAACCGGGCCAGGAAGTCGTTGTTCTCGGGCTGGAACGGCTCGAGTACCTCCACTGTCATTCCGGCTTCCCCGCGGCCGAGTCTGATCTGCATGGCCCGGAAGCCCGCGCCCTGCGGGGTTCCGCCGCTGAGGACGAGGGCCCCGAGTTCACCTGTCAGCTGCCGCAGCACCGGCCGGTGGTCGGATACCGCGATCGCAACGTGGTCGAGTTTCACATCCGATCGATCATCGCCGAGGCGAACTCCGAGGTCTTGACCTCGTTCGCTCCTTCTGTCAGTCGGGCGAAGTCGTAGGTGACGATCTTGTCCTGGATGGTCTCTTCGAGACTGGAGATCACCAGGTCGGCAGCCTCGGGCCAGCCCATGTAGCGGAACATCATCTCGCCTGACAGGATCACCGAACCCGGGTTCACCTTGTCCTGACCGGCGTACTTGGGGGCGGTTCCGTGGGTGGCCTCGAAGACGGCTACGCCGGTGTCGTAGTTGATGTTGGCGCCCGGAGCGATGCCGATACCGCCCACCTGGGCGGCGAGTGCGTCGGAGATGTAATCGCCATTGAGGTTCATCGTGGCGATCACGTCGTAGTTGCCGGGACGGGTGAGGACCTGCTGCAGCATGGCGTCGGCGATCACGTCCTGGACGAGGATCTTGCCGCCCGGATCACCTCCGCAGTCCTCCCAGGCGACGGCGACATCGCTGAACTCGTCACGAACCACCTCGTAGCCCCAGGTTCGGAAGGCGCCCTCGGTGAACTTCATGATGTTGCCCTTGTGGACCAGGGTGACGGACTTGCGGTTGTTGGCCACCGCATACCGCATGGCGGCGCGCACCAGTCGCTTGGACCCGGTGATCGAGATCGGCTTGATCCCGATGCCCGAGTCGCGGCGGATGTCCCAGCTGAACTCCTGTTCAAGGAAATCCAGCAGCTTGGCAGATTCGGTGCTGTTGGCTTCGAGTTCCTTGCCGGCGTAGACGTCTTCGGTGTTCTCCCGGAAGATCACCATGTCCACCGCCCCCGGGTCCTTCACCGGCGAGGGGACTCCTGCGAACCAGCGGACGGGACGTACGCAGGCGTAGAGGTCCATCGTCTGGCGGAGCGCCACGTTGAGAGAGCGGATCCCGCCGCCGACCGGAGTGGTCAGCGGGCCCTTGATCCCGACGAGGTACTCACGGAACGCCTCGACGGTCTCGTCGGGCAACCACGAACCGGTCGCGTTGAATGCCTTCTCGCCGGCGAGGACTTCCTTCCAGGCGATCTCGCGATCACCGCCGTATGCCTTGGAGACCGCGGCGTCGAAGACTCGGACCGATGCCGCCCAGATGTCAGGGCCGATGCCGTCGCCTTCGATGAACGGGACGATCGGATCGCTCGGTACCTCGAGACCCGATGCTCCCATGCGGATGGCGGTGCCCATGTGTGAATCTCCTGTCGAAATTGCGATGTTCCGAGCGTAGTTCGCCCGAAGCAGGTGGTTTCCGGAGAGGTCCGCCGGGTGGCTAGCGGGCCTCGGCGGCGGCAACGGTGTTGGACATGAGCATGGCGATCGTCATGGGTCCCACGCCGCCAGGGACGGGTGTGATCGCGCCCGCCACCTCCACGACCTCGGTGAAATCCACGTCACCCACGAGGCCGTCGTCGGTGCGGTTGATGCCGACATCGATCACCGTCGCCCCCGGCCGTACCCAATCCCCCCTGATCATCTGCGGACGTCCCACCGCCGCCACCAGGATGTCTGCGGTGGCGCACAGCTCCTTCAGCGCGGTGGTGCGGGAGTGGGCGAGCGTCACCGTCGCGTTGCGGTCCTTGCTGCCGAGCATCACGGCCAACGGCCGGCCCACGAGGAAGGATCGCCCCACCACCACGACGTTGGCTCCTTCGGTGCGAATTCCGTAGTGGTCGAGGATCCGCAGCGAACCGGCCGGCGTGCACGGGCGAGGACCGGGACGGTCCAACACCAGGTTGCCGAGGTTGACCGGGTGGAGCCCATCGGCGTCCTTCGCCGGATCGATGTGCATGACAGCCGTTTCGGCATCGAGGTCGCCGGGAAGCGGAAGCTGCAACAAGATGCCGTGGACAGAGGGATCGGCTGACAGATCATCGATCAGCGACTCGACCTCGTCCTGGGACGAGTCGGCGTCGAGCTCGTGATGGAACGAGGCAATGCCCACCTCCTCGGCGGTGCGACGCTTGTTGCGCACATAGACATGGGAGGCGGGATCGTCGCCCACCAGCACCGTGGCCAGACCGGGGTTCACACCGCGCTCCTTCAGAACAGCCACCCTGGCGGCCACTTCGTCGTGGACGGCGGCCGCCACCGCCTTGCCGTCGAGGATCGTCGCAGTCACTTCCACTCCCTCAGTGTCGAGTTCAATGCCGGAACTGGCGCTCTGCCGTGAACACCATCGCCAATCCGAGTTCGTTCGCCCGGGCGATCACCTCGCCGTCTCGCATCGCCCCGCCGGGCTGGACCACAACGGAGACAGCGGCCGCCTCGGCGGCATCGAGACCGTCCGGGAACGGGAAGAAGGCGTCGGATGCACACGCCCCACCGGCCGCCCGGCCGGCCGCCTTGGCCACCGCGATCGTCCCCGACTCCACTCGGTTCTGCTGTCCGGCCCCGATCCCCCAGGCGGTGGCGTCCTTCGCCAGCACGATGGCATTCGACGAGGTGTGACCGCACACGCGCCAGGCGAATCTGGCATCTGCCATCTCACCCGGCGTCGGCTGGCGCGTGGTCAGAACCGTCCAGTCAGAGGTGACGAATCGGTAGCCGTCCTGAATGAGCCAGCCCCCGTTGATCTGCCGATGGTGCAACCCCTCGAATTCCGGGGTGGATGCCTGCAGAACCCTGGTGTTCTTCCGGCGCGCCGCCAGTCGCTCGAGCACACCAGGGGCGTAGCCGGGGGCGATCACGACGTCGGCTTGAGCCGCGTCCTTCATCCGGGCCGCGGTCTCAGCGTCCACCGAGTCCGAGAACGCCACGATCCCTCCGAACGCCGAGCGTGGGTCGCACTCGAAGGCGCGCTGATAAGTCTCGGCCTGGTCGGTCCCGGTCGCCGCCCCGCACGGATTGGCATGTTTGACGATGACAACGGCGTTCGAGCCGGGGGTGGCCAGGTCGTGTGCCATGTCCCACGCGGCGGCCGCGTCGAAGAGGTTCAGGTAGCTCAATGGAAGGCCCTGATGCTGGACGATCCCGTCCAGCCAGGAGTCGGTGTGCGCTTCGCGATAGCGGGCGCCGCGCTGATGCGGGTTCTCGCCGTAGCGCAGAGACTCTGCCCGCTCCAGTGCGACGACACGTCGCTGCGGAAGTTCGTCGCCCTCCTCCAGCCAGTTGACGATGGCGGCGTCGTAAGAGGCGGTGTGGAAGAACGCCTCCCGCGCCAGTCGCGATCGGACGTCGTCGTCCAAACCGCCCGCTTCCACTGCGGCCGCCACCTCGTCGTACTGCCGCGGCGAAGTCACGATCCCCACCCAGGCGTGGTTCTTGGCCGCGGCGCGAACCATCGCCGGCCCGCCAATGTCGATCTGTTCGACGACCTCGGACCGCGTCACCCCGGGGGTGGCCTGGGTCTGACGAAACGGATACAGGTTCGAAACGACGAGTTGGAACGGCTCGATCCCGTGCGTCTCGAGATCGGCGAGGTGCCCGGGAACTCCACGATCGGCGAGGATGCCGCCGTGGATCTTGGGGTGCAGGGTCTTGACCCGACCGCCCAGCATCTCGGGGGACCCGGTCACATCCTCCACCGCGCTCACCCCGATGCCGACATCCGCCAGCGCCCGAGCGGTACCCCCCGACGAAACGATCTCGACTCCGGCGGCGACCAGGCGGCGGACGAACGGGATGAGGTCGGCCTTGTCAGACACAGAGACGAGCGCTCTGGTCACGGCAACGAGGCTCACGACCACACCACCCGCCGTCCCTCCACTTTCAGACGGCCCCGGGCGAGGGCAGACACCGCCTCGGGATAGAGCCGGTGCTCGACCTCGTGGAGTCGCTGATGA
Source organism: Acidimicrobiia bacterium (assembly GCA_035544575.1). Taxonomy (GTDB): domain Bacteria; phylum Actinomycetota; class Acidimicrobiia; order Spongiisociales; family ZC4RG35; genus DATHWB01. Next base: position 4,675 of record DATKEC010000076.1, read on the forward strand.
AGCGTGAACTCCGTGTCGGCGGCATCGATCGCGATCGCCTCCTGGGAGACGATCGGACCGTGATCCACCCGCTCGTCGATCAGGTGGACAGTCACGCCGGTGACCCGCACACCGTGAGCGAGCGTGTCCGCCACGGGAGTGCTGCCGGGAAATGCGGGCAGTAGCGAAGGATGAATGTTGAGGATCCGGTCGGGGAATCGCCTCAGTGCCTCAGCTCCGAGGATTCTCATGAAGCCGGCCAGCACCAACGCGGCGGCATCCGCCCCAACGGCCGCTTCGCAAACGGCGTGGGTGAAAGTGCGTCGGTCTCCGGTCCAGGCGACCACCGCGGTGGGGATCCCGACATCGCGGGCGCGGTCGAGAGCGCGAACGCCGGGACGATCCGAAATCACAACCGAGATCTCGTATCCGGCCCGATCGTCTGCACCGTCGATGAGCGCTTGGAGATTCGTGCCCGATCCGGACACCAGCACCGCGATCCGGATGGTCCTGCTCCCTCTGGTCGACGGCGAGTGTAGAAGTCTCAGCCTGGTCCTACGGTGCGCCGATGCGCTACCACTGGGCCCTCGACCGTCACGTGAGCCATCTCAACCACGGGTCCTACGGCGCCACCCCGCGCGTGGTGCTCGACGCCCAGCGACGCATCCGCGACGAGTTCGAGGAGAACCCCACCGGCTTCGTCGAGGATCGCTACTTCGACGACCTCGGCGAAGCACGCCGGACGCTGGCGACGTTCCTCGGCGCCGACCCTGCCGGCCTCGCATTCGTCGCCAATGCCACGACCGGTGTCGCGGCGGTGATCGGGAGCATCGAACTGGCCGAGGGCGATGAGATCCTCACCACAGACCATGCCTACAACGCCTGTCGCAACATCGTTGACGTGGCAACAAGACGGGCCGGGGCGAGAGTCGTGATCGCCCCGGTGCAGTTTCCGGAATCATCGCCGGACCAGGCCGCCGAGTCGGTGCTGTCCCACGTCCGCAGTCGAACCCGGCTCGTGATGATCGACCACATCACATCCCCCACGGCCCTCGTGCTGCCGGTGGAGCAGATCGTGGCCGAACTCGAACCACAGGTACCGGTGCTGGTGGACGGCGCCCACGCCCCGGGCATGATCGACGTGACCCTCGACGAGTTGGGGGCTTCCTATTACGCCGGCAATCTCCACAAGTGGGTGTGCGCCCCGAAGGGGGCCGGCTTCCTGGCGGTGGCCGAGCGCCATCGAGACTCGATCCGTCCTCCTGTCATCTCCCACGGGTGGAACACGCCCCGTGGCGAGACGTCGATGTTCCATCGTCTGTTCGACTGGGCGGGCACCTTCGACCCTTCCGCCTGGCTGGCGATCCCCTCAGCCCTGACCGTGATGGCCGGCATGGATGTCGGCGGCTGGCCGGGGGTGATGGCCGCCAACCGGAGCCTGGCGATCGCCGCCCGCGACCTGCTCGCCTCTCGGCTGTCGATCGGGCCGCCCGCGCCGGACTCCATGATCGGTTCGATGGCCGCCCTTCCGCTCCACGACACCCGACCGGGGCTGGCGAAACGGCTGCGCGAGCAGAGGATCGTGGCGGCGGTCTCCCCCTGGCCCGACCAGGACTCCAACGTCCTGCGGGTATCGGCCCAGCGCTACAACACACTCGACGAGTACGAACGACTGGCCGTCGCGATCCTCGCCGACTGAGGATTCGTCGGTCGGCCGCGATACGGTCCAGGGGATGCCGTTTCCCGGACCACCACAACTCGGCCGCGGCCTGGTACTCGGCACCACACCGGTGCCGTCGGCCTTCAAGGACGCTCCGCTCACGACCGTCGATGATGCCTTGCTCGACGATGTCAAGAGCCTCGCCGAGACGGTGGACCGACTCCATCGCCTGTGGGAAGCCCGTACCCCGCACGTCGTGATCCTCACCGCTGACAACAACGCTCTCCGCCGACCCGAGACGGTGGCGTCTCCCCCCTGGCAGCTCGGAGCCGGATTCACGCTGCTCGTCGAACGACTCCACTTCCTGGTGTGGGCGAACACGTGGGATGGACGCTCCGAGGACCCCATCTGGTGGTGGTCGAAGAAGGCCGAGCCCCTCGGGGCGGAGCCCTCGGATACCGCAGACATCCGTGTCGAGGGCCGCGATCTCTGGATCGATGCCGGCCCGCGGGGCGCGCTGGTGCTGCCCCACGTCCACGCCGAGACCGTGAACCGGGGACGACTCGCCCCGGCACCCCCTGTGGCATCGAGCGGAGCGGAGCTGTCGGTGTCTCAACTGGCAGCCGTCGACCACGGTGCGGGGCCGGCCCGCGTGATCGCGCCGGCCGGTTCGGGCAAGACCCGAACACTCACCGCCCGGCTCCTCGAACTCGTCGACCAACGGGGCTACGAACCGGAACTCGTGACGGCTCTCGCCTACAACAACCGGGCAGCCGCCGAGATGCGGGACCGGATCGAACGACCCGATCTGCAGATCCGTACGTTCCACTCGCTCGGCTGGGCCATCCTGCGTGAGGCGCGGCCGGGTATCAGTCTCATCGACGAGGCCCAGGTGCGATCCATCCTCGACCAGATGGTGAGTGGGCGGCGCCAGGTGAACACCGACACCATCGGCCCGTATGTCGAAGCGTTCAGCGAGGTCCGCATCGGGTTGCGGTCACCCTCCGAGGTCGAGGCAGATCGTGACGACGTCGCTGACTTCCCGCGAATCCACAAGGCCTACCTCGACCGGCTCGAGCGGCAGAACACCGCCGACCACGACGAGCAGATCTCCGGGGCGATCTCCGCGCTCCTGGCCGACCCCGGCCTGCGCCAGCGCTGGCAGCAGCGATGTACGCATCTCCTCGTCGACGAGTTCCAGGATCTGACGCCCGCCTACCTGCTCCTCATCCGGCTGCTCGCCTCCCCGGCGCTCGACGTCTTCGGTGTGGGCGACGACGACCAGACCATCTACGGATATGCCGGCGCCGATCCTGAGTACCTGATCGGCTACGACCGGCTCTTCCCCGGAGCGTCCGCATACCAACTCGACGTCAACTACCGCTGCCCGGCGGAGGTGGTGACATCGGCCTCCAGCCTCTTGTCGAACAACCTGAGGCGCATCGACAAACTGATCCGCCCGTCACGGGAGCCCGACGGGTCGGGGTTCCGGATGATCGAGGCAACCGACCACGGTCTCGGACTGGAAGGGGCGGCGATCGTCACCGCGCTGCTCGAAGAGGGTGCAGATCCGGGTGACATCGCGGTGCTCTCACGGGTCAACTCGGCTTTGCTGCCGATCCATGCCGCGCTCGCCGAGATCGGCATTCCGTTCACATCGCCGCTCGGAACTTCTCTGCTGGAGCGGACCGTGCTGCGGGCGATCCTCGCCTGGATACGGATGGCCCGCCAGCCCGAACGGATGGCCAAACGCGACGTGATGGAGGGGATCCGGCGTCCGCACCGGCGACTCAACCGGGTGTCGTGGGATCTGCTCGGACGCGGCGGGCAAGTGTCCCTCGACGATGTGATCGCGGCGGGACGGGACCTGGACGGTCGTCAGGGCACCGCCTGGGACGAGTTCACCGCCGACATCCGGATCGCGGCCCGCGCCGCCGAGCGTGACGACGCCGCCGAACTGCTGGATGTCCTCATCGACCGCATCGGCATGTCGCGGGCCGCCACTGCCCTCGACTCAGGACGCAATCGCGCGGACCGGTCAGCCCAGGCCGACGATCTGGTGGCGGTGCGGCGGGCCGCCACGATCCGACCGCAACTCGAAGGATTCGAAGAGTGGCTGGGCACGGTCTTGAAGGCCCCGCGGACCGAAGCCGGTGTGCACCTCACCACGATCCATCGCGTCAAGGGCCTGGAATGGCCCCACATCGTCGTCTTCGGCGCCGAACGCGGCCTCATCCCCCATTCGCTGTCCGACGACATCGAAGAGGAGCGGCGCGTCCTGCACGTGGCCATCACCCGGGCGTCGGAGTCCACCACGGTTCTCAGCCCGAAAGGTCGACCCTCACCGTTTCTCCGCGAGCTGCGTGGTGAACGCCCCGAGGAGTCGGTGGTGGCGGTGCGAACCCCTTCCCGGCCGGCCTCCGGTGTCGTCGTCGAAATCGGCATGGTGGTGCGCATCTCGGGTGGCTTCGCCGGGACCGTCGTCGAAATCGTCACCGACGGAGCCGTGGTCGAACTCTCCCCCGGTCCCGGCCAACTCCACGTGCGGTGGGGCGACACGGTCACGACACCGGCCGGCACCGGCCCGATGATGCCAGAGGTCGACTCGGCAGGAGACGTGGATGCCGACCTGTTCGACCGTCTCAAACAGTGGAGGCTCGCCATGGCCAGCGAGAGATCGGTCCCCGCATACGTGGTCTTCTCCGACGCCACGCTCCAAGCGATCGCCACCGCCCGACCCGTCAGCGAGTTGGAACTGTCGATGATCAAGGGTGTCGGACCGGCCAAGCTCGATACCTATGCCGAGGACATCCTCGACCTGGTGGCATCGGACTGATCACGACTACGGCTTGGTCGTCGGCCCCGCGAGAATTCCAGCCATGGGGCTCAACGACCTCGCCGAACTGATACGCCAACGAGTGATCCGCTCGGCCACATCGCCGTTCGGCCACGCCGACTATCCGCTCTCACACACCCTGCATCATCGAGGCGACCCCGGATTGTTCGGACCGGGAGCCGCGTCGTGGCAGGTGATCGGGGACGTGGCCGCCTTCGCCGGCGGGATACGCGCTCTCCTGATCCAGGCCGCCCATCCCGAAGTGGTCGCCGGCGTCGAAGACCACTCGCGCTATCGCGAGGATCCGCTCGGGAGGCTGTCGCGCACATCGGCCTACGTCACCGCTACGACTTACGGAGCCATGCCCGAAGTCGATGCCGCGGTGGCTGCGGTGCGCGGCGCACACCGCGGCGTCTCCGGGGAGTCGTCCCGAGGAAGGCGGTATGCCGCCTCGAACCCCGGGCACGCCGCCTGGGTGCACAACGTGCTCACCGACTCTTTCCTCGCTGCCTACCAGGCATTCGGATCGACACCCCTGTCGGCGGGTGACGCCGACCGCTTCGTTCGAGAACAAGCCGTGATCGGAAGGATGCTCGACGCCGACCCCCTCCCGGAGACCGCCCCCGAGTTGCGAGCTTGGGTGACCGACCATCCCGATCTGGCAGCCTCACCGGCGATGCGCCACGCAGTCGACTTCCTCACCGATCCTCCCCTCACAGTCGGCCAGAAGGCCGGCTATCGCCTGCTCTCGGCGGCGGCCGTTTCGTCGATTCCGGAACGAATCCGCCGGATCCTCGACCTCGACGCCTCCCGGGCGGGTGCCGCGGCCGGCGACACCGCGATTGGATTTCTCCGCTGGGCACTGGGGGCATCACCGTCGTGGCAACTGGCGTTGGTCCGTGTCGGCGCAGCGGTCCCAGACGGCTTGTTCACCCAGCGTCCGCTCCCCGAGCGCGTGTGAGACCGGAACGTGGTTGAGTTGTGCTTCGAGGAGGACACATGCTGACCAACGACGAACTCGTCCGGGACTTCGAGCGGAACCGCCGGATCATCCACTCCCAATGCGAGGGGCTCACGAACGAAGACTCGCTGCTGCAGCCACCCTTCGCCGCCAACTGCCTCAATTGGACCGTGGGACACATCGTCGTCCACCGTGACAAGGTGTTGGCGGCTCTCGGGGGGACCGGTGTTCTCGACGAGGCCACGCTCGCTCGCTACAACAACGAATCCGACCCGGTGACCGGCGACGGCCCCGACGTCCGCAGCCTGGCAGACCTGCTGACCGCGCTGGACGAGTCCCAGCAACGGTTGGCGCAGGTGGCTCCGACCGCCGACATGGAGGCAGCCTTCGATCACGAGCGTTTCAAGACGGTGGGCGCCCGGGTGCGGTTCTACTACTTCCACGACACCTACCACACCGGCCAAACCGAGTTGCTGCGGGCGTTGGCGGGCCGGACCGAAAAGGTCATCTGACGCCTATGGTCTCTGCCATGAATGACCACGCATCCGCCCAGAGAGAACTCGTCGACCTCTTGGGACTGGTCCACGCCCCGGTGGCGATCAACTTCCACGAGACTCTTCCCACCGAGGCCAGATGGCACGACGCACCGATGACCGAGCCGACGGAGGACGGGCGGTCGGGCCGTGTTCCGGCGTCTTGTGTGTTCTGGGCCGAAGCCCACGAGGCGTCGTTCACGACCGTGCCGGCGGACCACGGCAACTGCTCGGTGGGCCGTTTCACGCACGGCCTGGTGGGAGCCGAAGGCATCCTCGACAAGACCGACGTCGCCACCCTGCTCGAGGTCGGATGGGTCACGATGGAAGCGTTCGCAGGAGTGGCAGCGCTCGATCGGAAGCCGGCGGCGATCTCCTACGGACCGCTCGCCGAGAGCGCGGGAGACCACGACGTGGTCCTGCTGCGGGTGTCGCCGAAGCAGATGATGGCCATCGGTGACGCCATCGCAGTCGAGTTCTCCGGCAAGCCGCAGTGCCAGATCATCCCGCGCGCGGCTGACCGCAATGTCGTTGCCGCATCGATGGGCTGTGCCCTTTCACGCGCCCGCATCGGGATGAGCGACGACGAGTTGACCTGCGCCGTCCCCGCCGGTCGGGTCGACGAACTCCTCGGAGGACTCCGATCGGTGCGTCGCGCCGACGATGCCGTCGTCGGCTACGCCCTGGCCGACAAAGCGCGATTCTGAGCGGTTCGCCTCAGCGACCGAGGGCCTCGAGCATCGCAGTACCCATGTCGGTTGGCGTGGGGGCGACGACGATGCCGGCCGCTGTCATCGCCTCGATCTTGGCCGCCGCCGTTCCCTTGCCACCGGACACGATGGCGCCGGCATGACCCATCCGCTTGCCGGGGGGCGCTGACGTCCCGGCGATGAACCCGGCCACCGGCTTGGTCATGTGCGCTTTCACGTACTCGGCCGCGTCCTCCTCGGCGGTACCGCCGATCTCGCCGATCATGATGACCCCCTCTGTCGCCGGATCGTCGTTGAACAGCGCCAGGACATCGACGAAGTTCGTCCCATTCACGGGGTCGCCGCCAATTCCCACCGCGGTGGTCTGGCCCAAACCGAGCTGGGTCAGCTGGTGAACTGCCTCGTAGGTGAGGGTCCCCGACCGTGACACGACACCGACCCTGCCCGGCTGGTGGATGTAACCGGGCATGATCCCGATCTTGCACTCCTTGGGCGTGATGACACCGGGACAGTTCGGGCCGACCAGCCGGGTCGGCTTGTCGGCCAGATACCGCTTGGCGCGCACCATGTCAGCCACGGGTACACCTTCGGTGATGCAAACGACGAGCGGAATGCCTGACTCCGCCGCCTCCATGATGGCGTCAGCCGCGAACGGCGGCGGGACGTAGACGACACTGGCGTCGGCACCGGTCTCTGCCACCGCGTCGCGCACCGTGGCAAAGACCGGGATCTCCACCCGGTAGGTGTCGTCCCGCCCGTCCACGCCACTGTGGTCGGTCTCGCCCTCGAAGACCTCCGTCGATCCCGCACGCGTGGGATGGACCGCCCCGACCATCTGCGTGCCGTAGGCGATGGCCTTGTCGGTGTGGAAACGACCCGTCTTGCCCAGGCCCTGGACGATCACCTTGGTGTTCTTGTCGATCAGGACGCTCATCGGGCCAACTCCACGATCTTCGCCGCTCCGTCCTTCATGTCGTCTGCGGCGATCACATCGACATCGGAGTTGCGGATGATCTCCTTGCCGAGTTCGACATTCGTGCCCTCCAGCCGCACCACCAGCGGGACTTCGAGGCCCACTTCTTTGACGGCTTCTACGATCCCGGTGGCGATCGTGTCACAGCGCATGATGCCTCCGAAGATGTTCACGAAGATCCCCCTCACGTTGGGGTCGGCGGTGATGATCCGGAAGGCGGTCGCAACCTGATCGGCATCCGCACCTCCCCCCACGTCGAGGAAGTTGGCCGGTTCGCCCCCCACATGCTTGATCGTGTCCATGGTCGCCATCGCCAGGCCGGCGCCGTTGACCAGACATCCGATCGTTCCGTCCAGGGTGATGTAGGACAGGCCCGACTTCTTCGCCTCCAGTTCGGAGGGATCCTCCTCGGATTCGTCGCGCATCGCTTCGATGTCTGGATGCCGGAACAGGGCGTTGTCGTCGAAAGCCATCTTGCCGTCGAGCGCCATCACCTCACCGGCGGTGGTGACCACCAGCGGGTTGATCTCGATGAGGTCCGTGTCCCAGTCGGCTGCGGCGTCGGCCAGGGCCATCACGAAGCGTGTGAAGTTCGTGGAGGCATCGCCGTCGAGGCCGAGTCCGAGTGCGAGACGCGCCGCCTGAAACCTGGCCAGTCCGATGGCGGGATCGATGACCTCGCGCAGGATCTTCTCGGGAGTCTCCTCGGCGACCTTTTCGATCTCCATGCCGCCTTCGGTGGACGCCATGACGATGTTGGTGCCCACCGCCCGATCGAGGAGTATCGACAGATACAGCTCCCGGTCGATGTCGATGCCTTGTTCGATGTACAGCCGGTTGACCTGCTTGCCCTCCTCACCGGTCTGGATGGTGACGAGCGTCGAGCCGAGCATGCGCTCGGCGAGTTCGCGCACCTTCTGCTCGGCCGCTTCGACGCCACCGTCGATGCCGTCGAGCACGACGTTCACACCGCCCAGGTCGGGATGCTCGACGAAGCGGCCCTTGCCGCGGCCCCCTGCGTGGATCTGGGACTTGACGACGACCACGGGGTTGGCTGACTGCTCCACGAGCGGACGTACGGCGGAGACGGCTTCGTCCGCGGTCGTGGCCACCGTTCCGGCGGGGACCGGGATGCCGCGTTCGGCCATCAGCTGCTTGGCCTGATACTCGTGGATCTTCACGACGCGGACTCCGCCGTCATTCTCGTTCCTTTCCTCGTGTGCGAACGTTGGAATCGACCCAGTCCGCGATCTCGGACAGGCCCGAGCCGGGAGTGAAGATGGTGGCGAGACCGGACGCGGTGAGTTCGTCGACGTCCGCGTCGGGTATCACACCTCCTCCGAAGACCACGATGTCGGAGGCGTCGCGGTCCGCCAGCAACTGGACGACCTTCGGGAAGAGAGCCATGTGCGCCCCGGACAGCGACGATAGCCCGATGGCGTCGACGTCCTCCTGAAGGGCAGTCTCGACGATCTGTTCGGGTGTCTGGTGGAGGCCCGAATAGATGACCTCGTTGCCGGCGTCGCGCAGAGCCCGGGCGATCACCTTGGCACCACGATCGTGACCGTCGAGGCCCGGCTTGGCGATGAGGATGCGGCGTGGCACGGCCCGTCAGGTTACCCACGGCTCAGACGGCTCAGTTCGGGGACTGGAGTAGGTTGGAACCCAGACGACCACGCAGGAGCAACATGTCCAACCTTCATGCCGTTGCCGCGGCGGGCCAGTCCGTCTGGTCGGACCAGATTTCCCGCCGCATGCTCGACACCGGCGAACTCGAGCGGCGGATCGCCGAGGATGCCGTCACCGGTGTCACATCGAATCCGTCCATCTTCGCCAAGGCGATCGTGGGTTCGGACGACTACGCACGCCAGCTCGACGAGCTGGTCGGTCGCGATGCCTCCACGAAGGAGATCGTTGGAGCGCTGATGACGTCCGATCTGCAGCGAGCCTGCGATGCCCTCTTGGCGGTGTGGGAGCGAACCGGGGGCCGAGACGGCCACGTGTCGGTGGAGGTCGACCCCGAACTCGCCCACGACACCGCCCAGAGTGTCGCCGAGGCGCGGGAGTGGGTGAAGCGAATCGACCGTCCCAATCTGCTGGTCAAGATCCCGGCCACCCGGGCCGGGATCCCGGCCATCACCTCTCTGATCGGCGAGGGGATCTCGATCAACGTCACGCTGATCTTCTCACTGGAGCGGTACCGCGAAGTGATGGATGCATATCTCACCGGGCTGGAGTCGTTCCGGGCCATCGGCGGCGACACGTCGACGGTGGCCTCTGTGGCTTCCTTCTTCGTCTCGCGCGTGGACTCCGAAGTCGACGCCCGTCTCGAGTCCATCGGCACCGAACGGGCCCTCTCACTGCGGGGCAAGGCAGCGATCGCCAATGCTCTTGCCGCCTACGACGAGTACCTCTATGCGTTCCGCGGTGCACGCTGGGAGTCGCTCGCCGCGTCCGGAGCGCGGATCCAGCGTCCGCTGTGGGCCTCGACATCGACGAAGAATCCCGACTACCCCGACACCCTCTATGTCGATTCCCTCGTCGCCCCGCACACGGTGAACACCATGCCGATCGAGACGATCGACGCCTATCAGGAGCATGGATCGGACCGCCCGACCATCTTCGGCCCTGCCGAGAGGGCCCTGGCGCGGGTCACGTTGCGGGAACTGGCCGAAGTGGGCGTCGACTACGACGACGTCGTCCAGACGCTCGAGGACGAAGGCGTCGACAAGTTCATCGGCTCGTGGCGTGACCTCTTGGAAGACGTCGAGTCAGAGCGATGAGCGAGATCGACCAGCTCGAAGTCGAGCTGCGGGAACGACGCCGCCAGCTGGCGAGAGCCGAAAAGCTCTTGCTTCGCAGCCAGGCCCAGGGCGTCGGCGCCGGTGGGCCGGGCGGAGGAGGCTTCTGGTCGGGCGAGGTCGAACGAATCAACCGTCAGATCCGCGAAGCCCAAGGCATCGATGTCATCGAGGCACGCATCTTCGAACTCGAAGAGTTGCTCGGTCTCCGCTGAACGAGGCGCCGTCAGGCCTTGGAGAGCGGCGCCCACCCGAGCAGGAGCCGTTTGCGTCCCACCTCGTCGAATGACACCACCGCCTCGGCACGCTCGCCGCTGCCGACGACTTCGCGCACGGTGCCCAGCCCCCACTTGTCGTGCTTGACCCGATCGCCTGCCGCGATGTCGGTGGCGGTCACGGTGTGGGCCGGTGCGGCGACGGTTCCCCGGGCTGGATTGCGCTTGGCGGCAATCTCCATGAGATCGGCCGGTATCTCCTTGAGGAACCGACTGGGCGGGTTGTAGCTGGTGGCGCCCCACAGCGTCCGATTCCACGCCGACGTCAGATACAACCGGTCCTGGGCCCGGGTGATGCCCACGTAGGCGAGGCGGCGCTCCTCTTCCATCTCCGAAGGTTCACCGAGCGAGCGCATGTGCGGGAAGACGCCGTCTTCCATGCCCACGATGAAAACCACGGGGAATTCGAGGCCCTTGGCGGTGTGAAGGGTCATGAGAGTCACCGCACCCGCCCCGGCGTCGAACTCGTCGATGTCGCTCACGAGTGAGGTCTGTTCGAGAAAGATCTCGAGCCGGCGCAGGTTGTCGAGATCGTCGAATGCGTCGGCCCCGATGACCGAGCCTTCGTTGGCCGACTCGAACTCGGTGGCCACGCTGAGCAACTCCCGGAGGTTCTCCAACCGCCCGAGGGCCTCGATGGTCCGCTCGGATTCGAGGGCGGAGGCGTAGCCGGTGTCGTCGATCACCGACTGGACCGCACTGGCAACCCCGCCCGAAACGGCCCGATCGGTGAGCAGGTTCATGACCGCGAGGTACTCCTGGAGGTTGCGGACCGCGCCCGAGTTCAACTGATCGATCTCTTCGGCTCGTTCCACCGCTTCATAGAACGTGATGCCGTGGCGTTGGGCGAAGCGGTCGACGTGGGCGACAGTGGTGTCTCCGATCCCCCGCTTCGGGGAGTTGATCACCCGTTTCACGGCGACCTGATCGGCAGGGTTGACGATTGCCCGCAGATACGACATCGCATCGCGAATCTCTCGCCGCTCGTAGAACTTCACGTTGCCGACGACGGCGTAGGGCAACCCGCGCCGGAGAAAGACATCTTCGATCACCCGGGACTGTGCATTGGTCCGGTAGAAAACGGCCATGTCGGCCGGCGAGTAGCCCGAATCGATCAGGACATCGACCTGATCGGCGACAAACCCCGCTTCGTCGTGTTCGTCGACTGCTTCGAAACGCACGATCGCCTCTCCCGCCCCCCGATCGCTCCACAACCGCTTCGGTTGCCGACGGGGGTTGTTGGCGATGACGGCATTGGCCGCGTCGAGAATCGTGGCGGTCGACCGGTAGTTCTGTTCGAGGACGATCACCCTGGCATCGGGGTAGTCCTTTTCGAAGTCGAGGATGTTGCGAACGTCGGCGCCCCGCCAGCGATAGATGGACTGGTCCGAGTCACCCACGACACACAGGTTGCGATGGCCTCCGGCCAGCTGCTTGACCAGCGTGTACTGGGCGCGGTTCGTGTCCTGGTACTCGTCGACGTGGACGTAGCGGAACCGTCGCTGATACTGCTCGAGTACGTCGGGAAACGCTCCGAACAGCTCGACGGTGACCATCAGCAGATCGTCGAAGTCCATCGCCGAGGCCTCCAACAGCCGCTGCTGGTAGAGGCGATAGACGTCGGCCACCTGCTCGTGATAGAAGCCCTCCTCGGTGCGGGCGAAGGACTCGTAGTCGACCAGTTCGTTCTTCGCATTCGAGATCGCCGCCTGGATGTTCTTGGGCGGGAACCGCTTCGTGTCGAGATCGAGATCTTTGACGCATTGGGTGACGAGCCGCAGCGAATCGGCCTGGTCGTAGATCGAGAACCCCGACCGGTAGCCGAATCGGACCGCCTCGCGGCGAAGGATGCGGACACACGCAGAGTGGAAAGTCGACACCCACATCGACGCCACGGCGCCACCGATGAGCGCTCCCACGCGATCCTTCATCTCGTCGGCCGCCTTGTTCGTGAACGTGATGGCGAGGATGGCCTGGGAGGGGACAGCCAGGTCGCGAATCAGGTGGGCGATGCGGTGGGTGAGAACCCGGGTCTTTCCCGATCCGGCGCCTGCGACCACGAGAACCGGGCCTTCGGTTGCCGCCACGGCTTCACGCTGAACGGGGTTGAGGTCGGCGAAGAGCGGGCTGTCCACCGGCACGTCATCGGCCAGCCACTCTGGTGAGAACCACTCCGTCTGCATCGCGCCGGAGGCTACCCCGTCGTCGCTACGAAATGACAAGCGTGTGGTTCTGAGGCCCCCCGCCCTACTGCGCGAGCGCCCGCTCCAACTGCGCCTGACGGGCGGCGTCCTGTTCGGCGAGCATGCGCTCCTGGGCCTCGGCGGTCTGGGTGATCGAGAAACAGAAGCGGCTGCCGGTGGGGAAGCGGCGCTCGTACCAGACGTCGCCGCCCATGGCGCGTGCCAGCTTGCGGGCGATCGGGAGGCCCAACCCGAGACCGGTCGAGGAACGGCCGTCACCCTTCGACAGCTGTTCGAAGTGCTCGAAGATCGAGTTGACGTTCTCGTCGGGAACACCGGGCCCGTTGTCGGAGACGACGACGATGAAGTGTTCCCCGTAGGGAAAGCCTTCGACGAGAACCTGATCCCCGCCGTACTTGGCGGCGTTCTCGAGCAGATTGCGCACCACCTGCGACGCACGCTTGGGATCGCCCCACACCCGAACGCCGCCGGGCAACGAGACCGACACGTTCGACGCCATGCCCCCGTTTCCGAGGCCGACGCCCACGGCATGGATCAGGTCGGAGAGATCGAAGAGTTCGGGGTACATGCGAAGGCGTCCGGCATCGAGCCGGGGGATCACGAGGATGTCCTCGACCAACTCGCCCAGGTACAGGGCCTGGTTGGAGATGATCGAGAGGAATTCGGAGATCTCCGGCTCCCCCAGTTCGGACCAGGTGGTCTCCAACGTCTCGGCGAAACCGGCAATCGAGGTGAGCGGCGTGCGCAGTTCGTGGCTCACCAGCGTCACGAAGTCGTTCTTCATCGCATTGGCTTCCTGAGCGGCGCGTTCGGCCTCGAGCACCCGACGCTTCCACGACACCCGCGACCGAACTGCGACTGTGAGGGCGATGGCGCCCCCGGTGGCGAGTGCGCCACCGGCGATGAGGGGAATCAGTTCTTGCATCAGGGCACCGGGATTGAGGGTAGTGACGCCGCCAACCACGCCTGCGTCACGTCAGTCGCGTCCGTTCCCCTCTTCGAGGAGACGGCGCAAGGCGGCGACGAGAGCTCCTTGTCGAATGTCGTACTTGTCCAGGTAGGCGTCGACACCTGCTTCCCAGGCGCGCGCCTTGTCATCGTCCTCGGCGACCGCCGAGACCATCACGATGGGCAACTTCACATCGTTGTGACGGAGTGCCCGCACGAGCTCCACCCCGTTGGAGCGCGGCATCGAATAGTCGACGACGAGTGCGTCGTATTCGGCGTGGCTCATTTCCTCGACGGCCTCTCGGGCCCCAGGGGCCACGGTCACGTCGAAGCCGCGGCCGCGCAGGGTCGCCGAGATGATCTGGCGGACACCGGCGGAGTCGTCGACCACCAACACCCTCGGCCGTGTGCCCAGTTGCGCCTCGGGGCGCCGCGCCTGTCCACCGAGATGGTTGTGGTCGATCATCACCAGCACCTCGCCGCCCCCCAGGAAGGCGGCGCCCACCAGGTGATCGGCATCCTCGAGGATCGGGCCCAGACTCTTCACCGCCACCCGCCGACGATCGATGATCTCATCAACGGTCACCGCGACATAGCCCGAGCGACTCTTGAGGAACAGGACCTCCTCCTCGCGATCCGAGGGCGGCAGGCTGAGGGCCCGACTGAAGGAGACGACTGGCACCGCTTCGCTACGGAACATGATCTCCCGGCCGCGAACCCCCGACTGGACGGTCGAAATCTCCCAGGCCGCGGTCGCGGCGACTGCGGGCTCGGCGATGCCGAAGAACTGATCTCCGCTCGCCACGATCACGATGTTCTGGACGACGAGGGAGACCGGAAGGTCCATGGTGAATCGGGATCCGACACCGGGCGTGCTCTCCACCGCCACCGTACCTCCGACACGGTCAGCGGAGTCTGCGACCAGCGAGAGTCCCTCGCCCGAGCCGGAGAACTCGTTGGGCTCGGACACCGTCGTGAATCCGGGGCGGAACAGGTGGGCCTCGAGCTCCGAACGCGTGACGCCGAGTCCGCGGGTCTCAGCCGAGGCGAGTACCGCGTCCCAATCGATGCCGGAACCGTCGTCGGAGACCGACACGATGAGACGATCCTCGACCACCTCGGCGTCGAGACGGATGGTGCCGGTGGGCGACTTGCCCAGCTCCACTCGACGGCGGGTGGTTTCGATGCCGTGATCGACCGCGTTGACGATGAGATGTCGCAGCGGTTCGCGTATCAGGTCGACGATCTGGCGGTCGATCAGCAAGTCTCCGCCCTGGATGTCGAATCGGACTTCCCGACCCAAACGACGGCCGAGGAACCGGACGAACTGCGGGTATGACTCGGTGGCGTCGCGCAGCGGGACATTGGCGAGGGACACGGCCCATTCCTGGAGTTCGGTCACATCAGCCGACAGCCGCTCGAGCTGAGCCCGCCAGGCGACCAGCAGCTTGACGGGATCGGCCCCTTCGAAGGCCACATGGGTCAGGTCCGCCAGGGCTTCGGTGTCGAGGCCGATGTCGACGGCGCGGTTGATCAGCCGATACAGATCTCCGGTGTCGACCCGAGTGACGGCACTCGACAGCTCGTCGCGAACGGTGGCGAGCAAGCCTCCGAGGTTGGCGTCGCCGTGGGCGGCTCCCACCTCAGGTGGAGCATCGGATTCCACCGGATCGTCGATGAAGTTGGAGACTTCCATCGGCGCATGATCGCGCAGACGCTCGGCGGCGGGGTTGAGTAGAGCTGCTGACGGTGCCTGACGCTCCGCGGTGGAAGCCAGCGTGGCCGTTGCTGCGGCCAGACGCTGACGCGCCTGGTCGTCGCGGGAGGCGTCGAGGATCAATCGTGACAGCGACCCCATCGCGTCGATCGTGGCAGGGGAGGGACTCAGCTCCCCTTCGGTGATGGCCTTCCAGGTCCTCTCGAGGGCGCCGGAGGCCGACCCGAGATCCACCTTGCCCAGCATGTTCGATGAGCCCTTGAGCGTGTGAGCGTCACGAGTGAGATCCTCGGCGGTGAACGACGCGAGACGCCCGGCGCGCAGCTCGACCGCACCGGCGATCAGCCGCGCAGCCCTCTCATCCACCTCCGCCAGGAAGATGTCGATCAGATCCTGGGATTCGGCCCAATCCAACGTGCACCTCGGGTCATGTTGAGGTATCGGCTGGCTTCGGAACGACTTGAGACAGCTATTCCCATTCGATGGTGGCTGGGGGTTTGGACGAGATGTCGTAGGCCACCCGATTGATCCCTTCCACCTCGTTGATCACGCGGCTGGAGATCCGTTCGAGGACCTCGTACGGCAGACGGGCCCAATCCGCGGTCATGGCGTCCTCACTGGTCACCGCCCGCAGGATCAGCGGATATGCGTACGTCCGACCGTCGCCCTGGACGCCAACCGAGCGTATGGCGGGGAGAACCCCGAAGGCCTGCCAGATCTCGCGGTAGAGGCCGGCGCGACGAATCTCGTCGGTCACGATCGCATCGGCGCGACGGAGGATGCCCAGGCGTTCCGGAGTGACCTCGCCGATGATTCGCACCGCCAAACCGGGACCCGGGAAGGGCTGACGCCAGACGATCTCCTCGGGAAGCCCCAACTCCTCGCCAACCGCCCTCACCTCGTCCTTGAACAGGTCCCGGAGCGGTTCGACGAGCTCGAACTGCATGTCGTCCGGCAACCCGCCGACGTTGTGGTGGGACTTGATCTTGGCGGCGTCTTTGGTTCCGGACTCGATGACGTCGGGGTAGAGCGTCCCCTGGACGAGAAAGGCGGCGTCGGACAGTCGGGCGGCCTCGTCTTCGAAGACCCGGATGAACGTCTCGCCGATGATCTTGCGCTTCTCTTCGGGATCGGTCACGCCGGCCAGACGCTCGAGGAAGCGATCCGCCGCCTTCACATGGACGAGGTCGATGTTGAAGTGGCCGCGGAACGTCTCGACGACCTGTTCGGCCTCACCCTCTCGGAGGAGTCCGTGGTCGACGAAGATGCACGTCAGCTGATCACCGACTGCTTCGTGCACGAGGGCCGCCGCCACCGACGAGTCGACTCCGCCGGAAAGACCGCAGATGATCCGGGCGCTGCCCACCTGATGGCGGATGGCGGCGACCTGTGACTCGATGATCGAGTGGCGAGTCCAGGTCGGGCGGGCGTCGCAGGCCTCGTAGAGGAAGCGCTTGAGCACTTCTTGTCCGCGGGGCGTGTGAGCCACCTCGGGATGGAACTGGACGCCGTAGAGCCCGCGGCGACGATCCTCCATCGCCGCCACCGGGGCACCAGTGCTCGAGGCCGTGGTCACGAAGCCTTCCGGGGCCCGAGCCACCGCGTCACGGTGACTCATCCACACTTCCTGTGTCTCGGGAAGGTCCTGGAACAGGACCGAACCCGGTGTTGTGACGAGTTCGGTCTTGCCGTATTCGGCCTGACCGGTGTTGACGACGTCGCCGTCGAGTGCTGCGGCCAAGAGCTGATGGCCGTAGCAAATCCCGAGCACCGGTATGCCGAGGCCGAAGACCGCCGGATCGATGCGGTAGGCGTCGTCGGCATAGACGGAGGCCGGTCCGCCCGAGAGAATGATTCCGGTCGGCTTCAACGCCGCGATCTCGGCGGCGCTCATGTCGCGGGGCACGATCGACGAATGGACGTTCGCCTCCCGGACCCTGCGGGCGATCAGCTGGGCGTACTGGGCGCCGAAGTCGACGACGAGAACGGTCTGTTCGGCGCCCGTGGCCACCGTCAACCCATACCGACGTGCTGACTGCGTTGGAGGGACTTTCCTTCGGTCTGGAGGCTGGGCGCGATCATGACTTCGGCCTTCTGGAACTCCTTGACGTCGGAGTAACCCGTCGTGGCCATCGACGCCCGCAGGCCCCCGAACAGGTTGCGGCGGCCGTCGTTCTCGTGAGCGGGGCCGATCAGGATCTCCTCGAGCGTTCCCAGATCACCCGTCTTCACCCGCGCCCCGCGCGGCAGGGTCGGATGGAATGTGGCCATGCCCCAGTGATACCCCCGGCCCGGCGCCTCGGTGGCAGATGCCAGCGGCGAGCCGATCATCACTGCATCGGCACCGCAGGCGATCGCCTTGGACACATCCCCGCCGGTGCGCATCCCGCCATCGGCGATGACATGGACGTAGCGACCGGTCTCGTCGAGGTACCGGATGCGGGCTCCGGCGGCGTCGGCGATCGCCGTCGCCTGGGGCACCCCGACGCCGAGCACGCCACGAGTCGTACACGCCGCGCCCGGACCGACCCCAACGAGGATCCCGACCGCACCCGTGCGCATCAGGTGCAGGGCGGTCGAATACGACGCGCACCCGCCGACGATGACCGGGACTTCGCACTCGGCGATGTATCGCTTGAGGTCGAGCACTCCGCCGCGGCTGGAGACATGCTCCGCAGAGACCACGGTCCCCTGGATGACGAGCACGTCGAGCCCGCTCCCCAGTGCGTGCGGCGCCAGCCACTCGACGTTTTGGGGGGTGAGGCTGCCGGCTGACACCACTCCGCCGGCCTTGAGCTCGGCAACCCGTTGCCCGACCAGATCGGGCTGGATCGGCGAGAGGTAGATCTCCTGCATGCGCCGGGTCGCCTTCTCGTTCGAGAGCTCGGCGATCTCTTCGAAGTACGGGTCGGGATCCTCGTAGCGCGTCCAGAGGCCTTCGAGATTCAGCACCCCGAGACCGCCGAGACGGCCGATCGTGATGGCGGTGGAGGGACTGAGCGCACCGTCCATGGCCGAGCCCATCATGGGCAGCTCGAAGCGGAAGCCGTCGAGCTGCCAGGAGATGTCGACGTCGTCGGTGTCCCGCGTCCTCCGGCTCGGCACGATTGCGATGTCGTCGAACCCGTACCCCTGGCGGCCGGACTTGCCGATGCCGATGTCGATCTCCACGATTCCTCCGCCTGCGCTCGCCGGATCCCGGAGAGTACCACTCGTGTGATTCGCGCTTTCATCGCCCGGTACCCTCCCGCCGTGGTTTCCACCGGCCCGATCCAGGAGCGGCAGCCGTTCACGGTGTTCGACTTCCTCTTCGCGTACTACAGCGGCTTTGTCGGCGCGCTGGCGGTCGCGGTCGTCCTCGGCCCGGTCACCGACGGAGCCACGCTGCTGGTGGCGTCGCTCGTCGGCCACCATGCGGCTCAACTGCTCGGGCTGGCAATCGTCCTGCGACGACGGAACTCGTCCTTCGGGGGGCTCGGACTTCACGTGGAGCCGAGCGACGGCGTCTACTTGATCGCCGGGGTCGTCCTCCAGATCGCCATCATTGCCGCGTTCATCCCGGTCGCCCGGTTGATCGGTGCCGAGGACTCCACCCAGAGCCTCGCCTACGAGATTCCCAACGTCGAGGGCACCCTCCTGCGGGCCGGTCTGGTGCTGTCGGTAGCGCTCGTGGGGCCGGTCACCGAAGAGCTCCTGTTCCGGGGCCTGCTCCCCCGGGTGGTCGGCAGGTGGACGAGCCAGGGGATGTCATTCGTCGTCGCCGCCTTCTTCTTCGCGGTCTTGCACCTGGTTGGGGTCACGACCGACAACATCGTGCAGAGCATGGTGTTGCTCCTGCCACAGTTGTTCATCATCGGACTGATCCTCGGGTGGCAGACGATGCGACGGCGGCGGCTGGGCGTGGCGATCTTCACCCACGCCGGCTTCAACCTGGTGGCGGTGCTGGTATTGCTGTTCGCCCCGGAGACCTTCGGATGAGGCGCGAGTGGTGGGCGACGGCCCTGTTCTTCTCCACCAACGGCGCCGTCTACGGCTCCATCTTCCCGCGTCTGCCCGAAGTGGTGGAGCGTTACGGACTCACGCCGGGCATGCTCGGATTCATCCTGGTCGTCCCGGTCGTCACATCCCTGATCGGATCGGCGGTCGGGGGGCGGACGGTGCTGCGTTTCGGCGCCCGCCAGACGTCGCGCATCTCACTGGTGGTGCTGGCGACATCGCTGGGATTGCTCGTGGTCTCGCCCCACATCGCCGGGCTGGTCGTCGCCCTGGCCGTGCTGGGTTTGGCTGACGGAGTGATGGATGTCGGGATGAACATGCATGCCCTCGACATGGAGATCCGCGGCGGCCGCCCCATCCTTCAGGGCCTCCACGCGGCGTGGACGGCTGGCGCCCTCACCGCCGCCCTCGCCTCCGGCATCGTCGCCGGGGACGTCCCGCTCGTGGTTCACATCGCTGTCGCCGGGACGATCCTCGGAGCGGTCGGCGTCGTGCTGCCGTCGTGGTGGGAGCCGGTCCGGACGGCCATCCCACGGCGCCAGGACGGTTCGCGGCGGGCGCTGGGATGGATGGCGTTGGTCGCCGTGGCCGTCTCCCTTTCAGAGTCGGTCCCGCTCGACTGGGCATCGGTGTTCACGACCGAGGTGTTCGGATCCGCACCCGCCACGGCAGCCGCCGCCACCGCCACCGCGCTCGGCGGCATGCTGGCTGGACGGATCGCAGGAGACCGGGTGATCGGACGGCTCGGGCCGCGCCGGACCCTGGTTGCGTTCTCCACCCTCGCCGGGGTGGGAGCCATCGCGATCTCACTGTCGCCGAACACCGCCGTCGCCTTTGTCTCCCTGGCGCTGGCAGGGATGGGCTCTTCCGTGATGTTCCCCGGAATCATCTCGATCGCCGGGCGCATCAGCGATGACGGGATCGCGGCCGTCACGGCCTCGGCCCGGCTCGGATTCATGATCGGCCCGGTGATGACCGGTGTCGTCGCCGAACGGTTCGGATTCCGGCCCACGATGCTCCTGCCCACCCTGGCGGCCATCGCCGTCGGACTGTGGGCCGGACTGTCGGTCCAGGTCAGCGACCCAGTCCGACCTTCGTCCTGACGGTCGCCATCTGGTCCTCCGCCCGCTCCCGGGCGATGGTCCCGCCGCGGCTCATCGTGTCGATGATGTCGGCGTCGTCGAGAGCGGCGAAGCGGGTCCGGATCGGCTCCAGACCGTCGATGACCGCCTCGGCAACGGCCTGCTTGAAGGCGCCGTACCCGGCGTCGTGAAACTCTGCCACCAACTCGTCCACCGGGCGGCCGCCCAGCACCGAGGCCAGTTCGAGGAGGTTCGAGATGCCGGGCTTGTCGTCCCAGTCGTACCGCACGAACCGGTCCGAATCCGTCACTGCCGTCTTGATCTTGCGAACGATCTCGTCGGGCGTGTCCGTGAGGTGGATGCGCGAGGCCGGAACGGGATCCGACTTCGACATCTTTGCCGTCGGATCTTGCAGCGACATGACTCGCGCCCCGATCTCGGGCGTGATCCGTTCTGGCAGCGGGAACTCCTCGCCAAAGCGTGAGTTGAAACGCTCCACGAGGTCCCTGGTCAGTTCCAGGTGCTGGGTCTGGTCGTCACCCACCGGAACGGCATTGACGTGGTGGATGATGATGTCGGCAGCCATCAGCACCGGATAGGAGAGCAACCCGAGGTTCTGGCCGGCGCGGTCGGCCTTCTCCTTGTACTGGGTCATCCGCTCGAGTTGACCGATACCGGTGATCGTCGACAGGATCCAGGTGAGCTCGGTGTGCTGGGGAACGTGTGACTGGTAGTAGAGGAGCGAGCGCGCCGGGTCCACGCCGCAGGCGATCACCATCTTGGCCATGTCGATCCTGGTGCGGACGAACTCGCCCGGGTCGTAAGGGACGGTCATGGCGTGGAGGTCGACGACGCAGTAGATCGTCTCGTACGTCTCCTGCATCGCCACCCAGTTCTGGAAGGCACCGATGTAGTTGCCCACATGGACATTGCCCGTGGGCTGCACGCCCGAAAACGCCCGCAACTTGTCGTTCACGTGACCGCTCCTGTTCCGCCCGAGACTCTAGGTCCGGGTGCCTGCCATCCAGTCTCGGTGCATCGCGCTGTACACGCCGCCGGCCACGAGGAGGTCGGGATGACGCCCGCGCTCGACCAGTCGGCCGTGGTCGAAGACGAGTACTTCATCGGACGCCTCGGCCGTCGACAGGCGGTGCGCCACCGTGATCGATGTCCGTCCGCTGATGAGTCGGTCGATGGCGCGCCGCAGCGAGACCTCGAGAGCCGGGTCGACGGCTGACGTCGCCTCGTCGAGAACGAGGAGGTCCGGCTGGGACATCCATGCTCGGGTCAAGGCGACGAGCTGACGTTCGCCCGCTGACAGCTGGGAACCGCCTTCCCCCACCCGGGTGGCGATGCCGTCGGGAAGCGAGTCGACCCATTCGGTGAGTCCCAGGTCGGCAAAGGCGAGACGTATGGCGTCGTCGTTGACCCCGGGTCGGCCGTAGCGGACGTTGTCGGCCACCGTCGTGTCGAACAGGAAGCCCTCCTGGGGGACGTAACCCACCCGGGCCCGGAGCGACGCGAACCGCACCCGATCGACGGGGACTCCGCCGATCTCGACGACTCCACTCGCCGGGTCGAGCAATCGGACGACGAGTTTGGCAAAGGTCGTCTTGCCCGAACCGGTGTGGCCCACCACCGCGATCCTCCTGCCCGGAGCGATCGAGACGTTCACGTCGGAGAGCACGACATCGCCGGTGGGATAGGAAAACGCCAAGTCGCGCACCGCCACGTCGAGCGGCTCGTCGGGCAGGTCCATGCCGTCGACTGGGTCGGCGAGGTCCACCGGCGTGTCCAGCACTCCAATCACCTTGCGCATTCCGGCACCCGCGGCCTGGGCCGAGTCGAGAGTCTCCACCAGCGTCTGGACGGGCTGGACGAGGAGGTTCACGAGGAAAAGAAAGGCGATGAGCCCCCCGGCGGTGAGACCCGACTCGGCCCCGAGCAGGATCCCGACGCCGACGACGGCCGCCGTCAGCCCGCCCGCGAACACCTCGGCAGACGAAAACAGCGCCGAGCCCAGCGAATAGGTCTTGAACTCGGCCTTGAACTGGGCGTCGACCGCAGAGCGGACACGATGCAGCGTGGGGCCCTCGGCGCCGTAGGCGCGCACGGTGGGGAGCCCTGTGATCGACTCGCCGAGGGCGCTCATCGAGTCGGCCACCCGCTCGCGAACGCGGTCGTGGGCCCGACCGAGAATTCGCTGGAAGACGAGCAGGGCGAGACCGTAGACGGTGACTCCCAACACGACCAGCAAAGCCAATTGCCAGCGATAGAAGAGCATGGCGGCCACGGCGAGCACCACCTGGGAGACGCCGATCATCATCCCCATCCCGGCCCACTCCATGAAGTCCTGGATGCGGTAGATGTCGGAGGTGACCCGCGCCACCAACGCTCCCCTCCTCTCGGATTGGACATGCAACGAAGACAGGCGGTGGAGATGGGCGAAGACCTTGATCCGGAGAGTCGCGAGCGCCGAAGCCGACAGGCGCGACAGGCGGAACGTGGCAGATCGCCGGGCGAAGGAGGCGACGACCATCGCCGCCACCGCCACCCCGCCACGGCGCGCCGCCGAGGAGATGTCCACCGATTCGCCGCCGAGGATGTCGATGTCGATGATCAGCTGCACGACCACGGGGATCGCCACCTGCAGCACCGTCCCGACCATTGCCAGCCCGGCCGTCAGCAACAGGCCACGTCCCAGCCCCGGGATCTCTCTGAACAGCCGCCGCAGCGCGGCCGTGGTCGTCATCTCGCTATTCATCGAACGGTCTCCCGTTCGGCGGCGTCCTCTTCGTAGGCGCGGATGAGCCGGGCGTAACCGGGGACTGACCCCAGCAGTTCGTCGTGCGTGCCCTGACCCAGAACGCGTCCCTCTTCGATGTAGACGACACGGTCGGCCAGGGAGATCGACGAACGTCGGTACGCCACCAGGACCACGGTGGATGGCAACACCGACTCCTTCAACCGGAGGAGAATCCCGGTTTCGATCGACGGATCCACCGCAGACGTGGCGTCGTCGAGGATGAGCAGACGCGGGCGGCGCACCAACGCCCGAGCGAGCGCGACACGCTGGCGCTGTCCTCCCGAGAGCGATGTGCCCCGCTCACCCAGTCGCGTGTCGTAGCCGTCTGGGAGGTCGACGATGAAATCGTGCGCCGCAGCCAGGCGCGCCGCCTCGAAGATCTCGTGGTCGCCGGCGTCGACACCGAAGGAGATGTTCCCGCGCACGGTGTCGTCGAAGAGGAACACGTCCTGGCCGACGAAAGCCACCTCGCCGGCCAGGGCCGAGCGGGCGAAGTCACGCAGGTCGCGGCCGTCGAGCCGGATCGCCCCGGCGCTCGGATCCCACAATCGCGCGAAGAGGGTCACCAACGTCGACTTTCCAGAACCGGTCGGACCGACGATTGCAACGGTCTCGCCCGGACGGATGTCGATGTCGATGTCGGACAGCACGATGTCGCCGTCATATCCGAAGGTGAGCGAGCCATCCGAAGCGAGGCCCGCCGCACCGGCCGCCCCCGCTGGTTCGAGCGCTCCGTATCGGACGCTGTCGTCGACCTCGAGCACCTGCTGGACGCGGCGGTAGGCGGCGAGGCTCCCCGACACTTCCCACAACACGAACCCGATCAGCCGGAGCGGGAAGGCGATGAGCGACAGCAGGTAGGCGATCGTGGCCAGATCGCCCGCAGTCATCGCCCCGACATCGATCCGCGTGGCACCGACGACGAGCACCGCCACTGTGGTCAGCGGCGGCAGTGCGTCCTGGACCGCGTCGTACAGCGTGAAGCGGCGGGCGATTTCGATGAGTTCGTCGCGCAACCGCAAAGACACGTCGGTGAATCGCTCGACCTCGTAGTCTTCCCGGCCGAGTGCCTTCACGGTCAGGGCGCCGTCGACGGACTCGTGGGCGACGGCACTGGTCTCGCCCCGCCGGATCTGGACGCCTTCGAACCGCGCGAACGTACGCCACGCCCCAGTGATGTCCACCACGACCTTCGTGATGAGACCAACCGCGGTGATGACTCCGAGGATCGGATCGATCACGAAGACGATGACGATGGACCCGATGAGCAGCATCAAGGCTCCGGACGCAAACGGGAGCGGCCCGAGCACATACGTCGACTGACCGGCGTCGGAGTCGCTGACAGCCAGCAGATCACCGGTCGACTGCCGGCGAATCCAGGACAACTCCAGCCCGAGGAGATGTTCGACGAGCCGCGTCCTCAGGTCGGCCTGGGTCCGCCCCTGCATCCATGTGGCGCCCGAGCGACGGATCACGATTCCTGTCGCCTTCCAGACGGCGATCAAGGCGAGCGCGATGACCGCCCCGCGGAGACGGCCGTCGATCGGTTCGCCACCGTCGAGGACAGGGACGATCACGTCGTCGGTGATGTGACCCACGACGACGGCGGACACGACGATCGCCGCCGCGAAGTTGAACGACCCGAACACCGCGATGGCGAAAGAGACCGGATGGGCGCGGATGAAGCGTCCGATGAGGCGAGCACCATCGACCGCGAGGGATCCGAGACGGGGGACGTCAGACACGACCCCCGATGCTACGGCGTCTGCCACCATCAACCGCCGGGATTAACAAGGCTCCGCTGCCCCTGACACCCGATCCGGGAATCAGGGTGATGCCGGATGGCGCGAGAAGCGCGCGAGATCCAATGTGGAACCATGACAGACACACGTGGACCCGATCGGGTCCTTCTCATCGGTGCGATCGTCGTCGCAGTGATCGTGGTCGGAGCCGCCCTGGTGGCTCTCACCCGATCCGAACCGACCATGCTCGACCCGACCACTCCGGAGGGAACAGCCCAGCGCTATGTGCAGGCCGTTCTCGACGGTGACAACATCGCGGCCCGGGACCTGCTGGTCGACGAGAACTGCGACATCGTCGGCCCCCACCACTTCGGGAACGAGTCGGTGCGAGCGCGCCTCATGGACAGCCGGATCACCGGCGATAGCGCCATCGTCGACATCGAGCTCATCCACAGCGGGGGAGATCCACTCTTCGGCGGCTACAGCTACGAAGATCGGACCCAGATCGAGCTGGCGCTGACCGCCGATGGTTGGCGTGTCGACCCCGACTCATGGCCGTACTACCCGTGTGAGGTGAACAAGTGATCGCATTCGGCGCTCTCATTCCGCTGCTGATCCTGGCGGGCCTGATCGCCGGGATCGCCGCCCTCGCCAAACGCAACGACAACGAGCCGCACGACGGCTTCGCCCGCCGCCTCGTCATCTCGGCGCTCACGTTCGGACTCACGATCGTCGCCGTGGTGGGCATCGCGCTCCTCGTCGACATCGCCCTTGGCTCCTTCGACGGTCTCGCCCGCTCGGGATCGAGTGACGTGGCGGGCGCGCTGGCGATGACCCTCGTCGGGGTCCCGGCAGCGTTCTTCTTGTGGCGTTATCAGCTCACTGCTTTGGCCGGCCCCGACGGTCGCAGCGTGGTCTGGCTGCTCCACATGTCGCTGGCCACCGCCGTGTTCTCGATCGGCACCGTCATCGGGCTCGGCAACGGGCTGCAGTTCGAGGACTCGGGTTCACGCACCGCCCTCGCGTTCGGGCTGACGTTCCTCGGAGCATGGCTCTTCCACGAGTGGCTGGGTCGTCAGCGGCCGGCGCCGCTCCTCAGCGGACTACCCCGCGCCATCGGCGGGGGTGTCGGACTCGTCACGGCTGCCTTCGGCGGACTCGCCCTGATCAATGCGCTCATCAGCCAGCTGGTCGAGAGCGACGACTTCATCGCGTCGAGCGGCCGGCTCGACGCGATCAAGTCGGGAGCGGTGTGGACCGCGGTCGGACTGGCCGTCTGGGTCTGGCAGTTCGCGATGCGGCCACGATCAGACGAGTTGCCCGAGGCCACACTGACCCTCGGCCTGGGCGTGGGCGGTGGCGCCCTGATGGGAATCGGCGGACTCACCGCGGCGGTGGCGCTGCTGCTCGACGCCATCACGGACGGGATCGACACCCAGCCCATCGGAGAAGCGGTCGGAGCGGTGGCTGTCGGCTTTCTGATCTGGCGGTACCACCGCGGCCTCGCCACCTCCCCACAAGCCGTCCGCGTGAGTCGGCATCTCGTGTCGGGCATCGCGCTGATCGGGCTGGCCGTGGGGATCGGCGTGCTCGTGAACGCCGGGCTCGCCGCCCTGACGCCGGCGTTTGCCTCGGTCAACGAGATGGACGTGCTGTGGACGGGTTTGGCCGCTCTCGCAGTCAATGCCCCGATCTGGGCGCTCACCTGGCGGCCCGACCGCAAGCCGGATCCCGACCACGGAAGCACCGTCCAGCGCACGTACCTGACGGTGCTCGGCGGGGCAGCCGGCGTCACCGGAGCCATCGCCCTCATCGTCTTCTTCTATCAGCTGCTCGAAGGCATGCTGGAAGGCGACTCTGTGGCCGGGATCGTCGACGGAACGCGTGCTCCCTTGGGGATCGTGGTCGCCACCGGGCTCGTCACCGCCTATCACTACAAGGCGTGGGCCGCCAGTCGGTCCGACGACGATGAGCCCGAGGCGATCACCGTCGAGCGCGTGACCTTCATCGGATCCGACACCGGCGTCGCCGAGGCACTGCGATCCGAACTCGGTGTCCGAACCACCGAGTGGCGGTCTGCGGGCGAGGGTCGGGTTCTGGCCTCAGACGAACTGGCGGCGCACCTGCGCGCCATCGATTCGACCGACGTCCTCGTGGTCGAAGAAGAGCGGGGTTACCGGGTCATCCGACTCCTCCGCGACGGTCAGCGTCCGCACACCGGAGACCCCCAGGAGTAGAAGCCGACGGCCAAGACTTGGCCGTCGGCCACCCCGAGGTCGCGGAGAAACCCGGCGACCTCGGGGCTGGGCCCCGTCACCACGAAGGACAGCACACTCCGGGTCTCGCCCATCG
Organism: Acidimicrobiia bacterium; assembly: GCA_035544575.1. Lineage (GTDB taxonomy): Bacteria > Actinomycetota > Acidimicrobiia > Spongiisociales > ZC4RG35 > DATHWB01. The sequence continues at coordinate 32,250 of DATKEC010000076.1, forward strand.
CCTCGGCGAGGGACTCGACGGGACCGGGGCCGGCACCCGAGAGCGCCGCGGCCACTTCGTCGTTCGACGCGATCGCCGTGAGCGCTTCCCGGGCAGACGTCGCGGCGCGTTCGACCGATGGCGGCGCCGAAGCGAGCGTGCCGCCGTAGGAAGCACTGGACGCTCCGAGAAGCTGGTCCGAAGGCGCCTCGAGCATCCGGCACAACGGGTAGCCGACCTGTCCGAAGATCGAAGAACCCAGATCGAAACCGGCCCAGGTGAGCCGGACATCTCGGCCCGGGTCATCGGCCAGGACCTGCGCGTCGCCGAGGGAAAGCGGCTCGGGCAGGCCGAAGGCGACCGTGATGACGGTCCCGCGATCGACCCCGTCGAGCACATCGCTCAAAGGCACGAGCACGTCTGTCTCGTTCACTGCCCACTGCGAGTCCACCGAGAGCACGCCGATCTCCGACGCGATCGAGCCCAGCGGCTGCACCGAAGAACCGAGCGGCAGGTCGATCTCCACGGTCGTCGTACGCCCGACCAGCCCCGACGAAATGGTCAAGCGCGAAACCGACACACCCGGTGAGAACAGCATCGGCGCCTCGTAGGCCGCCCGGGCGGCCGCCACCGCCCGGTTGGACCGGTTGATGAGCAGTGGCTGAACGACGAAGAGCGAAACGAGGACGCCGAGGACGAGGATGATCACCGCCAATGCGGCGGCGTCGACGGCGGTTCGTCCGATGGCGCGGCGCACCGTGCGTCGCAACCCGTCGCCGTCATCGAACGGCAGACGGAGATCATCCGGAGTGACCGGGTCGTAGGACCGCAACGCAGCTGCGCAGGAATCGCAGGTGCTCAGATGACGGTCGACATCCTCGCGATCGCCGAGCGTCAACCGGTCTTCGACGTAGTCGTCGAGCCGATCAGTGACATGTTCGTTCATTGATTCATCTCCTCATATGCGGTGCGAAAGCTGAGACGGGCCCGGTGCAGCAGTCCCTTGGCTGCTTCCGGTGTGGTGCCGACGGCCGCGGCCATGTCGGCGTAGCTCATGCCGGCGTAGTCCACCAGGAGCAACGCCATCCGCTGGCGGTCACCGAGTCGTCCGAGGACCGAATCGATCATCTGGCGTTCCACGACGTCGGGATCCAGATGTGCTCGCCCGTCCACCTGATCCGTGGGCTCCGGCCGCCGACGCCGGACGTGATCGAGGAACACCGACCGGGCAATCGTGAAGAGCCACGCCTTCGGATCTCCGCCCCTGAACCCACTGAGCGACCGGGTCGCCTTGACGAAGGTGTCCTGGGTGAGGTCCTCGGCCAGCGTGCGATCCCGACTGAGTGAGAGCAGGAACGCAAACACTGCTCTGGCATGGCTGCGATAGAAAGACTCGATGGTGTGCACACGTCTCGTGCCTCCGTTGGGCTGGTTTACCGGAGGTAGACGAGGCAACACGCCGAATGGTTATGCGAGGATCCGAGAATCCGGGGCTCAGTCTGGGATCTCGCTGGCCATGGCCAGAGCCTCGTCCCGCGTCACGTCCATGTTGTGGAGCCCCCGACCGTGTTCTCGGGCGGCCTCCACGATCTCGTCCTCGGATCCGGTCGTCTCCCACCCGCAGGCACACGTCAGCTTCCACGACATGAGACTCACTCCAATTGTCGGAACGGTTCTGGAACGTATCTGCCCAGAATGTCATGCCACCCGCGGTCGAGGGCGTCACCAACGACCGCATCCTCGGAGGCGAGCCATGCGAGGTGGCGGATGGCATGCTCGAGGACCTGGCCCGTGACGATCGCGCTCGGAGCCGAGGTCTGCGCGGAGCGGGCGAGTTCTGCTCGATCCACCGCACGCGAGACCATCGCTCCCGGATCCGAGAGCACGACGACGAATGTGAGGATCACCGACTGCCGATCGAACCTCCAGGAGGTCGAATGAACCAGGATCGGCACGCCGACCGCGCTCTCGACGATCCGCCGCACCGCGTCGAGAGGATGCTCGCTGCGGTCGGTCTCGATGAGCCATGGCTCGGGCCCGCACGGGCCGGTCAGCTGGAGGTGATCGCCGTCACGGGTGAGCGTGAACACCTCGGCGGTGACGGGAGCATCGATGTCGAGCGGGAGCACCACCAGCCAAGACTATCGACGAGGCTCACGTTCCTCCGGCGAGACCCCTCCGTCGTCGCAGGAACGCAGCCTCCGCGTCGTTCGTGGCCAAGGCGATTGCGATGTCATAGGCGGCGACTGCGAGCTCGGGTCGCCCGAGCCGGTGGAGCATTTCGGCCCGGGTGGCGTGATAGAGGTGGGAGTCCTCGAGATCGATCCCGTCGAGGGCGGCGAGAGCCGGCTCCGGACCGGAGAGTTCGGCCAGGGCGATGGCCCGGTTCATCGCCGCGACCTGGGACGGAGCGCGCTCGATGAGTTGGTCGTAGAGGGCGACGATCTGTGACCAGTCCGTGTCCTCCGCCGCCGCAGCATCGCTGTGCACGGCAGCCATGGCGGCCTGGAGCTGATACGGACCGGGACGATTGCGGCGCAAACAGGCCCGTACCAGTTCCTGGCCCTCGGCGACGAGTTCGCGATCCCACAGAGAGCGATCCTGGTCGGCCAGCCGAATGAGGAGTCCTTCGGCGTCGACACGGGCAGCGCGGCGCGACTGGGTGAGTATCAGCAGCGCGAGGAGTCCGACCGCCTCGGGTTCGTCTGGCATCAGCTCGACCAGATGCCTGGCGAGCCGAATCGCTTCCGAACACAGGTCGTCGCGCACCAGTTCGGTCCCGGTGCTGGCGGTGTGGCCCTCGTTGTAGACGAGATAGATCACAGCCAGCACCGCCGCCACTCGATCCACGAGGTCGGCGTCGGGGGGCACCCGAAAGGGGATGTTGGCGGCCTGGATCTTGCGCTTCGCCCGCACGAGGCGCTGAGCCATCGTGGGTTCGGGCACCAGGAAGGCGCGGGCGATCTCGGGAGTCTGCAGCCCAGCCACGAGACGCAGGGTCAGGGCGACCCTGGCATGCATCGCCAGCGCCGGGTGACAACACAGGAAGATCAGCCGCAACTCGTCGTCCATGACGGCATCGACAGGATCATCGGGAGACGGAAGGACCACAGCATCTGCCTGTCGCGCCTGGCGGTTCGCCTCGCGACGCATCCGGTCGATCGCGCGATTGCGAGCGGTCACCATGATCCAGCCTTCCGGGCTCGGAGGTAGACCGTCACGCGGCCAGCGGCGGAGCGCGGTGAGGAATGCGTCCTGGACCGCCTCTTCGGCGACGCTCACGTCGCCGAAGAGGCGGGTCAGGGTGGCAACGGCTTTGCCCGACTGGTGCCGGAAGAGCCGTTCGATCTCGACCGTCTCCACCACGGATTGGCGGCTACGCGTCCTGGAAGGGGCGGACCTCGACGGGCGCCTTGCACGCCACCGCCGCCTGCTTTGCCCAGTCGAGGGCTTCGTCGAGGTCGGCGCATTCGAGGATCCAGAAGCCACCGATCTGCTCTTTGGCCTCGGGGAACGGACCGTCGGTCATCAGCGCTTCACCGTCGACGACTCGGACCACGGTTGCGGTGGACGGTTCGTGAAGACCGCCGGCGAAGACCCAGACACCCTTGTCCTGGAGCGTCTGGTTGAGCGCGTCGACATCGGCATAGGCGGCTTCCAGTTCCTCGGCGGGGGTGGCGCCTTCACCATCCACGTAGTGAACGGACAGCAGATACTGCGTCATGGGACTTCTCCTCGGCTTCGGGACCGACCCTGTGTCGGTCCGTTTGTACCCCCTGTACGAACCGCAGGAGCCGAAATCGACATCGGGATCAGGATTTCTGGAGAACCTGACCGAGTGACCTATATGACGGGATTCTGGCAGATGCGCTAGATTCTTGGCATGACTGGCCCCGAACGTCCTGGTCGCGATCCACAGCATCGGGTGAGGAGCCTCCGGCTTTCTGCCGGATTGACCCAGGCAGAACTGGCGGAACGCGCCGGAGTCAGCCGTCAACTGGTGGGAACGGTCGAGGCGGGACGGCACCTTCCACGAGTGGACGCCGGACTCGCCCTGGCCGCCGCACTGGACACCGACGCCGGTTGGCTGTTCGGGCCGCAGACACCCGTGTTGGACGTGGTGTCGGGCCTGGCGCCCGCCGACGGAGCCCTCGTCAGACTGGGCTGGGTCGGAGAACAGATGGTGACGGCGCCCGCTCGTATCGGATCAGACGGGTGGCATCCCGCCGACGCGGTGATCGAAGCAGGTCGTGCCCACCGCTTGGGGGAGGCCCAGTCAGGTGTCGTGGTGGCGGGCTGCGAACCGGGCCTCGAGACTCTCGAACACCTGCTCCGCCAAGGCGGCGTGGGCGCGGTCGCAGTGTCGGCGTCGAGCGCCGGCGCCCTCGCCGCTCTGGTCGGGGGACGGGTCCACGCCGCGGTCGTGCATGGTCCTCCCGACAGCCTGCCGGCGGTACCGGACGGCCTCGAGGTCGACCGCATCCGCCTGACCCGTTGGCGGGTGGGACTCTCACTCCCGCCAGATGTCGACGTGTCGTGGTGGCAGCAGGTGCTCGACGGTGACATGCCCGTCGTCCAGCGGGAGGACGGCGCCACCGTCCAACGAGCTTTCGAGGAGGCAATGGCCGGGTCCGGACCCGTGCCCGGCCCGCGAGTCGGGGGCCATGTCGTGGCAGCGCGCCACGGGTCGGCGGCCGGCATCCCGGCCGTGACGATCGAGCCCGCCGCCCTGGCGATGGGAGTCGGGTTCCACGCGCTCGACCACCACGAGGCACAACTGTGGATATCCCGACGGTGGATCCTCGATCGTGGGGTCGAACAACTCCTCACGGCGATCAACGGCTCCCGCTTCCGGCAGCGTCTGCAGGCGATTGGCGGCTACGACCTCGAGGGAACCGGGAGTCGGATCCCATGAGCCCGAAGGCGGTTTCGCTGCTGCTCGGGATCGTGCTGGCGACGGTCGCCTGCCGCTCCGATGCCAACGCTCTCGACGGTGCGCTGACCGGCGATCAGTCGCTGCTGGTGGCAGGGGCGTCGGATCTGCGCCCGGCCTTCGAAGAGATCGCCGCGCTGTTCACGGCCAGGACCGGGCACGAAATCGTCTTCGACTTCGGCTCCTCGGGCCAGCTGGCCCAGCGCATCGTCGAAGGCGCCCCCGTCGACGTCTACGCATCGGCGAACGTCTCCTACGTCCGGGAGGTGCTCGCGTCCGGCCGGGGCGATCCGGCCACGACGGCGACGTATGCCTTCGGTCGTATCGTCATCTGGTCGCGGACCGACCAGTGGAACGGATGGGAGACCCCCGAGGACCTGGCGGCCGATCCTGACCTGCGGTTCCTCGCCATCGCCAACCCCGATCACGCTCCGTACGGGCTGGCAGCCCGTCAGGCATTGGAATCCGTCGGCGTGTGGGAGGACCTCGAGCCCACGCTCGTGTTCGGCGAGAACATCTCCGACACCAAACGCTTGGCCGACACCGGCGATGCCGACGCCGCGCTCATCGCCCTCTCCCTCGCCATCGCCGCAGGAGGCCAGGGCGAGTGGGCGCTCGTCGACGAAGCACTCCACGAGCCCCTCGAGCAGGCGCTGGTCGTGATCACCGAGGATCCCGGGCGCAAGCCCGCCGCGGCCGCGTTCGCCGGGTTCGTGAACGGACCGGAAGGAAGAGAAGTGATGACTCGCTACGGGTTCGTGCTGCCGGACGAAGGTGCCCCTTGATGTGGGATCCGCTGTGGCTGTCGTTGCGAGTGACCGCATGTGCCACCGCGATCGTGGCGGTGACGGGCATCGGATTCGGCTACCTCCTCGCCCGTGGCCGCTTCCCCGGTCGTGGCGTCCTCGACGCGATCGCCAGCGCCCCCATCGTCATGCCACCGACCGTCCTCGGCTACTACCTGCTCGTCACGGTCGGCCGACGCAGTCCGATCGGCCGGGCATGGGAAGCAGTTTTCGGGTCGCCGCTGGTGTTCACCTGGCAGGGAGCGGTCCTCGCCGCCTCTGTCGCCTCGTTTCCGTTCTGCCTGCGGGCCGCCCGTGCCGCCATCGAATCGGTCGACCGCCGCTTCGAGGCGGTCGGGCGGGTGATGGGTCTGTCGCGATGGAGGGTGGCGGTCCAGATCACCCTTCCCATGGCCAGACGCGGCCTGCTGGCCGGGGTGGCGCTGGCATTCGCCCGGGCACTCGGCGATTTCGGCACGACCGTGATGGTGGCGGGAAACATCCCGGGACGCACCCAGACCATGCCGATCGCTGTCTATGACGCCGTCCAGGCCTTCGACTACGACCGGGCCGGGACGCTCGCATTGGTCCTGTTGGCCGTGGCGGTCGGGGTACTGCTGGTGGTGCGCCGCCTGGAACAGACCGGCCACTGATGCTCACCGTCGATGTCACCCACCAGATCGGCGGCTTCCAGCTGGATGCTCGATTCGAGACCGCCGGTGGACTCGCCGTGGTGGTGGGACCGTCCGGAGCGGGAAAGAGCCTCACCCTCCGGCTCGTCGCCGGAATCGAACGACCCGAACGGGGGCGCATCGCTCTCGGCACCACCACGTTCGTCGACACGACCTCCGGAGCATTCGTCTCCCCACAGGATCGGCGAGTGGGGATGGTGTTCCAGGATTCGCTGCTTCTCCCCCACCGGACGGTGCTGGACAACGTGGCGCTGGCGGTCCGACACAGAGGCCGCGCCGAGCGGCGCACCGCAGCGATGGCGTGGCTGGCCGAAGTCGAGGCGGACGAGTGGGCAGACCGCCACCCGCACCAGCTGTCCGGAGGCCAGGCTCAGCGGGTGGCGCTCGCCCGGGCACTGGCGGGGTCACCGGAGATCCTTCTCCTCGACGAGCCGTTCAACGCCCTGGATCCGGCGGTCCGCCACCGCCTCCGTCAGCTCGTGAGGAGACTCGTCGAACGATGGGAGGTGCCCACCCTCTTCGTGACCCACGACGCCACCGAGACGTTCCTCCTCGCCGACGAGATCCATGTGATCGAAAACGGGGTCGTCACCCAGAGCGGAGCACCGGACCAGGTGCGGAGGCACCCCCGGTCGCGCTATGTCGCAGAAGTGGCGGGAACCAACCTCGTCCAGGGCGACGCCCGCCGCGGCCAGGTCGACACCGGGTCCCATGTGTTGCGGATCGCGGATCGCGAGCTCGCCGGACCGGTCCTGGCGACAATAAGGACTTCAGCGATCGGCGTGCACACCGCCGAGCCGGCCGGCAGCTCACGCAATGTCTGGCGGACCGAGATCACGTCCGTCGAGCACCTCGGGGAACGCGTCCGCCTCGGTCTCGGCGGGCCGCTGGCACTCACCGCCGAAGTCACCGAGGAGGCCACGGCCGCGCTGGACCTGGCCGAAGGATCGATGGTGTGGATCTCCATCAAGGCCAC
>DATKEC010000077.1:0-4546 GCA_035544575.1 Acidimicrobiia bacterium
TCGTAGCTGGCACGGTCAGCACCGAACGATTCGACACCCAACGAATCCACCATTGGGATCAACCGCCGCTCCGACATGAAAATCAGCGTGAGTGTCCACACCACCAACAACGCTTCGTACCATCACCATCAGCCCGCCCCTTTCTCTCGTATATGGGCAAAGGGGTGGCATGCACCACCGGGACGGCGGACGTGGCCCAACCGAGCTGGTCCCATAAGCTCAAGCGGTGTCCCACCGCCCGACCGGTACGTGCCAACCAGGCAGAATCATCCCTTCCAGCCGGTTATGGGCGGGCGGAAGTGAGGCGCCCCGCTTCCCGTCGCCGCGCTGTCAGTCGGTCCCGAGCGTGACCACGCGCCCTTCGACGTCGGGCAGTCCCTCGAATCGCTCGATCAGCGGAACCGCGTGGTCCAGGGGGAGGCCCAGCGCCGTCACGGCCGCCTCGGTGAACAGTGCGTACGCGTGTGAGCCCACGAGCGGCGCAGCGCCGCTCTTCAGAAGCCGATGGGCGACGGTGACGTCCGGGCCCAGGACCTCCACGTGGCGTCCCACGGCCTGGACGATGTACTCGCCATGATGGATGACGAACTTCAGGTCGAGGGTGTCCTTGCGGGCACAGGCATCGCAGGTGCAGGACCAGGTGAGCCCGGCTGCCGCCCGCCGCTCGACGAAATCTCGGTAGCAGGCGGTCACGCAAGCCTCCACCGCCGCGCCCCGCGGCGCGACCCCGTCGGCGGCCACAGCGAACACGGCGTCGCCCTCGAACTTGACCAGCATGAACGGCGGGTCGATCCGCGTCGCGATGCCCTCGAGCAGACTCGACACAAGGGCGTAGGCGTCAGGAATCCGGCCATCCGCAAACGCGTCATGGACATGCGCCACGCGCACGCTCTCAAGGAACGACGTGTAGCCGGAGATGTCGGCGAGAAGCAGCGCGCCGCGCTCGCGGCCGGGTCGCAGGGCGGGGATCAGGGAACGCCTCCTGATAGGGAATGATCCGGAGATTACGTGGCTCCACGAAACGGCACCGATCCGTCGCCGACCGACAGGTGGTCACACCCCACTCATATCAGGCACTTCGGCGCTCGGGTCGAGTGACCCGTGATCGGATCTGCCTGCCAGGACCGCTCGTTACTTTCGGCACCGCTTCGTGATGCCCGCATCGCCGGCGTCGCCGGGGACTGGTCACCAAAGAATCAGAGACCAAGTGATGCCCCTCTACCGAACCCGCGGCGGTTGAAATCCAGTTCCCGACGGGTCATCTATCCTACCGTTCCCTCCGGAGACGTAGGAGGAGACAGCATGGCCAGGAAATGGGGAATATCCAAGATCCTGCTGGCGGCAGCGGTAGTGGTATTCGTGCTAGCCGCGGTAGGTGTGGAGATCGGTGACTTGAATCTGATCGCCCTCGGCCTGGCACTGGGCTTCGCCAGCTTCATCGTGTAGGGCCGACTCCGTCCGAACCACTCATGTCATCTCGTCTCGGGGAGAGCCATCCTGCTCACACCTCGTTGGAGGTGTGAGCAATGTCGGAGGGCCGCGAGCCCGCGATCGACCAAGCGATCACCGGGGTCTCCCTGCTGACGTTGACGGCGCGAGTTGCCCTTCAGTCGAGGGCCACAGCGTCGCCTCGCCGGACTTTCCCCGCGCTCAGCATTTCCGCATACACGCCGACATGGACGTCGTTGTGGCGCGCCGCGGTGCGCAAGATCCCGCTGTCCTTCGGCAGATCTCCTTGCGGGAGCGTTGTCATGACGCAGCGGGGGCAGTGGTCAGTGATCTTGAGTACGACGTCGTCACCGATCTGAAGTTCCCGCCCGACCCACTTGCTTTCCACGAACTCGGCAACATCGTCTTCGGGACGCACGACGATGTTGGGACGGAAGCGCCTAACCTCGAAGCGGCCCTCCGGATAGATCTCACGGAGCCGGTTGATTGTCGCCGTGGTGAGCACATGGATTGTGGCGAGGTCGAAAAACGTGCCAGCCGGCATCGACTCGTCCGTCACGGTCTCCTGGTGGGCAAGCTCCGCCATGTCGGGCCAGTACTCCTCAAGGCTCGGCTGGGATGGTGCGGCAGCGGCCAGGGTCACCGGTCTGCCGAGGGCAGTGGACATGAGCTCCGCGAAGCGGGGGTCGTCAGAGGTGACGCTCATACCGTCGGGGAAGGTCACCCGGACCGGTGGGATTGGGTTCCCTAGCTCCGGCGGCGTGATGAACGCTGCCCGGAAGTCGAACATCGTGGACCACTTCTTCGGGTTCTTGGCGCTCACGACCTTGGCGGTCTCGCTGTCAACCAAGGCCAGCGACCGATCGCCGAGCAAGCCACGATCGGTCACCTCGGAGGCGTTGAGCTCCTCACCCATCATCGACTTCACGGGATACCGCCACAAAGAGACGACTGCCCCACCTGCCATCTTGGGCCCCTCCTTGCCGGGGTTCACAGACTGTGCGGAGTCTATCATCTCGTCCACCCTGTGACCCGCCAGGACAAGGGCTTCTCGCAGTCACCGCCAGACCTTGGTCCCGACGGCGAGGTCGGCCGCGTCGACGGACTCGCCGAAGAGCACCGCGAGCAGCCGATGCGGACGCCTGAAGGCCTCGTGGCACTGGGCGCCGCCGGCTAGCTCAGCCCCGATCGTTCACGCCGTCCGGGGTGATGTCGCGTTGAAATAGTTCTGCTTGCGATCGCGTACCAGCGCCGAATGCCCGCTATGGGCGATATCGCCCGTGAGACGAGAACGAGCAGATCGGCACGACTGCGCTCGGGTTCGGTCGTACCGTCTGACGCCGCTGTCAGGCTGTATGCAAGCACCCCACGACGTGGCCTGTGGCCGAAGAGAAACTCGTTGGAGCACCTGACAGCCAAGTGGCCACCGCTGTCGCTTCGGAGGATCGGGCCGTGATCACCGTCGATCGAGGCTTCGCCGACGCTCGCCGTTATCCGCCGGGAACTCATCCAGGGTCGTCGTTGTCCACGCCCGGGATCTGCGTCCCAGCGTCATCCTCATGCTCGTGGCGACCTTCCTTGCCGAGCACACCTTCGAGGACTTCACTGGATGCAACGTCGTGATGGAGCCCGGAGCTCTCCCGACACCCCGGCTGCACAACGCATAGCGGGTGGCTCACGATCGACCTGACCCAACGTCTCGGGCGGGCCGCGAGAGAGCAACTACCCGTAGCGCTCTTCCATCCGGTCGGCCAGATCTTCGAGGTCGTCTTCGAAGAGTCCGCCGTACGTGTCAAGAGTTATCGCCGCGGAGGCGTGGCCTAACGCTCGCTGTATGGCTTTGATCGACGCTCCGGAAGCGATCATCAGGCTTGCCGCGGTGTCCCTCAGATCGTGGGGCACAAGGTCCGCGGGCATCCCCGACGCTTTCACCGCCGGATCCCACGCGCTGCGCCGGAAGTTCGAGTTACGCAACGGTCCCCCGCGGGGTGCGGAGAACACCAGCGCATCGGAAGGACCAGGTGATCCGACCCGGTCGATGACGAACCGTGGGACTATCACCGTCCGTGTCTCGTGGGTCTTCGGTGTCCCCCACTCCAACCGGCCCGACACCTCTGTCGCCGAGGCCTTGACCTCCACCCGACGCCGCTCGGTGTCTACGCTCTCCCATCGGAGTGCCACCGCTTCACCCCACCGGAGTCCCGACCACGCCAGGAAAAAGACCACCGCACCGGCGCCCGGCTGTTGGTCCTCGCATGCGGCGGCGAACGTCTCCACCTGGTCGGCAGTAAGGAACCGTTGCCGGCGGGGATACACCTTCGGAGGTTTCACCACCGCGGCTGGATTCCTGACGATCAGCCCGTCGGCCACCGCCGTCTCTAGCGCGGCGGACAGCACTTGCCTGGCCTGGCGCACCGATGCTGGAGAGAGACCCTCGTCTCTTAGCCGGGTCTGCTATGTTCGTACGGCCGCAGGTGTGATCCTTGCGAGCTGAGTGCTTCCGAAGGTCGGGAGTACGCGGGAGCTGAGGTTGGACACGTAGTTGGCGCGGGTGGCGGGTTTGAGGTCGAGGCCTTCAAGCCAAGCCTCTGACCATTCCGTGAACGTGACCTGCCCCGCTGTCGGGTCGACCCATTCGCCACGGTCGCCCCGCGACTCCTCCGTTCGGAGCCACCGCTCGGCGTCGACTTTTCGTCGAAAGGATTTCGAATGCTGGCGGCCATCAGGGCCGCGGTAGCGGGCCAACCACGGTTTGGGACGATCAATACGCCGTATCGATCCCATGCTCGTAGGCCTCCTGTTTCACCTGTGTTTCACAAGACAAGTGAAACGGTAGCAAAACGGCGCGAAACGTCAACATGCCACGAGAGAGATGGGTGAGAGACGTTTACCCTGGTCAGAGGACAGAAATTGACGTATTTTCTGCTAGTCGTTTTGCTCCGCGGGTAGGACTCGAACCTACAACCAATGGATTAACAGTCACGCCCATACCGTCCGTGTGGTCTCGATAGGTGTCGGTAAGTGCCGTTCTGTCTACATTTTCGTGCCGTACGTGTTGGCTAGTGCTGTCCCGTGCGGTCTGGTATGGCTACACATA
>DATKEC010000078.1:0-4586 GCA_035544575.1 Acidimicrobiia bacterium
CGTCGGCGAGTCAGGGTGCGGCAAGTCGGTCACCGCATTGTCGATTCTCGGTCTGGTCCCCCATCCCGGCCGCAACGTGCGTGGCCGGGTCGTCTTCGACGGCCACGATCTCAGCGGGATGACCAACCGAGAACTCTCCGAACTCCGCGGCGACCGGATCTCGATGATCTTTCAGCAGCCGACATCGGCGCTGAATCCGGTGATGACTGCCGGACTGCAGATCGAAGAGGTCTTCGAGCTTCACCGCGAGATGACCGAGGACGTTCGGGAGGACAAGGCCACCGAGATGCTCGCACGGGTGGGGATCCCCGACCCCGGACGCCGAGCTCTGTCCTATCCCCATGAGCTGTCCGGCGGCATGGCACAGCGCGTGATGATCGCGATGGCGCTCGCCTGTGAGCCGGACCTTCTCATCGCCGATGAACCGACGACCGCCCTCGATGTCACCATCCAGGCGCAGATCCTCGACCTCATCCGCGATCTCCAGCGTGATTCGGGAACTGCGGTGATCCTGATCACACACGACCTCGGTGTGGTGGCGGAGATGGCGGACCGCATCGCCGTCATGTACGCAGGTGAAATCGTCGAGGAAGCCGATGTCGATTCGCTGTTCTCGGACCCGAAGCACCCGTATACCCAGGGGTTGCTGGGATCGATTCCGGTATTGGGGGAGGTCAAGGAAGAACTGGAGACGATCCCCGGCGTCGTCCCGTCACTCGTGGATCTGCCGGTGGGCTGTCGGTTCGCGTCCCGCTGCAAGGCACGCGTCGAGCACGGGTTGACGATCTGCACCGAGGTCGCACCGCAGCTCATCGTGAAGGGCCCGTCGCATGCGGTGCGGTGTTGGCTGTACGACGAAGACCACGGGGTTGGCCTGTGACCGAGCCGCTCGTCAGGGTGCGCGGCCTCCGCAAGGAGTTCCCGGTGCGGGGCGGCGTCCTCCAGCGCACCATCGGTCATGTGAAGGCGGTCGACGGCGTCGACCTCGACGTCTACCGCGGCGAGACGCTCGGCCTGGTGGGCGAGTCGGGCTGTGGCAAGACGACTCTGGGCCGCATGCTGGTGCAACTCCTCGAACCAACCGCAGGAACGATCGAATTCGACGGCCGCGACGTCACACACCTCCGTGGCAAGGATCTGGAGGGGTTCCGTCGCAACGCCCAGATCATCTTCCAGGATCCATTCGGTTCCCTCGATCCACGCACGCCGATCGGCAACTCCATCGGAGAGGGCCTCACGATCCACGGGGTGGATCGGGACGAACGTCAGACCCGGATCGGTGACATGCTGGAGTTGGTCGGGCTACGACGGGCACACGCCGGTCGGTATCCCCACGAGTTCTCGGGCGGACAGCGCCAGCGGGTCGGCATAGCACGGGCGCTGATTCTCAAGCCGAAGTTCATCGTCGCCGACGAGCCGGTGTCCGCTTTGGACGTTTCGGTGCAGGCGCAGGTGCTCAACCTGCTGAAGGAGCTTCAAGAGGAGTTGGATCTCACCGTCGTATTCGTCGCCCACAACCTCGCCGTGGTCGAGCACATCTCCGACCGCGTCGCAGTGATGTATCTCGGTCGCGTGGTCGAGATCACGGACCGGACGTCACTGTACGAACAGCCCCTCCACCCGTACACCGAAGCCCTGTTCTCGGCGATCCCGGTTCCCGACCCGACCCGACGGCGCGAACGGCAGATCCTCCAGGGCGAGATCCCGTCGCCTCTGAATCCGCCGAGCGGATGCAACTTCCACCCGCGCTGTCCGATCGCCGAAATGGGCCTGTGCGACATCGAGGTGCCTCAGCTGCTTCCTCCTCCGGGCGACGGCGACCATCTCGCGGCCTGCCACCTGCGAACCGGGGCCGCCGTCCTGCGCTGACCACACGACGCGATTCCGACCGCTCGGCCTCGGTATAGCCTCATCCAGTGTCTCGCCCCGCGCCCATCGTCCGCCTCGTTCGCTACGCCCGACCCCACCGCGGGTCGCTGATCGCGGCGTCGACGTACTCAGTCCTCAACAAGGTGATGGACCTGGCGCCCGAGATCCTGCTCGGTGGGGCGATCGACATCGTCGTCCGTGGCGAAGAGTCGTTCTTGTCATGGTTCGGGGTGACCGACGTGCGGCTTCAGTTCGTCGTCCTGGGAGTTCTGACCTTCGTGGTCTGGGGCCTCGAATCGCTCTTCGAGTACCTGCAGTCGGTGGGATGGCGGAACCTGGCTCAGACCGTACAACACGAGCTTCGGATCGACGCCTACACCCACATCCAGGACCTCGACGTCCGCTACTTCGAGGACCGCTCGACGGGCGGCCTCATGGCCGTGCTCAACGATGACGTCAACCAGCTCGAGCGCTTCCTCGACCTCGGAGCCAACGACCTGATCCAGACCGTGACGGCCGTCACTGGCGTCGGGATCGTCTTCTTCGTGCTGTCACCGACGGTGGCTGTGCTCTCGATCATCCCGATCCCCCTGCTCATCTGGGGGTCGGTCAAGTTCACGCGTCTGATGGCACCGCGTTATGCAAACGTGCGCGATCAAGCCGGAGGCCTCAGTGGGTTGCTCGCGAACAACCTCGGCGGGATCACGACCATCAAGGCGTTCACTGCCGAGCGACGGGAGCGGGCCAGGGTCGAAGCCGAGTCAGACGCCTACCGCAACATCAACCGTCACGCCATCCGGCTCTCGTCCGCATTCGTTCCGGTCATCCGCATCGGAATCCTCGCCGGCTTCCTGGTGACGATGCTCGTCGGCGGATTCCGGGCGTTGGACGGGACCCTCGAACCGGCCGCATACACGGTGTTGGTGTTCCTCACACAGCGATTGCTGTGGCCGCTCACCAGTCTCGGCCAGACGCTCGATCTCTATCAGCGTTCGATGGCGTCCACCAACCGGATCCTCGACGTCCTCGACACCGAAACCGAGATGGAGGACGGGGGGACGCCTCTGCCTCGGCCAAGGGCGGACATCCGCTATACGAGGGTGAGTTTCTCGTACACAGACGGCCACGGCGTGCTGGATGACGTGACGTTCCGCGTCGAGCCTGCCCAGACGGTGGCCATCGTCGGATCGACGGGTTCGGGCAAGACAACGCTCGTCAAACTGTTGCTGCGATTCGTGGACTGTCAGGCGGGTTCCATCACTATCGACGGCCACGACGTCCGTGACGTCACCCTCGAGTCCTTGCGCGGATCCATCGGCTTGGTGAGCCAAGACGTCTTCCTGTTCCACGGCACCGTCGCCGAGAACATCGCCTACGGACGGCCCGACGCCTCGCCGGCAGAGATCGAGTCCGCCGCCAAAGCGGCGGAAGCGCACGACTTCGTGATGGCCCTTCCCGACGGCTACGAATCGATCGTCGGTGAACGCGGCCAGAAGCTGTCGGGCGGCCAGCGCCAGCGCATCTCGATCGCCCGAGCGATCTTGCGGGACCCTGCGATCTTGATTCTCGACGAGGCGACTTCGGCGGTGGACAACGAAACCGAGGCTGCCATCCAACGTTCGTTGCGGTACGTGTCCGAGAATCGGACCACGCTCGTGATCGCCCATCGCCTTTCGACCATCCGGCACGCAGACATGATCCATGTTCTCGAGCGGGGACGGATCGTCGAATCGGGCACCCATGACCAGTTGGTGGCGCTGGACGGCATCTATGGGTCATTGTGGAAGGTCCAGACCGGCGAGGCACTCGACGGTCGGTAGCGCCCGGAGCTCGACCAGGAGACAACATGGAAATCAGCAAGCTCGGAGTGGTCGGGGGCGGGCAGATGGGTGCGGGGATCGCCGAAGTCGCCGCTAAAGCCGGCACCGCTGTGCTCATCATGGAAGTGAGCCCAGAACTCGCCGAGCGTTCGCTTGACCGGATCACCCGTTCGCTCGACAAGGCGGTGGACAGGGGCAAGCTCGTCGCGGCGGATCGTGACGCCACGCTGGGCCGGATCTCGTACACCGCCGACCTCTCCGAATTCGCCGACCGGGAGTTGGCGATCGAGGCCGTCACCGAGGACGAGACACTGAAGCTCGACATCTTTCGGTCGCTGGACCGGGCAATGGGCGACGGGGCAATCCTGGCTTCCAACACCTCGTCGATCCCCATCACCCGACTCGGTGCTGTCACAGAGCGCCCCGAGTCCGTCATCGGCATGCACTTCTTCAACCCCGTTCCGGTGATGGGCTTGATGGAACTAGTGACGACCGTCCGCACCGACGCCTCCGTGGCCGACCGGGCCGAGCGATACGCCGCCGACACCCTCGGCAAGACGGTCATCCGAGCCAAGGACCGCGGCGGCTTCGTCGTCAACATGTTGCTGGTGCCATACCTGCTCGGTGGGATACGGATGTACGAGGCCGGAGTTGCCTCGCGGGAAGACATCGACGTAGGCATGCGCCTCGGCGCCAACCACCCGATGGGCCCGCTCGAACTCTCGGACTTCATCGGCTTGGACACGATGAAGCTGGTCGCCGATGTCCTCTTCGACGAGTTCAAAGAACCGCTCTACGCCCCGCCCCCGCTGCTCACCCGCATGGTCGAAGCCGGTCTGCTGGGCAGGAAGACCGGCGAGGGCTTCTACGACTACCGCTGATCCGACAATCTCGTCA
>DATKEC010000079.1:0-14095 GCA_035544575.1 Acidimicrobiia bacterium
GGAGGGGTCGCATAGTCCGGTCTAGTGCGCGGCACTCGAAATGCCGTAAGGGCTCACGCTCTTCGAGGGTTCGAATCCCTCCCCCTCCGCCACGCGTCGGTTGGACGCGTGATTGGAGGGGTGACCGAGCGGTCGAAGGTGACGGTCTTGAAAACCGTTGGGCCCGTTTCGGGTCCCGTGGGTTCAAATCCCACCCCCTCCGCCAGAAATGACCGACTTCGCCGAGCCCCAACCCGAATCCGACGGATGGCGGCTTCCCGAGCACTGGCGTCCTGAGCCGCTCTTCGCGCTCGGGGCGCTGAGCCAGTACGCCGGGGCGGCGATCGCCGTCGTCCTCTTTGCCACGATTCCCGCTGGGACTGTGGCGTTGCTGCGGGTGATCGGCGCGGGAGCGATCCTCGTCCTGATCCGCCGGTCGTGGACGAGGACCTGGACCAGGGAGAGACTGGTCCGGGCCGGGTTCTTCGGTTCGGTGCTGGCGGCGATGAATCTCAGCTTCTACCTGGCGATCGACCGGCTCCCGCTCGGCAACGCCGTCGCCATCGAGTTCCTCGGGCCGGTGGCCGTCGCCGCGCTCGGGGCGCACAGCGTGCGCAAGCGGGGGGCCCTCGCCCTGGCGATCGGAGGGGTGGCCCTGTTGGCCGGAGTGACCCCGCAGGGGACGCTGGCCGGGGTTGGGTTCGCACTTCTGGCGGCGACGTTCTGGGCCGGGTATATCGTCCTGGGGGCGCGGGTTGCCCAGTCCGGATCCGGTGTCGACGGCCTCGGAGTCGGGATGCTGATCGGCGCGATCGTGATCTCCCCGGTGACGGCGGCCGGCCTGGCAGGGCTCTGGGCTGTGCCGATGCTGGCGTTGCTGGCACTCGCCACCGGATTGCTGTCCAATGCGATTCCGTATGCCATCGACCAGGTGGTGCTCACGCGGATCGACCGCAGCCGCTTCGCCTTCCTGCAGTCGCTGCTGCCGGTCACGGCGACCGTCGTTGGGCTCGTCGCCCTCGCCCAACGCCCGTCACCCGCTGAATTGGCCGGCATCCTGTGCGTCGCCACCGCCATCGTTCTGGCGGGAGAGTGAGACCGTCGGGTACGCTGGCCCACCCCGGCTGTGCCGGGGGTTGTCTTGGAGAGGTGGCCGAGTGGTCGAAGGCGCTCGCCTGCTAAGCGAGTAGGGGGTCTCAAGCCTCCTCGAGGGTTCAAATCCCTCCCTCTCCGCAAACCCTGGGTTCGGGACCACCTATACGGCGGGTTTCTCGCACCAGTTCGAGGGCCTGCGCCTCACGAAGGTTCGGCGGGGCAGGCGTCCAGATGCAGGTAGGTGCGACACTCCTGGTCGGTGAGCGTCCGCGTCAGCAGGGACCGGGCGATCTCGACGAGTTCGTCGAGATCGATCGTGAGGACAGCAACGAGTCCGGCGTCCGTCCCCACGAGGACACCCGTGTCATCGGTGAATGCAACGGCCTTGCCCCAATCCTCACCGATGTCGATCAGGTGAAGGAGACGACCGTCCTCGACGTTCCAGATCCTGACGAAGCCATCTTGGGAAGTGGTCGCGATCTTGGTGCCATTCGGGCTGACAGCCAGATCGACGGCCGAACCCTCCTGGAGGTCATCGACCGTCCAGATCGTGTCCCACGAGTCGACATCCAACACGGAGAGGGTTCTGCCCGCCAGCACGAGGCGCGAGCCGTCCGGAGTGTGCGCGACGGCCCACTGGCTCGCGGTGGGGACTGTGGTCAGTTCGGTTCCGTCTTCGGCGTCGAGGATCAACAGCGACTCGCCCGACCCCCAGGTGACGGCGACGTGTGAGCGGTCCGGAGCGATCGAGACGCCTTCGACCGTCTCCATCCTGGTGCCGAAGGGCACAGTGTGGTCCGCGAGAGGCTTCATCCACTCGCGGGTCCCCGTCTCCAGGTCCCACATCGCAATCACGCCGCTGAGACCGCCCGCTGCCACTCGTGTCCCGTCAGAGCTCACCGACATCGCCAGCACCCACTCCGGATATGGGTCCGGTTCGGTGCAGTCACCGGCGCTCGCGTATTGACAATGCCCTTCGAATTGGCTGATCACCGCTCCCGTCACAGCATCGCGCGCTTGGATCGATCCGACGATGGCATTGCTGCAGGTCGTTTCAGGCCCTGGATTGTCGATGGTCTGGTGGATGACGGTCCGACCGTCGAGAGTGATCGCGTGCACCTGGCCGGCGATGTCGTCGAACTGACGCACGAACGTTCCCGTGGCGACGTCGATCACCGCTCCGAACGCCTGCTGCTCGGGGCAGTGTCCGGTGAAGCCGCCCACCGTGGCAATCCCGCCGCCAGCCCGCACCGAACGGCTGCCGATGAACGCCGGGAAGAAGTCGACGGCCATCCGCTCCCCGAGGGGGCGCTGGGTGAGGTCCCACCATCGGGCGGTCCCGTCGAATCCGAACGTAACCATCCGGCTGCCGGCCGCGTCGACCGTGAGACTCGAGGCGGGGACAGGACTGCCGACGATTCGGGTGAGGCGTCTGCCGGTGGAGACATCGACGACGAGTGCGGTTCCGTCGGAGAGGAGCAGGTAGACCGTCTGGCCGTCGGGGGAGAACTCCACGCCATGGGCGAAGCCCTCGTCGAAGAGGAACCGGCGAACGGGTTCGCCGGTCGCTGGGTCGGCCAGGTCGACGGAGAAGCTACCGAAGAAGGGCTCGCTCAGAGCGAAGAGGCCGTGGGCACCGCCGAATCCCAGGCGAGCCGGCTTCTCCCAGATCGTCGCCCCGGATGTCAGGTCGACCATGCGGGAGTCAGGACCGAACTCGCCCGGCTCTGTGACCAGGGCCCTGCTGCTGGCGAGGTCAACCGCGACGAGGAAGTCGGTTGGATCGACCGACGCGACCTCCGCCCGGTGGATGACCTCGTCTGATTCCATGTCGTAGACCTGGAGTTCCTGATGACCACCATCGCAACCGCTCGTGTCCTCCAGCAACACGAGATGGCTCTGGTGGGCCGTGAAAGCCTCGTTGCTCGGCAGGCCGACGAATCCACACCCTGGAGGCGGGGAGACGACCTCGACGAGTCGACCCGTGCCCGCCTCGTACACATGGATGCCGGGCTCCAGCCCCACCCCGTCGTCCGGCGGCTGATACGAGACGGCCAGCACCGCGCCATCCGGCCGGAAGTGAGGGTTCCAGAAGGCGCCGCCCGCCTCGTCGGTGATCTCCCACACCACCGCACCGCCGCCGTCGATCACCCGCAACAGTCCGGTGCCACCGGTGATGGCCACCATGGACCCGTCGGGGCTGATGTCACCACTGAGGATGCCCCCTCGCTCCTCGACCGGCCAGGTGTAGGCCGACAGGATTCTCGACGAGCGGACGGCGTTGTGCAGCGCTGCGATCGCGGTCAGATCAGCGTCGGGCACGAGGTCGAGTGCTTCGAGAGCGAGGAGGACGCCGAGTTGGGGATCGTCGTCGACCACCGAGATGGAGGCGGCAGCCAATTCCCGGGAACGTGCAATCTGGCGGTCCGAGTACGCCATCACCGCCAGGATCGCCATGACGGCCGCCGCTGCTGCAAACCCGACGAGTATCCCCTGCCGCCGCCGCCGCCTTTGGACGCGCCTTGCCTCCTCGGCTACCCGACTTTCCCGGAGAAAGCGTCGCTCCGCACTGGTGAGGGACAGGTCGCTGGCTCCTGCCCACGTCTCGAGGTGGCTCAAGCGGCCGCCCTGGAGCAGAAATGCCGGGCTCTCCTCCTGGGCGCTCCACTCGCGCACCGCCGTCGACAACCGGGCACGCAGGATCAGATCCTCCCGCCGTTCTTCGATCCAGGACCGGAACCGATCCCAGCGACTGATGAGCGCCTCGTGGGCGACCTCCACCGTCGGCGCGCGCGTCGCCGGGTCGCGGTCGAAGGACAGCAGCCGATTGCTTCCGAAGACCGCGAGGATCTGATCGACGGCAGAGCGGTCGGTTTCGAGGTCTCGGAGCTCGCGCTGGAAGACTCGGCGGCGCGTGTCGCCAGCGCTCTCGCCGAGGCTCACGAGACGAAGGAACACGTCGGGTGCCGCATGCTGGGCCTCAGCATCCAGACCCTGGTAAAGCCCCTCGGCCCGACGGGCGAGTGCTCCGGCAACTCCTCCGATCGCCTCGTAAGCGGCCATGTCGAGAACGTCGCTGGTACGCCCATCGAACATTTCGGTGAGTGCGTACTGGAGAAGCGGGAGTCCGCCCGGCTCGCTGCCCACGTCGGTGACGATTCGCGAAACGACTCCTGGCTCGAACCGGACACCCACGCCGCGAGCCGGGGCCTCGACCGCCGCGACGAGATCATCTTCACCGGGAGCGGCCACCGCGATCATGCCGGCGCGGATGAGTTCTCCGAGTTCGGCGTGACCGAGGGGGCGATCGAGGTAGTCGGCTCGCAAACTGAGGACCACCCGCACACGAGATCGGGGGTCGGTGACGAGGGCGACGAGCCCATCGATGAACCGACGCCGGGTGCCGTCATCGGCTGTCAGGGTGAAGAGCTCCTCGAACTGGTCGATCACGAGCAGGCATTCGGTCTCCGGAGGGAGCATCTCCTTGGTCACGCGCCGCATTCCGAGTTCGTCTCGGGCCAACTGCTCCACCAGGTCCCCTGGGTGATGGATGGCAACGCGCAGGAGGGCTGCGGCGAGCTCCTCGAACGGGTACGAGCCTGGGAACATGTCTGCCGTCACCCACGACTCCGCTCCGGCCAGCGACCCCTGACGCAGCGCCGGCAACAGTCCCGCCCGCACCAGTGACGACTTCCCGACACCGGACGGTCCGACGATCGCCACGAAACGGTGACCTTGGACCGAGTCCACGAGCGCGTCGATCACGTCCTGTCTTCCATGGAAATCGCCAGCATCGGTTTCGGCGAACGGACGCAGACCCTTGTAAGGGTTGCGAGTTGGGGTCAGCGTCTCCTTGCGGGCGAAATCATCTCCGAGTCCGAGCGCGGCCGTGAGGGCCACGAGGAACTCGTTGGCCGTGGCGAACCGCGCCGACGGGTCGCCCGAGGTTGCCCGCGTGATGACCGCGTCAACCTCTGGGGGTACTCCGCCGACGAGTGCTGAGAGGCCCGGGAGCGCTCCGTCTGGCGGAGGCGACTGGCCGCTGAGGATCTCGAACGTGAGCAGTCCGAGTGCATAGATGTCTGACGGAGGTCCTGGCGGCCGCCCGTCCAACTCTTCGGGAGTGATGTAGGCGGGAGAGGTTGTCACAGGCCGGCCCTGATCGATTCTGTCGATGAGGCGCGCGGTGATCCCGAAATCCGAGAGATAGGCATAGCCCTCGCTGTCGAGTAGCACGTTGGCGGGTTTGAGGTCGCCATGGACGATTCCCTGACGGTGCGCATACGACAATGCATGGCACACCTGTGTCAGAGCGCGCAGCGCCGGTTCGGGATGCCACGGACCGCGCTCGAGCGTTTCGGCGAGAGAGCCCCCGTTGACCCATCGCATCACGAGGTAGGCACCGTCGGGTTCACGCCAGTAGTCGTACAGCGGGACGACGTGGGGATGCTCGAGGAGGGCGACACGGCGCGCCTCCTCCTCGAAGTGGCGCACGAAGGCCGGGCGGTTGGCGAACTCAGGGCGGATCACTTTGATGGCGACCTCGCGGCCGACCGAGGGCTGGTAGGCCCGGTAGACGATCCCGAAGTCGCCACCGGTCGACTCCTGTCGGACTTCATATCCGCGGATCGAGTGGGTGACCGTCGCAGTGGTCACGGGATGGCGATCGAGCCGCAGGGGCGGGAAGTCCGACCGGAGGCTGCCGATCTGGAGTTGAAAGACGTGAACCGGCGACCCGAGACCCTTGAACCGGTACTCGCCGAGGGCCTTGGCTTCCCACCCCGCACTCGTTTCTGCCAACGTCGAGTGAGCGTCGGCGGACAGCAGGACCTGACCGCCGTGTGCCGCGGCCAGGAGCCGCCCGCATCGGTTGCGAACGGGTCCGTAGTGATCGCCCGCCCGCGTTTCCACGTCGCCCGTGTCGATCGCCATGCGAACGCTGAGGGGTCCAGTTTCAGGCCATTCGGTGGCGTGAAGTGCGAGTTGAGATTCGGTGGCGGCGCGCACGGCCGCGCTGACATCGGCGAAGGCCGCGTCAACCGAATCCCCGACTCGTTTCACCACCCATCCGCCCGCGGCTTCGACGGAGGCCGTCAGGATTCGATCCTGCAACTCGATGGCGACACTCATCGCGCGAGGGTGCATCTCCCACAGGGCTGTCGAGTCTTCGACGTCGGTCACGAGGAAGGCCAGGGAATGGACCTGCGGTTCGGAATCCAGTAGCAGGTCGGGGTCCTGTTCGAGGATCCGCTGCTCGAGTTGGACGAGTTCGGGAGACGGGTCGATTCCGAGCTCGTCGGCCAGGAAGGCCCTTGTCTTCTGGAAGGACCGGAGGGCCTCGGCCTGCCTGCCCGATCGGTAGAGGGCGAGCATGTGGAGGCGGCGCAGGTCCTCTCGCAGCGGGTGCTCAGCGCACAGGATCTCGAGTTCTACGACCACTTCGGCGTGACGCCCGATGGCCAACTCCGCGGTGATCCTTGCTCCGACGGCATGGAGCCGCATCTCCTCGAGCCGACGGGCCTCCTGGTCGATGGGTGGTGTGCCGGTTACATCATCGAAGGCGTGGCCCCGCCACAGTGCCAGCGCCTCGCGCAGAGTTTGGGAGGCTTCGGCGGGTGAGGTCTCGATGATTCGCTCGGCCTGGGACACGGCGTTGACGAAGCGGACGTTGTCCATCAGCTCGGGGTCGACATCGAGTCGGTATCCGGCCGAGTCGCGCACGATCACGTCGCCGAGGGCGGACCGCAGATTCGACAGATACGTCTGAATCGTGGAACGGGCACCCGGACCCGGTTCGTCCCCCCATACGCACTCGATGAGGCGATCCGTGGACACGACACCGCCGCGCCCGGCGATGAGCAGAGCCAGAACCGCGCGCTGCTTGCGGCCTCCGAGGGAGATGATCTCGCCGTCGAGGCGGGCCTCGACCGGACCCAGCACCCGGAACTCCACGGCTTGAGGATATTCCACTCCAACATCGCCTGATGGGCCAGTCCAGGACGAGCTGTCGATGTCCATGGACGTGAACGTATGGAAGAGCAATCCAGAAATCGTCCAGACAGGGAATCTGGGCGCGCCGAAGACTGCCCCTGGTGGCAGAGGCGCTATCGGCCCGCTCGGACCACAATGACCCCATGGACGAACTGGGGACCCGGTTTCGAGCCGGTGACTCGACGGCGATGACTGAGGTCTACCGGCGCTATGCCGGTGCGGTGACGACCGTTGCCCGGAGTGCATTGTGGAGCGACGATCTGGTGGCAGACGCCGTCCAGCAGACCTTCGTCAAAGCGTGGAGCGCCCGCGACGACTTCGACCCCGCCCGTCCGTTCCCTCCCTGGCTCTATGCCATCGCTCGCCGGGTGGCGATCGACATCGTCCGCAGGGAGCGACGGCGTCAAGGACCAGAGCCGAGCTCGGTAGATCTGGCGGTGTTGCCCGTGGACCTCTCCGACGTCTGGGAGATCTTCGAGGTGCGGGCCGCGCTCGACGAGCTCCCCGGCGACGAACGAGAAGTTCTCCGCCTCCACTACTTCGAGGGCCGCACCCACGGTGAGATCGCCGAGATCCTCGGCATTCCCCTCGGCACGGTGAAGTCCCGCTCGCATCGGGCACACGGACGGCTGTCGGACACGCTCGGCCATCTCGTAGCCGAACCGAACGAGACCCGTGGGCGTATGGAGGGGGCATGACTTCTCACGACGACCGATCGCGCAGAACCGGCGAGATCCTCGCTGGTACCGCGGTGTGGGCGGACGAGCCGGAGTTGCTCGGTTCCGTCCTCGCCGAGATCGAGGTGCCTCGGCGGTCCCGTGGACCCTGGATGGCCGCCGCGGCCGCGCTCGCACTCGTGGCAGCGGTCGGGAGTCTGATCCTCACCCGGCCCGCTCCCGTCGACTTCACCCTGGCCGGCACCGAATTGGCACCGGCCGCCTCGGCGGAGGTGCGGCTCGTCGAGACTCCCGCAGGGATCGTGCTGCGCCTCGAGGTGGAGGGCTTGGAGCCGGCGGCCCCCGGCACGTATTACCAGGGCTGGGTCGTCTCGGACGCCGCGGAAGTGAGCGTCGGGACGTTCCACATGCGGGGCGGCGACGGCTCCGTGGCCTTCTGGTCGGGCGTGGCGCCGGCCGAATACCCCGAGTTGATCGTGACCCTTCAAGAGGAGACAGCGGGACCCGCCCGGTCCGACGTAGTGGTCATGACCGGGCGGGCCTGACACCCATCAGCGGTAGAGGGTGGCGTCCGGTCCGATCACGAACCACACGTCGTTGACTCCTTGGCCGTTGATGTCCCCAGGTGCCCCATCCCCGGCAAAGCGGTAGAGCGGCCAGTCTCCGTAGACCAGCTGGGTGGTCCCGTCGTCCCGGGTGATGCTTGACATGAGCGACTCGTCGAGGTCGGCCCCGATGACCGCGTCGCCCGACACGGGTGGCCAGTTGTCCGCGCAGGGGCCCGTACACGTCGACTCGGTGGGCGAGTCGGGTGTGAACCCGTAGAGGGTGAACCCGTCGGCGTCGACCAGCATCGGACCCAGTTCGGACTCTCCAACGGTGATGTCGGCGTCGGCTGCAGCCGCCGCGGTTGTGGTGGTCGTTTCCTCCTCGGACTCCGTGTCGTCCGCGCCGACGAGTTCGCCGTCGGCATCGACGACGAACCAGACGCCTTCGACGTCCTGGCCGTTGACATCGCCAGGCGCGCTGTCTCCGGCGAAGTAGTAGAGGGGCCATTCGCCGACGACGAGCTGGGTGGTTCCGTCGTCACGCTGGGTGACAGAGAAGAGCGATGCGTCGAGCCCGTCTCCGATCGCAGTGTCGCCGTCGAGCGGCGGCCAGACCTGGGCGCATTCGTCGTAGCAGTTGCTGACCCTGGGGTCATCGACGGTGAAGCCGTAGACCGTCATCCCCTCGGGTCCGACCAGGACTTCGCCGAGTGACGTCGATGCCAAGCCGATACCCGGCGCGGGTGCGGCGGTCGTCTCGGGCGGGCCCGAGGTCGTGGTGGTGTCGCCGGCGCCGTCGTCACCGCCACACGCGGCCAGAACCACAACGATGACCGCAAGAACCGTGAATCGTTTTCCCATGGTGTGTCCCTTCGGTTCGGTGAACGACCATGTGGTCGTTGCTACCGATACGTCCCGGACGCCTGGTTGGTTCGGAGGGCACCTCCCGCGTGGGTCAGTGGTCCACGCGTTCGAGGCTGAGGCCGAGCGACTGGAAGGTCTCCATCGGGCGGTTGTAGCCGCGTTCGAGATGATTGACCCCACCGATGCGGGAGGATCCTTCGGCGACCGCGGCGGCAATCACACCCGAGAAACCGGCGCGAACGTCGGGAATCTCGACGTCGGCGCCTCTGAGCTTGGTCACACCGCGTACGACGGCTGAGTGGACCGCGTTGGTGTCGTGGAACCGGCACGCCGGCCCACCGAGGCATGTGTCGAACAGCTCGACCTCTCCGCCCATGGCGCGAACGACCGACGCCGGATAGCGCACCCGGTCTTCGAAGACCGTTTCGTGCAACACCGACATTCCGTCCGCCTGGGTCATGAGGACGAGGAGCGGGGATTGCCAGTCCGTCATGAATCCGGGGTGGGTGTCGGTGTGGACCGCGACCGGGTTCAGACCGTTCGACGACGCCGTGATCCAGTCGTCGTTCACGTCGAGGACCGCGCCCATCCGGCTCAACGTGGTGATGGCGGTCACCAGCCGATCCTGGCTGCATCCGGCCACCCGGACGTTCCCACCCGTGATGAGCCCCGCCACCAGATACGAGAACGCTTCGAGGCGGTCGCCCTGGAGCCGGGTGTGGGCTCCCCGCAATTGGGAGACTCCTTCGATCACGAACTGGCGATCGGGTCGTTGTTCGAGGCGGGCACCCATCCGCTGCAGGAAGAGTGCGAGTTCGACGATCTCGGGTTCGGTGGCGGCGTTGGACAGGACGGTGCGTCCCTCGGCCATGGCGGCGGCGAGCAGGACCGTCTCGGTGGCCATGACGGAGGGATACGGGAGTTCGATCTGGGCGCCGTGCAGCCGGTCGGCTCGGGCGTGGATCCCGTCGTCGGTTTCTTCGACGTCGGCGCCCATTGCCCGTAACGCCGTCACGTGGAAGTCGACCGGTCTCCGACCGATCCGGTCCCCGCCCGGGAGCGGTACGAAGACCTCGTGGCGCAGGTGGAGAAGGGGCCCGAGCAGGAGGATCGGGATCCGGTTGAGGCCGGTGTATTCGACTGAGACCTGGAACCCGACCTCGTCGGCAGGGTGAATGACGATCTGGTCCTCGGATCGTTCCACCCCGACGCCCAACGAACGGAGGATTGCCTCGGTGATGTGGACGTCTCCGACGTCGGGAATGTTCTCGATCACCGAGGGGGTGGTGCCCATGACCGCAGCCACCATGTGCTTGGTGACGGCGTTCTTGGACCCGGCGACTTCCACCTCACCCCGCAGCGGTCCCGAGGGCTCGACGAGCCAGGCGGGCGATCGTTCTTCGGCAGCCACCAACTCATTGTATGGACCGGGTCCGGACTTCTGACCCATCAAACGTCGCTCACCCAGTCCTCGACGAGTCGTCTCAGCACACGGAGCGGTACTGATCCGCTCGTCAGGACCACATCGTGAAATCCCGGATAGGTGAATCGGTCGCCCATGGCTGCTCTGGCCTGCTCTCGCAGACGGAATATCTCGCGCTGACCCATCTTGTAGGCGAGGGCCTGGCCGGGCATGCCGATGTAGCGGTCGACTTCGCCGGCGATCGTTTCGTGCGAGACGGCGGCGTGGTCGGTGAAGAATGCGATCGCCTGATCCCTCGTCCAGCCGCGATGGTGGATACCCGTGTCCACCACCAAGCGTATGGCCCGCCAGGCATCCGAACTCACCATGCCGAGCCGGTCGATCGGCGTGGAGTACAGGCCGATCTCGTCGGCGAGCCGCTCGGCGTAGAGACCCCACCCTTCGGCGTGGGCGATGTTGGCCGAGTAGTTGCGGAACCGGGGGATGTCGGTGAGTTCGGCTGCCAGGGTCCGGTCGAAGTGGTGGCCCGGGATCGCCTCGTGATGGGTGGTCGACTCGGCGTCGAAGCGCGTGCGAGTGTGCGGCTCGTGGGTGTTGAGGAAGTATCTGCCCGGCCGCGACCCGTCCGGGGCACCCACGCCGTAGTAGGCCGGCGGCATCGACGGCGCGAGACCGGCCGGCACTTCCACCACCTCGCAGGGACCGACCGGCATCACGCCGAACCACGGTGGGACGGCGCTCCACGCCCTGTCGATCGTCTGGCGGGCGTGCTCGAGCATCTCGGCTGCACTGGCGTATCGCAGGTCCGGATCCGAGCGGAGGCGCTCGATCACGACCGCTGTGTCGGATGTGCCGAACGCCTCCTCGCCTATCTCGGCGAGCTCGTAACGAAGCGAGCCGGTTGCTTCGTCGAGGCCGATGCGGTGGATCTCGTCGGCGTCGATGGTCAGCGAGGTGAACACCTCCGTGAGCTTCGAGTAGCGCTCCGGACCGTTGGGGAGATGGAGGATTCCCGGCTCGTCGTCCGAGCGGGCGACGCCGCTGGCGACGTCGGTGAGGAACTCGAGATGCCGGGCGAAGGCCGGTCGCACACTTTCGGAGACGGCGTGTCGGAGCAACTCGCGCCACTCGGCCTCCCCGTCCCAGTTTGGCGGTGCGCCGATCGACAGCATCGGGTCGTCTTCCAGAGGAGCAGCGACCGACGCCTCGATCTGGGCGAGGACACGCGCCAGATTGGTGCGGGTCGGGGTGAGGCCCGCCGCCAGGTCTGCACGCTGGCGTTCTTCGACCTTCGTCAGGTACTCCGGGATGGATCTGACCCGCTCCAGCAACATCTCCGCATGAGTGGGCTCGGCAGCGGCCATCTGGCTGAACGCCATCGGGAATGAGGACTGGACTCCCAGGTACGGGCTGATGGCGGCGGTGTACACGCCGGCCCTTTCGAGCGCCGCGTCACTTCGGGCAGTCTCCACGAGGACGTCGCGGGTGAGGGCATCGCCGGTGCTCAGGCCATCGAGAGCCTCAGCCCGGTCGGCCAGGTCGGCCAACCGTACGACTACCGCCTCGGTCTCCTCGTGGGTGATCGGACCCAGTCGGTCGTCGAAGCGGTGGTCGCCGTAGATCGTCGCAAGGACCGGAGACGACTCCATCCAGAGATCCCAGTACTCGTCGGCGAGCGAAGCGATCGTGTCGGCCATCGGGGTGTGTCCTTTTCTGCGGACTCCCAGACTATGTGGACCCGTGTCCAAGCCGCGTGTGCCCAGATGGGGCGATCACGGCGTCGTCGGCTGGCCTCGCACCGGAGGAGCGAGCGCGGCGCGGTCGGCCCGCGCCGCTGGGGACAGCGCCCCGAACCAGACGCCGGTCACCACGACCGCGGCCCCCACCGCCCCTTGGGAGGTGATTGGCTCGTCCGCCAGCCAGGCGCCGAGAATCATCGTCACCACCGGGAAGAGCACGAACATGTACGAAGTGGCTGAAGCAGTCCAATGACGTACCACGAGGAGTACCAGCACGAAGAGACCGACCGAGCCCAGCGTCACGAGATACACGAGGGACCACACCACTTCTGGCTGGCGGGGCAGCACCCAGGAGTCGCCGAACAGCAGAGAGAGAACGATGAGGCTTGGTGCCCCGACTCCCAGCGCCACCGCGTTGGTCACCGCCGGATGGCTGGCGGCGAGCTTCTTGCCCACGATGACGCCTTCACCCACGGCCAGCGCCGATAGGAGCATCGCCACAAGCGGCCCGAGTGGAAGCTCCACGTCCTCGAGGCCGATCGTCATCCACAGGATGCCCGTGAGCGCCAGGACCGATCCGGCGATGGCGCGCCCTCCCAGCCGCTCCATCCTGTGGGCAGCGGCGAGCAACAGAGTCACCAAGGGGACGATCGCCAACACCACGGCGGCGATGCCGGCAGAAACCCGGACGAGGGCCCAGTAGACGAGGGCATAGAAGAGGGTGATGCTGAGCAGGCCGTAGGCGAGATTCAGGACCAGAGTCCGTCCCCGCGGCCAGCGGAGTCGCATCACGGACACGATTGCGATGAACAACAGCGCGGCGATGCTGAATCGGAGTGCTGCACCCCACACCGGATCGAGTTCGCGGTTGCTGAACCGGACGGCGAGGAAGTTTCCGCCGCCCAGCCACACGGCTACACCGAAGGCAGCGAGGGTCATTCCGCCAGGGGGACGGGCCTGTTCGTCCATCGACCACACTCCTGTGCTCGGTGAACTTCGGCGCATCAAAGGGCCGAAAGCACCAAGCCCGTGAATGATGCCAGAGCGAGCGTCTCGCTGCGGCTCCGGGGCAGTCGCGGGATGGGGGTCGCTTCGCCGGACGGGCGGGGCCGGTTTACCATTGGGCATCCAAGCGCCCGTAGCTCAATTGGATAGAGCGTCTGACTACGGATCAGGAGGTTGGGGGTTCAAGTCCCTCCGGGCGTGCTACGCGAAACCCCCGTTCGGACGGGGGTTTTCGTATGTCTGGGGGTGCGGCGGAGCAGACCGAACCTACCTGCGGGCACACAAGTCGGACTTGCCGGGCACAAAAGGGCACCCACGCGACTGACCGCGACAGTGCCGTCATGGTGTCCGGCTTGGGTTGTTGACGATTGCGGTCGCCGGCACCTGGTACCGCTGGTTCAATCGACCGTCGAGGCGAGCACCCAAGGCCGGGTGACCTGCGGGATCAGCGACCACGTTCCCGGCACCGAGTTGATCTCCGATGTGATCGTTGTGGCCGCTCGCTGTGGACTCGCAGGGACCCGTTGCTGTACCGAACTGGCGCACTTGGAGCTGTCACAGGATCCAGACCACTCTGATCAAGCCCGGGAGTCGCTTCCTTTCCACACCGTGTATCCGGCCCATGCCAACCCAAGGGCGAACACGGGAACGCCGATGTAGAAGCCCCATTCGGTGGTGGTCGACTCGTCCTCGAAGAAGGCGCCAGTGGCCATATCGATGGCGATCGCAGCTACCAACCCGACGAGCATGAGGACACCCGACGCTGGCGGCAGG
>DATKEC010000080.1:0-15410 GCA_035544575.1 Acidimicrobiia bacterium
AACTACGGTTGACTGCGTGCTGCATACGGAGCCGAATGCGACCGACCAGGTCCGGGCTGCCGAGGTCATCGCCTCGATGTGTCTGGCCACGGATCTGGGGATGGGCTTTCCCTTCGAGCACGGACTGCACGCCACCCTGACCACGATGCGGCTGTGTGAGGCCCTCGACGTCGACGAGGACACCGTGTCTCGCACGTACTACGGCTGCCTCCTGATGTATGCCGGGTGCACCGTCGACGGAGTGGAGAGATCGCAGGTCTTCGGTGGAAGCATGACCGAACATCTCACCCATCGTCAGTTCGGCTCGACCGTCGAGAGCCTCACCGGAGTGGTCCGCGCTCTGCCGTCGCCCGGCGCTTCGCTGCCCCGTCGAGCGTTCCAGGCAACGACCGGACTCCCGCGAGCGGCTCGGTTCCGGGGCGGACACTTCGCCTCCCTCTGCGAGGTGGCGGGGATGCTCGCCGAACGTCTTGGTGTGCCCCAATCGGTTCACGAGATGTTCCCCTTCCTCACCGAGCGTTGGGATGGGGCGGGCGTGTTGAAACGTGCCAGCGGCGAGGAGATCCCACTGCCGCTTCGGATCATCCATGTGGGACGGGACGCGACGTACCAGCGTCTCATTGGCGACGACGACTACGTGAGGAGGGTGATCGGGTCTCGGGCAGGTCATGCCTTCGACCCCGAGGTGGCTGCCGTGTTTCTCGACAACGCCGCAGACTTTCTCGGACCCAGCGAGCCTTCCGAGACCATGTGGGAAGATGTGCTCGCCTCAGAGCCCCGCCCCTGGCTGACCTTGAAGGGCTCGTCCATCGACCAAGCGCTGGGCGCCATCGGCGCCTTTTCGGACCTGGTTTCGCCTCACCTCTCCGGCCACTGCGCAGGAGTCGCCCGTCTAGCCGCCACAGCAGCAGATCTCCAAGGCTTCGAGCCCCCGGAGGTCGAGAAGATACGGCGGGCCGCCCTCGTGCACGACGTCGGCAGGACCGCGGTCGGCCCCCGGGTCTGGAACAAGTCGGGCCCTTTGTCCGCCGACGAGCGCGAACAGGTCCGGCTGCATCCCTATCACACAGATCGCGTGTTGGCCCGTTCGCCGTTGCTCTCCGAGCTGGCCCCAATCGCCATGGCACACCACGAGCGCCTCGACGGGTCGGGATACCACCGGGGTCTCGACAGTTCGTCACTTTCCCGTGCAGCCAGGCTGCTGGCCGTTGCCGATGCCTTCCAATCGAAATCCGAGTCGCGGCCCTACCGGGAGCCGCTTTCGCCGAGCGCGGTGACGGAGGTGCTGGTCGGGAAGGCCAAGGCGGGTCTGCTGGACCCGGTGATGGTCAGGGCGGTCGCCGAGGCGGCAGGTGAGGCTCCGCCGGCGATCGAACGCCCTGCAGGTCTGACGGAACGTGAGGCCGAAGTCCTCGGTCTTCTCGCCCGCGGCTCGCAGACCAAGCAGGTCGCCAGAGAGCTCGACATCTCTGCGAAGACCGTCGACCGACACATCCAGAACGGCTATCGCAAGATCGGTGTGTCCTCCCGCGCCGCCGCCACTCTGTTTGCCATCGAGAACGGACTGGTCCCCTAGGTCTTCCCCGCATATGGGGAGTTTTCCGTATTCACGTCGTCCGGCTGTGTCCTTACGTTCATCATGTGAGACGGCAGAACATCCACGATCGGCTGCACATTCGGCGACGCCTCGCAGGCGGGGTCGTCGTTTCGCTTGGGTTGTCGGTCGCAGTCGTCATGTCCTCCGCGCAGGATGAGTCCGCTCTCGGCGCTCCGACGCTGTGGCCCTGGCTCCTCACAGGACTGCAGGTGCTCTCCCTCTGGGCTGCTGGCCGGCACCAGTGGTGGGCTTGGCCGCTCGGCGGGTCGGTCCAAATTCCGTGGATCGCATACGCGCTCATGACCGACCAGATCGGGTTCATACCCGGCTGCGCCATTTCCGCTTCGGTGCAGATCTACAGCTTTCTTCACAACTCGACTGCAAGGACACGATTGGAGGCAATGGCATGACAAACGGCACAGAAGAGCGGATCGACACCCTGGTCATCGGTGGAGGCCAAGCGGGTTTGACTGTCGGCTACCACCTGGCGAGGGCCGGAGTCCCCTTCCTGATCGTGGACGCCAACCAGAGGACGGGCGATGCGTGGCGTCACCGGTGGGACTCTCTGAGGTTGTTCACTCCCAACCGATTCAACAGCCTGCCCGGCCTCCCGATCCCCGGAGAGGATTGGGGTTTCCCCACCAAGGACGAGCTCGCCGACTACCTCGAGTCCTACGCCTCGCGCTTCGAGCTCCCGATCCGTCACGGCACGAAGGTGGACACGCTCGAGCGAGAGGATGGTGGTTTCCTGGCAACTGCCGGCGATCTGGAACTGCACGCCGACAGAGTGGTCGTGGCCATGGCCTCCTACCAGGAGCCGAAGGTACCCGGTTTCGCCGGTGAACTCGACTCGAGGATCGTCCAGGTCCACGCCGCCGACTACGAGAATCCGGGCCAGCTCCAGGATGGGGACGTCCTGGTGGTGGGTCTCGGGAACTCCGGCGCCGAGATCTCGATGGACCTGGCCCCGCACCATCGCGTTCACCTTTCAGGGGAGCCGAGCGCCGTCCAGCCCTTTCGCCCCGAGCGCCTGTCGGGACGAATTCTCATGCCGTTCGTCGGGCCCGTGATCCTCAACCGAGTCCTCACCACGAGCAACCCCCTCGGCCGGAAAGTCCGCTCGAAGATGCTCCACAAGGCTGCGCCTCTCCTCCGGGTCAAGCCCAAGGATCTCGTCGGCGCGGGTGTGAAACGGGTCGGCCGGGTCACGGGTGTCGTTGGCGGCTGCCCGAGCCTGGAAGACGGCTCCGTCCTCGATGTGGCCAACGTCGTGTGGTGCACCGGCTTCGGACCGGGGTTCTCCTGGATCAATCTGCCGGTCTTCGACGATGAAGGTCACGTCGTCCACCAGCGAGGCGTCGTCGATGAGGTGCCCGGCATGTACTTCGTCGGTCTCAAGTTCCAGCACTCGGTGTTGTCCGACACACTGCTCGCAGCGGACAGAGACGCCGGGTACGTCGTCGACCATCTCGTCGAGGACCGGCGGAGATCCCATTCTTCGGAGGGAACTCATGTGAGTGGCCGGTGACACTCAGCCTGAATCCGGTGCGACCATCGCGCGCTGGACGAGGCTGAACCAGGTTCCCTCACCAGGCTGCAGGCGACTGGGTGAGTCTTGTCGGTCGACGCAGTGGGCGGACACTGTCATCGTTGGCTCCGACGACACCGCTGACCCCAGGCCGAAAGTCCGGCGGTGGTGGGCGAAGAGGGACTTGAACCCTCACGTCCTTGCGGACACAGGAACCTGAATCCTGCGCGTCTGCCAATTCCGCCACTCGCCCGGGCGTACCGGAATGCTAACCCAGCTTTCCCAGGAGTCATCCCGACCCGCCGAGCCAGACTCCTGTCGGCGCTACCTTGTGCCAAGTGGATGTCATGCGCCGGTTGGAACGACGCCTCGAAGCGGTGCTCGAACGCACCGCCGGCCAGCTCTTTCGGGGCGCGCCACACGTGTCCGAGCTTGCCGGATCTGTCGTCCGCGTCCTCGATCTCTCCGTGAACTCCGACGGCCTGGTGCCGAACAAGATCTTCGTACCCCGACCCATCCCGACCGAGTCGGTCGCACCACTCGAAGAGGCGATAACCGACGCTGTCATCGAGCGGGGATGGAGAATCGAGGGACCGATCACGGTGGTCCCGTCCGACACGCGGTCGGTGACCGTCACCGTCGAGCGCGGAATCTTGCCGGTGTGGGCAGTGCTCGTCGGCCCGGAGGAACACGAACTGAGAGCGAATCGGGCGGTCATCGGCCGTTCCCGCGGCAACGACGTGGTCATCGGCGACCCGTCGGTGTCCCGGCGTCATGCGTGCCTCTGGCGCCAGGACGAGCGTGTGCTGTGCGTGGACTACCAGAGTTCGAACGGCACGGCGATCGACGGGGCTCCAGTGGAATCCGCCCCCGTCGAGGTTCACGAGGGGTCGGCGATCGTGTTCGGAGCCGCCCTGTACCGGTTCAGGAGCCGGAGCGGTGCCTGACTTCCTCCTGACCCTCCTACGGCTGATCTTTCTCAGTCTCGTGTATCTCTTCGTGTGGCAGGTGGCCCGATCGATGTCGACCCACATTGGAGTTCGGCCCACTCGGAGACACCGCCGTAAGGGCACCAGGGTCGTCGTCGTGCGATCCGACACGAACCCTGGTCTGCAGTTCGTCGTCGAGGACTCCGTCGTCCTGGGACGGAGCGACCAGGCCGACGTGATCATCACCGACCCCTACTCTTCGGACTTCCACCTGCGCATGACGTCGAAGGACGGGCGGATCGTGTTGAGCGACCTGGGAAGCACCAACGGCACCTACGTGAACGGACGTCGTGTCACCGCGCCCACCGAGCTGGGCCGTGGAGACGCCGTCCAGGTGGGCAAGACCGTGATGGAGATTCGATGAGCTACCGGTGGGCGGTGGCGTCGCACCCTGGCAACGTGCGGCCGGGGAACGAGGACTCGGTGTGGCCCGACGCGTCCGGAGCCGGGGACGGTCCGCTCGTGGTCATCGTCGCCGACGGCATGGGTGGAGCGGTGGCCGGCGAGGTCGCCTCCGGCCTGGCCGTGCAAGCTGCCCGATCATCCGAACGTGACATCGCCGATCGGGTGCGCGAGGCGAATCAGGCCATCCTCGACGAGGTGGAGGCTCGCCCCGAACTCCGCGGTATGGGAACCACCATGACCCTCTTCGAACTCGGCGCCGACGGCGGGCTCGCCCGTTTCGCCCATGTCGGTGACAGCAGGGCATACCTGCTGCGCAACGGCGATCTCACCCAACTCACCGAGGATCACACCGTCGTCAACATGTATCTGCGCACCGGTGCGATCGGTCCCGACCAGGTCGCCAACCACCCCCAGCGCAGTCTCATCACGCGCGCCGTCGGCCTCACACCGGAACTCGATGTCGACACCGGGAACCTGACGCTCGAAGCCGGGGACCGACTCCTGCTCTGTTCAGACGGCGTGAACTCGATGATCGACGACGAAGAGATCGCTCTGGCGCTTTCCGTCGAGACCGCCGAGGAGGCCGTGTGGCTGCTGGTCGAGAAGGCCAACCTGGCCGGTGGGCACGACAACATCACCGCTCTCGTCGTCGACGTCGTCGAGTGACACTCTGCGCATGACGCGCAACGTCGAAGCGTCACTCATCATCGGTGGCGCAGTTCTCGCGGCATTCGGGACCACCCTCGTCAACCTGGCCATCGACGGGACTGTTGACGCCCAGGTCGGTCTGACGTTTCTGATCATGGCGATCGCCTTCGGTGGATTCCACCTGGCGGTTCGCCGGTTCGCGCCCGACGCCTCCCCGAACCTCGTTCCTGCGGCAGCCCTGGTGGCGATGTTCGGATTGATCGAGATCTATCGGATCAATCCCGTGCGGGCCGGCCTCCAGCGGTGGTGGCTCCTCATCGCCGCCGCCGGCGGCGTCATCGTCCTGGCCTGGCTCCATCAGTCCGGCACCGATGCCCTCCGGCGATACCGCAACATCACTCTCGCCGGGGCTGTCGTGCTCATGCTCACTCCGATGCTGCCCTCGAACTGGGCGTTCCCCGTCCGTGGTCTCACCGTCAACGGCTCACGGCTGTGGATCGAGATCGACCTCGGATTCACAGCGCTGAACTTCCAGCCCGGAGAGATCGCCAAGGTGGCTTTCGTGGTCTTTCTCGCCGGATACCTGGCGGATCGTCGTGTCGCCCTGATCGAGGCCCGACGCCGGATCGGACCCCTCGCCCTGCCCGAGCCCCGCCAACTCCTCCCTCTCGTCGTGGTCTGGGGCGCCACCCTCGGCGTCATGGTCGGCCAGCGCGATCTGGGCGCGTCGCTACTCCTCTTTGCAGTGTTCGTGGCCATGCTCTACTCGGCCACGGGACAGTCTGGCTACCTCACCGGCGGAGCATTTCTCGCGGTGATCGGCGCGGTCGGCTCCTGGCGCGCCTTCGATCACGTCCAGCGGCGGGTCACGGCCTGGATCAACCCGCTCAGCGACTTCGAGAACGCCGGGTTCCAGGTCGCCCAGGGGATGTTCGGCCTCGGCACCGGATCGTTGTCCGGTTCGGGACCGGGTCTCGGCCGACCAGATCTCATCCCCAATGCCATCACCGACTTCATCTTCGTGGCGGTCGGCGAAGAATTCGGTTTTGCCGGCACTGTCGCCGTCCTCGCCGCGTATGCGTTGATGGTGGCGGCGGGTTTTGGGATTTCGCTTCGCGCCAGAGACCGGTTTCGCAAGATCCTGGCGGCCGGGCTCACTCTCACGTTCGGCATCCAGACCTTCCTGATCATCGGCGGCGTGCTGCGGGTCGTGCCACTCACCGGAATCACTCTGCCGTTCATGTCCTACGGCGGTTCCTCACTCGTCGGCAACTTCATCCTGTTGGCGATCCTGTTGCGGGTCTCCCACGAGGAGGCAGAAGCATGAACGGACCGACGCGCCGCCTCGCCCTCGTCATCTTCGCCGGCTTCGGCATCCTGCTGGCAGCATCGTCGTGGTTCCAGGTGTTGGGGGCCGATCGGTATCGGTCAGATCCGCGCAATGTCCGCAACACGATCACGCTCACCGAGAAGGAGCGGGGATTGATCGTCGCCGCGGACGGGACCGTCCTCGCCCGATCCGATGCGGTTCCGGAGACGCCCCAGACCTACGTCCGTTCCTATCCCGAAGGTGCGCTCTACGCCCACACCGTCGGATACACCACTTTCCTCGTCGGCAGCACGGGATTGGAGGCGACATTCGCAGATGAGCTCAGGAGCCGCCAGGACTTGACCATCAGCGACCTCCTGGCCGCGCTGTTCGGCCGGGACCTGCGGCCCCAGAACGTCCAGACCACGCTTCAGCCCGTCATCCAACAAGCGGCCCTTGCCGCACTCGGCAACCAGCGGGGTGCGGTCGTGGCCATCGACCCACGGACGGGCGGCGTCCTCGGGTACGTGACGAATCCGTCGTTCGATCCGAACACGCTGGTAGGCAACGACGCCGTCGCCGCTCGGCAGGCGCTTCTCGACGACCCCAACGAGCCGCTCCTCGACCGCGCCGGGCGGGCGTTGTACGCACCGGGATCGACTTTCAAGACCGTGGTGGCGGCGGCTGCCATCGAATCGGGTGTGGCAGGGCCAGAGACCGAGTTCGACGATGTGCTGGTCTTCGACCTTCCCGGCTCGGACGCAGACATCGCCAACGCCAACCGAGGTCCGTGCGGAAACGGTGCCACGGTCACCCTGCAGACGGCATTCGTGAGAAGCTGCAACACGGTCTTCGCCGATCTGGCCATCCGAGTCGGCGCCCGACCCATCGAAGCGATGGCAGCACCGCTCGGATTCGGACGCCAGATCGCCTTCCCGTGGGAACTGGCCGTCTCCAGCTTTCCCGCCGCCGACCTCGACGACGACGACGCTGCCCTCGGCCAGAGCGGGCTGGGCGAGCGGGACGTCCGCGCCACGCCCCTGGTGATGGCTATGGTCGCAGCCGCCGTCGGGAACCAGGGCGAGGTGATGCGCCCCAGGATCGTGGAACAGGTCTTCGACGCCGCCGGGCGCACGGTCGAACTGTTCTCCCCCGAACGTACCGGGAGGGCCATGTCGACGGCCACCGCCGCCGTCCTCACCCAGATGATGGAGCGCACCGTCACCGACGGAACGGCGACGCGGGCGGCCGTGCCAGGAGTCCGTGTCGCCGGAAAGACCGGCACCGCGCAGGGACCCGACGGGCCGGAGGCGTGGTTCATCGGCTTTGCCCCTGTCGAGAACCCCTCGATCGCGATCGCCGTGATCGTCGAGGATGGGGGGTCTGCGGGCGAGCAAGGCACGGGCGGAACGGTGGCGGCGCCGATCGCCGCCGACGTCCTCACCGCCTGGCTGGCTCGCCGATGACGCCGGCGCGGCCGGATGTGAACCGTCCTATCTCCCGATACCCGTAGACTTGCCCCCGGTTTCCATGGAACTTCCCCACGACCTCACCGATCGGTATCAACTCGTCGCGCACCTCGCACGCGGCGGGATGGCCGACGTCTACCAGGGATATGACCGCCTCCTCAACCGCAAAGTGGCGGTCAAGGTGCTGCATTCACAGCTCTCCAACGACGAGGCCTTCGTGAAGCGCTTCCGCAAGGAAGCCCAGGCGGCGGCCAACCTGACCCACCCGAACATCGTGGGCATCTACGACTGGGGCCAGCTCGACACGACGTACTTCATCGTCATGGAACTCGTCGACGGCCGCTCCCTGCGCGAGGTGCTCAAGTCCGAAGGCACGCTGCTGCCCCGCCGTGCGGTCGAGATCGCCGCCGATGTCGCCGCCGCCCTCTCGGTCGCCCACCGTGCCGGCCTCGTCCATCGCGACATCAAGCCAGGCAACATCCTGCTGGCGCCCGACGGGACCGTGAAAGTCACCGACTTCGGGATCGCCCGGGCCTGGGACGACAGCCAGGAGCTGACCAAGACCGGCGCGGTGATGGGAACCGCCACCTACTTCTCCCCCGAACAAGCACAGGGATCCACCGCCGACGAACGCAGCGACGTCTACTCCGTGGGAGTGGTGCTGTACGAGATGCTGGCCGGGGCGCCGCCGTTTCGGGGCGACAACCCCATGGCCGTGGCCTACCAACACGTGTCCCAGGTGGCGGCCGCCCCTTCGACGTTCAACGGCGACGTCCCCGCCTCCCTCGATGGCATCGTTCTCACGGCCATGGCCAAGTCCCCCGATCAGCGCTACCAGACCGCCGAGGAGATGCGCCAGGACCTGTGGGCCGCTCTGCAGGGCCGCGAGCCCGTCGCCGCCGCCCCCGTTGCCGGTGGTCTGGCACTCGCCGCCGAGGACGACTCGGCTACCCGGGTGATGACCAGGGCGGTTCCGCCGGCGACCGCCCCACCCGATCAGGGCTACCGGGTGCTCGAGGAGCCTCCGTCGACGAATCTCGCCTTCGTCGTCGGCACGTTCGCGTTGCTCATCACCCTGGCGGTGCTCGTGTATCTGGTGTTCGACCTCCTCACAGGTGCCGAAACCGCGGTCGACGAGACGGTCGAGGTCCCCCGAGTGGTGGGACTGTCGGCTGCCGATGCCATCCGACAGCTGGGTCAGGTCGACTTGATCGGAATTCCCGAAGAAGTCAACGACGACACGGTGGAGCCCGGCATCGTCGTTGCCAGCAACCCCGAAGAAGGCGACTCCGTCGAACCGAACTCCGAGGTGATCCTCTTCGTCTCCAGCGGCGCGGCGGACCTCGACGTTCCGTTCCTCGAAGGCCTCGAGCGCGCGGCGGCCGAACAGGAGATCATCGACAACGGGTTCGTGGTCGGCAGCATCACCGAGGAGCCGAGCGACACCGTCGAAGACGGGATCGTGATCCGTCAGAATCCGGCCGCCAACGCCGCGATGCCCCCCGGCACCCGCATCGACCTCGTCGTCTCGACGGGTCCGGACAACGTGACGCTCGACGATCTGGCCGACCTCACCCAGCGCGATGCCTCGGCCAGGCTCGACACCCTCGGACTCACCTATGTGTTCGAAACGGAGTACAGCGACACGGTGGAGCGAGGCCGGGTGATCCGCACCGACCCTGGACCCGGCAGCGAACTACCGCCGGAGTTCGAGGTGCTCGTCATCATCTCCGACGGCGTCGAGCCCATCCCCGTTCCAAGCCTGCTGGGGCTGGACGAGGCAACGGCGCGCGCAGAGCTCCAGGACCTTGGACTGGTACTCGAAGTCAGCAACTCGACGATCGAGGTGTCCGACCCGGCTCAGGTGGGCCTCGTCCAGGATCAAGCGCCAAGCTCGCCGGCCACGCTGTTCCCCGGCGACATCGTACGGGTGACACTCGGGGCGGCCCCGGCGACGACCACGACAACGGCTCCGCCTCCTCCCGACACCACGACGACGACCACTGAGCCGTAACCCCACCGTTCGCGCGCGGAATGCCGCGCTCCTAAAGTGGTATCAACGCAATCGGCGCGACCTCCCATGGCGTCGAACTCGTGACCCGTGGGCGATCCTGGTCTCCGAAGTCATGCTCCAGCAGACCCAGGCCTCCAGAGTCGTCGGGGTCTACGAGCGCTTCCTGGCGGCGTACCCGCAGCCTGAGGATCTCGCTCGGGCATCGGCCCCGGAGGTCGTCACCGCCTGGGAAGATCTGGGTTATCTCCGGCGCTCACGTCACCTGGCGGCGGCCGCCCACGTGATCGCCACGCGCGGCTGGCCCGCGGATCTCAGCGAGCTCCCGGGCGTGGGCCGGTACACAGCTGCCGCCGTCCGAGCCTTCGCCGGAGGCGAGGCTGTCGCGGCGGTCGACGTCAACCTGCGGCGGATTCTGTCGCGTTGGGAAGGACGAGTTCTGACGGTGCCCGCCGCCGAGATCGCCGCATCCCGTCACCTCGACGCTGTCCGACCCGGTGACTGGAACCAGGCGATGATGGATCTCGGTGCCGGCCTCTGCCGGCCGCGGGCGCCACGCTGTGATCGATGTCCGGTCTCAGACTGGTGCCGCGACCCGAGTGTCGAGTTGCCGAGCAGTCGACAGGGCCCGTTCGAAGGCTCGGTGCGTCAGGCGCGCGCCGCCGTTCTCAAGCGATTGGCCATGTCCGAGCAGCCACTCGCCGGTCTGGCTGAAGAACTCGACATGAATCCCGCCACCGTCGCCCGGGCCGTCGACGATCTCATGGGCGAGGGTACAGTGACAGGCGATGTGCAGTGGCTTCGCCTCGTCTGAGTCAGGCTCCGTTTTCGAGAAAGTTCTTGAGGAGCGCCTTGCCCTCGGTGGTCATGATCGACTCGGGGTGGAACTGCACACCGGTGATCGGGAACTCGCGGTGACGGATCCCCTGGACGACACCGTCCTCCTCGCTCCAGGCGCACGGCACGAGTGATGGGGGGAGATCCACCGTTGCCAGCGAGTGATACCGGGTCGCAACGAAAGGGTTGTCGAGACCGGCGAAGAGGCCCGTGCCGTCATGTCGGATCGTGGATGTCTTGCCGTGCTTCGGCTCTGGAGCGAGATCGACCGTCCCCCCGAACACCCTCCCGATGGCCTGGTGTCCGAGGCACACGCCGAGAGTGGGCGTTCGCTCTCCGAAATGCCGGATGAACGCTTCGGAGTGCCCGGCGTTCTCCGGCCTCCCCGGCCCGGGAGAGATCAACAACCGGTCGAAAGACAGATCCTCGGCCTGGGAAGGATCCAGTTCGTCGTTGCGGTAGACGAGCGGTTCTGCGCCCAACTCGCCCAGGTACTGAACGAGGTTGAACGTGAACGAGTCGTAGTTGTCGATGACCAGGACCTTCATGACGCCTCCGGACGGAGGCGGAGCTTACCGGCCGGAGCGATCCACTAGATTGGCGCCCGAACGCGACCCAGAGGCTGAGTGTGCCTGAATCCAGACGACGCAAGCCCAAGCAGACCTCGGCCACCCGGCCGTCGAACCCGGCTACCGCCGCCCACCAAGAAGACCCGTCACCGACGTGGTACGTGGCGACGATGGCGGGACTGATGATCGCCGGAGTCCTGATGGTGCTGATGCGGTTCATCTTCAGTCTCGACCAGGTGTTCCTGCTCGGCGGGCTGACGCTGATCGCCGCCGGCTTCATCATGACCACCAACTACCGCTGAATCACACGCGTGTGATTCTCCCCATCTGTGGGGAAATCGGTGGAGAAGCCGCGCCTTCGTAGAATCCGAAGGTGGACTTCTCGGGCATCGGGCTTCTCAACGTCGTGATCGCCGTGGTGCTGGCGGTGGTCATCTGGCGCGTGTCGATGGCCCTCGTCCGACTGCTGTCGTGGGCCCCTCCCGAGATCGACCCGGACGACGTCGTGGAAATCGATCAGGCGTACAAGTGCACGCTGTGCGGGGCGGAACTCGTGATGACCGCGATCAACGTCGCCGAGGGCGCCGCCCCCCGCCACTGCCGCGAAGACATGGTCCCCGTCTGGCGCCCGTGAGGTCCCCGCGTACCCAGGGTTAGATCGGACGTATACGTCCGATCTAGCCCGCGGAAGAAGCCCGGTGTGGGAGGAAACGCCCCGGTGACCTCACCGCTTCCGCTTCCGCTTCCGCTCCCGCTCCCGCGGGCTTGTTTGGACGTATACGTCCAAACAAACCCAGGGTACGAATGGATCTCAGACGAGTTCGAGGAGCGTGCCGTTGGCCATGCCGCCGCCCTCGCACATCGTCTGCAGCCCACGGTGGGCGCCGCGACGGACCATCTCGTGGACGAGAGTCGTCATCAGGCGCGCACCAGAGGCTCCGAGCGGGTGTCCCAGCGCCACCGCCCCGCCGTTGACGTTCGTGCGATCCCACAGCGCCATCGGATCCGACCCGCCGTGCTCGATACGCCAGGCGGCGGTAACCACGGCAAACGCCTCGTTCACCTCGAAGAGGTCGATGTCGTCGATCGTCAGGCCCGACCTGTCGAGGATCTTCGAGGTCGCCGGGATCGGACCCGTCAGCATGATCACCGGATCCACGCCCGCCAGGGAGAAGTGAGTGAAACGGGCGAGCGGACTCAATCCGAGTCCCTGGGCTTTGTCCTCGGACATGATCAGAACCGCCGCCGCACCGTCGGAGATCTGAGACGAGTTGCCGGCCGTGATGACCCCGTCCGGCTTGAAGGCAGGCTGGAGGCTGCCGAGCTTCTCGATCGAGGTGTCCACCCGGATCCCTTCGTCGCGGATCATCAGCGAACCGTCGGGCAGCGTCACCGGGACGATCTGGGTGTCGAAGCGACCCTCCTCGGTGGCCTGGGCGGCGCGACGGTGCGACTCGAGCGAGAGCGTGTCGAGTTCCTCCCGGCTGAGTCCCCACTTTTCTGCGATCATCTCGGCGGAGATCCCCTGCGGGACGAGACCGTTGGCGTACCGCTCCATCACCAGCGGCCCGAACGGCATCCCTGGGCCCTGTTGAGCGGTGATTCCCATC
Organism: Acidimicrobiia bacterium; assembly: GCA_035544575.1. Lineage (GTDB taxonomy): Bacteria > Actinomycetota > Acidimicrobiia > Spongiisociales > ZC4RG35 > DATHWB01. The sequence continues at coordinate 12,973 of DATKEC010000080.1, forward strand.
GGCACCCGTGTCATCGACTCGACCCCGGCGGCGATCACGACGTCGTAGGCACCAGCCATCACGCCTTGTGCGGCAAAGTGGGCCGACTGCTGAGAAGATCCGCACTGCCGATCGATGGTGGTCCCGACGACATCCTCGGGGAACCCTGCGGCGAGCGCGGCGTTGCGTCCGACGTTGAGACCCTGCTCCCCCGTCTGCATCACCGTCCCCATGATCACGTCTTCGACCAGCCCCGGATCGAGATCGTTGCGTTCCGACAACGCCCGGAGCGGGATGGCGGCGAGGTCGACAGGATGGATGTCCTTCAGAGATCCGTTGCGTCGACCGACGGGTGTCCGAACGGCATCGACGATGACTGCGCTGCGCATGTGGCTCCTCCGGTGGACTGACAAGGCGCTTGGGGAAACAGACCATTCGGTCGGTTTCTTCCCGAGGTTACCGCACGGCATGCCGACGGGTCATTGGACGGGTCGCTGTCAGGTGAAGCGGGCAGCGAGTTGCGCGAACTGGTCGCGAAACGTGCGCCGGGCAAGGAGGGGATACAACCAACGCCCCAGCCCTGGAGGCCGGAGGAAGGTGGCGCGGGTCACCTGGGTGATCTGGGTCCCGTCGGAGTGCGGCTCGACCGTGAGAGTGATGTCACGCTCCTGGAATCGGTCGGACACCCGCCATCGGATCGAGCGGTCCGTCCGGTCGACGACTGTCACCTCACCGTCGAACTCGACGCGCTGGGATCCGGGCGTATCGAGATGCTGGTGAAAACGAAACACCGAACCCGCAGAGACCCCGTCTCCCGCGACCAACTCGGCAGACTCGACATTGGGACACCACTCCGGGTCGTTGCGAGTGTCCGCGACGAAGGCGAGGACCTCGCCGGGCGGCCCTGGTATCACGGCACGGACCGTGACGGGACGAACCGGATGAGTCATGGTGCTGATGGTATGCGGGTGCTCGATGGCTTGGGCATCCGGGGCTGTCCTTCACCAACTGACGGCGGTTGGGTACTCATCGCAGGACGGTCAACGCCATCCGCCTGACTCTTCGAGCCAGGCCTCGAGGAGAGGTTTGGCCAGTTCATGGCCCCGATCCGCCGCCGATCCCACCTGCTCGAAGTCGAGGAGTCCGGTGCCGCGCATGTCGAGGTCGAGAAGCAGGTTGACGGGAGCCTCGTCGATCAGGCGGTCGCGGTGGCGAATCGAGCCCACCAACATCGAGCGAAGCAGCACAGACGCGATCCCCGGATAGGCGCTCTTCTTGCGGCTCAGGCCAGCCCGCAACGCCCGCCATCCCGAAACCGAGTAGCCGAACTCTTCGTGGGCGCTGGGACCCACCGCCGGCGCAACATCGACGGCGATGATGGTGGAAGACCGGCCCTCCTCGGCTACCACATCGACCGGCAGATTGTTGAGGACTCCCCCGTCGACGAGCAGGTCCCGACCCCAGGGAACCGGCGGCATGATCCCCGGGATGGCAACGCTCGCCCGGACCGCAGGCGCGAGGGGCCCGCGACGATGCACTTCGACCCGGGACCGGGTGAGGTTCGTCGACACGCACCGGAACGGGATCCACGTATCTTCGAAGTCCCAATCGCCGAATCGGGTCTGGATTGCCCGGGTGATCCGCTCGGCCTTGATCAACGAAACGACCGGGATCGTGTAATCGAGGAGCCCTGCGAACCCCGTCGTGTTGTGTGCCACCGCCTCTCCCGGAGTGTCGCCGCGCGCGATACCCGCCCCGAGTGGAGCCCCGATCGATGAACCGGCGATCAAGTCGATCGGGATCCCCAGTTCCACCATCGCGCGGTACACCCCGAGATGCGCGAAGCCCCGTGCGCCGCCCCCGCCCAGAACCAGCGCCACCGAACGACTCGTGGCGATCCGTGCCACTCGAGCAAGGTCTCCGGCGACATCGGCCCGGATGTGGAGTATGTCGTCTGCGCCTATCTCCTCCAACAGGCCCCGGCTCCCTACGGGGCGCGGCGTGAGCGCGGGATGATGGACGGCGGCGATGGTGGTCGTGCTCTCCGGCACAGATGCCACCAGCCGCCGGATGGTCTCCCACTCCCCCTCGCCCGGCGCGGACGACACCACCAACAACACCCGGTCGGCCAATGCAGTCGCCCTGCGAACCCAAGGATCCGGATCGTCGGCAGAGACACCGAGCACGACCATGTCGTGGCGGATCTCGAGTTCGTGCAGGTACTCGGTGAGGCGTGGCACGCCCACATCGGCGGCTTCTGCGACCGCGGTTCCCAGCCGGCCGAGATCGGCATCCACCTGTGCCGGTGTGACGACGGCGACCCTGCCGTACGGACGCAGGGCAGCGACGATGCCCTGGAGGAACTCGGCGCCGTCGATCGGGGCCGAGATCGCAACTGCCAGAACGGAGGTCGCCCGGAGGTCGCGCCGGGGTCGCACCATTCGCTCCAGCACTTGTCG
>DATKEC010000081.1:0-3217 GCA_035544575.1 Acidimicrobiia bacterium
CATCGCCGACACCGGCTGGGTGACATCGGCCGCCGCCAGCGCCTCGACGGCTTCGAGATACAGCCGGTCACCGGCGCGCAGCTCGAGGAGATCGTCGACGAGGAGGTCGCTCAAGCCGAGCGAGATGTCGCCATCGGCGGCGGCCAGAAGGTGTTCGGCGAAACCCTGGCTGCCTGACGCCCAGGACTCCAGCGCGAGGTCGAACAACGTGAGCACGGCGAGGAACTCCGCCGGCGGCTCCTCCAACTCGGTGAGGAACGTACGGACGGTGTCGATCCTCGCCACGGACTCGTCGGTGACGGTCTGCAGCTCGACACGATCCACTGACGCCATCCGGATGAGCATGTCCTGGAAGACTTCGGCGCGGCGCGAGATCTGCATCGCCTGGGATCTCACGTCCTCGGCGAGTAGCGGCGACGAAGGCGTGGCAGCTTGGCTGAGAGCGATGGCTCCCGCCAGCAGAGTCACGAGAGCCAGCGGAAGAAGCCAACGACGACGACGCCTGGGGCGACCGAACGCATCGTTGATCAAGCGGGCGACGCGGGATTCGAGGTCAGCGGAACGGACATGTGTCCATCGTATGCGGTGTCGGGGGATGCGACGACTGGCATTCTGGCGGTGAAAGCCGATGCCGCATGAGCTCCGGTCGGATCAGCCGCCGGTGCCGGCTGCCTTTGACGGACGCTGGTCGTGGTCGCCATACAACGGCGCAAGACCGAACGGCGCGTCGAACCCTGAGCTGAACAGCGACAGCACTTCGCCTGGATCCGTGCAGTCCTCGACGAACCCGAGCTGGATCCACGCGTCGCATGGCGCCTCCCACACCGCCCACAGCGCGTGTCGACCTGCGGGGAGGCCGTCGGGGAACTCGTGGACGAACCACTCGCAGGTGACCGCGCCCTCCGGAATGCGATAGGTGGGGCCGCATCCGGCGGCCACGCCACGCACCATGTAATCGGCGGTGTACCTGATCGTGACACCGGTGGCCACGCCGCTGAACTCACCCGGCACGTCCATCGGTGTGACGTAGATGACGACGTCGAAGCCATCGCCGAGCGGCGCGTCTCCGGTCACCGGGAACCCCTCCCGGATGTGAAACGGCTCACCCGCCGCAAACGTCCCCGATCCGAGGCCTGAGCCCGTCGGGTCCATGAAGTGCGCATCCCGGAAGCAGAACTCGGGCCAACAGATCTCGAACAAGAAGTCGAGGTGAACGGTGTCGGGGGGCGACGTGAGCGTACCCAATGGGAGGGTCTCGCCCCCGGGATCGCCAACAACGGCAGTCGCGAAGTCCGGGACGGGGGTCCCGCCGGTGGACGCCGCGCCCGACGCGTCCGCCACTGGAGACATGGAGTCGGGAGTCGGATTCCCGTCGGTGAACACGGCACCGACGCCACCGGACATCTCCCCGTCGACGCTCTCGTAGGACGTGGCCCCGACCTCGAAGGGCGAGTCGAAGCCCGAGTTGAACAGCGCCATCACTTCGTCAGGATCAGTGCACGCCTCAGCGAACCCGTACTCGACCCACGCCCAGCAGGGAGCCTCCCACACCGCCCAGATGGCGTGCCGGCCGGCTGGGAGTCCGTCAGGGAAATCGTGGACGAACCACTCGCAGGCGACCGGGCCTGTCTGTTGCTCATAGGTAGGGCCGCATACATCGGTCTCCCCCCGCACCACATAGTCGGGGGTGAAGCGGACTGTCCCCCCAGTGGTCACACCGTCGAACTCAGACGGCACATCCATCGGTGTGATGTAGAGGACGAGGTCGAAGCCATCGCCCAGGGGGTCGTCGCTGGTCACCGGGAACCCCTCGCGGACGTGGAAAGGGGTGTCGGGGTCGAAAGGACCGGAACCGAGGCCACTGCCGGAGGGGTCCATGAAATGGGCGTCGCGGAAGCAGTTCGGGGTCCAGCACAACTCGAACAGGAAGTCGAGACGCACGGAGTCCGGGAGGGTCGAGATGACTCCGAGCGGCAGCGGAGCAGCGCCGTCGTCGCCGGGGACGGCGCTGTCGACGTCCGGGAACGGAGTGGCGCCGGAGGCATCGCTCCGCACGACGTCCCGGGAGGCATCGGAGCCCACGGTTGTTGCTGTGACGTCGGTTGCCTCCGGTGCGAACCGAACCAGCAACGCGGCAGCCCCGATGAGAGTCACGACGACGAGCGCGGCGGCGATGGCCGTCGGTAGACCCCTCGTGCCTACCGAACTCAGGCGTCCCGCGCTCCGCACCTCCGCGGCGTCGATCCGTCCCTGAGCGTCGGCCACCGCCCTGGTGTAGCTGCGGATCCGGGGGTCGAGATCGGTGGTCACGTGGGCACTCCCATCTTCGATCGCAGCGCTGTCATGCCGCGTTCGGCATGGCGCTGGACGGAACTCTTCGTGATCCCCAGCAGCGTCGCCACCTCTGACATCGACAGGTCCAGTGAGTGGAGCATCCAAACGACGACCCGCTGGCGCTCGGGAAGGGCGGCGAGGGCGACCGGCAGACCTGGTTCGATCCACGGCTCGGCGACGGCGCTGGGCGGCGGGAGAGAGATCGGTTGGCGGGGTCGCATCCTCCGTCCCTTGTTGCGGCCGACGCGATACAGGTAGCCGGCGGGGTTGTCCATCTGGGACACCCGCTCCCAGTTCTCCCAGCCGTAGGCGAACGCCTCGGCTGCCGCCTCGCGACCGAGATCCCAGCCGAGGCTGGCGGTGAGGGCGCTACGGAGCCCGGCCTCATGGGCGCCGACGAAGACCGTGAAGGCGTCGACCCTTGCATCGTGCCGATCCAACAGCGATCCCTTGGTGAGGTACCACCCATACAAGACGCGATCAGGGCCGGTCGTATGACAGAGGGAACCAGACCATCGAGACAGACACTCCCCTCTCTGAACCGCGTCGATGCCAGACGCGCTGAGGGTCTTCTCCTGGTAGATCCCGAAGGACCTACATCACAGCGATTGCCCCGTCCTGGGATTAGTCACCACGTTCGATGTCCAGCAGACGTCACGAGCCCCTCGGCACGGCTCACCGGCTGAGCTGAGATCGCAGCCCCGCGGTGGCGCGGAACGCAGGCACCACCGGCGATTTCGATAACTACGGTTGACTGCGTGCTGCATACGGAGCCGAATGCGACCGACCAGGTCCGGGCTGCCGAGGTCATCGCCTCGATGTGTCTGGCCACGGATCTGGGGATGGGCTTTCCCTTCGAGCACGGACTGCACGCCACCCTGAC
>DATKEC010000082.1:0-35657 GCA_035544575.1 Acidimicrobiia bacterium
GGCGATCACGCCGAGCAGGGTGGTCTTGCCGACCCCGTTACGGCCCCCGACGCCGATCACCATCCCCGGATCCACGCGAAGGTGCACGTCGGTGAGGATCGTCGTCGGACCGAAACGGACCGAGACGCCGTCGAGCGTGACGAGGGCATCGGGCATTCGGCGAGTGTATGGCGGCGGGCATCGCCGAAGAGAAACAGTCACGAAACGCCGCGTCGGCGCGCTCTCGGCGTGGAGTCGGCGGCCATACGATGTCACGCGTGCCTACCCGAGCGGACCGGATCCTCGTCATCGACGACGAGCCGCGTGTCCGCCAGGTGGTGACGGCGTACCTCGAACGGGAGGGATTCCGGGTCGACCACGCCGCCGACGCAGCAGAGGCTCGGGCGCTGCTGGAAGGGCCGCCGCCGGATCTGGTGGTCCTCGACATCATGTTCCCCGGGGCGTCGGGACTCGACCTGCTCGCCGAACTCCGGGCCACCACCGACCTGCCTGTCATTCTCCTCACCGCCCGGGCCGAGGAGGCCGACCGCGTTGCCGGGCTCGAACTCGGTGCGGACGACTATGTCGTCAAGCCGTTCTCTCCGCGCGAACTGGTCGCACGGGTTCGCACCGTTCTCCGGCGGACTCGCCGTCGCCCCGAGAGCGGTGTGATCGAACACGGTGACCTTGTGATCGACGTGACGTCCCGCGAAGTTCGGGTCGGTGAACGGAGGGTGGATCTCACTGCCAGGGAGTTCGACCTCCTCGCCCACATGGCCAGCCGGCCCCGCCAGGTCTTCAGTCGCAACGAGCTGCTGGAAGAGGTTTGGGATTCGTCGGCCGAGTGGCAGGACCCGGCGACCGTGACGGTCCATGTCCGCCGGATCCGCACCAAGCTCGAACCGGACGCTCCGGAATCCCGGTGGCTCGAAACGGTGTGGGGTGTCGGCTATCGGTTTCGGCCGTGATCCGCTTGGTCGCCGCCGTTGCCGCGATCGTGGCCGGGGTGCTGCTTCTCACCGAGGTGTCCATGCAGCCGACGTCCGAAGAGCGACGCTCGCTGGCGGGGATCTACGCCGTGGCCGCCGTCGTCACCGTCGTCGTCTTCATCTGTGGGAGGGCCTTGAGCACGAGGCTGAAGTCGCTCGGCTCGTCACTGCAACTCATCGCTCTCGCCTCGGTCGGGGTGGCGGGACTGGCTGTCTTCCTGGCGGCCCAGACGATGTTCCTGTCCGTCCACGACCGCAACCTGGTTCTGGCGGCACTGGTGCTCGGGGTCGGCCTGGGCTCGGCGCTGGCGATCGCGTTCGGACGGCAGGCCGGCGAGGATCTGGCCCGGGTGAGTGAGGCGGCGGCTCGACTGGCCAGAGGGGAGTTGTCGGTGCGGGCGGGCGTCGACCGCCGCGACGAAGTGGGGCGGCTCGCCGCCGCTTTCGACTCGATGGCCTCCCATCTCGACGCCGCCGACGAGGAACGGGCCGTCTTCCTGGCGTCGGTTGGACACGATCTTCGGACCCCGCTGGCGTCGTTGCAGGCGATGATCGAGGCCGCCCAGGACGGCGTTGTCATCCTCGACGACCGGGTACTGGCCGGTATGGAGCGTGACGTCGCCCACCTGTCCCGTCTGGTCGAGGATCTGTTCTTGTTTGCTCGGACCGAGGCCGGGACGGTCGAACTGCATCTCGAACCAGTCGACCTCGCCGAACTGGCCGACGAGACAGCCGAAGTGCTCGGCCCGATCGCGGCTCGTCGTGATGTCACGATCGAAACCGGTTCGAATTCGGGAGTGACGGTCCAGGCCGACCCGTGGGCACTCGGCCGGGTGCTCCGCAACCTCGCCGACAACGCCGTGCGCCATTCGCCCCCCGGAGGTGTGGTGCTGATCGCGGTTGCAGTCGAGGACGGCCGGCCCGTGGTGACCGTCAGCGACAACGGGCCTGGCTTCAGTGATGACATCAGGGCCGTGGCATTCGAGCGTTTCCGCCGCGGCGACACCGCCCGCACGCGCGACGGGTCAGGCGCCGGTCTTGGTCTGGCGATCGCCCGGGGCCTCGTCGCCGCTCACGGCGGCACCATCTCGATCGAGGACGGTCCCGGCGGACGCGTCCGTGTGAGTCTCTGACCGACGAGTGCCGTCGCAACGCCCACGAGGATCCCAGCCCAGTACCAGCCCGTCGGTCCGCCGACGATCGATTGGCGGAGCGGTTCGGTGGCGAGACGGACTGCGCCGGCGGCGGCGAGACCGACTCCGGCTGCCACCCATGGACGATGGATCAGACGCGACACGACGAGGGCCGCCAGCAGCATTCCCAACCCCGCGTAGATCTCGACCGGATGGCGGGTGATGGTCGTACCGGTTGAGGTCATGGCCCATGGCAGGTCGGACACCGTGCCGAGACATGCGTCACGCCACAGGCATCCGCCGTGCCATCCGGCGAGCCCGGCGAGGGCCGCCGGAGCGAGGTGATCGAGTGCGGTCGGGAGCTGGCGGCGATGGATCCACCCGACCACGGCCAGCGCGGTGAGGGCGGCGAATTCGGTCGACACGCCACCGCGGAGGATCAGGATGTCGCCCGGCCGGGTCAGCGGGTTGACGCCGGCTCCGACCATGGCCGCCAGGCGGCCGACGATCAGACCCGCAGCGGCCGCTCCGATGAGTGCGTCGGTTGCTCGGTCGACGGCTGGCGACAGCAGCTTGTTTGTCATCCAGATTCCGCCGACCCCGGTGAGTGCGGCGGCGAGCAGCGTGAGTTCCATCAGCCCTCGGCGAGCAGGTCGTCGATGCCGAGGGCGAGCGCGGCGTCGTCGATCACTCCATGGTGCGTGCGGAGGATCTCGCCTCCGGGGTGCACGAAGACGGTGACGGGCATCCCGATGGCACTGAGGTGGGCGCGTATCGCTCCCACCCGATCTGCGCGATTCTCGAACGTGAGGCCGAACTCTTCGATGAACGCCACCGAATCCGAAAGTGCGTCCTCGGTGGCGATGCCGAGGAAGCTCACGTCGTCTCCGAAGGCGGCATGGGCTGCGACCAGCAGTGGTGCCTCCGACCGGCACGGGATGCACCACGAAGCCCAAAGGTTGACGACCGTGGGCTGGGTGGAGGCTTCGAGCTCGGCGACGAATTCCTCGACGGTGATCGGTTCGAGCGCATCACCGGTGATCTGCGCCGCGCTTCCGCCGGTGCACGCCGCGGCCACCAGCGCCAAGATCGCCAGCCCGATGCTGGTGCGGTTCATGGCCTCATGCTGGCACCGTCGCGGGCAACGAACGCATCCGAGCCGATTCAGCGCCGGCGCTCGTCGAGCACGTCGAGGACGAGACCCGGATCGATGTCCCGCTCCGCCAGGACGACAAGGGCGTGAAAGAAGAGGTCGGCGACCTCCTCGGCCACCCGCCGATCGTCGGCGCGCCCGTGGGCGTGATCCTTGACGGCGAGGAGGACCTCCACAGCCTCCTCGGTCACCTTGCGGCCAGTTGCTTCCGGACCGGACTCCAGCAGCGCCGTCGTGTACGACCCGGAGGGGAGCAGCCTCGCCCGGTCGGCGATGACCCCCCAGAGGCGGTCGAGCCTGGCGAATCCGGGGTCGAGCGGACGGTCGTCGAAACAGGTCACCGTTCCGGTGTGACAGGTCGGTCCGGTCGGTCGTGCGGTCACGAGGATCGAATCGGCATCGCAATCCCAGACCAGCGACGCCAGCTCCAGGCGGTTTCCGCTCGTCTCCCCCTTTTCCCACAACTCCTCGCGCGAGCGGGACCAGAACGTCACGAAACCGCGGTCGAGGGTCCGCTGGTAGGCCTCGGCGTTCATCCACGCCAGCATCAACACCCGTTCCGAGTCCTCGTCCTGTACGACCGCGGGGACCAGTTCCACTTCGGCGGGCCACGGAATCACGCTGCTCCCCTCACGGCGATGCCGGCGGCAGCCATCGCCTGCTTGACGGTTCGGATCTCGATCTCACGACGATGGAAGATCGATGCAGCGAGTACCGCTGAGGCACCACCGGCGATGACGGCGTCTACGCAGTGGTCGACTGTGCCGGCGCCACCCGAGGCGATCGTCGGAACGCCCACGGCGCTCGAAACGGCTCGCGTCAAGGGGATGTCGAATCCGTCCTTGGTTCCGTCCGCATCCATCGACGTGAGCAGGATTTCGCCGGCCCCCCGCTCGACTCCCTCCCGCGCCCAGGCGACGGCGTCGCGGCCGGTGGGCGTCCGCCCGCCGTTGACGACCACTTCGAATGTGTCGTCTGGGCGGCGACGGGCGTCGATGGCGAGGACCACGCACTGGCGTCCGAACCGGGAGGCGCACTCGGCGATGAGGTCCGGACGCTCGACGGCGGCCGTGTTGACGCCGACCTTGTCCGCGCCGGCTCGCAATGTCGCCTTCATGTCCTCGGCGCTACGCACGCCGCCGCCCACCGTGAGAGGAACGAAGACGTTCTCGGCGGTGCGCCGCACGACATCGAGCATCGTGGGCCGACCCCTCGGAGAGGCCGAGATGTCCAGGTAACAGATCTCGTCGGCGCCCTCGGCGGCATACCGTTCGGCCAGTTCCACCGGGTCGCCTTCGTCGGTGAGGTTGACGAAGTTCACACCTTTGACCACTCGCCCGTCGCGTACGTCGAGGCACGGGATGACGCGGGTGCGAACCGTCACGCCGGCGCTCGCACGGTGGCGGTGACGAAGTTGTCGAGAATCGACAGGCCCGCCTCGCCGGAACGTTCAGGATGAAATTGTGTTCCGATCGTGTTTCCGTGGCGCACCGCGGCGACGAACTCGCCGCCGTGTGTCGCCCGGGCGATCACCACATCCGACGATGTCGGAACTGGAGCGAAAGAGTGGACGAAGTAGACCTCGGGTCGCGGCGGCAGACCGTCGAAGAGCGGATCGGGAACGGTGGACAGTTCGTTCCAGCCGATGTGAGGGAGATGGGGGGCATCGGCCAAAGGCTCGACGCGTCCCGCGATCAGGCCGAGGCCGCGCGCTCCATCCTCGGAGGATCGATCGAACAGGACCTGCATTCCCACGCAGATCCCGAGCAGCGGCAGAGTCCACTCGCGCAGCGCGGTCTCGAAGCCGGCGGAACGGATCCCTGCCATCACGGTGGCGGTGGCGCCCACACCGGGCAGGACGACGCCGTCCGCGCCCTCGAGCTCGTCGGGATGTGAAGCGATGCGGACGTCCGCGCCGGCCCGTTGCAGCCCGCGTCCGATCGAGACGAGATTGCCCGCACCGTGGTCGATGACGGCGATCAGAGGCGGAGCCACATCGTGACTCTCATGTCAGCGTGCCCTTCGTGGATGCCACCCCGTCGCGACGCGGGTCGATGGCGACGGCGCTCCGGATGGCTCGCGCCATCGCCTTGAAACCAGCCTCCGCGATGTGATGGTCGTTGAAACCGGTGGCGGCCAGATGGATCGAAAAGGCGCCGGTGCGAGTGATCGACTCGACGGCATGGCTCAGATTCTGCGTGGAGCAGTTGCCGATCGCGGACTGTCGGAACGGAAGGTCGATCACCGCATATGGCCGGCCGCTGAAGTCGATGGCGCAGCGGGCGAGGGCCTCGTCCATCGGGACTGCGGCATCGCCGAACCGCTGGATGCCGGCCCGGTCACCGAGAGCGTCGGCGATGGCCGCCCCCAAGGCCAGGGCGGTGTCCTCCACGGTGTGGTGGTCGTCGATGTCGAGATCGCCCTTGGTGACGATCCGCAGATCGAAGAGGGCATGGGAGCCAAACGAGGTGAGGAGATGATCGAAGAAGCCCACGCCGGTCTCGACGTGGCTGTCCCCGCGGCCGTCGAGGTTCAACTCGACTTCCACCGCGGTCTCCTTGGTGATTCGTTCCACCTGGCTGGTCCTGGGCATCGTCACTCCTGGGCTCGTTCGAATCGGATCCTGGCAGCGAGGGCGTGGGCGTCGAGTCCTTCGGCCCCCGCGAGTTCTGTGATGGTGGGAAGGAGGAATTCGAGACCAGCGGCGGTGAGGGTCTGAATCTGCGCCCACGAGCCGAAGTCCTCGACGGCGAGGGGCCCGTGGGCGGCGGCGAGCCCGCCCGTTGGAAGCACGTGGTTGGCGCCGGTGGCGTAGTCGCCGGCGGACTCCGGGGACCAGCGGCCGACGTAGATCGAACCGGCCGCGGTGATCTGCGACGCCACGGCGTCGGGGTGTTCGGTGAGCACCGTGACATGTTCACTGGCGTAGCGGTTGGCGAGGTCGATCATCGCAAGGATCCCGTCGACTACAACCGCCGTTCCGTGCTCCCGCAGCGCCTGTTCGAGGATGTCGCCGCGGCGGAGGCGCCCGAGGAGGGTCTCGATGGCCGCTTCGACACGGTCTGGGAGCGTGGGGTCGTCGGTGACGAGCAGGGCGGGGGAGTCGGGACCGTGCTCCGCCTGGCACAGCAGATCCGCCGCCACCAGGAAGGGGTCGGCGGTCCGGTCGGCAATCACGAGCACTTCGCTCGGGCCGGCGGGCAGGTCGATGGCGACGGTGCCGTACACCGCCAGCTTGGCGGCGGTGACCCAGGCGTTGCCGGGGCCCACGATCTTCTGCACGGGGGCGAGGTCGCCGGCACCGTGGGCGAGGGCAGCGACCGCCTGGGCTCCCCCCACCGCCCACACCTCGTCGACGCCGAGGAGGGCGCACGCCGCCGCCAGGGTGACGTCGACCGAACCGTCCGGAGCGGCCGGCGACGTCACAACGATCTCGGAGACTCCGGCGACCCGCGCCGGCACCGCCGTCATGACGACGGTCGACGGGTAAGCGGCCTTGCCGCCGGGCACGTAGCAGCCCACTCGATCCAGCGGCGTCCAGCGCCGCTCGATCATCACCCCCGGCGCGGTTTCGGTGAGGCTCGCGGTCGGGATCTGGGTCCGGTGATAACTCTCGACGGCCGCTGCCGCCGCCCGGATCGCATCCTGCACCGCGGGGGGAGTCGCCTCGAGTGCGTGTGTGAGTTCTTCGCGTGCGAGCCGGCGAAAGCCTCCGCCGAAGCGTTCTGCGCACTCCGTGACCGCGGCCGCTCCCCGCTGGCGCACGTCGTCACAGATCTCGGCGACTGCGGCACGGACGTTCTGGTCGGGGACCGCGCTGCGGTTCAGGAGGTCCCTCTTTATCCCCTCGTCGGTCTCGGACCAGACGAGTCGTCGCATCCGTGTCATCCAAGGACCTGGGTGATCGGAAGGACCAGAATGCCCTGCCCGCCTGCCGCTTCGAGACGGGGGAGCAGGCTCCACACCTCACTGGCGGAGACGACGGAGTGCACCGCCACCCACCCCTCTTCGGCCAGGGGCACCACGGTGGGTGCTTCCAGCCCGGGGATGATTCGTGCGATCTCGGCGACGGCGCCCTCGGGGGCGTTGAGGACGATGTAGCGCTTGGCGCGGGCTCCCACGACAGATCGGAGCGCCGTCTCGAGGCGAGCGGCTTCCGACTGCGAGTGGTCGGCTCGCCAGACCAGGACCGCCTGGGAGTCGAGCAGCGTCCCGATCTCGCGGAGACCGTTGACGACGAGGGTCGAACCCGTGGAGACCAGGTCGACGATGGCGTCGGCGATTCCGAGCTTGGGGGCAACTTCCACCGAGCCCCGGAGCCGGACAACATCGACGTCGATTCCCCGCCCTTCGAAAAAGGAACCGGCGATGCGGGGATGGGACGTCGCCACTCGCAGCCCGGCGAGATCTTCGAACTTCACGGCAGTGGACGTGGCGGGCACCGCCGCCGACACCCGACAGTGGCCGTAGCCGAGCTCGAGGACCTCCTCGAGTTCCGATGCATCCTCTGCGAGTAGATCCTGGCCGGTGATGCCGGCGTCCGCCACGCCGTCGACGACGAGTTCGGCGATGTCCTCGGTGCGCACGAACAGCAATTCGATCTCGGCGTTGCGGACTCGGGCCGTGAGAGAGCGGTCGGTCACCTCGAAGCTGAGACCGGCATCCTTGAGGAGCCTGATCGTTGGCTCTTGCAGGCGCCCCTTGTTGGGGACGGCGATACGGACGGTCACGGGTCGGTCCTGCCGAGCATCGTGCGGTATCCGCCGGCGCCGTGCTGACGCCACTGGTTGATGCGGGTGATGGTGGCTGTCGAGGCGCCGGTGGTGGCAGAGATCTCCCGGTAGGGGAGGCCGGCTTCGAGCAGCCGAGCGATCGCCCAGCGGGAACTCATCTCCTCCAGTTCCCGTCTTGTGCAGAGGTCGCGGAAGAAGGCCGCCGCCTCTTCGACCGTCTCGAGTTGGAGGATGGTTTCGAACAACGCCCGGGTGTCTTCGGTGCGCCAGTCGTCGTTGGGGAGGGTCACGCAGCCTCCAGTCGATGGATGGTGATAAGGTGCTGTTTCACGCAGGAGACACTTTAGCACGCTAACACAGTGGAGCAGACGGAATGCTCGACATCATTCCCGCAGTCGACGTGCTCGACGGCCGCGTCGTGCGGCTGACCCACGGCGACTTCGAGCGCGTGACCGTCTACGACGAGAATCCGGTCGTACGGGCTCGCCAGTGGATGTCAGAGGGCGCCTCGCTGGTGCACGTGGTCGACCTCGACGGGGCGCAGAGCGGCCGCCCAGACCGGGGTCTGTGGGATTCGCTGGCCGCGGCTGGCATTCGCTTTCAGGTCGGCGGCGGCATTCGCACGGCAGCGGTGGCAGAAGCTGCACTGGCCTCGGGCGCCGAACGTGTGGTGCTCGGGACTGCGGCCGTCTGGAACCCGCGCATCCTGGGCGAGATCGGTCAACCTGACCGGGTGGTGGCGGCCGTCGACGTTCGCGACGGGCGGGCGACGGGCGAAGGATGGCTCGACGAGGGCAGGGACCTTCCAGATGTGTTGAACGACCTCAATGCGCACGGGGTGAACCGCCTGCTGGTCACCGGGATCGGCCGCGACGGAACCATGGAGGGCCCCGAGATGGAGCTGTTGTCGTCGGTTCTGGCGGACAGTCGCTTCCGGATCATCGCTTCGGGCGGAGTCGGGACCCTCGCCGACCTGCAGCGAGTGGCCGGGGCCGGGTGCGAAGCCGTCATCGTCGGCCGCGCCCTCTACGAATCCCGCTTCACACTCCCCCAAGCCCTCGCCGCCATTCGGGCTTTTTAGCGGGGCAGCGCGTCATTAATGACGCGATCCGCATAACGGAATAACTACAGGATTCCCGCGCAACTCGTGAAACTTTCTACCACGCGCAACGACACGTTTTTGTGTCGCTCATTCGCTAAGAAACGCGGATGGCGGGGGGCGGTAGATTGGGGGGACGAGAGCGGGGTGGTTGCGAGTATGGATTTCGAGTGGCCTGAATCTGCGGAGGCGGTCCGACGCGAGGCGCGGGCATGGCTTGACGACGTCCTGCCTGACGACTGGGCGGGAACGGGAACGATTCCCACGGACGAACTCCACGACTGGATCCAGAGCTGGCGCAAGCAGATGTCCGACGGTGGCTGGATCGGGCTCGAGTGGCCCACCGAATACGGGGGGCGGGGCCTCTCGGAGATCGAAGCGATCGCCGTGATGGAAGAGTTCGCGAAGGCCGGCGTTCCCAGCCAGGGACCCAACGATGCCTTCTCCGTCGGAATGCTCGGCAACACGTTGCTCTCGCTGGGCACCGCCGAGCAGAAACAGCACTTCCTCCCGCGGATCGTCAACGGCGAGGACGTCTGGTGCCAGGGTTACTCCGAGCCCGAGGCCGGCTCGGACCTGGCGGCCGTCAAGACGAAGGCGGTCCTCGATGGCGACGAGTGGATCGTGAACGGCCAGAAGGTGTGGACCTCGGCGGGTCATCTCGCCAACTGGATTTTCGTCGTCGCCCGAACGGACCCTGAAGCTCCGAAGCATCGCGGGATCTCGTTCCTGCTCGTCCGGATGGATCAGCCCGGTGTGGAGGTGCGACCCATCAAAATGCTCTCGGGCGACTCGGAGTTCAACGAGGTGTTCCTGACGGATGCTCGAACGCCGCGCGACCACATCATCGGTGAGGTCAACGATGGCTGGCGGGTCGCCATGGCGTTGCTCGGGTTCGAACGAGGCAAGGACGCGGCCGTCGCCTCGCTCGCCTTCCGCGACGAGCTCGACCGGTTGCTGACTCTCGCCAGGGAGAACGGCGCGATCAACGATCCTCTCATCCGCCAGCGTCTCGTTCAGGCCCACGAGCGTGTCGAGATCATGCGTTTCATGGGCTACTCCCAGCTCACGAAGTTCGCCAAGGGCCACAAGCCCGGTCCCGATGCGGCGATCACCAAGATCTGGTGGTCCGAGCACCACACGCTGCTGACGGAACTGGCGATGGACATCCTCGGCCCCGAGGGCCTCGTCGCCGAGGGCCGCCGGCCGTCTTCGGCGTTTCGCACAGACGACTGGGGCGCGCCGAACTCGACGGCTTCCTGGCAGACCGTCTTCCTCAATGCGCGGGCGGGGACGATCTATGCCGGAACCAACCAGATCCAGCGGAACATCATCGGCGAGATGATGCTGGGGCTGCCGAAGGGCTGAGACGCACGACGTCGTCTCCCAAGGTCTCGACCGCGCGCACCTGCCGGTGGGGGAGGACGAGAACACCGGAGATCTCGTCGAGTCGGGTTCCGGGGCTGGCGAGCCACTTCCAGATGAGGTCGGCTTCTTCCTGGGCGAGCACCGACGGCGCCACATCGTGCTGGCCAGCCTCGACGTCCGGAGCCATCAGGGGCACATCGGATCCCGTCCAGGCCGCGACGAGACGGCCTCGATCGATCACGGCATGTTCGCCGTCGACGGACTCCACCTCGATGCGTCCGGCGGCTTGCATCGCACGCCATGACTGGCGTCGTTGGAGGGCGCGGACCAGCGCTCGATGCCGATCCCGCACCCATGCGGCTTCCTCGTAGCGACGTTCGGCGGCAAGTGATCCCAGCCGATCCGCCAGCGGCGTGAGGAGCAGATCGGGCTCGTGATCGACGGCGTACAGGAGGCGGTCGACCACCTTTCGATACGTCTCGGCCGGCAGGGTCCCGTCGCACGGACAGAGCGCGACGCCCATCTGCGCCGGGGCGCATGCGCCGGAACGAGAGCCAGGTCGCCCGGTGCACCGCCGAATTGGGAGTGCATCCCAAATGGCTGTCATGACGACTTCGGCCGTCACGCGCCGTCGAAAGGGACCGAGGGTGAGTGCCGAATCGGCGTGGACGGTTCGGGTGATCGACAGTCGCGGGTGCTGGTCGGCGGTCAGAGTCAGCCAGTGGCTGGCCTTCGGGGGTTTGGACCGCCGATTGTGCCGTGGCCGGTGGGCGTGGATGAGCCGCAACTCGGTGATGGCGGCTTCCAGGTCGCCCGCGCACACCCGGTGGTCGACATCCGCGAGTTCCTTGAGCATCGTCGCCACCGTCCTGCGGGTGTCGCCGTAGAAGTACGCCGCCACCCGGGTCCGCAGATTGCGCGCCTTGCCGACATAGATGACGTCGCCGGTTCGGTCACGAAAGAGGTAGACGCCCGGCCGGCGGGGCAGGTCGTGG
This sequence comes from Acidimicrobiia bacterium, assembly GCA_035544575.1. Lineage (GTDB taxonomy): Bacteria > Actinomycetota > Acidimicrobiia > Spongiisociales > ZC4RG35 > DATHWB01. The sequence continues at coordinate 11,450 of DATKEC010000082.1, forward strand.
GCGAGATGGATCTTTCGGTATTCGGCGGCCCCTCTCGCCTTGGGGAGGGTGAGCAGGTCCTCGAGGGCGGTGACTCCGACGGTGCCGGCGCGTTCGAGCAGCGAGTGGAACACGTGCATCGTCGCCAGGGCGTCGTCGAGTGCCCGATGAATCGGGGTCGTCGGAGAGCGGAAGTGGGCAGCCAGGGTCGCCAGCCGCAGGTTTCGGACTTCGCTGCGAACCAGCCGGCGAGCGAGGGCGGCGGTGTCGACGGAGCGGTTGGCCGAGAAGCGGTGATAGCCGAGACGGTCGGCGGCGGTGTCGAGAAACCCCAGATCGAACCGGACGTTGTGTCCGACGATGACCGACGTGTCGACGAACTCGGCGAAGGTCGGAAGGACGGCCTCGATTCCGGGGGCATCGATGACCATCGACTGGCTGATGCCGGTCAGCAGCACGATGGACGGCGGTATCGCCGCGCCCGGGTCGACCAGGGTCTGGAAGCTCCCGAGGACTTCGCCGCCGCGAACCTTCACTGCCCCGATCTCGGTGATGAAACAATCCGCGGTGGAGCCGCCGGTCGTCTCGAGGTCGAGGACACAGAAGGTGACGTCATGGAGGGGAGTGCCCAGGTCGTCGAAGCTTCGTTGCGCGGCAGCAAGCGACATCTCGATCTCCTGGTCCGGGGGTGCCCTGGGGACGGTACATCGAACAGGTGTTCGATGTCAACGATCAACTGTCAGCGGGTCACGCCTGCTGCCACACGCCAGGCATGATCGGTGGTGGCCTCGACCGCGGCCATCGCCGCCAGGGACTGCTCGAGCGTGAGGTTGGTGACGAGACAGAATTCGTTGCCAAAGGGGTCCTGGAGGACCGCCCAGTCGATGGACGGTCGGTCGGAGCCGCGCGATCGCGGGCGCGGATACAGACTCGGCGGCTTCTTGAGTGTCCCGCCCAGCTCGAGGATCTGTTCGATCGCTCGGTCGACGCCTTCGGTGGGGGTGATGTCGATGTGGACCTGGTTGGGTCGGGAGGGGTCAGGGGCCTGGATGACGAGAGGCGAAGTGTCTACCCGCTGGAGGATGATCTCGTGCTTCCACGGGTTTGACGTCCCCAGATATCCCAGCCAGTCGTGCCATCCGGTTTCCGAACCGATCACTTCGAGGCCGGTGACCGGACCCCAGAAGTCGTAGCCGGCCTTGAGGTCGGTGACGTTGATGACGACGCAGCGGAGCGAGCCGATGTTCATGGGGTCTCCCTGTCACAGCTGACTCCACAGTATGAGTTCGACGCCCCTCTCCGCCGCGCGGACGACGGTTACGCTCCGGCCGTGGCCTACCGCTGCGCACATTGTGGGAACAAGACACGCTTCGACGTCGTCGAGACCGTCCGCAGCCGGCGCTTTCACCACTACACCCTGGGTGGGGATCTCGAGATCGAGGAGGACGAGACCCTCGACCGTGCGATCGAGTCGGTGACGTGCCGGTGGTGTGACCGCTCTGACGGGATAGAGGAGTTCTCACTCGACTAGCGCCGCTGGCGTCTCGCCTCGTAGAGCACGAGCCCGGCAGCCATGGCGGCATTGAGCGAGTCGGCAGCTCCGGCCATCGGGATGCGAACCCTGATGTCGGCGGCGTCCAGCCAGAGTTCGGAGAGTCCGTATTGCTCGGCACCCACCACGACCGCCACCGGGCCGGTGAGGTCGGCGTCCCACAATTCGGTGTCCGCCGCCGGAGTGGTGGCAACGATCGAGATGCCGAGGCGACCCAGCCATTCGACCGACTCGCCACCCGTGGCCACCGCCAGCGGCACCGTGAACAGGGTCCCTGTGGAGGACCGGACCACGTTGGGGTTGAACGGGTCGGTGGTGGGGTCGGCGACGAGGACGGCGTCTGCCCCGACGGCGTCGGCGGTCCGCAGCATCGTTCCCAAATTCCCCGGTTTCTCGATCGCCTCGGCCACGAGCAGCAACGGTGACGCGCCGAGTCTGAGGTGACCCAGGTCTGTGGCGGGCTGCGGCGCCACCGCCAGCAGGCCCTCGGGGCGATCCCGATACGAGACCTTGCGGAAGGGTCCCTCGGCGAGTTCGACCACGTCGGTCCCCGCCGCCTGGAGCCCGGCGATCAGTTCTGGTTCGTTCGGCCCGAGGAACAAGTCGGCGCATGTGTAGAGGGTGTGTACCGGCATGCCGGCGCCGAACGCTCGGGTGATCTCCCGATACCCCTCGATGAGAAAACGTCCGGTGCCATCCCGGTGGCGTCGATCGCGCAGGCGGACCAGGTCCTTCACCTGCTCGTTCTGCAACGAGGTGATCGTCACTGCTCGACCACCGAGGTCGTCTGCGCTTCGTAGAACTCCTCGAGCCGGCGCCGGGCACGGAGGGCCGCCACTCGGACCGCTCCAGGCCGCATCATGAGGCGGGTGGCGATCTCCTCGTGCGTGAGCTGTTCGACTTCGCGCAGCCAGAGGATCTCACGGTCTCGTATGGAGAGCTGTTCGAGAGCCATCCGGATCGTGACGTGTTCTTCCCGGGAGACCACGATCGATGCCGGGTCCTCGACGGGCCCGTATTCGAGCTCGCGTTCGATGCGGCCACGGCGACGGAGGTTGGTGCGGAGGCGATTGCGGGCGATGGTCCAGAACCATCCCTCGAAGGCGTCGGGCTCGCGCAGCCGGCGGATGCTCTTGATCATCCCTTCTACTGCTTCGGATGCGAGTTCTTCGGAGTCTGCGTTCGGAAGCCCCACTCCCCGATAGAACGCCACGAGGCGTGGAAATCCGTTGACGAGGATCGCGCCGAGGACCTGGTTGTCACCGTCGCGAGCCTGTTCGACGTCCGTGCGGGAAGGGGGCCAACCTGACGCGCCCCGTTGGCTGTCGGTTTCCCCCGTCATGCGGTCCAGCCTACGGCTGACCGCCTCCCTGGTTGGGATTCGCCGGTGTCTCGCCTGTCCGTCCGGGTGCCGTGACCGAGGGCGAGTCCTCCGGCGGCCCGGCGTGGTCGGGGCGGTTGGACCGCTCCCGGGCGAGGTGCTCGCCGAGTTGGCGGGCGAGTTCGGCCACATCCTGGCCGGTCACGTCGTCGTCGGTGCTGATCAGGTGAGCGACTCCGACGAGATGGTTGACCACTTCGGGCATCCCGGTGGCATTCTCCACGAGAGCGTCGAACTCGGCCTGCGGGTCGTCGGATTCGAGAACTTTGGTCAGGGTCTCCTGGACGAGGTCGAGGGCCATGCCGACTTGGCCGCGTTCTATGAGGATCCCGGTTTCCTGCATGCGCTCTGCCACCCGGGGGCCGCCGAGGCCGATGAGGTCAGCTGCACGCTCGTACGCGCGGTCCACGCCGTAGAGAACATCGCCGGGTACCGCAGAATTGGCGGTGGCTGCCAGCGCGACATTCGAGAGACCCAGCAGGCCGGTGGCAACGAGCGCGACGATCGCCTTCCGGGGGCGCCGCTGGTGCGGCGCCATGGCCGCGCGCACCGCCCGTTGGGCGGTGTACGGCGAAACCTCGGCAGCGAGGTCATCCGCGTAGCGGCGAAGGTCGTCGAATGGCTCTGTCATCTCAACGAGAAGGTCCAAACTTCACGATCTGCGTTACACGTGGTGTCGGTGTCGGTTGTCCTCTCCTAGTCTGGTCGAATGGGAGCAATGATCGTCACCACGTTCTCCTCCCGCCTCGAAGCCGATGTGGCGGTGGCCAAGCTCGCCTCCGAGGGAATTCCCGCGTGGATACAGACAGATTCGGCCAACGGGTTCGAACCGCAATGGGATTTCATTCGCGGGGTGAGGGTGCTGACCCAAGAGGTGGACCTTTTCGAGGCAGCCGAAGTGCTGGGCGTGGAACCGCCCGAGCCGTTGGCGCCGATGTCGGAAGAGCGCGAGCAGATCGTGCGGGTCGTGCGCAATGCGATCTTCCTGGCCGCGGCGGGCGGAATCGTTCTCGCCCTCTGGCAGGCGCTGGCCTGACTTCAGCTGTCGGTCCAACGTTCACGGTGGACCGCGTCGGTGCGGCGGGCACGATCGAGCGACGACGATCGTCGATCGGGTGCGGGGTGTCCGATGGTCACGACTCCGATGGGTTCGACCGTGTGGGGCAGGTCGAGAAACTCTTTCAGCCCCGCAAAGGACTGGCTGCCCAGGAAGCCTGCACCCAGTCCTTCGTTGACCGCGGCGAGCAGGATCGCCATCAGCGAAGCTCCGGCGTCGACGTACCAGTACGGCACCGGCCAGGCGATCTCGTTGCCGTCGGTGGCCAGCTTGTCGGGTTCCCGGTATCGGTCGTGATACGCCTCCTCCGAGACGCAGACCACGACATGCACGGGTGCGCGCGAGATCCACGGGTCGAACCCGCGGCTGACATAGTCCGCTTCACCTGCCAACTCGGCGATCTGTCGGCGCCGGTCGGCATCCTCGACGACGACGAATGATTGGCCCTGGGTGAAGCCGGCGCTGGGTGCTCGCACGGCCGCCTCGAGAATCCGATCGAGCGCAACTCCGTTCACGGGATCGGGCAGATAGTTGCGCACCATCCGCCGTCGGCGGACGACCTCGTCGAACTCCATCAGATCGAACCCATCGACGCTCGCAGTGCTCTGACCAGGCCGACGACCGAAGCGGCGAAGACCACACACCCCACCAGGAACACCGTGGGAGTGGCGATGAAGACCGCTGCGGTGACGACCAGTGCGCCAGCGAGCGCCGTGAGGCTGAACAGCATCAGGTGCGGACGTCCCGCCCGGTCGCGGAGACGCTCGGTGTCCACCGTCGAGAACCAGATGAGGACGACGATCGCCGCGATGAGCGTGGCCACCATCACCGCACCAGCGGTTGCATAGAAGGTCAACCACACCACCGCCACGGCGGTTCCGATGCCGAGAGCCAGGTCACGCCGCACACGCGGCACCCTACCGGCGTACCCCCGGGGCCCGGACTAGAGATCCTTGACGGCGGAGACGATGTCGGCGAGGCCTTCCTTGGCATCGGCGAAGAACATCAGAGTGTTGTCGTTGTAGAACAACGGATTGTCGATTCCGGCGAAGCCGGGGGACAGGCTCCGCTTGATGACGATGACACTGCGCGCCTTGTCGACGTCCAAAATCGGCATGCCGTAGATGGGGCTGGATTCATCTTCCCGGGCAGACGGGTTCACGACGTCGTTCGCACCGACGACCAGCGCCACGTCGGTGCGGGGGAAGTCGCCGTTGATGGCCTCGAGATCGAACAGGAGGTCGTAGTCGACGTCCGCCTCGGCCAGCAGCACGTTCATGTGCCCAGGCATGCGTCCCGCCACCGGGTGGATGGCGTAGCGCACTTCGACACCTTTGGCTTCGAGCAACGAGGCCAGTTCCCGCAGCGCATGTTGGGCTTGGGCGACGGCCAGGCCGTATCCGGGCACGACGATGACCCGCTCGGCGTATGCCAACGTGACGGCGGCGTCATCGGCCGATGCGCGACGCGTGACCTTCTCTGTCCCGTCGTCCGCCTCCGGGCCGGTCCCCGCACCGAAGACCGAGAACAGCACGTTGGCGAGGGTGCGGTTCATCGCCTTCACCATGATGTTGGTGAGGATGAGCCCGGCCGCGCCGACGAGGGCACCCGAGATGATCAGGGCATTGGACCCGATCACGAACCCGGCCGCGGAGGCGGCCAGTCCCGAAGCCGAGTTGAGGAAACTGATCACGACGGGCATGTCCGCACCGCCGATTGGAAGCGTCCGGGTCACGCCGAGTACGAGCGCGATCCCGGTCAGCGCCCATGCCCAGGTCATCGATGGGTCGAGGGCCAGGAGCACGACACCGGTGACTGCGGCGGCGGCCAGCAGCCAGTCGACGACCACCTGTCCCGGGAACGTGACCGACTGCCCGCTGAGGACGCCCTGCAACTTGGCGAACGCCACGAAGCTGCCTGAGAAGGTCACAGCGCCGATGAGCACCGAGAGGCCGATGGTGATGAGCGTCTGGGTGTCCGAATCCGGCTCGGTGGCCAGGGCAGAAAGCGCCACCAGGGCGGACGCTCCGCCTCCGAACCCATTGAACGCCGCCACCAACTGCGGCATCGCTGTCATCTCGACTCTGCGGGCGAGAACCGCGCCGATGCCGCCTCCCACGACGAGTCCGGCGATCACCGCGCCGTATCCGATGATCCCGGCGTCGAGCAGGGTCACGACGATGGCCAACAGCATGCCGACAGAGGCCATGCGGTTGCCGGTCCGTGCCGTCACCGGGGACGTCAGGCGCTTGAGGCCAACAATGAAGAGGACGGCCGCGATCAAATAGAGGAAGCCCTGGAGGGTGACGTTCATGTCCGCTCGCCCCGCTTGAACATCTGGAGCATGCGGTCGGTCACGAGGAATCCTCCGACCACGTTGATCGTGGCGAAGGTCACAGCCAGAAAGCCGAGGATCGTCGCAACGGTGGTGTCGGAACTTCCGGCGGCGACGATGGCGCCGATGACGGTGATGCCCGAGATGGCGTTCGATCCCGACATGAGCGGTGTGTGCAGCGTGGGCGGAACCTTCGTGATCACTTCGAAGCCGACGAATGCGGCGAGGACGAACACGGTGATCGGGATCAGCAGCGATTCCATCATGTCTCCAAGAGTCGGGGATGCACGACGGCGCCGTCACGACAGATCATGGATTCCTCGACGATGTCGTCGTCGACGTCCGGCACGAAGGCGGCGTCGTCGCCGGTGATCAGCTCCAGGAACGACGAGACGTTGCGTGAATACATACGGCTGGCATCCGCCGGCACCCGAGCCATCAGGTCGGTGGCGCCGATGATGGTCACACCGCCATGTTTCACGGTTTCTCCGGCGACGGTCAGTTCGCAGTTGCCGCCCGACGCGGCGGCGAGGTCGACGATGACCGCGCCGGGCCGCATCGTCTCGACCGTCGCGGCTTCGATCAGGAGCGGAGCTGGCCGTCCCGGAATGGCGGCCGTGCTGATGACCACGTCTGCGATGGTCACGAACGGTGCGAGACCCTCGAGGATGCGACGCTGTTCGTCCTCGGCCACTTCGCGGGCGTAGCCACCGGACTCGGCTCCGTCTTGGGCCGGCACCTCCAGCGTCACGAACTTGGCTCCGAGACTCTCGACCTGTTCGGCTGCGGCGGCGCGGACGTCGAAGGCGGAGACGACCGCACCCAACCGCCGGGCGGTGGCGATCGCCTGCAGTCCGGCAACCCCGGCGCCCAGCACGAGGACATTGGCGGGCCGGATCGTTCCGGCGGCGGTGGTGAGCATCGGGAAGAACCGATCGGATGCGGTGGCGCCCTCGAGGACTGCCTGATAGCCCGCGACCGTCGCCTGGGAAGAGAGGGCGTCCATCGATTGTGCCCGCGTCGTGCGCGGCATCGCCTCGAACGCCCAGGCGGTGACACCGGTGGCGGCCAGGGCGGACATGGCGGCCGGATCGTCGAATGGTCGGAGCATGCCCAGCACCGACCGTCCTGGTATCGACCCGGTGAGCGGGAGTTCCACAACGGCCACGAAATCCACGTCCTGCGGGGCGCCGATCTCCGCTCCGGCGTCCCGGTAGGAGGCGTCGGTGAATCCTGCTTCCGATCCTGCCCCGGTCGAGATTGTCACCCGGTGGCCGTCGGCGACCAGTTTCTTGACCACATCGGGGACGAGGGCGACGCGACGTTCACCCGGGCGGTCCGCAGAGAGAATTCCGATGTGCATCGGGACCAGACCATAACGACATCACCGCCGCGATCAGCCGCGACGAGGGAGCCCTCTGATACGGTCTCACTGTGTCCACTCAGATCTTCCGGTCGGGTGCTCCGACTCTTTGGACGCGGGGCGAGGGTTGCGCGGAACTGGCCGAGGTGCTCTCCCCAGCCGGAGCGGTACGGGCGGAAGGCGATCTCGTGACTGCGTGCCTCCGCTCCCGCGCCGACGCCGTCGTCTCACGTCGTCTCGCCTCCAACTTCGATCTGGTGCCCCAGGTCATCCCAGACGGTGTGGACCTGGCGAAGTCCGGGTCGATCGTCGCTGCCGTCTCGGGAGGCCCCCATTCTCCGCTGGCGGCGGCCGTGGCGGCGCGGATCGGTTCGGTGACCGGGCTTCCGGCGTCGATCGTCTGTGCATATCGCGACGAGGAGGGTCACAGCACCGCGGTGGCTCTGATCGAACATCTCTACGCCCAGGTTCCCGACCTCGAGTACCGGACCGTGGAGGCCGCCGACGCCACCTCCCTCACCGCACAGCTACCCGAGGATGCGACGTTGGTCCTGGGCGCTCCCGGTGGAGGCTGGTTGCAGCGGACGTTCTTCGGGCAGGGGGCCAAGCTCATCCAGGCTGCACCCACCGGCACGATTGTCGTCCGTTCCGCCCCGAGGCGGGTGTTTCAGGAGATGGGCGAGCCGGTCTACGTCTCACAGCTCCATCACGCCACCGACGTCCTGCGCATCCACCCAGAAGGAATGCTGGCAGTGACCGACGCGGGAAAGTTGGTGGGCGTGGTCCGGCGAGGGTCACTCGAGATCGCCGACCCCGGTGTCCCTGTGGCAGAGCTGATGGAAGCCCCGCGCTGGGTGGATCCCGCCGACGCCATCGACGATCTCAGGGAGTTGTGGAAGGAGTTCGACCCCGATCCCATCCCCGTCGCGGATGAAGACGGTTCGCTGGTCGGCGGCCTCGTCGTCTCCTGACTCTCGCGGTCACTGCACGGCGCACCGACGATGCACAATGTCGGGATGCAGTCGCTGCCGCCCTCCACGACGATTGCCACCAGGGTGTGGCGCGGGTTCCTCTTCTTGGTCCTGATCGCGGTTCTGGTTGTGCACGCCGCGGCGGGCTGGACTTTCTCGAGTCGGATCGTCGATGACGCGTTCACGCCGCCAGACGGGCTCGCGTTCGGATCGGCCACGGCCACGTCCCTGCCGATCCAGGAGGTGTCGTATCCGTCCCCGCTCGGACCGATCGATGCCTGGTACGTGGACGGCACCCGCAGCCAATGGGTGATCCACATCCATGGCAAGGGAGCCAGCCTCGAGGAGGCGCTTCCCGCCGCCGAATCCCTGGCTCGCGCCGGCTACAACCAGTTGATCATCGGATACCGAAACGATCCGGGCCAGCCGCAGAACCCCACCGGCTACTACGGCTACGGGCTCTCCGAACACGAGGATCTGGCGGCGGCTGTCGACTGGGCGGTGGCCGAAGGGGCTTCGGAGATCGCGTTGATGGGGTACTCGACCGGCGGAGCGATCACGTTGAGCTACATCTACAAGAACCCGGCTTCGCCCGTGCGGTCCCTGGTGCTCGACTCACCCAATGCCGACATGAGCGCGACGATCGACTTCGCCGCCACCCGGGAGACGCTCTTTGCCGGTATCCCCGTGCCTTTCACGGTCACCGAGATCGCCAAGACCGTGGCCGCGCTGCGAGCATCGATCAATTGGGAGTCGATCGACTACGTCCGCCGAGTCGACGCTCTCTCCGTTCCCACGCTCGTCTTTCACGGCACCGAAGATGCGACGGTGCCGATCGAGACGAGCCGGGCGATCGCTGACGGCCGGCCCCAACTCGTGGAACTGGTCGAGGTCGAGGGTGCCGGCCACGTCGGCTCGCGTGAGGCCGCACCAGTGGTCTACGACCAACTCGTCCTCGATTTCCTCGCTGCTCATTGGCGCTGAGTGAGGGCCGGTATCGTCGCCGTCTCATCGCGAGGGAGCTGAACGTTGGGACAACGCGGGTACTACCGCCATCCGGCCATCCACGGCGATCGCGTCGTGTTCGTTTCCGAGGACGACCTGTGGTCCGTCCCGATTTCGGGTGGCAACGCCCAACGCCTGACGGCGAACCCCGGGCTGCAGACGTTCCCGCGATTTTCTCCCGACGGGACGCGGCTCGCCTTCACCAGCCGTGACGAGGGAGCCGGCGATGTGTTCGTCATGTCCGCCGACGGCGGGTCGGCTCGCCGGCTGAGCCACTTCGGTGCGAACACCCACGTGGTGGGATGGATGCCGGACGGGGGTTCGGTCATCGCTGCCACGGATCACCGCCAGCCGTTCGTGGGGTGGCATCACCTCTGGGCGATCTCGGTCGACGGAGGTCCCGCCCGGCGGCTCGGCGTCGGCCCGGCCGTGGCGATGGACCATGCCCCGAACGGGAGGGGAGTCGTCCTCAGCCGCCACGGGCTGGATCCCGCCCGCTGGAAGCGGTATCGAGGCGGCAGGGCGGGCACACTCTGGGTGGACCGGGACGGATCGGGTGACTTCGAGATCCTGGTTGAGGTGGCGGGCAACCTCGCCTCGCCGATGTGGATCGGACGGCGGATCTGGTTCGTGTCCGACCACGAGGGTGTCGGCAACATCTATTCGGTCACGCCGAGCGGCAAGGGACTCACCCGGCACACCGACCACCGTGACTTCTACGTTCGTTTTCCGGACTCGGACCGAGGCCGCATCGTCTACCAGGCGGGTGCGGACCTCTACCTCCTGGACACGTCGGCCGGCTCGGTCGAACCCATCGACGTGCGGATCCCTTCGTCCCGACCACAACTCAACCGGCAGTTCGCGGCGCCGGGCCGGTTCCTCGAATCGGTCCACCTGCATCCCGCTGGCCACTCCGTGGCGCTCAACGCCAGAGGAGCGGCGTTCACGATGCCGCTGTGGGAGGGGGCCCCCCGCCGGCACGGCGACATCTCTCGACACCGTCGAAGACTCACCACGTGGCTTCGGGATGGCGAACGCATCATCTCGGTGACCGACGAGACGGGAGAGGAGGCTCTGATCGTCGAACGGGCCGACGGATCCGGCGATCCGGTGCTCATCGAAGGCGACCTGGGCCGTATCCGCTCGATCGACCCGTCTCCCAAGGGTGCGGGGCGGGTGGCCGTCACCAACCATCGCCACGAAGTGCTGGTGGTCGATCTGACACGGAAGTCGATCCGGCCGATCCACCGCAGCCCCCACACGTGGATTGCCGGCACCGCGTGGAGCCCGGACGGCCGCTGGCTGGCGTTTTCGGCCGCGGAGACACGACTGACGCTCACAATCCACCTCTACGACACGGCCAACCGCCGTGTGCACGCGCTCGGACCGGCCCGCTTCCGCGACGTCGAACCGCGCTTCGATCCCACCGGTCGGTATCTGGCGTTCTTGTCGGGTCGCGTGTTCGATCCCGTTGCGGACGGCCACTTCCACGATCACGGCTTTCCTCGGGCGGAAGTCCCCGTGGTGATTCCCCTCGATGCCTCCGCGTTCTCGCCTTTCGCCGTGGAGAACCGACCCGCCAGGGCGCCGGGCTCCACCAACAACGACACGTCACCAGGAGAAAAGCTCGACTTCGACCCCGCCGATCTGATGGACCGTGCTCAGGTCGCTCCGGTTCCCCCGGCGAGGATGAGCCACCTCGCGTTCGCGGCCCAGAAGCTCTTCTTCGTCATACAGCCGATCGTGGGATCCCGTCCGGTGTCATGGGGCCCCTCGGAGCCGCCCAAGGGCACGCTGTCTGCCTGGGACTTCACCACCGACAAGGTCGAGCAGGTGAGCGAGGGTGTGAAGGGGATCACGCTCTCGGCAGATGGCAAAGTCCTGGCGATCCTGGCCGACAGACGGATCCGGGTGGTGGGCGTCGGCTGGAAGGAAGACAAGCCGGCCAAGGATGGTCCGGGGAGGGAGTCGGGGTGGCTCGACCTCGACCGGATCCGGATCGAAGTGCACCGCGCCGAGGAGTGGCGTCAGATGTACTCCGAGGCCTGGCGGTTGCAACGCGACCTGTACTGGTTCGAGTCGATGGGTGGTGTCGACTGGGTGGCGGTCCATGACCGCTACGCCGAGTTGGTCGACCGAGTGGGTTCACGCAGCGAGTTTTCGGACCTGCTCTGGGAGATGCAGGGCGAACTCGGAACGAGCCACGCGTACGAGATGGGTGGCAGCTACCGGCCCGAGCCGAAGGTGAGCCTGGGACACCTCGGCGTCGATCTCGAATGGAGCCGTGGTGCGTGGCGGATCACCCGGGTGCCCATAGGCGATCCGTGGGATCCGGCGGCGGCTTCGCCGCTGGCCGCTCCCGGTGTGGCGGCGAAGGTGGGAGATCGGGTGCTCGAGGTGAACGGTGTGAGCCTGGATCGTCAGACCGATGTCGGCGAGGCCCTGGTGGATCGGGGCGGTCAGCCGGTCCCGGTCACTCTCGCTCGCGGACGGTCACGGCCCAGGACGGTGGTGGTCAGGTCGTTGGAGGACGAGACGCTGCTCCGATACCGCGATTGGGTGGAGTCGGCCCGGCAGTTCGTTCACGAATCCTCGGACGGCCGCGCCGGATACCTCCACATACCCGACATGATGGGTTGGGGTTACAGCGAGTTCAGTCGCGGCTGGCTCTCCGAGCTCGAACGCGACGGTCTCGTCGTCGATGTTCGCTTCAACCGTGGGGGCAACGTCAGCCAACTGCTCCTCCAGCGCCTGCTGCGGCGTCGTCTCGGATTCCGGGTGACTCGCTGGCGTGAGCCCACCGGATTTCCGAATGAGTCGCCGACCGGGCCGATGGTCTGTCTCACGAACGAGAACGCCGGTTCCGACGGGGACATCTTCAGCCACGCCTTCAAGCTTCACGGTCTTGGTCCGCTGATCGGCACCAGGACGTGGGGCGGAGTGGTGGGCTTCTGGCCCCAGCAGTCCCTGGTTGACGGGACTGTCACCACCCAACCCCAGTTCGGCACCTGGTTCACCGACGTGGGCTATGCCGTGGAGAACTACGGCACCGACCCCGACATCGAGGTCGTCATCACGCCCCAGGACCACGCCGCCGGTCGTGACCCCCAACTGGAGCGCGGCGTTGTCGAGTTGCTGGCCAGGATCGAGGCGGCCCAACCGCTGCGGCCGGATTTCGGCCCGGAGCCGTCGGTGAGACCGCCAACCCTGGACTGAGTTCATCGGGCCAGGCCGATACCCTGGCGGGGCCGGGCTGGGTAGGGTTTGGGAACCGAAACGAACCGGCGGGATCGGTGGTCCCTCGAGCGCAGCCGGGAAAGGTGACGTATGCCGAACATCTTGACCGTCGCCCCGGAGGATGCCCGAGGCGTCCGCAAACTCTTGGTCCGGATAGCCCGAAGACAGTACGGCGGAGTGGTGCCCGGGATGTTCCAGATCCTCGCCGTGGATATGGCCGTCGGTCGTCGGGTGTCAGCCATCTACAGCCACCTTCACATGCGCAAATCCTCCCCGTTGAGCCGGGTCCAGCGGGAAATGCTGGCCACGGTGGTCAACGGAAAAGTGGGCGGCGCGCCCTGACTTGGTATGCATACGGCGGCGGTCCGCCGCCTCACTGGCGACGAGCATCTCGGCTTCGAATTCGCCACGACATGGCCTCGATACGACCTCGACGAGCCAACCCGAGCGTTGCTCGGCTACGCATCGAAACTCACCGAAACACCGAGCATGATGGACGAGGCCGACATCGAGAAGCTACGCCAGGCCGGATGGAGCGAGAAGGCGATCTGGGAGATGACGGCCCTCGCGGCTTTCTTCAACTTCAGCGGCCGGCTCGAGGCCGCGTCCGGCTTGCCCCCGGACGAGATCCCCGAGGACGCCAATTTCGCAGAGGCCAGAGACGGGTGAGGGTCCGCATGGCGTAGATGCTGCGCCATCAACCGGAAGCCCTCCGCAAACACACGGCAGGCGTCCGTAACTAGTTCCAACGTGTGCCGGATAAATGGTCAAGTCGCGCTTCGGGCGCGTCGACAACCACTCCATGAGAAGTGGGGCCCGCATGATGGTGGTGGCGCTGACCGCCATGATGCTGGCGGCGACGATGCCGCTGGTATCGGCTGCTGCCGTCGACCCGGTCAGCGCCGAGGTCCAGTTCACCGACCTCATCAACCAAGAACGAACCAACCGCGGTCTCAAACCTCTCGTCACCCACCCCGACCTCGTCGCTGGTGCCCGCAGTCAGGCCAACGCGATCCGCAACGCCGGTCGGCTGTTTCACAACGCCGACCTCGGCTCGGTCACGACCGGTTGGACCAAGCTGGGTGAGAACGTCGGATACGGCAGTTCGGTCTCAGGCCTGCACACCGCGTTCATGAACTCGGCGGCCCATCGAAGCAACATCCTCGATGCGGCCTACACGCACGTCGGTGTCGGGGTCGTGGTGTCGGGAACGACCGTCTGGGTGGCCGAAGTCTTCATGCAGTCGAAGGTGGCGATCACGCAGCAACAGACCACCTTCACTCCGCCGTTCCGCGACGACGACGGACTGTCGTACGAACAAGACATCATTGCTCTCGCCGCCGCGGGCATCACGTCCGGATGTGCCCCCGAGCGGTTCTGTCCCTTTGGGTATGTGTCTCGCGAGCAGATGGCCAGCTTCCTCCAGCGGGGACTGAGCCTCCAGACGGTTGCCACGGACTTCTTCTGGGACGACACCCTCTCCGGTCATCACTCGGCCATCAACGCCATCGCCCAGGCCTCGATCTCGACCGGATGCGGCAGCGGGCGCTACTGCCCGGCAAGTGCAGTCTCCCGAGGCGAGATGGCCACGTTCCTGGCGCGGGCGCTGGGGTTGCCCCCAGCGACCAAGGACTTCTTCTGGGACGACAACGGCTCCCCGCACGAAGACGCCATCAACCGTCTGGCGGCTGCCGGGATCACCACCGGCTGCGGCGGAGGGGCGTACTGCCCCTGGGGCGGTCTCAGCCGCGGCGAGATGGCCAGCTTCCTGGTCCGCGGACTCAGTCTCTAGGCGCGGTTCAGCGGATGAGGGTCGAGAAGGGTCGGCCTGTCAGTGGAACCGCTCGTCCAATCTCTGGCTGGAGCACAAGGGCACCCTGACCCCTCGCCCAGATCCGGTGAGCGATGAATTGGGCCGAAACCTGGACTTGACTGGACTGGCCGGCATATTCGACGGTCGCTCGCGGCACGAAGAACACACCTTCGAGGTCGAGATTTGCCTGACCCGCCCAAACATGGTTGGCCGTCTCGGAGTCCGACCACAGGGCGAGATCCTCGTAGGGGCCGGTCGTCGGAGCGATCCACTCGAGTGATCCGGTCCCGCCGACCATGGTGATGTTCGACGAGTTCGAGAAGTACACGAACGTATCGAGGAACGCCAGGTCGGCCTGACCATCCTTCGTCAGCACGCCGTTCCGGAAAAAGGCGAAGCCGTCCCCGTCGCCGGTGTTGTCGACGGTGAGGGCTCCCGTTTCGGAGGTGACGGCTACGTGCCCGTCGAAGATGACGTTTCCGATGAATGGAATGGGATCCTTGACTTCGAAACTCGCGCAGTCGACCCACCAGTTGCCGGCCGCGGGGGTGATCGGGTTCGTCACCGTGCACGGGTAGAGGTCGGTCCACTTGTTGTATCCGACGGGCCCGCCGGAACTCCCGACCCACTCGATGAGGTCGTAGATGTGTCGGTCCCCTCCCGAGCATCCGGGGATGTCCTGGCCGTCGGCTGCGAGGAGCGGATCGGTTGCCCAGGAAAGGCTCGCAGCGAGTGCCGCAGTCGCGTAGTTGGACACGCAGTTGTACCGGTGGTCGATGGGTGCCCGCGTGAGGGGAGCCCCCATGGTCGTGGGAAGCGGTTGCGGGTTCACGCTCGGAGGGCCGTTCGACTGGCATCCCGGAGGTGCGCACATGCCCGGCGTGGTCGCCGCCACCGTCTCGAGCAAACCGCAGCCCTCTCCGATGGTCGGTGTCGCCGGGTCGTCCCCGACACAGCCGACGGGTCCGTCGGCGCGGAGAATGGAGTTGCTGCCCTCCTTGAAGAACACACCGTCGGTTCCTGTGCACTCGCTCCCGTTCGAGTCCGCGGCACCGTGCCCGGGGTAGACGTCGGCACCGTCGACGATCGCGCTCACGATGATGCCGCCCTCGCCGGACGAGCGCACGGTCTGACACCCGGTCCGATCCAGAATCAGGAGGTTCAGTGGGACGGCGTCGCCAGCACCCTCGTCGGCGATGGCCACTGAGTGGATGGTGGTGGTTCCGGCGGGTGCCCCGAGTACCCGGCTGAATGTGGCATCCCGGACGGAAGCGATCTGCACACCGATACGATCGCACGGACCGGCGTCTTCGGCGATGACGGACTGTCCTGGTGACCCGAGAGTCCCCGAACTCATCAGGGCGTGGGCATCTGGCACGGGATAGACGACGGTGACCGTGAATCGGCCGGCTGTCTTGGTGACTGTCGACGCGGCCAGCGGATCACAGCTCGCCGGAACGGTCGAGCAATCTGTGTTGATACTGGCGATTCCGGCGGCGTTTGCTGCGACATACTCCAGAGCGACCGAACATCCCACGGCCCCGCTCCCTGATTCGAACACCGTGATGGCGCCCGCGCTGGCTGCAGAATCTGCGACTCGTTGGTCGACGGCCCGGTCCAGCCGGATCCCGGACAGGTCCACCGCCAACGCAGCGACGCCGATGAGCAGGAAGAGCGAAGCAGCGACAAGAATCATCGTTGCGCCAGCCTCAGAGCGAGTCCTCGGACGCATCATCGCTCGTACCTCGCCACGGCGTCGCCCCCGACATCGATCGTCGTGGAGAAGAGCACAGCCTGGATCTCGGTCTCCCTCCTCACCGCCACCTGAACCCTGGGACCGTCAGTGAGGCCATCGGTGAAGCAGCTTGCACCGGTTGGGGTCGTCGAAGTGGTGCCAGCTGCGTTGAGCGAGGCGGTTGCGCCCGAGCTGCCGCTCACGATATATGCGACACAGATCGTGCGTCCGGGTATTCCGTTGGCGAGTTCTCCGAGGGCAGCGCCCTGCGTGGCGGCGATCACATCGGTGAACCAGGCCCCACTGCCTTCGCCCGGCAGAGTCGCTGCGAACCGCGCCCCCTCGCGAGCCGCGGTTTGGAGGGCATTCGAACGCGAGAACGAGATGCCCGCGGAGATGCTTCCGAAGATCAGCATGAACAGGAGCGACGCCAGCAGCGCGAATTCCACCGCGGCCGCCCCGGACTCCGGTGAGCGACTGCTCGCTGCAGCCACGCGCGAGCCCTTCCCGCTGCGTCCCATGGTCTCCCAACCCACTCGATTGCCCCAACTCGATTGCCCCAACTCAGCGTAGTGCCGGATCCGTCGGCGTATAGGTCTAGAGACCTATACGCGCGTTACCCGTTCGGCGATCAGGTCGCCGATCTGGGAGGTGGACATCCCCATGTCGGGTCCGCCCATCGTCTTCAATTCGGGGAGGATGCTGGCAGCGGATGTTTCCACGGCTGCGGCTGCCTCAGATTCACCGAGGTGTTCGAGGCACATCGCAGCAGAGATCACCGCAGCCACCGGGTTGGCCCAGCCATTCCCGGCGATGTCCGGAGCCGAGCCGTGGACGGGTTCGAACATCGAGGGATTCCGCCTGCTCGGGTCGAGGTTGCCTGAGGCTGCCAGACCGAGACCGCCCTGTACCGCCGCACCGAGATCGGTGACGATGTCGCCAAACAGGTTGTCGGTGACCATCACGTCGAAGCGCTCCGGCGTGTTCACCATGTAGAGGCAGGCGGCATCGACATGGACATAGTCGAGTGCGACGTCGGGGTAGTCGGCATGGACTTCCTGGGCGGTGCGCCACCACAGATCGCCCGCGAAGGTGAGGACATTCGTCTTGTGGACCACCGTCAGCTTGTGGTGACGGCGCTGGGCGCGCGCGAAGGCGTCGCGGGTCACACGCTCGACGCCGACTCTGGTGTTGATGGATTCCTGGGTGGCCACCTCGTCGGGCGTCCCTTGCTTGAAGATTCCGCCCATCCCGGTGTAGAGGCCTTCGGTGTTCTCCCGTACCACGACCATGTCGCAGCGATCAGGGGTGAGCCCTGCGATTGGCGTGGGCACTCCCGCATAGAGCTTGATCGGCCGGAGGTTGACGTACTGGTCGAAGTCGAAGCGCAGCTTCAAAAGCAGGCCGCGTTCCAAGACGCCCGGCGGCACATCGGGTGTGCCGACCGCACCGAGCAGAATCGCATCGTGGCCGGCCAGCTCGTCCTGGACGGACGCCGGGAGCACCTCGCCCGTGGCCAGATAACGGCCGCCTCCCAGGTCGTACTCGGTGTAGGCAACGTCGAATCCGAACCGGGAGGCAGCCGCGTTCACAGCCTTGACTGCCTCGGAGGTCACTTCGATCCCGACCCCGTCGCCGGGGATGGTGGCGATCCGGTAGGACGTCACGTCAGGCGGTCGCCTTGTTGAGCGCTTCCACGAACGCCTCGGCGGACCCCTCGACCACATCGGTGTTGATCGACCGGCCGCTGAAGGTGTTCTCGTCCACCCGAACCACCACGTTGACTTCGGCCATGGCGTCGGCCCCCGATGTCACCGGCACCACCCGGTAGTCGACGAGCCGAGCGTCGACCTTGAAACCCTGCTTGATGGCGGCGAACGCGGCGTGAACCATGCCGTCGCCGTGTCCGGTGAATCTCATCTCGTTGCCTTCCACGAGAAGGGTCACCGTCGCCTCCGGAGTGACGTCGTTGCCTCCGGTGACATGCAGACCCCCCATCACCACAGTGCCGGTCACGGCCACCGCCTCCTCGTCGACGATCGCCCTGATTTCGTCCTCGCCGATGTGGATCTTGCGATCGGCCAACTGCTTGAACTTGTCGAAGGCG
The DNA here is from genome assembly GCA_035544575.1 of Acidimicrobiia bacterium. GTDB lineage: Bacteria > Actinomycetota > Acidimicrobiia > Spongiisociales > ZC4RG35 > DATHWB01. The sequence continues at coordinate 29,985 of DATKEC010000082.1, forward strand.
CGGATGAAGGCGTCGTCTTCGAGGCTGATCTCCATCTTGGACAGCGCGTCGGCGAACCCCGCCCGGCCTGAGTGCTTGCCGAGGATGATCTGGCCGGCCTCCTGGCCGACCGAGGCCGCATCCATGATCTCGTAGGTGGTCCGATCACGGAGCACTCCGTGCTGATGGATCCCCGATTCGTGCGCGAAGGCGTTGCGACCGACGACCGCCTTGTTGTACTGCACCGGGTAGCCGGTGAGGCGGGAGACCAGGCGGCTCGTCTCGAAGAGTTCGCGGGTGTCGGCGCCGATCTCGACTCCGAAGACGTCCTGGCGGGTCTTGACCGCCATGATGATCTCTTCGATCGACGTGTTGCCGGCTCGTTCGCCGATGCCGTTGATGGCACCCTCGATCTGGCGGGCGCCCGCCGAGATCGCCGACAGCGAGTTCGCCACCGCCAATCCGAGGTCGTTGTGGCAATGGACCGACACGATCACATCGTCACGATCGCCCTTCACCTCCCTGAACACGTTCGTCATCAGGTCGACGAAGTCGGTGGGGGTGGCAAAGCCCACCGTGTCGGGGATGTTGATGGTGGTCGCCCCCGCCTCGACGGCGGCCTTGCAGACGTCGATGAGGAACTGATAGTCGGTGCGAGTCGCGTCCTGTGGGCTGAACTCGACGTCGTTGGTGTACTGCCGGGCCCGTTTGACGCCTGCGACCGAAGCGTCGAAGACCTCTTGGGGCGTCATCCGGAGCATCTTCTCCATGTGGATCGGCGAGGTCGACATGAACACGTGAATCCGGAAGTCCTCGGCGGCCTTGAGGGCGTCGTAGGCCTTGTCGATGTCGTCGGGGTGCGCCCGCGCCAGCGATGCGATGACCGGGCCCTTCACTTCACTGGCGATGCGACTCACGGCCTGGAAGTCACCGGGGGAGGAGGCCGCGAAGCCCGCCTCCAACACGTCTACTTTCAGCTTCGCCAGCTGATGGGCGATCGTCACCTTCTCGCTGGGCGTCAGCGCGATTCCTGGCGCCTGTTCTCCGTCGCGCAGCGTCGTGTCGAAGATGATCAGTCGGTCGTCGGACATGGTGGGTCTCCTTGGGGGAAGGCAGGTGGTGGTGCGTGCCGGGCCGGGTCGGGACGCGCACGCCCCGCCCGGCTACCGAAGCTCGAGCAGACCCCAGTGATGGCCGACTCCGTAGTGGTTCACGGCGCTTCCTTCGGCTCCATGAAGCTCATCAGACCCCGCAGTTCCTTGCCTACCGACTCGATCTGGTGGCTCCGGTTGGCGTCACGCTGCTCGTAGAGGTACGGGGCGCCCTCGCGGGCCTGGGCCAGCCACTCGGTGGCGAAGGCACCGGACTGGATCTCGTTGAGGACCCTCTTCATCTCCGCCCGGGTCTCGTCGGTCACGATTCGCGGGCCACGGGTGTAATCGCCGTACTCGGCGGTGTCCGAGATCGAATACCGCATGTAGGAAAGCCCGCCTTCGTAGAGCAGGTCGACGATGAGCTTCAGTTCGTGCAGCGTTTCGAAGTAGGCGGATTCGGGCTGGTAGCCGGCTTCGACCAGGGTCTCGAAACCCGCCTTGATCAGCTCCGAGACTCCACCGCACAGCACGACCTGCTCACCGAAAAGGTCGGTCTCGGTTTCCTCTTTGAAAGTGGTCTCCAACACGCCTGCCCGTGCCCCGCCGATCCCCCAGGCGTAGGAAAGCCCGAGATCGTGGGCGGTGCCGGTGGAGTCCTGATGCACCGCGATGAGGGCGGGGACACCGGAACCCTGGGTGTAGGTGCGTCGCACCAGGTGACCGGGGCCCTTGGGGGCGACCATCAAGACGTCGACACCTTCCGGTGAGGTGATGGCGCCGAAGTGGATGTTGAAGCCGTGGGCGAACATCAGTGCGTCGCCAGGGTCGAGCTGGGGAGCCACCTCGGAGGTGTAGATGTCGGCCATGTGCTGGTCGGGGACCAGCATCATCACCACGTCGGCCCACGCCGCCGCTTCGGACGGACTCATCACGGCCAGACCGGACGCTTCGGCCTCGGACCGTCGCGGCGATCCTTCACGCAGACCCACGACGACGTCGACACCGGACTCTTTGAGGTTGTTGGCGTGGGCGTGGCCTTGGGAGCCGTAGCCGATGATCGCCACCCGCTTGGTCTTGATGATCGAGGGGTCGGTGTCGCCGTCGTAATAGATCGTCGCTGCCATCAGGGTTCACTCGTTTCTGTTGCTCAGTTCACTGCCCGCAGGCGCGCCTGCGCCTTGCCCTTCTGATCCCGCGCCAGGGCGATCCGACCGGACTTGACGAGGTCGACGACGCCGTAGGGGCGCACCAGATCCAGGAAGTCGTTGATCTTGGCAGGCTCGCCTGACACCTGGAAACACACGGTGGAATGGCCCACATCGACCGCGATCGCCTTGAAGATGGCGGCGATCTCGAGGACTTCGGATCGCTTGCCGGGCGGGGTCGAGACCCGCACCATCATGACTTCGCGTTCGATGGCCTGGCTGGCGTCGAGCTCGGTGATCTTCACCACGTTGATCAGCTTGTGCAGTTGCTTCTTCACCTGTTCGAGTTCGGGCGCCTCGACCACGATCGTCATCTTCGACATTCCGTCCTCGTGCGACGGGCCGACGGCGAGGGAATGGATGTTGAATCCCCGGCGGGCGAGCAGCGACGACACCCTGGCGAGAACACCGGGCTTGTCTTCGACGAGGACCGAGAGTGTGTGATTCATGGTTGCTCCTCGTCTCAGGGAAGGTCCGAGGCCTTCATGACGATCCGCTCGCCTGGGCCGACGATCACCTCGTCGTTGCTGCCACCGGCGGGGACCATCGGGAAGACCATCTCTTCGGGGTCGACCACGAAGTCGACGACGACGGGCACGTCGTTGATCGACAACGACTTCTCGATGACGGGCGCCACCTCGTCGGGCGTCTCGGCTCGCAGCCCCACGCAGCCCATTGCCTCGGCGAGCTTGACGTAGTCGACCTTGTTGCCGAGTTGTGAACCCGAAAAGCGGCTGTCGTAGAAGAGCCGTTGCCATTGGGTGACCATGCCGTGCACCCCGTTGTTCATGATGGCGATCTTCACGGGGATGTCTTCTGTGGCCGCCGTGATCAGTTCCTGGCTGGTCATCTGGAAACATCCGTCGCCGTCGATGGCGTAGACGAGTTCGTCCGGCATGCCGGCCTTGGCACCGACGGCGGCGGGCACCGCAAAGCCCATCGTGCCGAGGCCGCCGGAGTTGATCCAGCGCCGGGGGTCTTCGAACTTCCAGAACTGGCTGGCCCACATCTGATGCTGACCCACCCCGGAGACGACGATGGCATCCCCGCCGGTGATGCGATGGAGTTCCTCGACGACGTACTGGGGCTTGATCGGGCCGTCCGGCTGCTGGTCATAGGACAGCGGGTGCTGACGCTGCCAGCCTTCGATTGTCTGGATCCAGGGGGTGCGGTCGGGGGCGTCGCGACCCGCCCAGGCTTCCAGCATCTGTTCGAGCACGCGCTTGGCATCACCCACGATCGGCACATCCGGCACCCGCACTTTGCCTATCTCGGCTGGGTCGACGTCGACGTGGACGACCTTGGCGTGCGGCGCGAAGTAGGCGGGATTGCCCGTGACGCGATCGTCGAAGCGGACTCCGATCGACACCAGGAGGTCCGCCTTCTGGATGGCAGTGATGGCGGCGTAGGTCCCGTGCATGCCGGGCATGCCCATCGCCAGGCTGTGGGAGTCGGGAAACGCCCCCCGCCCCATCAGTGTCGTGGTCACCGGAACGCCGGTCCGCTCGGCGAACGCCAGCAGTTCCGCCGATGCGTTGGCCTTGATGACACCGCCGCCCACATACAGCACCGGTCGCTCGGCGGCTTCGATCAGGTCGATCGCCTCACGCACACGACGCGGGTGGCCGTCGACGGTCGGCTTGTAACCAGGGAGTGCGAACTGCACCGGCTCGCGCCACCGGGTGGCGCGGTTGAGGATGTCCTTTGGAAGGTCGATGAGGACCGGGCCGGGCCGCCCGGTCCGGGCGATGTGGAAGGCCTCGTGGACGATGTCGGGAATGTCGTCGGCGCTGGTGACGAAATAGTTGTGCTTCGTGCACGGCATGGTGATACCGGTCGTGTACGCCTCCTGGAAGGCGTCGTTGCCGACGGCCGTGGTAGGGACCTGTCCGGTGATTGCCACCATCGGTACCGAGTCCATCAGGGCGTCCGCCAGGGGAGTGACGAGGTTGGTCGCCCCCGGTCCGGACGTGGCGATGCACACGCCCACCTTGCCGGTCGCCCAGGCGTATCCCTCGGCCATGTGCCCCGCGCCTTGTTCGTGGCGGGCCAGGACGTGGCGAATGCTCGAATCGAGAATCGGGTCGTAGGCGGGCAGGATCGCTCCGCCCGGCACTCCGAATGCGACCTCGACACCCTCGTGCTCGAGGGAGGTGATGAGTGACTGGGCTCCGCTGATGGTGGTCATTGGTGTGTTTCCTCCATGGGGCCGCACGGTTGGTGTGCCGTGCGGGTAATGAAAAACCCCCCCGGGTTTCGGGAGGGCATCAGGGCGCACACGCCGGGTTCGTGGCGTGCGCGCTACGGAAGTACGAGAATGCTGTGGAACATGTGCGAACGGCAGTATGCCCCTGCCTCACCTGCGAGTCAAAGCCATTCGGGGATATAGGGGTCGCGCCGCACGCGGACACCACCGGACGGAGCGCTTTGATTGCTCTCTCGGCCGGGCCACGCCGAAGCTGCACCACCTTGATCGCCCGTTGCGGACGGGTCGTGCTGCGCTACTGGGTGCTGGATTGGAAACGTAGCCTCGAGCCACGCATGGAAACTGTGGGAGAGGGGCGCTCATGACTGAGATCGTCGAGGGTGCGCTCGGAGAACGGATCAACACCTACCTGAGCCGGATCGCACCGTTCGGTTTCTCCGGAGCCGTCCTGGTGGCCGACCGCGGCACGATTGTTCTCGATCGGGGTTACGGCCTGGCCGACCGGGCCGAGCGCATTCCCAACACTGCAGACACCATTCTCGGCATCGGGTCGATCACGAAACAGTTCACGGCCGCCGCCATCATGCAACTGGAGATGCAGAGCCTCCTGCACACCAGTGATCCGATCAGCGAGTTCTTCGCCGACGTTCCCGGGAACAAGGCCGGTATCACCCTGCACCACGTGCTCACCACACGGCGGGGCTGCTCAACTACACCGGCGAGGATTACGAGATGGCGGGACGGGATGAGACAGTCCTTCAGATCTTGCAGCCGCTGTTGAGGTTCCCCCCAGGTAGTGACTTCGCATACTCCAACGCCGGATACACGCTGCTGGCGGCCGTCATCGAACAGGTCACGGGCCGGGCGTACGAGGAGCACCTGCGAGACGAACTGTTCATCCCCGCTGGAATGCACCACACCGGCTACAGACTTCCCGACTGGTCGGCGATGAACGTGGCGCAGTGGTACAGCGTGGAAGGAGACTTCGGGACGCCCCTCGACAAGCCCTATCCCTCCTGGCACCTCATGGGAAACGGCGACATGTTGTCGTCGACCGGCGATATGCATCGGTGGCATGTTGCGCTGTCAGGTGACCGCATCCTGTCCGAGCCGGCGAAGGTCAGGATGTACACGCCGAATCGACGTTATTACGCGTACGGCTGGGAGGTCGTGGAAACTGGGCGGGGGC
>DATKEC010000083.1:0-116022 GCA_035544575.1 Acidimicrobiia bacterium
GGCTGTCGACGACATGACACTCACCGTCGAGGACGGGGAGTTCTTCTCCCTGCTCGGCCCTTCGGGTTGTGGCAAGACGACCACCTTGCGGATGATCGCCGGCTTCGAGTTTCCCACCCAGGGGAGCATTCGCATCCATGGGGCGGAGATGGGGCTCAAGCCACCCAACGAGCGCCCGGTCAACACCGTCTTCCAGTCCTACGCACTCTTCCCCCACCTGACCGTGTTCGACAATGTCGCCTTCGGGCTGCAGATGAGGGGGGTGGAGCGCTCGGAGGTGGAGTCGCGGGTGCGGCGGGTGCTCGACCAGGTCCAGCTCTCGCGGCGTGCCGATGCCAAACCCCGCCAGCTCTCGGGTGGCATGCAGCAGCGGGTCGCCCTGGCTCGGGCGCTGGTCAACGAGCCCGAGGTGCTCCTCCTCGACGAGCCCCTCGGCGCCCTCGACCTCAAGCTGCGCCAGGAGATGCAGTACGAGCTCAAGGACCTGCAGACCAGGGTGGGGATCACCTTCGTGTACGTCACCCATGACCAGGAGGAAGCGCTCACCATGTCTGATCGGATCGGGGTGATGAACGAGGGGCGTCTTCTCCAGGTGGGCGACTCGAAGGAGATCTACGAGCGCCCCCGGACCCGATTCGTCGCCGACTTCATCGGCGAAATCAACCTGATCAGTGCCCGCTTCGCCGGCCCGGGAGCGGCCCGGTTCTCCAACGGGGTGGAGGTGGACATCGAGGACGAAAATCCGTCGTCGGGCCCGGTCACTCTCGCCTTGCGCCCGGAGCAGCTCATACTCCACTCCGGCGCCGACCAGGTACCAGAAGGCCGCAACCGGCTCCCAGCCCGGATCGTCCGGCGCACCTACTTCGGCGACGTCTACTACTACGAGGTTGATGCCGACCTCGAGCAACGCCTGGAGGTCAAGGAGGAGAACCGGCCCGATCTCGCCGTGCACGAGGTGGAGGACGAGGTGGTTGTCACCTGGCACCCGGAGTCGGCGAATCTGGTGACCGATTGATGGTGAAGGCGAAGCGCCGGGAGACCGCGGTAGACACTCCGGTCACCCCGGAGCTCGAGAAGGCGGCGGCCCGGGCCAGGTCGAGAAGGGGATTCATTCTCTCACTCCCTGCCTACGCCTACCTGGTCCTCTTCTTTGCGGTGCCCCTGGTCCTAGTCCTCGTCTACTCCTTCGCCTCGCGCTCGTCGACCGGGTTGACACTCCTCGAAGATTGGAACCTGAGCTCTTACCGCCGACTCTTCTCCCCTCTGGTGGGCGAGATCACGGTTCGATCGTTCGTACTGGCGACGGTGACGACGCTGATCGCCCTGGTGGTGAGCTATCCATTCGCCTACTACATCGCCACCAGGTCGACGCAGGTGCGCAACATCCTCCTCGTCCTCGTCATGATCCCGTTCTGGTCCAACTTCCTGGTCCGCACCTACGCCTGGCGTGTTCTGCTCGGCTCCAGCGGACCGATCAGCCAGATCAGCCAGTTCTTCGGTGGCGACGAGATCAGGATCCTGTTCACCAATACGGCGGTGCTGATCGGCCTCGTGTACGGGTATCTGCCATTCATGGTGCTTCCGCTGTACGCCGCGCTGGAGCGAATGGATTGGAACCTCGTCGAGGCCGGAAGGGACCTCTATGCCAGCGGCTGGACGGCCTTCCGGCGTATCACGCTCCCATTGTCGATGCCGGGCGTCGTGGCCGGTTCCATCCTCGTGTTCATTCCATCGCTGGGCGCCTATGTGACGCCGGCCCTGCTCGGCGGCGCCAGGACGACTCTGCTCGGTGACTACATCGTCGGCCAGTTCCTGTCGGCGCGTAACTGGCCGTACGGTTCGGCGTTGTCGGTGGCGGTGATGATCGTGATGCTGATCGCAGCGATCGCCTACTTCCGTGCCGGGGCGAGGAACACATGACGGTGTCGGCCGGCGTGCGCCCGAGAAGTCCGATCGAGCGCCTGCTCGCCTCGAACTCCTGGATCGTCTTCGGTTTCCTCTATCTGCCGATCCTGCTGCTGATCGGCTACTCGTTCAACGACAACCGCAACGTGGGGATCTGGACGGGGTTCTCGACCCGGTGGTATGGCGAGATGTTCCAGAACAACGACGTCATGCGGGCGCTTCGCAACACGCTGATCGTCGCCATCGTCAGCACGCTCGTCTCGACAGTGATCGGCACCATGGCCGCCATCGCCATGGAGCGTTTCCGGTTCAGGGGTCGGGGCACGCTCGATGGCCTGCTCTATCTGCCGATCATCATTCCCGATGTCACGATGGCCGTCATGATGCTGCTCTTCTTCGCCCAGGCGTTCGAACTCGTCGGCGGCTTCATGCGGCTGAACTTCGGCCTCGGCACGATCGCGCTCAGTCACATCGCGTTCAATATCTCCTTCGTGGCCGTCGTGGTGCGAGCGCGCCTCAGCCAACTCGACGGTGCGCTGGAAGAGGCCGCGGCGGATCTGTACGCCGATCGATGGCAGGCGTTCCGGCGGGTCACGCTGCCCCTCATCATGCCGGGCGTGGCGGGCGGAGCGCTGCTGGCGCTGACGCTGAGTCTCGACGACGTCGTTGTCACGAGTTTCGTCTCGGGACCCGGTTCGACCACGCTCCCGGTCTACGTGTTCGGTCTCGTACGCCGGGGAGTGACGCCGCTCATCAATGCGGTGAGCACTGTGATGTTGGTAGCGTCGATGATCCTGGTCGGCGTGTCCCTGCTCTTACAGCGTGGCAGCCGATCATCCGATGAGGAGGAAATAGACGAATGAAATCGACCGCTATCAGGCGCCTCGCCGGCGTGATGGTCTTGGGTCTCGTGGTCTCCGCATGCGGGGGCGACGAGACCGCAGACGGAGGCGACGACGTGGTGTGCGAAACGGGTGTGACCGATGCCGACACGCTCAACTTCTACAACTGGTCCGAGTACATGGATCCCGAACTCGTGGCTGCGTTCGAAGCCGAGACCGGTGTCGATGTCGTCGAGTCCTTCTACGAGTCGAACGAGGCGATGCTGGCTCAGATCCAGACCGGCGTCAGCTACGACCTGATCGTGCCGTCCGACTACATGGTCGGGATCATGATCGAAGAGGGCTTGCTCATGCCGATCCAGAAGGAGGCCGTGCCGAACATCTCCAACCTGGCCGCAGAGTTCGCATCACCCGCCTATGACTCCGGTGGCGTCTATTCGGTCGCCTATCAGTGGGGAACCACGGGACTCGGGGTCAACCTGTCGGCGGTCGGCGATGCCTTCGTAGAGAGTTGGGCGATGGTGTTCGACCCGGGACTGACAGCCAACTTCGCCGGCGGTGTGTCGCTGCTGGACGATCCGCGCGAAACGATGGGTGCGGCCCTCAAGTATCTCGGTTATTCACTCAACGAGGCGAGCCTCGAAGCCCTCCAGGAGGCGGCGGACGTGATTTCCACCGCCAAGGACTACATCACCACCTTCGACAGCGACCAGTACGGGGCAGCCCTCGTCAACGGCGAAGTGGCCGTCGCCCAGGGCTTCTCGGGCAACATGATCGCCTCCATCGGGGAAGCCGACGATCCGGACAACTTCGTGTACTTCGTGCCAGAAGAAGGAGGGACGTTGTGGGTCGACAACATGACTGTTCCGATGGATTCCGCCGCCCCGTGTACGGCGCACGCGTTCATCAACTTCCTGCTCGATGCCGAGAACGGCGCCCAGCTGACGAACTGGACCTACTACGCCAGCCCGAACGAGGCCGCGGGACCGTTCATCGACCCCGAGATCCTCGAGGACGAGACCATCTATCCGTCCGACGAGCTTCGCAGCCGGCTCGAGATCATCGCCGACACGGGTGACTTCGAGATCAACTTCGAGGACTACTTCGCCCAGGCGAAGAACTGACGCGGGCGGACCGACGGAAGGAGAACGACTCGAGGCGGTGCTCCCCGACCAGGGCGCACCGCCTCGATCGCGTCAACGCTTCCGCCAAGCCAATACGATGCCCCGATGACAACTGTCGCCGATCCTTCGATTCGTCTCCTGACCGAGGTGCCTGGCCCGCGTAGCCGCGAGATCGTGGCCCGTCGCGAGTCGGCCATGCCGGCCGGGGCCGCCAAGCTGACGTCGATCGCCGTCGACTCCGCCCATGGATCGACCGTCACCGACGTCGACGGGAACCGGTTCATCGACCTCGCCGGCGGAATCGGGATGCTCGCGGTGGGACACACTCCGGAACGTCTCGTCGATGCGATGACCGAACAAGCGCGACGTCTCGTCCACGTTTGTGCGATCGTCTCGACCTACGAGCCGCTCGTCGAAGTTGCGGAGCGGCTCAACCGGCTGGCGCCGGGGGACTTCGCCAAGAAGACCGTGCTGATGAACTCGGGCGCCGAGGCGGTGGAAACGGCGGTCCACATCGCACGTTCGGCAACCGGCCGGCAAGGTGTCGTGGTCTTCGACGGGGCCTATCATGGCCGCACCAACCTGACGATGGCGATGACCTCGAAGTTCTCGCTTTTCAAGAAGGGGTTCGGGCCCTTTGCTCCGGAGATCTACCGCTTTGGATTTCCCAACACATACCGGCGGCCGGCGGAGATGACCGTCGATGAGTACGTCGCGTGGGAGACCCGACGGCTCGACCATGCGTTCACCGCCATCGTCGATCCGTCTCACGTCGCCGCCATCGTGGTCGAGCCGGTCCAGGGTGAGGCCGGGTTCGTCCCGGCGCCTGCCAGCTGGCTGCGGAGGCTGCGTGAGCTGGCCGACCAGCACGGAATCGTCCTCATCGCCGACGAGATTCAATCCGGCATGGGCCGGACCGGCACGCTGTGGGCCATCGAGCACAGCGGCGTGGTCCCCGACATGATCACCACCGCCAAGTCGCTCGGAGCCGGCATGCCGATCTCAGCGGTGGTCGGGCGGGCCGAGCTGATGGACGCACCCCACCCCGGTGGCCTCGGCGGCACCTACTCGGGCAACCCCATCGCATGTGTGGCCGCCCGCGAGGCGATCGACACCATCGCTACCCCGGAGTTCCTCGCCCGCTCGGTCCAGATCGGAGAGCGGATGCGGGCGCGGCTCGAAGCCATCCGGGACGCGCATCCCGACCTGGTGGGTGACGTTCGCGGCGTCGGATCGATGCTCGTGCTCGAGATCGTCCGTGACCGCGAAACCAGGGAGCCGTGGATGGAAGCCACCGGGGCGATCACAGCCGCCACGCTGCAACGAGGCGTGATCACGATTCGGGCAGGTCTGTATTCGAACTGCGTCCGTTTCCTACCGCCGCTCGTCATCTCCGATGCGCAGTTGGACGAGGCCCTCGACATCGTGGCGGCCGCAGTCGGTGAGGTCGCGGATTCCATGCGATGACGGGTCGAATCCGCGTCCTCGAACTCGACGGGGACCCCGTCGCCATGGGTTCTCGTCACGGCGCAAGCCACGCCGAGGAGATTCGAGCCTATGCCGCTGATCGCGTCGCACTCTCGGGGGAGGGCACGACCCTCGGTGCCGACCAGCTCCTGGAGCTCGCGGAACGCTGCCTCCCGGCCCACCGCCGCTATTCCGAGTCGCTCGCCACCGAGATGGAGGCGCTCGCCCACGCCGCGGGCATCACGGCGGCTGAGGCGCTGATCGTCGGTGGATACACCGACTTCATCGATGTCGTGCGGGCGGAGGCAGGTACGGCGAGGGTCGACGACACCTGCACCGCTGCGATCATCCCGGATGGCCGGGCGTCCGGCGCGGGGTTTCTCGCCCAGACATGGGACATGCACGCCACGGCCACTCCGCACGTGGTGATGCTCGACATCCGTCCCGAGTCGGGGCCGGCGGCGCTGGCGTTCAGTACCGTCGGCTGTCTCGGCCAGATCGGGATGAACGAAGCCGGCATCGCCGTGGGGATCAACAACCTCACAGCCGCAGATGGCCGCATCGGCGTCACGTGGCCCTTCGTGGTGCGTGCGGTCCTGGGGCACACACACTTCGAATCGGCCTTGGGCGCGATCCTCGACGCGCCACTCGCCGGAGGCCACAACTTCTTGGTTTTCGATGCCGATGGCAACGGAGCTTCGATCGAAGCGATGCCGACCACGACCCACGTCGAGCGACTCGAGGCCCGACCGCTGTTGCACACCAACCACTGCCGCTCCCCGGTGACCGCCGCAGTCGAGGGGCCACGTCCGCCCGATCTCGACACCAACTCCCGCGTCCGCCTCGAACACGCCGAGGGCATCTTCGAGTCAGGGGCGATCGGTGTCGCCCAGGTGATTGCGTTCACCCGAGACGAGCGGGCGATCTGTCGACATCCCGAACCTCCGTACTCCTATGAGTCGTGTGGTGCGGCGATCATGCGACCCAAGACCGGAGAGTTCTGGGCGTGTTGGGGGGTGCCGTCGGAGAACGACTACCAGCGGTTCGACCTGGCGCGGGTGGGAGCGTGACGGGTGAGCTTCGATACGTCAACCTGACCAAGGATCTGGCGGCGCAGTGTGCCGCCCTCGAACTGCAGGCGTTCCCGCACGCCGACCCCGACGATCTCCTGAACCAGGAGGACATCGAGGCGTACTCCGAGATCTTCCCGGAGGGATTCTTCGTCTGTCTGGCCGGCGAGCGCGTGGTCGGCCAGGGCGCCGGGATCTTCCTCGACTTCGACTTCGACGACATCCAGCATCGAATCGTCGAAATCACCGGAGAGCACCAGTGCCTCAAGCACGACTGGAGCGGTGACTGGTATTACGGAACCGACATCGTCGTGCATCCCGACTATCGACGGCGCGGGATCGGCAAGCGGCTGTACGCCCTGCGCAAGGAGATCGTCCGTCAGCACAACAAGCGGGGGATCATCGCCGGGGGCCATCCGGCCGGCTATGTCGCCCACAAGGACGAGTTGTCCATCGAGGCATACCTGCAAGGCGTCAAGGCGCGAGGCATCTATGACCCGACTCTGACGTTCCAGATGGACAACGGTTTCGAGATCAGAGGAGTTCTGTACGACTACCTCCGCGACGACGGCACCGGCGACGCGTCGGCTCTGATCGTCTGGGAGAACCCCGACTACGAGCCGCTGTGAGCATCCGGCTTCCCGCGTTCCTGGCCGATCCGATCCGCACCAACGGCGCCTATGCGGTGGTCGGAGCCTCTCTCTTCGACGGCACCTCGGCGCCGGTGCGTGCCGACGCCACGGTCATCGTCGAGTCAGGCCGCATCTCCGGGGTCGGCGTGCGGGCCGACGGGACACCTGACGGAGCCGCGGTGATCGATGGTGCGGGGATGATGCTGATGCCCGGTCTGATCGACGCCCACGCCCACGTGGCGATGATCCAGTATCTCGATCGCTTCCCGCACCCCGACCACGGTGCCGAGCCGCTGCACCACGGGACAACGGCGCACTTCGTGGCGGACAACCTGCGACGAGCGGTGCGGATGGGCGTGACCACGATCCGCGACGTCGGCGCCTACGAGGAGGTGCTCTTCGAGATCCGCCAGGCGATGCGGTACGGGGCCTTCGACGGCCCTCGACTGCTCACCTGTGGGCGGATCGTCTCGGCCACCGCCCCCGGTGGGCGGTTCTTCCCGGGCATGTACCGCGAAGCCGATGGGCCCGACGACATCCGGCGGGCCGTTCGCGAACAGCTTCGCCGTGGAGCGGACTTCGTCAAGATCATGAGCACCGGAGCCCGATCGGTCGAAATGGAGAACCCCCACCCCGCCCAGGTGACCGATGCCGAGATGGCTGCCTTCGTCGGAGAGGCGCACCGGCAGGGCTTTCGGGCGGCGGCCCACGCCGAGGGACTGGGGGGCACCGAGGCGGCGATCCTCGCCGGCTGTGACACGATCGAACACGGCTTCTACCTGAACCAGCGACCGGACCTTCTCGCCCACATGGCCGAACACGACCAGGTTCTGGTTCCGACGCTCGGTTTCCTCCACCTGGTCGCCGAGTCCGGAGAGTGGACCGACCTTCTCGAAGAACAGGGCGAATACAACGTCGGCCAGGCCGACTTGACGCTGGAGGCAGCCAGGGGCGCCGGGGTGCGGATTGCCATGGGTTCCGACGCGGCCGACGCCGAACGGATCCACCTCGAGATCGGTTGGATGATCGAGCACGGGATGGGTTCTCACGAGGCTTTCGTCGCCGCCACATCGGGGAGTGCGCGGGCCCTGGGGATCGAGTCCGAGGTGGGAACGGTGGCTCCCGGGTTACTGGCAGACCTGGTGCTGGTCGATGGCGACCCGATCTCCGAGCCGTCGCGGTTGGGCGATCCGAGCGCGATCCGGCTGGTCTTTCGCAACGGTGCGCCAGTGGCCGGCGCCATGCTCGAAAGCTCGATCTAGTGGTGTGTCGCTCGAGTGGGGGCGCAGTGTCCCCGAGCACATGGCGTCATCTGGCAAGGACTTCCGACGCAGTCGCACGTGGTTGTTCGGCGAGGAGGAGGACGCTGTCAGGGGCGTCATGGGCCGGGGAGACCGCCTCATTGGTTGGGCGGCGCACCACTAGACGTCGAGCAGCTTTCGCTCGGCCATGCCGTTGAGGATCTCGAGCACGACGCGGTTGCCGAGGTATGCGGTGATCTCGGCATGGTCGTACGCCGGCGCGACTTCGACGACATCTGCACCGAGCACGTTCAGGTCTCGTGCCAGGCGCCGGACCGTGTCGAGCAGTTCCCTCGATGTCATCCCGCCCGGCTCGGGGGTCCCCGTGCCCGGCGCCATCCCAGGATCGACGACATCGATGTCGACGGAGATGAACACGCCTTTGGCCCCTCCGTCGAGGGCATAGTCGACGGCCTCGTCGACGACGGTGCGGAGACCGCGATCGACGATGTCGTCCATGCGGTACGAGCGCATGCGCTGCTCCTGCATCCACGCCACGACATCGGGCTCGGGCCAGTAGCCGCGCAGTCCGATCTGAACGAACCGATGACCGGGAACCGCGCCCGAATCCACGAGACGTCTCATCGGAGTGCCGTGTCCGTAGAGGTGGCCGTTCTGGAGATTGCCCGTGTCTGCGTGGGCGTCGAAGTGGATGAGAGCCACTTCGCCGTTGCCGTGGACACGGGCCACCCCGGTTGCGTTCGGATAGGTGATCGTGTGGTCGCCCCCGAGCACGATCGGCACCTTGCCGGCCGCGGTGACGGCTTCGACCATGTCGGCGATCCGCTCGATCGACTCCTCGATGTATCCGGGGGCGAGGTAGACGTCGCCGATGTCGACCACGCCCAGCGCCCCCAGCGGATCGATACCAGTCGGAAGGTGCGGCCGGTACCCATCCATCGCTCCGTAGTCCGCTTCGCGGATCGCTTGCGGTCCGAACCTGGCTCCGGGCCGGTATGTGGTGCCCCAGTCGAGCGGGGCGCCGAGGATCACGACCTCGGAAGGATCCTCGGCGAGCTCGTCGAGGCGGCGCGCCGGCACACCGAGGAACGACTGTCGGCTGGCAAAGCTGATGTACTCCGAGGACGCGAACGGGATCTCCCGCGCGCGCTGGTCGTATGGAACGTGGGCGGCGACGTCATCGGTCATGTTGCGTCGACGCTAACGGGCGGCGGGACCGGAGCGACGACCAATCTCGCCGCGTCGTCCCCGCTGGTCAATCCATCGTTCTGGCGGTGCCGGAGAAACCGCCGAAGAACACTCCGATGAGAACTCCGGGCAGGATGGTCGTGGCGATGGCGTCGCCGACGGACTTGTCCGTGAACAGCATGATGGAGCCGAAGACGACGACCAGGGCAAGGGGAAGTGCCACCGCGATGTCCCGCACGATCGCCTTGATCATCCGCGACTCGTGTTCGACTCCAGCCTCTTCGGTGTGAGCGCCTTCAGCCATGGGCAGCGAGGTTAGCGGCGTGCCGTCTCACGAGGTCGGGTCCGGACGCAGCGAGAACACCACAGTCTGGAGATCGGTGAACTCGTCGATGCGCTGTCGTCCCCACCCGGTATCTGTTCCGGCCGCTCCACCGAACGGTTGGAATGTCTCCCAGAAGTCGGTGGAGTCGTTGACCACGACCGTGCCGGAACGGATGCGGTCCACATACCAGAAAGCCTTGGAGAGGTCGTTGGTGAAGACTGCGGCCTGCAGGCCGAGGTTCGTGCGATTGGAGATGCCGATGGCGTCCTCGTCGTCCTTGGCGACTAGGATCGGAAGCACCGGGCCGAACGACTCTTCTTTCGACACGAGCGAGTCCTCGGGCACCCGGTCGATCACGGTGAAGTCGTAGTACAGGTCGGTGGGGTGGCCGGGGGCACGACCGCCACCGACCAGCACCTCTGCTCCGCGGTCGCGGGCATCGGCGATGTGGCGGTCCATCTTGTCGGCGGTCGCGGCGTTGTTGAGGGGGCCCATCGTGGTGTCGTCGGCGAAGGGGTCCCCGAGTTTGACGACCGAACTCGCTTTCAACGTCGCCTCGACGAACTCGTCGTGCACGGACTCGAGGACGACGACGCGCTCGGTGGCACAGCACACCTGGCCGGCGTTGTAGTAACTGCCGTAGACGGCGGCTTCGGCGGCGGCGGTCACGTCGGCATCGCTGGTGACGATCAACGGTCCGTTCCCGGACATCTCCATGATCGACCGCTTCAGTCCCATCGTCGAGACGATCTTGCGACCCGTGGCCGACGAGCCAGTGAAACCGATCGCGTCCACCCCCGGGTGGGTGACGAGAGCGGCCCCGATGTCGCCGGCTCCGGGAATCACCGAGATGGCGCCTTTGGGGACACCGGCCTCCTCGAAGACCTTGGCCATCTCGAGAAGCGCCCAGGCGGTGAACTCCGGCGGCTTGACGATGATGGCGTTGCCGGTGGCGAGACCCGGCCCCACGTATTCCATCGGGATCATCACCGGGAAGTTCCACGGCGTGATGGCGGCCCACACTCCGACCGGTCGGCGCACCGTGAACATACGGCGATGCCGTTCGGTGGTCGGGATCAACTCGCCTTTGAGGCGTTTGACGTCCTCGGCGGCGATGTGGAAGTAGTCCCCGGACTCGGCGATGTCGTCGACTGCCTCGGCATGGAACGGCTTGCCCTGTTCGAGCGTCAATATCCGCGCCACCTCGTCCACGCGCGTCTGCCACAGCTCATAAATCCGCAGGCAGAGGTCGGCGCGTTCGAAGGCGGTCCAGTGCCTGAGTTCCTCGGTGGCCCGGCGGGCGGCCGCCACGGCGCGGTCGATGTCGGCCTGAGACGCCTTGGGGACCGTGTAGATGTGCTCGCCGGTGACGGGCGAACGCACCTCGTAGGTGTCGGTCCCGGTCCCGGGTGTCCATTCGCCGGCGATGAAGAGTTCGAGGTCCTGTGCCATGGGCGCCAGGGTATCCCGACTCCCACGCGTCGCGGGCCGCGGTTAGCGTTCGTGCCAGGTGACGACTCGATGACCCCTTCCAGAATGCTGCGCCCGGGTGCGTCGAGTCCCGATCGTCTCTGCTCGGCGGCAGCCGGACTCTTCCCGCTCGACCGCGTCAACCGGGTTCCGTCCTACTTCGAGGACAACCTCGTTGCTCATCGTCATTGGATCCCTCCGGCAACCTGAACCCCGGCATCGAACGGTTTGCAGCGAAGGAGGTTTCGACATGAGAGGTCCCGTCACACGGGAGTGGTTCCGCAGGGCGCAACGCGTCCTGCCCAATGGTGTCTCGTCCGGTTTCCGGTACTGGGGCGACGACGAGACGTTTGTCATCGACCGCGGGGCCGGTGGACACGTCTTCGACATGGACGGCAGGGAGTACATCGATTACCAGCTCGGCTTTGGCCCGGTGATCCTCGGGCACGCCGACGAGTACGTCTGCGATGCGGTGGCGGCGGCCGCTCGCAACGGGACCACGTACGCGATGACCCAGCGGTCCGAGGTCGAGGCGGCCGAAAAGGTGCTGGAGGCGCTCGGCTGGGCGGATCGACTGCGGTTCACCAACACCGGGACCGAGGCAACGATGGGTGCGTTGCGCTTGGCGCGGGGCTGGGGAGCGCGCGACCTCGTGCTCAAGTTCGAGGGCGGTTATCACGGGGGCCACGACGCCCTCCTGTTCACGACCGCCGGTGCCCCGCCCGAGTACCTCGGTTCCCGGCTCCGTCCGCTCAAGCTGCCCTCGTCGTCGGGGATCCCCGACAGCGTCAAGGATCACATCAAGACACTCCCCTACAACGACATCGAACTCGTCGGAGAGTTCTTCCAGGATCACGGCCGCGAGCTGGCGGCGGTGATCGTCGAGCCGATGGCCGCCAACTTCATGGGTGTGCCGCCTGAGCCTGGATTCCTCGAAGCGCTGCGCCGGCTGTGCGACGCCTACGACTCAGTGCTCATCTTCGACGAAGTCAAGACCGGCTTCCGGATGGGCCTTGGGGGAGCGGTGGCCGAGTACGGGGTCATCCCCGACATCGGGACCTATGCCAAGGCGCTCGGCAACGGATTCCCGGTGGCCGCCATCGCCCTAAACGACCGGCTCGCCGAGGGTTGGCAACTCGGCGGGATCTCCCAGACCGGCACCTATTCGGGGAACGGGGTGGCGGTGGCTGCGGCATCGGCGACCATCGATCGTCTGTCCGACGGGATGGTCTATGAACAGATCCAGAAGGTCGGGGCCGCATTGATGACAGGAGTCCAGGTCATCCTCGACAAGCACGGGCTGGAGGGGACCGTCGTGGGCCACCCGTCGATGTTCTCGTTGTACATCGGCGAGGGGACGCCCACCGAATACCGAGACGTTGCCGGACACGACAGCCGTGTCTACGACGCCACGATCATGCGGATGATCGACCTCGGAGTCATGCCCTGCCCGGATGCCCTCGAGACCTGGTTCGTGTGCGGCGCCCACACCGAAGACGATGTCGAGGTCACCCTCGCCGCCTTCGATCAGGCACTGGGTGAGGTCCTGTCGTCTCCCATCGCCGTCCAGACGCACCGGGAGGACTGACGGTGGAGATCCGCGACGGGCGGCCGGAGGACTTCGACGCCATCGTTCCCCTGATCCGATCGTTCTACGAACTCGACCGTCATCCGTTCGACGCCGACCTCGTCCAGGCCGGATTGGGGCCGCTTCTGGCCGGCGAGGCTCCCGGATTCGTGCTGGTCGCCGAGCACGAATCCCGCCTCCTGGCTTACGCGGTGGTGACCTGGGGATGGGCGATCGAATCGGGCGGCCGCAATGCGCTCCTCGACGAGATCTTCGTGGCTGACCGCAGCCGCGGGATCGGCGCGGAGATGATGCATCAGATCATCGGGCGCGCCCGGCGTGAGGGCTGTCGACGGATGTTCCTCGAGACCGAGTCACACAATCGGGCGGCCCGGATCTTCTACACGCGACACGGCTTCGACATCGACGACAGTGTCTGGATGAGCCGCCAACTGTGAAGGTCCGGATGTCTCCCTCGCTCTGGAACGACCAGATCGGGGCCGTCGAAGAGCGTCCGGCGCTGTCGGGCGATGTGGCGGCGGATGTGGCGATCGTCGGCGCCGGGTATACCGGCCTGTGGACGGCGCTCTATCTCCGGCGGCTCGCCCCCGACTGCCGCGTGATCGTGATCGAAGCCAGTCGGGCCGGGTTCGGCGCGTCGGGGCGCAACGGCGGATGGTGTCTGGGTGAGCTCGCGGCGGGGGCCGACCGATGGAAGGCGTTGGGCGGTGACGCCGCGGCCCGACGGATGCACCGGGCCATGGTCGCCACACTGGACGAGATTCGGTCGATCACGATCGAACTGGGCATCGACTGCGACTGGTCCCATGCCGGAGCCCTGCATCTGGCTCGCAACGGCGGCCAGGTCGAACGGCTGTCTGCCGAAGCAGGCGGCGACCTGCGGTGGCTCGATGCCGCCGAGGCTTCGGCGATGGTCGGCGCCACCGGCGTGCGCGGGGGGCTATTCGATCCTCACACCGCGGTTCTGCATCCCGGCAAGCTGGTGGTTGGTCTGGCGAAGGCGGCCGAGCGCGCGGGGGTGGTCATCCACGAGACGACGACCGCCACGGCGGTTTCGGCCACCGGCGTCCTGACGGACCGCGGAACCGTCACGGCCGATCATGTCGTCCTCGCAACCGAGGCGTACACGACGTCGCTACCCGGTCGTGGTCGGGACCTGGTGCCGTTCTACTCGCTCATGCTGGCGACCGAGCCGCTCGGGGCGGAACTGGCGGCAGAGGTCGGCCTGGTTGGGCGCACCACGTTCACCGACGGTCGTTATCGGGTCATCTATGGCCAGCGGACCGCCGACGATCGCATCGCGTTCGGGGGGAGAGCCGCGTCATATCGGTACGGTTCGAGGATCGATCGCGGGATAGAAGAGGACCCGGGCCATCACCGCATCGTCCACTCGACGCTGCTCGAGTTGTTCCCGTTCCTGTCGGGAGTCGAGATCACCCACCGGTGGGGTGGCGTCCTGGGGGTTCCGCGGAACTGGACGCCTTCCGTCGGACGCGACCGCACCGGCGTGTACAGGGCGGGCGGCTACGTCGGCGAGGGAGTGGCGGCGGCGAACCTGGCCGGGAGGTGTCTGGCTCACGTGATCGGGGGCACGAACGACGATCTCACGACACTGCCGTGGGTTCGCCGGCCCTCACGGCGCTGGCCGGTCGAGCCATTTCGTTGGATCGGCATCACTGCTGCCACTGCGCTCTTCGAGCGGGCCGATCGGCGCGAAGCATCCTCCGACCGGCCGGTGCGAGGAGCCGAACTCGTCTGGAAGTACCTGCGCCGCTGAGCCGGCAGGCCCTGTACCGTCGGGGGATGTCGAAGATCCACGGCGGACAGGTCGTTGCCAGGGCGCTGAAGGCGCTCGGAACCGACACGTTGTTCACGCTGACGGGGGGTCACATCCTGGCGATCCTCGACGGCTGCGTGCAGGAGGGCATCCGGGTGGTGGACGTACGGCACGAGCAGACCGCCGCGCACGCCGCGGAGGCATACACCCGGCTCACGGGAAAGCTCGGGGTGGCGGCCGTGACCGCCGGCCCCGGGGTCACGGATGCGATCACCGCCGTCGCCACTGCCTTTTCGGCGGATACCCCGATGCTTCTCATCGGAGGACGGCACCTGCTGCGTCAGGAGCTGAAGGGCGGGCTCCAGGAGATGGATCACCCGCCGCTGTTCGAAGGCATCACGAAGTGGGCTGGAACGGCATGGCAGACCCATCGTCTCGCCGAGTACGTCATGACTGCCGCCCGGCATGCGTTCTCAGGACGGGGTGGCCCGGTCTTCCTGGACATACCGATGGATGTCCAACTGGACATGGTCGACGAGGACTCGATCGTGATCCCCCCTCCGCCGCAGCCTCACACCGGTGGTGTCGATCAGTCGACCCTCGACCGCATCGTCGCTGCCCTGGCCGCAGCCGAGGCTCCGATGATCTTCGCCGGTGCCGGCTCCAACGGTGGTACGAACCGTCTGGCAGATCTCGCCGAGGCGCTGACGGCCCCGACATTCACCAACGGGCGCGCGCGGGGATCACTTCCGCACGGGCATCCGTACGGCGGTAACCACGCCCGAAACTCGGCCTTCGCCGGTGCCGACCTGGTGCTCTCCCTCGGTGTCGATTGGGACTTCCGAACGGCGTACGGCGAGAAGGTCGGCGAGGGAGCCGTCGTGGTCCACATCGACGCAGATCCGGTCAAGATCGGCTGGAACCGTCCAGTATCGATCGGAGCGGTCGCCGATCCGATGACCGTCGTCGCCCAGCTCGTCGCCCGGGCCGGCGAGTTCTCGGTGCCGGGACAGCGATCGTTCACCCGGATGATCATGGAGGAAGAGGCCTCTCGGCGCGCAGCACTCGAGGACGAAGCTGCCGACGACTCGTCTCCTGTGGCACCTCAACGCTTCGCCCGCGACGTCTCGGAGTTCTTCGGCCCGGATTCGATCGTGGCCGTCGACGGGGGTGACATCGTCTCGACGACCGCTCGGTGGCTCCTGACCTCCCATCCCGGCCATGTGCTCGACCCAGGCCCGTTCGGAAGTCTGGGCACCGGTCCCCCGTATGCGATCGCGGCCAAGGTCGCCTTTCCGGACGCCAGGGTCGGCATCGTCTTCGGCGACGGAGCGTTCGGCTTCAACGGGATGGAATTCGACACCATGGTGCGCCTCGGACTTCCCATCATCGGCGTGATGGGCAACGACGGTGTGTGGTCCAACATCAAGACCGTGCACCGGATGTTCTATCCCGAACGCCTCGTGGCGACCGATCTCGGAGTGCGCCCGTATCACCTGATGGTGGAGGGGCTCGGCGGACACGGGGAGTTCGTCACCGATCCGGCCGAGATCACACCGGCACTGAAGCGGGCCGAGGCCTCCAACCAACCGGCACTGGTGAACGTCCACATCGCCGAGACCATGCGGATGTCGTCGAACTACAGCCAGTGACTCACAAGATGATCACGGCGGCGGCTCCGACCACGAGGCAGTAGCTCACGAACGGCCCGAACCCGCGGGACACCAGCAATCGAATCAGGACGGCGATCGCCGCGTAGCCGGCGACCGCTGCCACGAGGAGGCCGACCAGGACGGGTCCCATCGCGACGGAAGTCGCGGTGACATCCAGCAGGGAGATCAACCCGCCGCCGGCAATGGCGGGAATCGCCAACAAGAACGAGAACCGGGCGGCTTCTTCCCGGTCGAAGCCAGCCATCAGCCCGGCGGTGATGGTCGACCCTGACCGCGAGATTCCCGGCACGAGCGCCAGGGCCTGGGCCAAGCCGACGGCAATGGCATCGCGGGCCGTTCCGCTCTCCAGGCGGCGGTCGCCGTCGGTCCAGCGCGAGCCCACCGCGAGGATCAGACCGGTGGCGATGAGGGCTACGCCCACCAATGTCGGGTTCTCCTCGATCTGTCCGAGCACGCCACGGAGTGGGAGGCCGATGAGCGCAGGAACCGAACCCAGCGCGATGAGGAACACGAGTCGGCGGCTGCGTGGGTCGTTGGGCGCTTTGAGAATCCCGAGGATGTCAGTGCGGTAGTAGGCGAGGACCGCCAGCAGCGTCCCGAGGTGGAGGACCGCGGTGGTCGCGAGATCGGGGTCGCCCACGTCGATGCCCGCCCGTGACAGAAAGGCGGGCAGGAGGACCAGATGACCGGATGACGAGATGGGGAGGAACTCGGTCAGGCCCTGGACGAGGCCCCACACGACGGCGTCGAGCACGGCGTCACCCTACCCGCCGACCAGCACCGCCATCGTCGCGTCGAGAACCGCCGCGGCGACCATCGAGATCGCAGCCTCGGGCACCGCCACCAAGGCGGTCCGCTCACCGAAGTCACCTTCCCGGACGTCGACGACGACCCCGTCCGCGACACCGGTGGCCGTCACCAATCTGACGGTGCTCCCCGAACGGGTGCCGTCGGGAATGTCGACCTCGATCGCCCACCATCCGTCGGGGATCGACGACACATCCTCGGCGCCGTTGCCACCCAGTACCGGTTCGCCCACCCCGATGCGCCGGTCCGAGACCAAGGGGAGCCTCACGGGGGCCAGCAGCCCGACGGGCACGTCGCGCCACATCACGGAGGTGTCGTCGACCACCTCACCGATCGCGATCTGGAATTCGGCGAAAGGATGGGGAACCGTGGTCGGCGGTCGGAATTCGACGAACACGCCTGTGAGAACGACGGCTGCCGCCAACGCCCAACGGACATACGGGGGACGGGACAACCAGAACACGCCGGCGACCGTATCGCTCGGTCGGCGGGTGGGGAAGACGTGCGTCAGTCTGCGGCAGCTGCGGCCGCTGACTCCTTCTTCTTGGTGCCGGCTGTCTCCTTCTTCGGCTTGTCCGCAGCTTTGGCGGGGGCCGTGTCGG
Source organism: Acidimicrobiia bacterium (assembly GCA_035544575.1). GTDB lineage: Bacteria > Actinomycetota > Acidimicrobiia > Spongiisociales > ZC4RG35 > DATHWB01. Next base: position 17,733 of record DATKEC010000083.1, read on the forward strand.
ACTTTGCTGCGTCCGACGTGGTCATCGACGAACCGTCGGACTCATTCGCCGTCCGTGCCGGGCGGCTGTCGGTGGCGTAGAAGCCGGGGCCTTTGAAAACGACACCGCTGGCGTGGAAGATCTTCTGGACATCGCCTCCGCACGCTGCGTGCGTTTTCAGCGGACGTGCGGAGAAGGACTGCGCCTTCTCGAAGCGCTCGCCGCAGCTCTTACAGACGTATTCGTATGTGGGCATCAGTGAATGGCTCTCGTGAAGTGGTCGATGGGTGAACATGGTACTGAACCCTCACATTCCCGCCGAATGCCCGGGTTGGCCCGATCCCTACACTGACCGGATGCCAGTCTGGCTCGCGCTCGTGGGCGCCTATGTCGTGGGATCGGTCGACTTCGCGGTCGTCGTGGCGCGCAGCCGAGGCGTCGACATCCACTCGGTTGGGTCGGGAAATCCGGGCACGTCGAACGTCCTGCGGACGTTGGGACGGGGACCGGCGGTGATGGTGTTGGCCGGGGACATGCTCAAGGGTGTGATCGCGGCGACGTTCGGCTGGATCGCGGCCGGCGGAGACCCGGCGAACCAGCCGGTGGCCTACGCGGCGGGCCTGGCCGCCGTCCTTGGCCACACCTATCCGGTCTTCCACCGTTTCCGGGGGGGTAAAGGAGTAGCCACGGCGGGAGGGGTGATGCTGTTCACCGTTCCGTGGGCCGCCCTCATCCTCGCCGCGCAGTGGGCCATCGTGGCCAAGGTGTTCAAGGTGGCATCGATTGCCTCGCTCGTCTCGGTTGCGGCCGCGCTGCCGCTGGCATATGCGTTCGGAGCCCGCGATTGGTCTCTCGTGTTGCTTGGCGCCATCGTCGTCTTGATCGTGTGGCGGCACCGGCCGAATATCCAGCGGATGATCTCCGGTTCCGAAGAGAGGGTGCCCACGTGAAGGTCGATGTCGCCGTCATTCCCGCCGCAGGACGCGGTACCAGGATGCGGCCGGCAACCAGGGTGGTGCCCAAGGCGCTCCTCACGGTTGTCGACCGTCCCGCCATCCAGTACGCCGTCGAAGAGGCCGCCCGTGCGGGTGCATCCGAAGCAATCCTCGTCGTCGACCTCGATGCCGGCCACCTCATCCACCAGCACTTTGTCTCCGAGGGGCGCCTTCCCGGCCTCGAGGACATCCGCGTGCGCCCCGTGGTGCAAGAAGAACCCCTGGGTCTCGGACATGCTGTGTTCGAAGCCCAGGAGATGGTGGCGGGTCGGCCGTTCTTCTGCATCCTCGCCGACGACATCGTGCCTCCCGGCCGAGACGTCCTTCCGAGCCTGGCTGCCGCCGCGGACAACTACGACTCGGTCATGTACTTGCGACCGGTGGCGCCCGACATCGTGCCGACGAAAGGCATCGCGATTCCGTCTTCGGATGTTGTGGACAATGTCGTGTCGCTGTCGGGCTCGGTCGAAAAGCCCGCGCTGGCGGACGCTCCTTCAGACCTTGCGCTGATCGGGCGCTATCTGTTCACCTCAGAGATCTTCTCCATCCTGGCGACGCTCGAGCCTGGCCACGGCGGGGAGATCCAACTCACGGACGCCATCGACGAGCTGGGTCGGCGCGGACGACTCAAGGGTTACATCGACGACATCGACCTCCTCGACATCGGAACGCCGGCGGGTCTCCTCAACGCCTCGATCGTCCTCGGTCTGGCTCGCTTCGGCCCCGAATTCGAACAGCGGGTCCGCGCCCTCCTCGCATGAAGCCACTCGCGGACGCCCAGCGGGAAGTGCTGGCTGGAGTCGCGCGCCTCGAAGCGGTCGATGTCGAGCTTCGAGCAGCGCTCGGCCTGGTGCTGGCCGAGGATGTCATCGCTCCACATGATGTGCCCCCGTTCGCCAACGCCGCGATGGACGGTTTCGCGGTCATGGGTGCCGACGTCGCCGCCGCTGGTGTCGAGTTGGAGATCCTCGAAGACCTCGCCGCCGGACACGTGGCGTCCGCCGCGGTTCGCCCCCGAACCGCCATCCGCATCATGACCGGCGCTCCGCTTCCCGCCGGAGCGGACACCGTCGTGAGAGTCGAAGACACCGAGTCCGACGACCGACGAGTCCGGATCGCCGTGCCGGTCCCGACCGGCACCGCCGTCCGGGCGGCAGGTGGCGACGTGACAGCCGGATCGGTGGTGTTCCGGACAGGAACCGTACTCGCTCCCGCTCACGTCGGCGTGCTCGCCACGATCGGCGTGACTCGACCGCGCGTCTTTCGGAATCCGCGGGTCGCCATCATGTCGACCGGAGACGAAGTGGTTCCACCCGAGACGGCGACCCTCGCCCCTGGCACGATCCGCGACGCCAACCGGCCGCTACTGGCTGGCTTGCTGGCCGAGGTCGGCGTGGACATCGAGGACTTCGGGATCGTCGGCGATGACCGGGACCGGCTTCGGAGCATGCTGGCCTCGGCCGCATCCGACTGCGACGTGGTGGTCTCGTCCGGTGGCGTGTCGATGGGGGACTACGACCTGGTCAAACACGTGCTGGCCGAACTCGGCTCTGTCGAGCTGTGGAAGGTGGCGATGCAGCCCGCCAAGCCGTTTGCATTCGGTTCCATCGAAGGAACCCCGTTGTTCGGCCTTCCCGGCAACCCCGTGTCGGTGATCGTGGCGTTCGAGAACTTCCTTCGACCGGCGCTGCTGGCGATGCGAGGATGTCAGCGCCTGTTCCGGCCGCTCTCGATGGGGGTCTGGGCGGAGACGGTCGAGACCGATCCTGCGAAGACGGTGTTCCTCCGCGTTGTTCGGGTCGAAGGTGGAGTGCGACTCGCCGGGGGCCAGGATTCGAATGTGCTCTCCGCCACTGCGAACGCGGACGCCTGGGCCGTGGTTGGTACGGGTATCGGCAAGATGGAGGCCGGCGAAGCCGTTCCGCTGCTGGAGATTCGGCTGCCGGCGTCCCGGACGTATCTGGAGGTGCTCGCGTGACCGACTTTCCACATCTCACCCCGGACGGCGACGTCCACATGGTCGATGTCTCAGACAAGGCAGTGACCGACCGGATCGCGATCGCCGAGTGTTTCGTCTCGATGGCCCAGGCCACGGCGACGGCGCTGTTCGCCGGACGCCTGCCGAAGGGCGATGCGATGGCGTCGGTGCGTTTGGCAGGGATCATGGCCGCCAAACGAACCCCCGACCTGATTCCACTCTGCCACCCGATTGCGATCAGCGGTGTGGAGGTGGCAGTCGAGCCAGCACCGGCTGGAGCGCGCATCGAGGCGACGGTGCGGACGACGGGCCGCACCGGTGTCGAGATGGAGGCGATGACGGCGGTGTCGGTCGCGGCCCTCGCCCTCTATGACATGGTCAAGGGCATCGAACGAGGTGTCGAAATCGGTCCCGTGCGTCTCACGTTCAAGTCCGGGGGCCGATCAGGGGAGTGGACGAGATAGCCGTTGTGCTTGGGTCCGCCGACTCACCACGGCTAGTCTGGCGCCACTGTTCGCGCGGAGTGAGCACCCACACAAATCATGCTGACCGCACCATTTCTCATCGCAGCGCTGGTTCTCGCCACGATCTGGGGGATCTACCTCTTCCCTTCGATTTCGGGCGGGCGCAAGGAGGCGCCGCTCAACTCGACCGAGGACTTCGACCGCTGGACCCACCTGATGGCCGACGTGCAGCGGCGCACCATGACACCGTCGCGAGTCACCGCCAGAGATGTCGTCCGTAGTCGCCGACGTCGGGCCATCGTCGTCTTGGCCGTCTTCGCCGTGGCGACCCTGGTCGCCGCCTATGCGACCAAGTCGATCTCGTGGCTGCTCGTCCATCTCACCGTCGACGCGGCGATCGCCTGGTACATCGGAATGCTCATGCAGGTTCGCCAGCAGCGCGAGGCGCGGGCGGCCATCACTCATGTGGCGAATCGTCCCACCGACGCCGACGCCCCCCAGGTTCGTATCGTCGCCGGGCAGTGAGCCCGGTTTCCAGCGACGATCTCGACCGCATCGGCGCCGAAGCCCGTCCCATCCTCGACGACCGGTTCGCCGCTCGTGAACGCGGGATCACGGGCAGTCGCAACGTGATCAGGGCCTGTGCCAACGCCATTCGCAGCCTGCACCGGGGCGAGACGACGGAGGCGGGCGCCCTCATCACCCGCGCCGGAGAGATGCTCGCCGAGATCACGTCCGGGCTGGCCGACCACCAGGACATCCTCCATGCCGGGTTCGTGACCGACGCCGCCAAGGAGTTTGCGGAAGCACAGCTGACCGCGGCGATCTTCGCCGGGGAGGCCCTCCCCACCGCGGCGGAACTGGGTGTCGATCCGGTCCCGTACCTCCATGGCCTCGGCGAGTCGGTGGGGGAGTGCCGACGTCGGATGCTCGATCGGTTGCGGTCGGGGGAAACCGGGGAAGCCGAACGCCTCCTCGTGGCGATGGACGCCATCGTCGATCTGCTGGCGACGATGGACTATCCCGACGGCATGACGTCGGGTCTGCGTCGCACGACCGACGTGAGTCGCTCGCTGGTGGAGCGGTCTCGGGCGGACCTCACCTCAACCGTGGTCCAGGACCGGTTGCGTTCGGACCTCGAGCGCCGCATGCCCTGATGGCCGGGGCGACGCCGGTGCTACGCTTCCCCCGCCTTGGGGGTGTAGCTCAGCCCGGCAGAGCACCTCGTTCGCAACGAGGGGGTCACGGGTTCAAATCCCGTCACCTCCACCAAGTGTCCCTCCAGCAAATGTTCGAGTGTCGTTAGCCTGATGGCGTGATCTCCCGCATCGTCGCTCTCCTTGCCGCGCTCGTCCTCGCAACCGCATGCACGCCGGCGGCGGACACCACCACCACCACCCTCACCACCACCGTGCCGTCGGAGCCGGTCACCTCGGCTCCGACCTCGACCGCGGAATCGACGACCACCACGACTGCGCCGGTGGCGACGACGCTCCCGGTTGGGACAGAGTCGCTCCCGATCGAGATGCGCCAGGAGATCGCCGAGCTGATCGTGCTGACCGAACACATTCGTGGCCTGACGTTCCTGCAGCCGCCCACGATCATCGTCGTGTCAGCCGAAGAGCTCGAGCAGCGGGTTCGTGACTCGATCGAAGAGGAGATCGAGACCCTCCCCGCGGATGAAGCACTGCTCGAGCTGCTCGGACTGATCGATGCCGAGACCGACCTGCTCGGGCTCTACCTCGACCTCTACGGAGAACAGGTCGCCGGCTCCTACGACGGCGAGACCGGCGAGCTCGTGATCCCGGCGGGCGAGATGTTGAGCGCACTTCAAAAGGGCACGCTGGTACACGAGCTCACCCACGCCCTCACCGATCAGCGGTTCGGATTCATGGACCGCTATGGGGCGCTGTTGGACGGGGATCTCTTCGACGAGGCGGTCGCGCTGCTGGCGGTCGCCGAAGGCGATGCCATGCTCACCGAGGTCCAGTACATACAGCAGTTGAGCTTCGGCGAACAACAGGAGTTTCTGGCGGAGGCCATCGGAAGAGATTCGCCGGTGTTCGATGCCGCGCCCGCCTACCTGCAGAACTCGCTTCTGTTTCCCTATCAGGAGGGTTTGGCCTTCGTGCAGCGGGCCTACGAGATCGGCGGACATGACGAGGTGAACCGCCTGTATGTCGAGCCTCCGGTGTCCTCCGAGCAGATCATCAACCCGCGTGCGTATGGCGAGGACATGCCGATTCCGGTGGAGATCGTCGAGCCGGCGGTGGCGGGCTACGACGTGGTCTACGAGTCGGTGTGGGGACAGCTCAGCTTTCAGCTGATGTTCGATCAGGTGCTAGGGGGTGCCTCCGACGCCGTCGACGGTTGGGGCGGTGACTCCTACATCCAATGGTTCGACGGCGAGAACGCCGCCTTCCTGCTGGCCTATGCCGGCGACGCCGCCGCGGACCACCAGGAGATGGCCGATGCCCTCACCCGGTATGCGCAGACGGCGATGGACGTCGAACAGACCGAAGACACCGGCGCTGGAGCGGTCTTCGAGGGTGAAGACTTCGCCTTCGTCCGTGTCACCGGGGACCGCGTGTTCTTTGTCGCCGCTTCCGATCCCGCCGTTGGTCGTCGGATCGTCGCAGCGCTTCCCTGAACGCGTCTGCGGCCACTTCAACCCGCCGCCGGGCGGACATAGGCTGCGTGGATGGACTTGGTGGACATGGTGATCGGCGAACTCGTCTTTCGCGATGTGGCGGTCCCCACTCGGTTCATCGAGCGCTGGCGGGGGATGAGCACCGTTGCCGGGGCGATGCTGTTCGATGCAGCATCGGTCCACAGCTTCGGCATGGACCGACCGCTGACCGTGGTTGGTATCGGGTCGGACCAACGGGTCGTCGCGGTCCGCGCGCTGGCCCCGGCCAGAGTGATCGCGCTGGCCGCCCACCAGATCCTCGAGCTCGAGACGTTCATGATCCCGCCGCGCCTCGGCGACCGTGTGCGGTTCTACGATCGACGCCATGGCGGGACGTCTGGTGGTGTGCGCGACTCCGATCGGGAACCTGGGAGACATTTCCGAACGCCTGGCTCAGACGCTCCGTTCCGCTGACGTCGTCTACGTCGAGGACACCCGGCGAACGGGGCTGCTGTTGTCCCACATCGGGGCTTCTCCGGAGGTTCGCAGCTTCTTCATCGGCAACGAAGGGGTGCGCTCGGGCGAGATCGAAGACAGGATCCGCCGCGGCGACACCGTGGCGCTCGTGTCCGATGCCGGCACCCCGGCGGTGGCCGATCCCGGTGTCCTCGCGGTCAGGGCGGCGCGTCGTGCCGGAGGCATGGTGAGCGTCGTGCCGGGGCCGAGCGCCGTCACTTCGGCGCTGGCGGTGTCCGGATTCGGGGGCGACCGGTTCGCGTTCGAGGGCTTCCTCCCCCGCAAGAGCGGAGAACGGGTCCGGTCGTTGGCGTCGATGGTCAGGGAGAACCGGCCGGTGGTCTGGTTCAGCTCCCCGCGCCGCGTGCTGATCGACCTCGAAGACCTCACCGGCCATGCCGGCGACGACCGGGAGATCTGCGTGGCCCGGGAGCTGACCAAGCAGTTCGAAGAGGTCTGGTGGGGTTCGTTGCGTCAGGCGATCGAGAAGTGGACCGCAACCGAACCCCGGGGGGAGTTCACACTGGTGCTCGCTCCCGGACCCACAGAGACAGTCACGCTCGAACGCGCGGTGGAGCTGGCGAGGGAGCTCACGAAGCAGGGCGCGAGCCGATCCGAGGCGGCGCGGACAGTGGCGCACGACACGGGTCTGGCACGGCGATCGATCTACGACGGGATCTGAGTCAGGTCAACTGACCGCGGCAGACCGAGCATATTCCTCGGCCCTTGAAGACGCCGACGTGGTCGGTGGAGCCGCAGAAGATGCACGTGTCCTCGAGTTTGCGGAGGACGATGTTCGGCCCTTCGATCGAGATTACGAGTTGGTCGCCTTCCCGGATGTTGAAGAGTCTGCGCGTTTCAGCCGGGATCACGATCCGTCCGAGATCATCGATCTTGCGGGCGATGCCGGCGTCCACCTCACCTCCTGGCCAGCGGACACTACCGAGAAGGCCCGACTCCAGTCGCCGTGGAAGGGAAGTTTCCGGCCGTCGTGCTTGCATGGCGCACCGTATGGGATGGGTGGACACGCATTGTCACTTGCAGCTCGACGGCCGGCCGCCGGCCGACCTCCTTTCGCGCGCTACCGACGTCGACTGGGTGATGGTGCCGGGCGTCGATGCCGCGTCGTCGGCCGCAGCTCGCGGGTTGGCGACGCGCTTTCCGAGACGTGTGCGGTGGTCCGCGGGGCTGCATCCCCATGATGCGGCCGAGTGGGCTTCGCAACGGGACCAGATCGAGGCCATGGTCCCGCAGGCGGCGGCGGTCGGCGAAACCGGGCTCGACTTCTACCGCAATCTCGCGCCCCCCGCTGCCCAGCGGCAGGCTTTCGCCGATCACATCGTCCTGGCGCAAGACCACTCCAAACCATTGATCGTCCACTGTCGGGATGCATTTTCCGACTGCCATGACATGCTCGAGGCTGCGGGGCTGGGCGAGCGTGCCGTTCTTCACTGCTGGACGGGCGGGCCCAGATGGACCAAGCGCTTCCGCGACCTCGGGGCGACTTTCTCCTTCGCCGGACCGGTGGCCTTCGAGACGGCAGAAACGGTCCGGTTGGGTGCGGCCGAGGTGCCGCCGGAATCCGCGCTCGTGGAAACCGACACCCCGTATCTCGCGCCCCCGCCCCACCGTTCCGAGCCAAATGAACCGGCATGGGTGGGCTTGGTCGGCGCCGCACTGGCCGAAGTGTGGGCGATGCCCGCGGCTGCGGTCGCCGAGGTCACTGCGGCTCGGGCGACCCGGCTGTTCGGGGATCCGCGGTGAGCGCCCAGGCACGTTCGGAAGTGAAGGCCCTGCTTGAGGCGTTCGGAATCCGACCCGTCAAGGCGCTGGGACAGCACTTCTTGGTGGACCCGAACATCACACGAAAAATCGTCGCTCTTTCGGGGGTCGGCGAGGGAGATGCCGTCATCGAGATCGGGCCGGGCACGGGGACCCTGACCCGGGCGTTGGCCGAGACTGGAGCCGATGTCGTCGCCTACGAGATCGACGGCAAGCTGGCGGGACTGCTGGGGGAGGCTCTGGCGGGACGCAACGTCGATCTCCGCTTCGCCGATGCGGCCCACGTCGATCTCTCGACCGAGCTCGATCCTGACCGGCAGTGGACGATGGTCGCGAACCTCCCGTACAACGTCGGGACGTCGGTCGTACTTGACGCCCTCCGCCGCGTGCCCCAGATCTCTCGGTTCGTCGTCATGGTTCAGACCGAGGTGGCCGAGCGAATGGTCTCCGCTCCGGGCACCAAGGCCTACGGGCTCCCCAGTGTCGTGGTGGGTGTCCACGGCGCGGGGCGGATCGAGTTCAAAGTTCCCCCCCAGGTGTTTCTTCCGCCACCCAGCGTGGGTTCGGCGGTGGTGTCGATCGTTCGGACGCCCGAACCCGAGGGAGCCGAACGCGCCATCGCCCTCGCCGGTGCCGGATTCGGGCAGCGACGGAAGATGCTGCGAGCCTCGCTCCGGACCATCCTCGAGGCCCCCGAGTGGGCGCTGGTGTCCGCCGGCATCGACCCCACGTCTCGAGCCGAAGAACTGGGGGTGACTGATTGGCTGAGGTTGGCGAGGGTGACACCGTGACGGATGCAAGCGCGGCTTCGGTGTGGGAGGCACCCGCGAAACTCAATCTCTCCCTGGAGGTGCGCCCGCCGGATCGGTCCGGCTACCACCCGGTGCGTTCGCTCTGTCAGACGATCGAGTACGTGGATCTGCTGACCATCGGCACCGGGGAGGACGAGCGGCTCGTGGTGGAGGGATTCGGGGTCTCCGACGGCGAGGACAACCTGGTGTGGAAGGCGGCCAGGTGTCTGGTGGGACGTCCCGACCGACCCCGCCTCGACATGCACCTCGCCAAGCGGATTCCGCCCGCCGCCGGGCTGGGCGGCGGATCTGCGGACGCGGCTGCCGCACTGCTCGGCGTCGCCCAACTCTTCGGGGGCGACGCCGCCGACGTTGCTCGCTGCGCCATCGAAGTCGGTTCGGACGTGCCCTACTTCTTGCGTGGCGGATCGATGTGGATGGAGGGTCGCGGCGAGATTCTGACAGAGGTCGAGCCGCTCGCCGGGTTCTCGGTGGCCGTGGCGGTGCCCGAGATCGCGATTCCGACTGCCGCCGCCTATGCGCGGTGGGATGAACTCGGCGCCCCTTCCGGTCCTGATTTTCCGCAGCGACGCCTTCCGCCCTCGCTCCGATCCTTTCACCCCCTCCGCAACGACCTCACGCCGGCCGCGCTGTCACTCGAACCGGCGCTGGGGGACTGGGCGGCTGAACTGGCGCAGAGGTGGGGTACCGCGGTGGCGATGTCGGGAAGCGGTTCCGCGCATTTTGCGTTCTTTCCGGATGTCGACGAAGCGACCGAGGCCGCCCTGGCCGTGGCCGATGTCCGGTCTGCGTTCGCCGCCACGCTGCGAGGGACCGGATCGACATCTCGGTAAGCTCTCGGTGTCCCCATGTTTGGGGGGTGGTGTAATTGGCAGCACGACGGGTTTTGGTCCCGTTGGTACGGGTTCGATTCCTGTCCCCCCAGCCAGCTGACCATGCGTTGAACCGACCAGGAGGGTGTGTTGATGAGCCACGTCGCCGTGGTGCTGGCGGCGGGGGAAGGAACCCGCATGCGTTCGGCGCTACCCAAGGTCCTCCATCCGCTGGCCGGTCGCTCCATGTTGGCCTGGGTACTCGATGCCGTCGCCGAGACGAAGCCCGAACGCACCGTGGTCGTCGTCGGGCACGGTGCCGACGACGTGATCGCATCACTGCCCGACGGTGTCGAACACTGCGTCCAGAACCAGCGGCTGGGCACGGGCCACGCCGCCTCAGTGGCGCTCGACCACCTCGGCTCGCTCCTCGCCGGGACGGGAATATTGGTCGTGCCTGGCGACACGCCTCTGATCGACGGCGAGACGCTTGGATCCCTCGTCGAGTCCCACCAGCGACAGGAGGCGGTGGTGTCGTTGCTCTCCACCGAGGTCGCCGATCCCACCGGCTATGGGCGCATCATGCGTGACGAACGAGGCGCGATGGTGGGAATCGTCGAGCAGGCAGATGCCACTCCCACCCAGGCAGCCATCCACGAGATCAATGCCGGAATGTATGTCTTCGACGCGGCGGCGATGACCCGCGACCTCGCGGTCGTGACACCTGACAACGCCCAGGGCGAGTATTACCTGCCTGACCTCGTCGCCATCGCCACGGTCCGGGGCGACCGCGTGGAGGCCATTCCGTCGGAGGCCGATCGCGTGTCCGGGGTCAACACCCACTCACAGCTCGCCCTAGCCGCGCGAGTTCTCCGCGGCCGTCTGACGGAGCGATGGATGGCCGCCGGGGTGCGGATGATCGATCCCGCCTCGGTGTACGTCGATGCCGATGTTCAGATCGAGCCAGGCGTCGTGTTGTATCCGGGAGTGCACCTCGAAGCTGGAACCGTGGTGGGCGCCGAGGCGGTCCTCGGGCCCGACGTGTTCGTTTCGGAATCGACGATCGGGGCGGGTTCGCGGGTCTGGTACTCCGTCGTGCGTGGGTCCGAGATCGGGGAGGGTTGCCAGGTCGGACCGTATGCCTCCCTTCGACCGGGATCGGTTCTTCACAACCGGGCAAAGCTGGGGACATTCGTCGAGACGAAGAAGACGGTCGTCGGCGAAGGAGCCAAGGTCCCGCATCTGAGCTACATGGGCGACGCCATGATCGGTGCCGGCGCCAACATCGGTGCGGGCACGATCACATGCAACTACGACGGATTCGCCAAGCACGAGACAATCATCGGCGAGGGAGCGTTCGTCGGTTCGGACACCATGTTGGTCGCCCCTGTGACGATCGGTGATGGGGCGATGACGGCTGCCGGCTCGACCATTACACACGATGTGCCCGCCGGTGACCTGGGGATTGCCCGTGGCCGGCAGCGCAACGTGGCAGGCTTCGTTGCCCGCCTGGCAGAACGCTACCGTGCCTCACGTTCGGGAGATGACCCGGAGTAGGTGGAGGAAGCCCGTGGACATCGTCAGCCGCAACCGACTCATGCTGTTCTCAGGCAGCATCAACCAGGCACTCGCCGAAGAAGTCGCCGATCTGCTGGGGGTACGCCTCGGTGATCTCCAGAGGTCGAGATTCGCCAATGGCGAGTTGTACGCACGTCCCACTGAGAGTGTTCGCGGCGCGTCGTGTTTCGTCATTCAGAGCCACTCGTGGCCGATCAACGACGCGATCATGGAACAGCTCATCATCATCGACGCGCTCCGTCGTGCTTCGGCGCGGCGTATCACCGCCGTGATGCCCTTCTACGGATATGCCCGCCAAGACAAGAAAGTGCTCCCGCGGGAACCGATCAGCGCGCGGTTGGTGGCCGACTTGTTCATGACCGCGGGTGCCGATCGCATCGTCTCGGTCGACCTCCACACCGGCCAGTTGCAGGGCTTCTTCAACAACCCGATGGACCATCTCACCGCGTTGCCGATCATCACCGACTATCTCCGGGGGAGCTTCGACGGACCGGTGGCGGTCGTGTCCCCAGACGCAGGGGGTGTGAAGCGCGCGGAGAAGTACGCCAAACACCTCGAGGCGAGTGTCGCATTCGTCTACAAGCGCCGTTCCCCGGACGAGCACAACGTGTCCGAGGCGCTCGAGGTCTCCGGCGACGTCGAGGGTCGGCACGCGCTGATCGTCGACGACATCATCGACACAGCGGGCACCGTCTGCAACGCCGCCGAACTGTTGCGAGCCGGTGGCGCTACGAGCGTGCGAATCGCCGCCACCCATGCTGTCCTCTCGGGGCCGGCGCTCGATAGGCTCAAGAACGCCCCGATCGACGAGGTGATCGTCACCAATACCCTTCCCGTTTCCGTGGATGCCCAACAACTCGACAAGCTGAAGGTTCTGTCGATCGGCCCGATCCTGGCCGAGGCGCTGCAGGCGATACTCATGGATTCGAGCGTCTCGGAGATCTTCCTGGGCGACAACACCTGACGGTGCGTTCGGCCGAGATCGAGGTGGCCACCGGTCACGTCCCGACGGTTCTGGATCTCGGCGGGCACATCGACGCGTTTCTCCGGCCGGGCGACGCCGGACTCCTCAACGTGTTCGCGCCGCACGCCACATGCGGGCTCGCCGTCATCGAAACCGGCGCGGGCTCGGACTCGGATCTGCTCGCTTCGATCGATCATCTGCTGGAGGCCGACGATCGCTGGCAGCATCGGCACGGGAGTCCGGGCCATGGGCGCGATCACGTGCTGCCGGCTTGGATTTCGCCGTCGGTGACCGTTCCCGTGGTCGGCGGGCGCATGGCCCTGGGGACCTGGCAGTCCGTCGTCCTCGTCGACACGAACGTCGACAACCCGACGCGGAGAGTGCGGCTCAGCCTGTTGGGTTGACGGGCGGCAGCAACACGAAGTCACCAGGGTGGATGAGGTTGACATCCTCGAAGCGGTGCCGGTTCAGCTCGACAACCCTGTGCCAGTACGCACCCACGTCACCGGTGGCGTGATCCGCCGCGATCGTCCACATCGAATCGCCCGACGCCACCACGATCATCGGGCTCGGGGTGGTCGACAGATCGACGCGGTGCTCGGCGACGGGGGGAGCGATCGGAATGCGGGCCTCGGAGGCAGCCGCGGGAAGCGCGGTGCCGGCTATCAGAGCGAGCGGTGCTGCTCTCGTGACGACCGGGAGCAGGACTCGCGTGGCGAGACGCTGGGTGGCTCCGTTTCCGGTGAGGTGTCCGACGCCCAGCAGTCCGAGGGCGGCGAGCTGGGAGCCGGCCACCACCATCGCCAACGATCTCAGTCCGGCAGCGACCGCGTCTTCGGTTCGCGCCTCGCGCAGCCACCCCACCGGATCGGACCAGTCCAGAACAGCCCAGGCGGGGTCCAGGACGGAAAGCGAGACGAACGTGACCAGCAGAAGAGCGACGCGGCGTGTCATACGGCGAACCTACGGCGGCGGAGCGCACGGGTGAACCACCCTGATCCCGTGCCCGGTCCGATGCCCCTGATGGCCGTTACGATGCGCCGAAAGCCGACGAGGAGAACATGTGAAGGTCAGGATCGGTATCGCCGACTCCACGAAGGTGATCGAACTCGACGTCCCGGACGTCAAGGAGTTCGAAGACGGCTTCGCCGGGGCGTTGGCGAACGACGACGTTCTCGTCTGGGTCGAGGACACCAAGAACCGCCGGATCGGCATTCCCGCCTCCCGCGTCGCCTACGTCGAGATCGAGACCGAGGATGCGATACAGAATGTGGGGTTCGGCCGATCCTGAGGTGGGACCGGACGCGAAAGGACCGGCCCGAAGGCCGGTCCTCGGTGAGATCCGCTACCGATCAGATGGCGCGGCGACGGCGTTCGGCCAGCCAACGCTTGCGGAGGCGGCGACGCTCGTCTTCGGCGTACCCGCCCCACACTCCCGCTTCCTGGTTGGTCTCCAGGGCGTATTGGAGGCAGTCGTCGATGACGGCGCATCCGCTGCAGATGGCCTTGGCGGCCGCGATCTGATCGAGGGCGGGACCGGTCGAACCGATCGGAAAAAAGAGGCTGGGGTCCGAGTCGCGACATGCGGCGATCTCGGTCCATGGTTGTGTTTGGGTGAGGGTCAGCTCCATCATGGGGGACCATCCTTCGGTGGCTGGTGTAGTGAAGTCGGTGTGATTCGAGGCGCCGACTTCGTTCCAAATTTCACGAAGAGGGACCGCAACATGACCGCTTTCAAGTGCTTGCACCGCGAACGGTACAGCCAGACTGACGTGTTCGCAACGGATTCCTGATGTTTTTTTCAGGATCTGGCGTCTGGGGCCACCGAGGATGGCCATCCCGTTACCCCGACAACACTGTGGCCGGAATTCGGGCCGCGGCGGAGGTCGCGGTGGGAGTCGAAATCGACATCCGCCGCTCGGTCGACGGCCAGTTCGTGCTCTCCCACGATCCTGAACTCGGTGGGCGCGCCGTGGCCGAAACCGCCTGGTCGCAACTGGCGGCGGTCGATCTCGCCGGACACCGGCCGGCGTTGCTCACAGAGGTCATGGACATCGCTGCCAGGCTCGATCTCGAAGTCAAGAACGATCCGAGCGAACCCGGCTTCGACGACACCCACCGAACGGCGCGGGAGGTGGCGGAGCGGGCGCGGGCCTCCGACATCGTCACGTCGTTCTGGTGGCCGTCGATGGACGCGATTCGAGTGAGCCACCCCGCAGTCGCAACCGGGCTTCTCTTTTCCGCCCCGGTTGACCCGCTTGCCGCCGTTCGGCATGCGGTGGATCACGGCCACCACACCATTGCACCCGAGCATGTGCTCGTCGACGAGGTGCTGATGACGTTTGCCGCCGCCGAGGGTCTCGAAGTGGTCACGTGGACCGTCGACGACGTCGCCGAGGCGACGAGGTTGGCTGGACTCGGGGTGAGTGCGATCATCACCAACCGTCCGGGCGAGTTGATCGCCGAGGACCCGACCGTGAGGAATCGCTGATGACGATCGCTGAGGAACTCGACACCGAACTCAAGGCGGCCATGCGCGCCAAGGATGCGCCGCGGCGCGACGCCATACGCCAGGTGCGCGCCGAGATCGGTGTCGCCAAGACCGCGCCGGGCTTCGACGGAGATGTGGGCGACGACTTCCACCGCAGCGTCATCGGGTCCTATGTCAGGAAGATGCAGAAGTCCCTGGCCGAGTACCGCGAGTTGGGGCCACGAGGTGAGGCGATGGCCGCCAAGCTCCAATTCGAAGTGGAGTATCTCTCCCGCTGGCTGCCGACGAAGCTCGATGCGGCGGCCACCCGGGAACTCGTGATCGCCACGGTGGACGAACTCGGGGTGGCCGGTGATCCTGCGGCAGCCGGGAGAGTGATCGGCACGATCATGAAGACTCACCGGGATGCGGTGGATGGAGGACTCGTCAACCAGGTCGTGCGGGAGGTACTGAGCGCCTGAGTCGGCACTCGCTGCGGACTGCCGTCACGGGAGATAGCGCAGTTCTGCTTCAGCGAGTTCGTCGGCGCGTTGCAGCCGGAAGATCTCGGCGACGGGAGCGATCCGGTCCTCGAGTTGGCCCGTGCCGAGGTCCTGGCGGATCGTTCGAGCGGCCTGCTGCATGGCCGAGACGCTGGCTCGCACGAGATGATTGGCGAAGATCGCCAGGCTGACTCCCATCTCCCCGAGATCCGCCGTTGGAGTCGTCCAATACGTCGTCGGAACCACGACGACCGGTGCGCGGCCATCCCATCGTCCCATGAAGGATTCGATCTCGTCCGCGTCCTTGCGCTTGCTGTGTATCAGGACGGCGTCTGCCCCCGCATCGGCATACGCTTCGGCCCGTCGCAGTGTCTCGTCGAGACCCCAGCCGGCGATGAATGACTCGACGCGTGCCACCACTGAGAAGTCCGGGTCGGTCTGGCTGTCTTTGGCGGCGCGGATCTTCCCGGCGAACTCGTCGATCTCGGCGAGGGGCTGGCCCTCGCTGCGGATGAAGGAATTGGTCTTGGGGAAGATCTTGTCCTCGATGCACATCGCCGGCACGCCTCGCTGTTCCAGTTTCTGGACGAGACGGCGGACGTTGTTGAAGTTCCCAAAGCCGGTGTCCGCGTCGAGCATGAGGGGAATCGAGGTGGCGTCGGAGATGAACTCGGCGACTTCGAGAACCTGTGTCCAACTGGCTTCGTTGCTGTCGCGGACTCCGAGGGCCGCGGAGATCGCCAGACCGCTCGCCCAGATTCCGGCGAAGCCGGCTTCTTCGACGATCTTGGCGCTGAGGCCGTTGTGCGCCTCGAGCAGGTACTCCAGATTCGGGGAACGAAGCATGCTTCCGAAGAGCTGGGTCTTGGTGGTCGTCATGGGAAATCCTCTCAGATGACCGTGAAATTGTCGGGGGTGCCGGCCCGGAGATCGTCGTCGGACGGCGGGTCAGCGAGACACTTGACGATCATTCGCCCGATTTCCTCCTGAGAATCAGACGTGGACGCTCCGATGTGGGGTGTGAGGACGACGTTCTCCAGATCGGCCAGCGGTGAGATTCGTCCGTTCCCCTCAGCCGAATGAACGTCGAGGCCGGCGCCCGCGATGTGCCCAGACAGCAGAGCGTCACGCAGGGCGAGTTCGTCGACGACTCCTCCCCTGGACAGGTTGACCAGTATCGAGCCGGGTCGCATCGACCCGATGACACGGGCATCGATCAGGTTGCGCGTCGAGTCCTGGAGAGGCACATGGATGCTCACGAAGTCGGATTCGGACATCACCTGGTCGAAACCGGCGAGGCGGATCCCGCGTCGGCTGAGGGCTTCCTCGATCGAGGGTGCCGGCAGTTCGACGCATCCCGTGACACTCATGCCCCAGGCTGCACCGAGCGCACCGGTTCGTGAACCGATGTTGCCTGCTCCGACGATCCCCAGCGATCTTCCCGTCAGCAGACGACCCTGGGCTTGGCTCTTGACCCAGCGGCCGGCTCGCCACTCACGGTCCGCCCAGCGCACCTGGCGTGCCAGCCCGAGCATGAGTGCGAACGCCAGTTCTGCAACCGCTTTGGCTCCGGGACCGGGAATGCGGACGAAACGCAGTCGCATTTCGGCGAGGCGATCCAGGTCGATGTTGTCATAGCCCGACCCCGCCCTCACGATCAGCCGCAGCGATCCGGCATGGTCGAGCACCGTCGCCGTGATGTCGACCCCGCTGCGGAAGACGAGGGCATCACATCCTGTGATTGCCTGCGCGAGGTCGGCCTCGGAGGCACCCACGGCATATACGAGGTCGTGGGCGGTGGCTAGTTCATCGAGTGCGCTCTGGGCGATCGAACTGGCGATCAGGATCTTCATCTTCACGTGCGTCCGTTCTCTCTGTGTGGTCCTGGGACCGCGACGGTCGCGGCAGGTATTTCAGGCTCGATGCGCCGCTGGCGCGGCGAGCGAACCGGCTTGCGACCTCGAGGGACTCTGGAATGAGACAGCAAAGTCACAGCATTCAGATGCAGCGGACACGTCCGAAACCGCCGCTGCAGCGACGACCATCACGACCACCCACTCCTGCACGTTTGCCCCGCACTCCCTCGATCTGACCCGACGCATGCCGGCGACGACCAGTCGATCGACCGCCTCGTCAGGGTACTCCGACAACCTCCCTGGTCGAGGGGGGATCGGGACCGTGGGATATCCAGGGAATGGACGATTCATGGCCGGATTTGCCGAGCAGATCCCCGATTCACTGAACAATCGGATTCACATGCTCCGCCTGGTTTGATCATGGCGCCGATCTGACCGAGAGTGTGGGCAACGCGGCCTGACGGAGGTACCCCCGATGCGTGAACACGATCCGATGCCGATCCTCGGCTATGACCACATCGAGTTCTATGTCGGCAATGCCAAACAGGCTGCCCATTACTACGGGTCCGTCTTCGGCTTTTCGGCTGTCGCATATGCGGGCCCGGAAACCGGAATGCGGGACCGCGCGAGCTACGTGATGGAGCAGAACGACATCCGCTTCGTGTTCACGGCCGGAATTGGCCCGGACTCGGACATCAACCGCCATCAGGCCGAGCACGGCGACGGCGTCAGAGACGTCTCCTTCTCCGTTCCCGACGTGGAAGAGGCGTTCCGGGTCGCCGTCGAGCGCGGGGCCACTCCCCACTCCGAACCCACGGTCCACGAGGACGAAGGCGGCAAGATCCTGACCGCGTCCATCGAGGCGTATGGCGAGACGATCCACACCTTTGTCGACCGCTCCAACTACTCGGGCATGTATTTTCCCGGCTACCGGGCAGACGTCGAGACGTCGTTCCTGCAGTTCGAGCCCAAGGGTCTGCTGATCGTCGACCATGTGGTTGCCAACGTCGAACTGGGCGAGATGGACCGGTGGGCCGGCTTCTATGCCGACGTGCTCGGCTTCAGTCAGCTGGTCCACTTCGACGACGAGGCCATCTCGACGGAGTACATGGCACTGATGTCCAAGGTGTTGTGGGACGGCCAGGGCCGCATCAAGCTCCCGATCAACGAGCCGGCCGCAGGCAAGAAGAAGTCCCAGATCGAGGAGTACCTCGACTTCTACCGGGGTCCCGGCGTCCAGCACATGGCGCTGCTGACCGACGACATCGTCGACACGGTGAGCCGCATGCGGGCCAGTGGGATCAAGTTCCTCAAGGTGCCAGACAGCTACTACGACCAGATGCGCGATCGCCTCGACTGGTCGACGATCGACGCCGACCTCGACGTACTGCGGGAACATCGGATCCTGGTCGATCAAGACGACGAGGGCTACCTCCTCCAGCTGTTCACGAATTCGGTGCAGGATCGTCCGACCGTCTTCTACGAGGTGATCGAACGGCACGGCTCCCGCGGCTTCGGTGTCGGGAATTTCAAGGCGCTGTTCGAAGCCCTCGAGCGCGAACAGGGCGCCCGCGGCAACCTCTGAGGATCGGTGGCCCGAAGCTCGCCGAAAGGCGTAGCGTCCGTCGGATGACGCCGGTGTACGAACCGATGCTGGCCACGCGCCGGGTTGACGTCACCGATGAGCCGGGTTGGGTTCATGAGGTGAAGTGGGACGGGGTGAGGGCCATCGTCGCGGGCGACGGATCGATCCATTCCCGGAACGGCAACCGAATCGAACTCAGCTATCCCGAGCTCGCAGGCGTCGTCCCACTCCCCCTCGTCGTCGATGGCGAGATCGTGGCCTTCGACGGTGCCGGGCGACCGTCGTTCCAGGCGCTCCAGGCGCGCATGCACGTCAAGGCGCCGCGCCCCCATTTGGTGGCCCAGGTGCCGGTCACGTTCCTGGCCTTCGACCTGTTGTACGACACCGTCCCCCTGGTCGGTCTGCCGTGGGAGGAGAGACGGTCTCGTCTCGAGGCGGTCGGCTTCGAGGCTCCAGTTGCCCTCACCGACACCCACCAGGACGGTCCTGCCTTGTTCGAAGCCGTGCGGGCTCACGACCTCGAAGGAATCGTGTCCAAGCGTCTCGGATCGTCGTACCGGCCCGGCCGGCGCTCCGAGGACTGGCGTAAGACCCCCAACCGGAAGACCTGCGAGGCCGTGGTGGTCGGGACGCTGGCCGGAAGCGGGTCGAGATCGTCGACCTTCGCCTCGCTGGCGTTGGCGCTCTGGGTGGGCGAACGCCTCCGCTATGTCGGGTCGGTTGGCTCGGGCTTCGACCACGCGACACTGCGAGCGGTTGATCGGGCGCTCGGAGAAATGGCGACTCCCGGACCACCGCCGCTCGAGGATGTCGGGGTCGTGCCGACCCCGGTGCGCTGGGTGGAGCCGGCGCTGGTTGCAGTGATCGAATACGCCGCCTGGACTACGGACGGACGCCTTCGCGCCCCGGTCTTCAAGGGATTCTCGGCCACGCCGGCCGAACAGGTGACATGGGACCGGGAAGGCCCGCCCGGTGCGCCGGACCGCGCCTGACTGCACCGTCGAACTGGGCCGTTCAACTGGCCGTCGAACTGGGCCGTCTAACTGGCGGCGCGCCTCGACTTGGTCGCCTCGACGGACGCCTTGAGCGCCTCGAGCAGATCCACGACCTTGGTGGGTTCCGGCGCTTCCGGCGCCACGATCTCCTCGCCGGCCACCTTCTTGGCGGCCAGTTCTTCGACCGCCTCGCGCGTGGTGTCGACCCACTCGGATTCGTCGAAGGCCCTGGTCAGGTTCTCGATGAGGGACTTGGCCATCGCCACCTCTTCGGGGCGGATCTCCACTTCGGTGTCGAGTTCTTCGAACTCGGGCTGGCGGATCTCGTCGGGCCAGAACATCGTCTCCATGACCAGCACGCCGTCGGTCACCCGCAACGCGGCCATGTGCTGCTTCTCACGAATGGAGACCTTGGAGAGCGCGACCTTGTCGGTTTCGGCCAGCGCGTCGATGAGTAGCCGGTACGCCTTGATACCGGTTCTCTCGGGGGCGAGGTAGTAGGTCTGTTTGTAGAAGATGGGATCCACCTCCGACGCGTCGACGAACTGGACGACATCGACCAGCTTGGCCCTTCTGTCGGGAGTGGCGGCTTCGAGTTCCTCGTCGGTGAAGACGACGTACTTGCCCGCGTCCACCTCGTACCCCCGGACGATGTCGGCGTAGTCGACTTCCTCGCCATCGGCCTCGGAGACCCGCTTGTACCGGATGGCCGAATGATCCGACCCACGGAGCTGTTTGAACTTCGGTGTGCGATTTTCGGTCGCCGAATACATCGCCACCGGGATGGTGACGAGACCGAATGAAACGGCGCCTTTCCAGATACTCCTCATGCGCCGAAGCGTACTGCCGACCTGTGATAGGCGATAGCGTCGGGGGATGCGCGTCATCGTGATCGGCCGCGGAGTGTTCGGCTTGGCGGCGGCCTCGGCGATCGTCCGGAAGGGTCATCAGGTGGTCGTGGTCGGTCCGAGGGACAGTGGCGCCTCATCCGAGGACATCTCGCGGATCATCCGCGATGACTACGCGGGCGACGAGTTTCATCGCTCCTGGGCGGGCGAGGCCATTGACGGGTGGCGGCGATGGAACGCCTCCGAAGTCCTCTTCCGCCAGACCGGACTAGCCAGTGTGACCCTCGAGCCGATGGACTCGACAACGTTTGCCGGCGCCAGCTTCGCCAACCTGGCCTCCGCTAGACGTCTCGACGCCGTCGGGGTGACGGGTCTTCTCGGGTTTCTCACACCCGGTCGGTTCGTGGACGGCTACCTGAATACGGGTGCTGGCTGGGCCGATGCCTCTGCCGCGCTGCGCTTCATGGAGCGGGACTGCGAGTCCCAGGGGGTCGGGGTCGTTCCCGAGAAGGTGGCCCAAATCGGCGACGGCTGGGTGGGTTTGATGGACGATGGATTGCTCCGAGCGGACCGCGTCGTGGTGGCAGCGGGGGCATGGACCCCGCGCCTGGTACCGGAGACCCGACCAATCCTCACACCCGCCGGCCAGCCTGTCCTCTACCTGCGCCCCGCCGAGACCGCTCGTTTCAGAGACGTCCCGGTCTGGGCTCTCGACCTCGAGACCACCGGGTTCTACGGCTTTCCGGCCACGCCGGACGGGGTCGTCAAGGTCGGACATCACGGGCCGGGGATCACCGAACGTCTCGAGGTCAGGACGGTGTCCGATCCGGTGGTGGGGAGCTTCCGGAAGTTCTTTCAGGAGGCGGCCCCGGGTCTCGTGGGCGCCCGAGTAGCTCGAACGAGAGTCTGCTTCTACTGCGATGCGCCGGGTGGCCGATTCCTCGTCGACCGCGTGCCGGGCCGCCCGGGCGTCGTGGTGGCAGCCGGCGGAAGCGGTCATGGATTCAAGTTCGCCCCGGTGATCGGCGAACTCATCGCCGCGGTTGCTCTCGACGAGGATCACCCACGGCGCGCCGCCACCGCATGGCGCCCTCCCGGCCCTCGGGGCGACGCCGCCCGGGCGGGGGCCATCCGGCAGCCCCCTCGCTGAGCGGCGATGGCCCCGGGGTACACTTCCGCCCCTTGCCCCCGTAGCTCAGGGGATAGAGCACTGGCCTCCGGAGCCAGGTGCGCAGGTTCGAATCCTGCCGGGGGCACAGCACACGGTCTCAACGGACGAGGATCGGGGTGGGTCAATGCGGGTGGGCATCGGGATTCTCGGAGGCGGCACGGTCGGCGGCACGCTGGCGCGCAAGCTCATCGAAGATCAGAAGATCATCGCCGCCAAGTCCGGCATCGAACTGGAACTGGTGCGGGTTGCCGTGCGCGACATGGCCAAGGCCCGACCCTTCCCGGCCGGGCTGACCACCGACGATCCGATGGCGGTCATCACCGATCCCGACGTTCACCTCGTGGTCGAGGTGATGGGTGGACTCGACCCGGCTGGTCCGCTGGTTCTCGCCGCCCTCGAAGCGGGCAAGCCCGTGGTCAGCGCCAACAAGGAGTTGATCGCAGCCAACGGCCCCGTCTTGTTCCAGACCGCGGCGGCCGCAGGCGTCTCGTTCCTGTTCGAGGCCGCAGTCGGTGGTGGCATCCCCCTCATCCGCCCCCTGTCGGAGTCCCTGGCGGGTGAGCCGCTGACGATGATCCTCGGCATCGTGAACGGAACCACGAACTACATCCTCACGGCGATGGCCGAGGAGGGTCGGGCATACGCCGACGTCCTCGCCGAAGCCCAACGGCTCGGCTATGCCGAAGCCGACCCGACCGCCGACGTCGGAGGTGGTGACGCGGCGGCAAAGGCGGCGATCCTCGCCGGTCTCGGTTTCGGGGTGTGGGTGGGATCGGACCGGGTCTACACCGAGGGCATCGACGGGATCGACATCACCGACATCGCCGCAGCCCGCCAGTTGGGATACGCGGTGAAGCTCCTGGCGGTCGCCGATCGCACCAATGGCGTCTGTGTCCGCGTCCATCCCGCCCTGGTCCCCCTCGACCATCCGCTGGCGTCGATCCGTGGAGCGAACAATGCCGTCTTCGTGTCGGGGCCGTCCGTCGGCGAACTGCTCTTCTCGGGACCAGGCGCAGGTGGCGAGCCGACGGCCACCGCCGTGCTCGGCGACGTCATCGCCGCAGCCCGCGAGCTGCTCTCGGGCACCCAGGTCGCGCCCCGAATCCGGTTTGGTGACGGCCAAGTGACCGACTTCGCGGAGGCCACGACCAAGTGGTACCTGCGCCTCGAAGTGGCCGACGCCCCCGGAGTCCTGGCCAAGATCGCCGCCATGTTCGGGGACCACAACGTCTCGATCATGTCGTTGTGGCAGGAAGGCCGGGGCGATGACGCCACTCTCTTGTTGGTGACCCACGATGCCAGGGAGGCCGACCTGCGGGCCGCGGCCGCCGGGCTCGGTGCGCTCGATGTCGTCAAGCAGCTTGCGGCGGCGATTCGCGTCATCAGCTCCGCGCCGTGATGCAGTACATCTCAACGCGCGGTGCCGCTCCCGTGCTCGGTTTCGACGATGTACTTCTCGAGGGTCTCGCCGTCGACGGCGGCCTCTACGTCCCATCGGAGTTCCCGATCTTCGAGCTCCCCGAGACCGGCGACTACGCGGCGGTCGCTTCGGCAGTGATTCGACCATTCGTGACCGGTTCGGTGATCGAGCCGCACCTCGACGAGATCCTGCGATCCATCTACGACCGCTTTCGCCACCCGCAGGTTGCCCCGTTGTGGGAGGTGTCTGCCGGCCACCATCTTCTCGAGCTCTTCTGGGGACCGACGCTGTCGTTCAAGGACTACGCGCTCCAGTTCGTAGGGGCTGCCTTCGACGCGGTGCTCGGTTCTCGTGGAGCCACGGCAACGGTGCTCGGCGCCACCTCCGGCGACACCGGTTCTGCGGCGATCGAAGCGCTCGCCGACCGACCGGCTGTCCAGGTTGTCATCTTGTATCCGCACGGCAGGGTCTCCGACGTCCAGCGCCTGCAGATGACCACCGTGGCTGCAGAGAACATCCGTGCCGTCGCCGTGGAAGGCACATTCGACGACTGCCAGGCGCTCGTGAAGCAGGCGTTCTCCACACCGAGTCTGCGGGCGGCGTACCGGCTCGCTGCCGTGAACTCGATCAACTGGGGGCGGGTGATGGCCCAGGCCGTCTACTACGCATGGACGGGGATGCGGCTCGCCTCACCGTTCGATGTGGCCGTACCCACCGGCAACTTCGGCAATGTTCTCGCCGCCGAGGTCGCGCGTCGTGGTGGCGTGGCGGTCGAACGCCTCGTGGTGGGCACCAACGCCAACCACGGCCTGGTCGACATCATCGACCGCGGAAGGGTCGAAACATCGGTGGTGGTCCCCACCATCGCACCGGCGATGGACATCGGCGTGCCGAGCAACTTCGAGCGTTACCTGTTCGAGCTCGTCGGGCGCGACGGCCCTGCCGTCGCCCACGCCATGTCGTTGTTGGCCACCGAAGGGCGGCTCGTCCTCGACGAGGGAGCCCATGGAGCGATGCGTGAGCGGTTCACCGGTCACTGGTACGACGAGGGGGAGATCGAGGAGGCCATCCACCGCTTCCGGTTGGCGACCGGCGAGACGATCGATCCGCACACGGCGATCGGATGGATGGCGGGAGTCGCAGAGCGCGGGGACCGGCCGATGGTCTCGGTCGCAACCGCACACCCGGCCAAGTTCGGCGATGCGGTGCGGCGGGCCACCGGCGTGACACCGGAGCTCCCCGATGACCTCGCGGACCTGGCCGAGCGGCCCGAGCGGACCCGCACGATCCCAGCGGATCTCGATTCCGTCGTGCGGGTGCTGGCTGAGTTGCCTCGGCCCTGAAACCGGCTAAGATCCCTCTCACCGCTGGGACACAAGTCTCAGTCAGGTATTTCCCCGCCGGATCCACCTGGATCACACGCAGGATCACGCTTCGGGTCCACGTGGGCTCACGTCCCAAGTGGAACACGCTGGAAACACCCTCGCCGTTCGCGGCACCCAAGTAGATCCTGTCTCGGTGGGCCGAGAGGAGCACATGAGCACCAGAGCCCAACTCCAGACCAAGTCGGTCGGTGAATTGCGCGAGATCGCCAAGGCCGTGGGCATCGAAGCCGACGGTCTCCAGAAGGCCAAGATCATCACGGCACTCGTCGAAGCCGGCGAGGCCGCCGAGGGTTCGCCCCCGACCGAGGACATCGAGCTCCCTGTCGCCACCGCCCGTACCGACGAGGAGACCCGCACCGACAACGGTGCAGACTCGAACGAGGACCGCGGAGACGCGAATCGCGACCGCCACGAACCGGAGAGCGACCGCCGCACTGATGACGGCGGGCGTGGCTCCCAGGGCGCTCAGCACGGAAACCAGAGCTCACAGCCCGGCAATCAGGGTTCGCCCGCAGCCAACCAGGCGTCCCAGCTCAACCGCGGCGAGGACGATGACGACAACCAGGGCAATCGCAACCGCAATCGCAACCGCAAGCGTCGGCGCAGCGGGGGTGGCGGTGGCGGCAGTGGTGGCGGTGGCGGCGGTGGCGAACGCCAGTACGACCAGAACGTGGTCGAGGGTGACTCCGAGGTGCGCGAAGGGCTGTTGGACATCCTCCCCGAGGGTTACGGGTTCCTCCGTGTCACCGGCTATCTGCCAGGGGACAAGGACGTGTACGTCTCCGCCAGCCAGGTCCGCAAGTTCGGACTGCGCAAGGGTGATCAGATCGTCGGACCCATCCGTCCGCCCCGCAGCCAGGAGAAGTTCCCCGCCCTCATTCGCATCGATTCCGTGAACGGTATGGATGTCGAGGAGGCTCGGCGGCGTCCCAAGTTCGAAAAGCTCACACCGCTCTTCCCCGATGAGCGGCTACGTCTCGAAGTGGACTCGAAAGCCGACTCGACCCTCACCCGGATCGTCGACCTGATCGCACCGATCGGCAAGGGCCAGCGCGGCCTCATCGTCTCCCCGCCGAAGGCAGGCAAGACCACGGTGTTGAAGGAGATCGCCCAGGCCATCACCGAGAACAATCCCGAGTGCTACCTGATGGTGGTGCTGGTCGACGAGCGGCCAGAGGAAGTGACCGACATGCAGCGTTCGGTCAAGGGCGAGGTGATCTATTCCACCTTCGACCGACCGGCCGAGGAACACACCCAGGTCTCCGAATTGGCGATCGAACGTGCCAAGCGCCTGGTGGAACAGGGAAGGGATGTGGTCATCGTCCTCGACTCGATCACCCGTCTGGCCCGCGCCCACAACCTGGCCACACCTGCGTCTGGGCGGATTCTGTCCGGTGGTGTCGACAGCCAGGCCCTGTACCCGCCGAAGCGGTTCTTCGGCGCCGCCCGCAACATCGAAGAAGGCGGCTCGTTGACCATTCTCGGCACTGCGCTGGTCGAGACCGGATCGAAGATGGACGAAGTGATCTTCGAAGAGTTCAAAGGCACCGGAAACATGGAGTTGCGCCTCGACCGTAAGCTCGCCGACAAGCGCATCTATCCGGCCATCGACATCGAGGCGTCGGGAACACGTCGGGAGGAACTCCTGTTCAACCAGCGAGAGCTCGCCCAGGTGTGGAAGTTGCGCCGGGTGCTGCTGGCACTGGAGTCCGGTTCCGCGCTCGAATTGCTGGTCGACCGGTTGAAGAACACGAAGTCGAATGAAGAGTTCCTCGCCGACGTGGCGAAGAGTTCCTGAGCCAGGAGCGGAAGTGATGAAGGCAGAGATCCACCCCAATTACGTGAAGTCCGAGATCAGCTGCTCCTGCGGCAACACCTTCACGACACAATCGACGAAGGGCGACATGCACATCGAGTTGTGCAACGAGTGTCACCCGTTCTTCACGGGCAAGCAGAAGCTCGTCGACACCGGTGGCCGGGTGGAGCGATTCCAGAAGCGCTACGCCGGAACCGAGCTCAAGTCGAAAAAGCGTCAGAAGGCCGAGTCCGTCTCCGAGCCTGCGGCCGAGACCGTCGACGCCGAGTGAGCGGCTCCAGCCGCGAGTCGCACACGATTCGGACGCCCGCGCTCCTCGACGTATGAGCACACCACCCTCCGGGTCGATCGACCCGGCTCAATCGGTTGGCGGCCAAGCGGTCCTCGAAGGAGTGATGATGCGAGCCCCGACGGCCTGGGCCGTTGCCGTGCGACGTCCGGACGGCGTGATCGAAGCCCAGCGCCACGAGCTTCCGAAGCTCTCGTCGCGCTCGAAGTGGGCGCGGGTTCCGCTGGTGCGAGGCATGCTGGTGCTGGGCGAGTCCCTCTCACTCGGCTTTCGTGCCCTGAGCTGGTCCGCCCAGAAGTCCGTCGGCGAGGACGAAGAAGAGTTGAGCCGCACCGAACTCATCGGCTCGCTGACGCTCGCCATGGTCCTCTTCGTCGGCCTCTTCATCGTCCTCCCCGCAGCGGCGGCCAACCTGATGGTCGGCGAGTCCGATGCCGCGTTCGTCGTGCTCGAAGCCGTCATCCGTCTGGTCCTGTTCGTTGCCTACATCTGGGCGTTGGGCCGGTCCCGGGAGATCAGGCGCGTCTTCCAGTATCACGGCGCCGAGCACATGTCGATCCACGCCTACGAGAACGGCCAGCCCCTCTCGGTCCATTCGGTGAAGCGTTACCGGCCCGAGCATCCACGCTGCGGGACGAGCTTTCTCCTCATCGTGATCTTGCTGGCCATCGTCGTG
Source organism: Acidimicrobiia bacterium (assembly GCA_035544575.1). Taxonomy (GTDB): domain Bacteria; phylum Actinomycetota; class Acidimicrobiia; order Spongiisociales; family ZC4RG35; genus DATHWB01. Next base: position 45,256 of record DATKEC010000083.1, read on the forward strand.
TTCACCCTGGTGGGACGGCCGTCGTGGCCCTGGCTGGTGGGCAGCCGGATTCTCGGGATCCCGCTCATCGCCGGCATGTCCTATGAACTGCTGAGATGGTCGGGCACGCACAGCTCCGAGCGGGTGGCGGCGATCCTCGCCGCGCCCGGTTTGTGGCTGCAGAAGTTGACGACCGGCGTTCCCGAAGAGCCGATGATCGAGGTTGCAGTGGCATCGCTGCTCTCCGCCCTCGACGACGCCCAGGTCGACGAGATCCTGGCCCGCGGCGACGTGCCCGAGATCTCGGTGCAGGCCCGAGCGCGCTGATGGAGCCGCGGCTCGAAGCCCGACTCGCCGAGCTCGAGTCAGAGCTGGCCGAGGTCGAGGAGCGGCTCGGGAGTCCCAGTACCGATCCTTCCGAGTATTCGGACTTGGGCCGTGCCCACGCCCGGCTCAAACCGATCATCGAACTGGCCGACCAACTCCGTGCCGCCCGCACCGACGTAGCCGAGGCTCGAGAGCTGGCGGCTGCCGATCCCTCGTTGGCAGACGAGCTCGGACGGCTGGCCGAGGACCGTTCGCACGACGTCGATCGCATCCTGGCTGAGTTGACCATCGCGCTCACGCCAGTGGATCCCGACGACGCCAAGAGCGCGATCCTCGAGATCCGGGCCGCGGCGGGCGGTGACGAGGCTGGCATTTGGGCGGGGGACCTCCTCCGCATGTACGAGGGGTACGCAGAGAGATCCGGACTCTCCATCGAACCCATCGAAACGTCGCCGTCCGAAGCCGGGGGCTACTCGAAAGTGACGGTCGGCATCAAAGGGGCGAACGCATACGGGGGGTTCAAGTTCGAAGCCGGTGTACACCGGGTCCAACGCGTGCCCCGAACCGAATCCCAGGGCCGCGTGCACACGTCGACCGCCACCGTGGCGGTGCTTCCCGAGGTCGACGAGGTCGAAGTCGAGATCGACCCCAACGATGTCAAAGTCGACGTCTTCCGTTCCAGTGGCCCCGGTGGCCAGTCCGTCAACACGACAGACTCAGCCGTGCGGCTGACCCATCTTCCCACTGGTCTGGTCGTGTCCTGCCAGGACGAGAAGAGCCAACTCCAGAACAAGGAGAAGGCGTTCCGGGTGCTGCGGGCGCGTCTCTATCAGCGGGAGATGGATCGACGCCATGCGGAGGTCGACGGCGCCCGGCGGTCGATGGTCAAGTCCGGCGACCGCTCCGAGAAGATCCGGACTTACAACTACAAGGAGGGCAGAGTCACCGATCATCGGATCGAACTGACCCTCTACAAGCTCGACGCCGTCCTTGAAGGTGACCTCGACGAACTCATTGCTGCCCTGCGCAGGGCCGAGGCCGCCGAGGCGCTGGCGGGATGATCCTCAGATGTGGTCGAGCGGGCCCGAGCTCTCCATCTCTGCACCACAGAAGGCACAGGACCTCCGGCCCGGTTCGACCATGGAGTCGCACTTGGTGCAGCGACGGGGAAGCGGTTTCCTGAGGCCGTCCACGGCGCCATCCATCCCATCGATGGCGCGGATACGCTCGGCGAGGTCCTCGTCGACATATCCCCGCTCCTTGATGATCGACCACATCGCATCGACGGCCAGCAGCAGGCGGTCGATCCGCTCGTCCAGGTCGTGGAGATCACCGGTCACCTGAGCCCCGGAACTCGCCCCGGCGCTACGCGACATCGCCGCTGCTCGCGACGCGGCTCTCTCCCCGAGGACATATCCCATGAGGAAGTCGACCATCGCCCGAACATACCCGCGACAGGTCGCGGAGTGGCGGATACCATGGCCCGCACAGGGCGGCAGCCCGTCGATTGTTCCTTCTCTCGCGCAGAACATCGTCACTGCCGCCCTGTGACGTGTTCCCTGGCGGTGAACGCCCGTTTGGGACCATAAGCTCGCCGGCGGAGGAACAACTCACCGTGTTCAAGTTCATCGGGCGCAGGCTGGCGGTCGGCGTCGTGTCTCTGTTCGTGTTCAGCTTCGTCATGTTCTGGCTGGTCGAATCGCTGATTCCCGGCGACTATTTCTCGGTCTTTCGCCTCGGCATGACCGCCGACGAGGTCGAAGCCCTGCGCCAGGCCTTCGGCGTGGACCGTCCGATCCACATGCGTTGGTGGTCGTGGTTGAGCGGCTTCGTCGAGGGCGGTCTCGGCCAGACGACGACAGGAGGCAGGATCAGTCGCCCGCTGGGAGCCGTCATCGCGCCGACGGTCTTCGTCTTCGTCACGGGTCTGGCCCTGGCCTACGTCCTCGGCCAGTGGCTTGGACGCGTCACTGGTTGGAGGGGCGGCTTCGGTAGCGACGCGATCACCCTCACCGGCGTCTCGCTGTCGACCCTGTTCCCCCCATTCGTCGGCTTCGTCGTCACCACCGTGCTGGCTTTGCGGCTGCACCAATGGCGGGCCGCCATGTTCGAGGATCAACGACGAGAGCTCTGGTTCGATGCTCCGCTCACGGAAACCCATTTCCTGAACCGCATGACCGTGGCGTTGACGGTGGGGATGGTCGTCGCGGCGGTCGCCGCGTCCCTGTGGTGGCGGCGTAAACGCACCCGCATCACGCCCGCTGTTCAGTTCATCCTGGCGACGGCTGTGATGGCGGGCCTGTGGGCCGTGATGGGCATCACACCGTGGGCGGTCGACCTGCTCCTCGAAGCGATGCTTCCGCTGATCGCGTTCGTGGTGCTGGCCTTTGGGGAGTTCATGCTGATCATGCAGGCGGGCGTGGTGGGTCAGCTGAACGAGGACTATGTCGGGACCGCCCGCGCGAAAGGACTCCGAGAACGCACGATCCGAGATCGGCATGCGTCGAAGAACGCGGTGCTCGCCCTCGTGGCGCGTCTCGCAGTTTCGATTCCGTACCTGATGACCGGTCTCGTCATCATCGAACGAGCCGTGTCGTGGCCAGGGGTTGGAACGTTGCTGTTCTCGGCCATCGAGTCCCAGGACATCCCGATGGTGGTCTCGGTCCTGATGGTGATCGGCGTGCTCACGATGCTCACTCGTCTCGCGCTCGAGATCGTCACCTTTGGGCTCGACCCCCGCATCTCCCATCCGACGGATGTGACACTGTGATCAGCTGGAGGGCGAGGACGTGGCGGGCCGCGCAGTTGGGCCTCCGCGAGTTCCGGCACAACCGGCTCGCCGTCATCGGCGTGGTGATCATCGCCGTGTACGGGGTGGCCGGATTCGTGTATCCGCTCCTGCTCGGATCGGTCTGGCCGACGGGGGTCTACGACCCGGTCACCGGTTTCGACCCGAGTGTGGCGGTCAACCCGGCTCCGCCCGGAAACGGCCATGTGTTCGGAACCGACGCGCTGGGAAGAGATGTGCTGTCCCAACTCCTGGCCGCAACTCGGCCCACGTGGGTGATGGCGATGGTGGCGGCCTTCTCGACGGCGGCCGTGGCCACTCTCGTTGGAGCGATGAGTGCCTTGTTCCGTGGTTGGATCGACGCGGTCTTCAGCCGAGTCTCGGATGCATTTCTCCTCCTTCCCGCCCCCGTTTTCATGCTGGTGATCGGTACTTCCGAGCGGTCCCAGGACATCGGACCGGTCGACTTCGGCCTCATCTACGGGCTGATAACGGGAGTGGGAGCCGGCGCCATCGTCATCCGAGCCCAGGCGCTCAAGGTCATCGCGTCACCGTTCATCGACGCCGCCCGCGTGGCCGGTTCCGGGCGATGGCGAATCCTCGGGCTGCACGTGCTGCCCCACCTCTACCCGCTGGCCGCGGTCTACATGATGCTGGCGGTGATCGGCGCGATCGTCGCCGACGGGTTCGCAGCCTGGCTCGGCCAGACCGGTACGCGAGTCAACTGGGGCACGCTCGTGTACAACGGCATCACGTTCACGAACCCGATCACAGGTGCGGTCGCCTGGAACGCCATCGTCCCGCCGTCCATCGCCCTCTCCGTGTTCGCAGCCGCGTTCTACCTCGTCTCGGTCGGACTGCGCGAGGTGGCAGATCCACGGTACCGCGCCGCTCGCCGGCGCACCGTCGACCCTCTTTGATCCCCGACTGGGAGGTCTTCAGGGGCTGGGATAGAATGCCGGCGCCGGAGGCGCTGTCGCGCGCCGTCACCCGGTCGGGGGTGGTGTAATTGGCAACACAGCGGGTTCTGGTCCCGTCGTTGAGGGTTCAAGTCCTTCCCCCCGAGCCATTCGGCAAACGAATGAACAACCGATCTCGGCCCCGTCGTCCAGCGGTCTAGGACGCCGGCCTCTCAAGCCGGAAACGCCAGTTCGAACCTGGTCGGGGCTGCCCTGCCCGAAGCCCGCGTCGATCGACGCGGGCTTCGGCCGTCCGGGGAGGGCGACCGCCCGGCGGGTACGCGTGACGCGATCGCCCGGCGCGGTCGCCCGCTGTGGCCGGCTTCCGAGCGAAATCTGCGGCACCGGGATTCAAGTTCTTGGTGGCCGGATGCCGATGGGAGGACATCTGACCACGGAGGGTTCGCCACGAATACACACTTCATCCTCGCTCCCGGCCGCGGCGTCGGCTGGGGAGACGACGAGAACGACTCGAAGAGGCAGTCCCGACGGAACACAGTCGTCGTCGCACTGCTCACCGCCATGTTGCTCGCGCTCGTCCCCTTGGGGAGTGCCGGAGCCGAGCCACTGTCGGCGTGGATCGTGCGCAGTGCCCCTGGTCAGTCCGAAGCAGTGGGAGCGCTCCTTGCTGAGAGCCGCGCAGAAGGCGTGGTGCCGCTCCCCATCATCCAGGGGTTCGTGGCGCGGATGACATCGACCGTGGCCGCGCATTTGGCTGCTGCGTCACAAGTCGTGTCGGTCACGGCGGATTCCCAGATCGCGTTGAACTCGTTCGAGAGCGGCCCGCCGTCGGACGGGGGATCACTGGCGCGACTCGTCGACCATGTGATCGAAGCCGATGCCTACTGGGACAAGGGTTTCACCGGCCTCGGGGTCGATGTTGCGATCATCGACTCCGGCATCGCTCCCGTTCGAGGGTTGGCCGATCCGGCCAAGGTCGTCAACGGGCCCGACATCTCCTTCAATGCTCTCGACCCTGAACTCGTCCACCTCGACCTCTTCGGCCACGGCACCCACATGGCGTCGATCATCGCCGGGTCGGATCTGGCCCATGGTGCCCAGCCGACCACGTCTGACTTCCGCACGTCCTACATGGGTGTGGCTCCGAATGCTCGGCTCGTCAACGTGAAGGTGGCCGACGGGCGCGGGCTCGCCGACGTGTCACAGGTCATTGCGGCCATCGACTGGACGGTCCGTCATCGCCAGGACCCGACCCACGACCTCGACATTCGGGTGCTGGCGCTCGCATTCGGAACGGACGGGTCCCAGGACCCGAGCATCGACCCGCTCGCCTACGCGGTCGAGCAGGCATGGAACGCCGGAATCGTCGTCATATCGTCCTCCGGCAACGACGGGAACTCGGTGCCGCTTCGCAACCCTGCCCTGCATCCGACGATCATCGCGGTGGGCGCCGTCGACACTCGGGGGACGAAGGCAACGGCAGACGATCGCATTCTCGAGTTCTCGAACTGCGGAACCGACCGGACCGTGGACCTGGTCGCACCGGGCAAGTCCGTTCTCGGGCTGCGAGTACCCGGATCCTTCGTCGACCATCACAACCCCTCCGCGGTCGTGCAAGACCGGCTGTTCCGGGGATCGGGTACTTCCCAGTCCGCCGCCATCGTCGCCGGAGCGGCGGCACTGATCATCGAACAGCGGCACGACATCACGCCTGACGAGCTCAAGGCACTGTTGGAGGAATCGGCGAACCCGCTCAAGAGGGTTTCGGCCGACTGCCAGGGCGCGGGCATGATCAGCCTGTCGAACGCCTTCGGCATGCCAACTCCCGACGTCGTCCCGAGCGCGCCGATCGCAACGGGGACGGGCTCACTGGATGACGCCAGGGGAACGCATCAGCTCAGCCATGAGGGCGTGGCCCTCGAGGGCGAGGCGGACATCTTCGGCAATCCGTGGACGGGTTCACCGAGCGCAGAATTCTTCGAGGGTGGATCGTGGTCGGGCTTGTCGTGGTCGGGCTTGTCCTGGTCGGGCTTGTCCTGGTCGGGCTTGTCCTGGTCGGGCTTGTCCTGGTCGGGTCTGTCCTGGTCGGGTCTGTCCTGGTCCGGCTTGTCGTGGTCGGGTCTGTCCTGGTCCGGCTTGTCGTGGTCGGGTCTGTCCTGGTCGGGTGCCTCCTGGTCCGGCTTGTCCTGGTCCGGCCTGTCCTGGTCCGGTCTGTCCTGGTCAGTGATGTCCTGGTCGTGAAGCTGCGGACGACGTCCGGGACTGCCAGGGTCTGGTGGCTGTCCGCGGCCATCGCTCTGGTCGTCGTCGTCGTCGTCGTCGGCGTGTGGAACGAACCGCCAGTGGCGGGGGCACCTCTCGAAATCCCGTGGTGGGCCCTGGTTCCGCTCTTCTATGCGGCCGAGCGGACAGTGGTTCACTTCAGCTTCAACCGGCACTCCCACTCGTTCTCGCTGAGCGAGATCCCGCTGGTGTTGGGGCTCTTCTTCGCCGCTCCATATGCGGTGATCATCGGCCACGCCGTCGGCAGCCTCACCGCCCTCGTCCTTCACCGCCGCCAGAACATCCAAAAGCTCGTGTTCAACGTCATCCAGTTCACGCTCCAGGCGGGCGTCGTGATCGTGGTGTTCCGGTCTGTGCTCGGCACGGCGGATCCGCTCGGAATGCGGGCGACCGCCGCAGCCCTCGTCGGCGTCGGTGCGGCCCTGGTCGTCGCAAACGTGGTGGTCAACTCGGCGATATGGCTCTCGGGTGGGCGCATGACGCGTTCGGATATCTCGAAGGTCCTGGCGCTCGGGAGCACCGCGGCGGCCATGAACTCAGTCCTGGCGCTCGTCGCGGTCAACATCGCCTGGGCGCGACCGTCATCGCTGTGGATTGCTCTGATCCCACCTTTCATGCTGTTCCTGGCGTACCGGGCCCAGGTGTCCCAGCGACAGGAGCACGCTCGGCTCACCGCCATGTACGAGGCAACCCGCGAGCTGCACCGCACGCCACAGCTCGACGAAGCCGTGCTAGCCGCAGCACGTCAGGCGATGGGGATGTTCGCCGCAGAAACCAGCGAGATCATCCTCTTCCAGGGAGACGATCGGACCGACGTCTTTGCCACCTCGGTGACGGGGACAGTGGAGCGAAGCATGGAGATCGTCCAGCCGGCCGAGTTGGACCCCATCGTCGAAAACGTGACGTCGACCGGCGAGAGCCGACTCGAGCAGTCCGACCCGAACCGCCGGCGAACCGATGCGATGGCCGTGCCGCTCAGGTCGGGCGACGAGATCATCGGAGCGTTCGTGGTTCGGGACCCGGAGAGTGCCATCGCCTCGTTCTCGCGTACCGATCTGGGGCTGCTCGAAACGTTGGCGTCCCAACTCTCGGTGTCACTCGAGAACGGCCGGCTCGAGGAGTCTTTGGCAGCTCTGCACGATCTGAAGGAGGAGTTGAGACACCAGGCCGAGCACGACCCGCTGACGGGACTCGCCAACCGCTCCCTGTTCCGGCGCCTGGTCGCCGAGTCACTCGAACGTCAGAGCTCGCGCAGCGCCATCCTCTTCCTCGATCTCGACGACTTCAAGCGTGTCAACGACACCCACGGTCATGCGGCAGGCGATGAGTTGCTTCGCCTGGTGGCCGCGAGGCTGCAGAGCTGCTGCCGCTCCCACGACACGGTGGCGCGGCTTGGTGGTGACGAGTTCGCGGTGCTGCTGACCGAGGTCGAGGAACGGGGCCGAGAGTCCGTTGTCGCCGCTCGGGTGCTGGCTGCCTTCGAACGTCCCTTCGACGTCGGCGGGCGCGCGGTGATCGTCAAAGCCAGCATCGGGGTGGCCGGCCTGGGCCTGAGAGATTCCGTCGACACCGTTCTGGCCAACGCCGACGAGGCGATGTATGTCGCCAAGCACGGCCGCAAGGGCTCATTCCACCTGCACGGGCAGGCCGCTGATCAGGCTTTGCGCCGGCGCACCGAACTGCGATCCGACTTTCAGGCCGCCCTCGTTTCCGGTTCGCTGGAGCTCATGTATCAGCCGATCGTCGAACTCGAATCGGGTGCGACGATCGGTGCAGAGGGCCTCTTGCGCTGGGAGCACCCGGACCACGGCCCGATCTCGGCGCCCGAAGCGCTCGCCATCGCCGAAGAAGCGGGTCTCATGGAATTGCTGGGAGCGTGGACCATCGGGCGGGCATGTCACGACGTGGCCGTCCTCCGTCGCCAGCATCCTGAGATGTGGGTGTCGGTCAACATCTCTGCAGACCAGGTGCACGCCGCACTGGCCTCGACCGTCGTGGCCGAACTCGAGGCAAACAGTCTGGACGCTTCAGCGCTCGTCATCGAGATCACCGAAACCGCCGCGATCGAACACGGCGAGCGCTTCCTCGGCGACATCCATGACCTCGGCGTGCGCATCGCCTTGGACGACTTCGGCACCGGGTACTCGTCGCTGTCGCGGCTGGACTCGCTTCCCATCTCGATCGTCAAGGTGGATCGCTCGTTCGTGGCGCGTATGACCGGACCGGAGAGGTCCCGGCTCGCCGAGATGGTGGTGGAGATCGGCGAGACTCTCGGGCTCGTGACCGTCGCCGAGGGCGTCGAGACCGAGGGAGAGCGCCAACACCTGCTGCGGCTCGGTTGCTCGGTCGGTCAAGGCTGGCTCTTCGCCCCCGCCCTCCCCCTGACAGAACTGCTGCAGTCGGTCCAGCGGGTCAGCGGATAGTCTGGTCGACTCAAGCCTTGCCGTACACCGGCACCATCGCCCCGTTCATGACGCCCGCCTCCTCGCTGAGCAAGAACGCGGCGACTGCGCTGATCTCGTCGGGTGTCGGCCAGTCGACATAGTCGGCATAGGGGAGCGCGGCGCGTGTGGCGGGAGTGTCGATCACGGTCGGGAGAAGAACCGTGGCGGTCACGTTCGTCGGCTCGAGTTCCCTGGCAACGGTTCTGCCGAGCGCCATGACGCCGGCCTTGGCCATGTTGAATGCGGCCTGCCCCGGCGGAGAATCGATGGCGTCGCGGCTGCCGACGAGCACGATCCTCCCGTACTCCGCCTCCCTCAGCAAGGGGATCGAAGCCCGCACGGAGTTGAAAGCCGAGCGCAGGTTCAGGTCGAGCATCCGTTCGAGCCGAACGTCGTCGGTGGCCTCGACGTCGCGTCCACCCGCCCAGCCGCCGACGAGGGCGGCCAACCCGTGGAACGGCCCCCAATTGGATTTCACCTCGCCGACGAAGCCGGCGATGGCCTCTGCGTCGGTGGCGTCGACTCTCCTGAGCATGAGGCGCGATTCGTCGAGATCGAATCGGTCCTCGAACGCGGACGCCTCCTCCGGCAGCAGGTAGGTCACGGCCAGCCGGGTGTCCGATTCGAGCAGACGCCCGGCAAGGGCGGTTCCGAGACCGCCGGTTCCACCGGTGATGACGATCGTCCGAGTCACAATGCTCCTGGTTCACGGGACGGTGATAGCGCTTCCATGGTAAGTTCGGCGCGGCGTCAGGTCGACTTTTCGGGAGGAGAACCATGGCCTCGATCACGTTCGATTCGATCGGGAAGGTCTATCCGGACGGAACGCGCGCGATCCATGATGTGAACATCCACGTCGAGGACGGCGAGTTCGTGGTTCTGGTTGGACCGTCCGGTTGCGGCAAGTCGACGCTGCTGCGCATGGTCGCCGGCCTCGAGGACGTGACCGATGGTGATCTCTCGATCGGCGATCGGATCGTCAACGATGTCTCGCCGAAGGACCGCGACATCGCGATGGTCTTCCAGAACTACGCGCTGTACCCGCACATGACGGTCTTCGACAACATGGCCTTCGGGTTGAAGTTGCGGAAGATGCCTCGGGACGAGATCCAGCGTCGGGTGGACGGCGCGGCCAAGACGCTCGAGATCGTCGAGCTGCTGAATCGCAAGCCGAAGGCCCTCTCCGGCGGCCAGCGTCAGCGGGTGGCGATGGGTCGGGCCATCGTCCGCGAGCCCTCGGCGTTTCTCATGGACGAGCCGCTGTCCAACCTCGACGCCAAGCTCCGGGTGCAGATGCGCTCCGAACTCGGCCTGCTCCACGCCCGCCTCGCCACGACGACGCTCTACGTCACTCACGATCAGGTCGAGGCCATGACGATGGGCGACCGGGTCGCCGTCTTGCGCGCCATCCACGGACGCGAAGTGACCAACCTCCAACAGATCGATTCTCCTCGCAAGCTCTACGACGAGCCAGACAACCTCTTCGTGGCTGGATTCATCGGTTCGCCGTCCATGAACTTCGCCTACGCCACGATCAGCGGGGAGGGCGACCGGGTCTTTGTCTCCTTCTGCGGGGAGAAGGTCGAGATCGCGCGCTCCCGCTTGTCCGAGCGGCCGCGCCTGGCCGACTACTCCGGCAAGGAGGTCGTCCTCGGGGTGCGTCCCGAGTCCTTTGAGATCCGCGAGGCGGCGAGTTCGGATGTGGTCACCGACAACCGGACGATCTCAGTCGAGACCCAGATCGTCGAACAGCTCGGATCCGAGGCGTTCGTGCATTTCACCAAGCCGTTCGCACCCGTCATGACCGAGGATCTGCGCGAGGCGATGGAGGGCTCCGAGGAGGAGCTTCACGCCAGCGAGACCAAGTTCACGGCCCGGGTGCATCCGGACTTCGCACCCAAGCCGCTGTCTCAGGCCACCCTCGTGGTGGACACTTCGAAGCTGCACTTCTTCGACAAGGACACGGGAGACGCCATCCGCTGACTGGTGAAGCTTGTGCTCGAAGAGGCCGGCCTCCGGGCCGGCCTCTTTCGTTGGGAACCGTGCCGGCGGCCACGGCGTCGGATCGCCGAAGAACCCAACCCCAGTCAGAGGAGATCACGACATGTATCACGGAGTTGAGCGGAGGCTGCGGCCCTATGCCGTGACTCTGGTGCGATATCCGCTCCGATTCGCCGTCCTCGTCACGAGGTGAGGCGCGATCGGCGCCGGGTCGTCTGGTTCCACGCAGATCCATGCCGGGTACCCTCCCATGCGGCAACCGGACCCGGAACCAGGACACCCGATGATCGAGATGAACCCTCTCGCCATGGTCGACCCGACCGTGGCAGACATGATCCAGCGTGATCTCGAACGACAGAACACGCACATCCACCTGATCGCATCGGAGAACTTCGCCTCGCCGGCCGTGATGGCGGCCAGCGGATCGATCTTCACCAACAAGTACGCCGAGGGCTACCCGGGGAAGCGCTATTACGAAGGCTGCGCGGTCGTCGACGAGGTGGAACAACTCGCGATCGATCGGGCAAAGGCGCTCTTCGGTGCAGCCCATGCCAACGTCCAGCCGCACTCAGGGGCTCAGGCGAACATGGGCGTATACCTGTCGCTGCTGGAACCAGGGGACACGGTGATGGGCATGCGCCTCGACCAGGGGGGTCATCTGACTCACGGCTCACCGGTCAACTTCTCCGGCCGGTACTACGACTTCGTGGCCTACGGCCTCGATCCCGAAACCGAACTGATCGACATGGACGAGGTGCGGCGCCTGGCGTTGGAGCACCGTCCCAAGATCCTCCTCGCCGGCTATTCGGCGTACTCGGGCGATCTCGACTACGCCGCGTTCGCAGCGATCGCCGACGAGATCGATGCGGTGTTCATGGTCGATGCTGCCCACTTCATCGGCCTCGTGGCGGGTGGCGTGTCGGCCAATCCGATGGAATGGGCCGACATCGTCACGGCTACCACCCACAAGGCCCTACGTGGACCCCGGGGCGGCATGATCCTGTCAACCGAGGAGTATGCGGGGACCATCGACAAGGCGGTGTTCCCGGGGGGACAGGGGGGACCGATCATCAACCAGATCGCGGCCAAAGCGGTGTGCTTTCTCGAAGCGTCCACGCCGGCATTCGCCGAATATGCCCGCCAGATCGTGGCGAACGCCTCGACGATGGCCAACCGCATGATCGCTGACGGGGTGCGGATCGTGACCGGAGGTACGAAGAATCACCTGTTCCTCGTGGACCTGGCATCGATCGACGAGGACCTGACCGGCCGGGATGCCGCCCGCATGCTCGACTCGATCGGAATCACGCTCAACTTCAACTCGATTCCCAACGATCCCCGCCCTCCGTACCGAACGAGTGGCTTGCGGATCGGCACCCCCGCGATGACGACCCAGGGAATGAAGGAACCGCAGGCCGATCGGGTCGCCGGCCTGATCGCGGCCGGCCTCAAAGCCCGCTCGGACGAGGTCGCGCTCAAGGAGATCGAAGCAGAGGTCCGCGAACTCGCCGCGTCCTTTCCTCCGTACCCGGCCGGCTTCAGCGGAGTGGCCTGAGACGTGCCGGAGCCGCACAACGCCCACCGCGACGTCGCGTCCGCCTTCTCGGAGGGCTGGATCGGGGGCGGCAGCTTCCTGGGTTCGGTGCTCTCGGGTACGTTGCTCGGGCTGGTCGTGGACCGGTGGCTCGGAACCGATCCCTGGTTCGTGATCTCGGGCATCGCGCTCGGCAGCTACACCGGATTTCTGCGGGTGTGGCACTACTCCGAGAAGATGCTCCCGGCGGAGGAGGCAGTGCCGAATGGCGACGAATGAGCCCGCGGGGCTCGGTACGACCCCCGTCGAGGCTGTCATCGCCCGGCACACGGTGCGGCGTGCGATCTGGGTCGGTCCGCTGGTGGTGGCCGTCTTCTGGGCGTTGCGCGGCTTCGACGGTGCCTGGGCTGGTGCGGTCGGTGTCGGCGTCGTCGTTGCCAACTTCCTCCTCGCCGGGGCGATGCTCAGCGTGGCGCTGCGCATCTCCCTGGCCATGTATCACGCGGCGGCATTGTTCGGATTCTTCCTCCGATTGGGCCTGATCATGGGTTCGATGCTGGCGATCGCGGCGGTGGTATCGATCGACCGACTGGCATTTGGCCTCGCGACGGTCATCACGTATATGGTGCTGCTGATCCTCGAGTCGGTGGCAGTTGCCCGCGGGAGAGAAAGGGATGTCGATTGGACCAGCTAGTCCTGGCCGTTGAGAACTGCGACTTCGTGAATGAGCCGGTTTGTGCTCCCGCAGACGTCAGCGAACTCTTCGTCTTCCCGAATCTCTTCGGAACCCAGATCAATCGAACGGTCGTTCTCACCTTCTTTGCGGCCTTCATCGTCATCGGTGTCCTCTACTTCGCCTACCGACGCAAGTCCCCCATCCCCACCAAGTTCGGTGCTGCGGTGGAGGGCCTCGTCGACATGATCCGCAACGACATCGCGATCGGTGTGATCGGACCCGACGGGGTGAAGTACTTCCCGTACCTGCTGTCGCTGTTCATGTTCATCCTCGTCGGCAACCTCTTCGAGGTCACACCGCTGGTGAACTTCCCGATCACATCGCGTATGGCGATTCCGCTGTTCCTCGCCCTGCTCACCTACGTGATCTTCGTGTTCATCGGATTTCGGACCTCGGGGCTCCGCTATGTGAGCAACCTCCTGTGGCCGCCTGGAGTTCCGACGGGGATGAAGCCACTCGTCGGAATCATCGAGTTCGTCAACGTCTTCGCGATCCGACCCTTCTCCCACGCAGTCCGGTTGTTCGCCAACCTGGTGGCTGGCCACGTGATGCTCAGCCTGCTGCTCGTCACCGGATGGATCTTCACGCTCAACCTGGTCACCAACTTCGGTGAGATCGGATTGAAGGGTCTGGCCGGACCTGCGTGGTTCGCGTTCGGAATCGGGATCTACCTCTTCGAGATCGTCGTGTCGGTGGTCCAGGCCTACATCTTCACGCTGCTCGCAGCGGTGTACATCCAGTCCTCGCTCCACCCGGAGCACTAGGTCGTCAGACCGGAAACTGAGAAAGGAACAGGGAAACAAATGGACGCAGTACTCGCAGTGCTGGCGGCTGCTCAGGTCCTCGCACAGGAGGCCGGTACGAGCGGCATCACGGGCAGCCTGAACGTCGTCGGCTACGGCCTCGCCGCCATCGGCCCAGGCATCGGCATCGGCTTGATCGCAGGCAACGCCGTGCAGGCGATGGCCCGCCAGCCCGAAGCAGCCGGCATGGTCCGGACGACGATGTTCCTCGGCGTCGCCTTCACCGAAGCGCTTGCCCTCATCGGGTTCGTGCTCTTCTTCCTGGGCTGATCACGATGAACCATCTGGCGCAGGCGACGATCCTCGCAGCCGAGGAGTCCGGCGACGGGGGCCTGGAGCTCCTGCTGCCGGCCACGCCCGAGCTGATCGCAGGCATCATTGCCTTTGCCCTCGTGTTCTTCTTCATCCGGTTGTGGGCGCTGCCCGCGATCAACGAGTCGCTCGAGAATCGCCAGAAGGCGATCGGGGGCCAGATGGAGGAAGCCGAGAGGGCGAAGGCCGACGCTGAGAAGCTGCGTGCGGATTACGAGGCCCAGATGGCCGAGGCTCAGGCGGAAAAGACCCGGATCCTCGACGCGGCGCGCGGCGAAGCAGACACCGTGAAGGCCGATCTCATCGCCAAGGCGGAGGCTCAGGCAGCCGAGATCCTCGACAAGGCTCGCGCTGACGCCGCAGCTGAGAAGGCACGGGTCATGGCAGACGCCCAGCGTGAAGTGGCGAACCTGACGGTCGATCTCGCCGAGAAGGTGGTTGGAAGCAACCTCGACCGGCAGACCCAGCTCGGACTCGTCGAGCGCTACATCGCAGAACTGGAGCGATAGGTGAGCGAGCGGATCGCAGGATACGCATCAGCCGCATTCGCCCTGGCTTCCGCCGAGGGCGAACTCGACCGTGTCGAACAGGAGCTCTTCGCAGTGGGTACAGCGGTGGAGACGTCGCCGGAACTCCGCGACGCCCTGACCAATCCCGCGCTTCCGCTCGAGCGCAAGGAACGAATCGTGCGCGACGTCGTCGGTGCCCACGCGTCCAGGGTCACCGTGAACCTCGTGTCGATGTTCATTGCGCAGGGTCGCGGCGGCGACCTTCCCGAGATCGCCGCCGCATTGACCGAGACACGGGCGGCTGCGGCCGGCAAGGCGGTGGCTGAGGTGCGAAGCGCCGTCCCGCTCGACGAGGCGACGATCGCCCGTCTGGCGGCGGCACTCGAACACAAGACGGGCCGTCCCGTCGAGATCAAGGCGATCGTCGATCCTTCCGTCCTCGGCGGCATCGTCACCAGGGTGGGCGACACGGTGATCGATGGTTCGGTCGCCCGACGGCTCCGCTCGCTTCGCCAAACCGTCCAGACTCGATAGGGAAGGACCATGTCAGAACTCACGATCAGTGCGCAGTCCATCACAGACGCGCTGAAGAAGAATCTCGCCGACTGGTCCCCGGAGACGACGGAGGAGACCGTTGGCTATGTGACCTCCATCGCCGACGGCGTGGCGCGGGTGGAAGGGCTGCCGAAGGTGATGGCCTCGGAGCTCCTGGAGTTCCCGGGCGGCCTGGCGGGCGTGACACTCAACATCGACGAGAACGACCTCGGCGTGGTTCTCATGGGTGAAGCGAGCCACATCCAGGAAGGCGATCCCGTCAAGCAGACGGGCACGGTTCTCTCCGTTCCCGTCGGCGACGCCTTGCTCGGCCGTGTGGTCGATGCCCTCGGCAACCCGATCGACGGTGCCGGTCCGATCGAAACGACCGAGCGTCGCCTGCTCGAAACCCAGGCGCCCTCCGTCGTCGAGCGCCAACCGGTGAAGGAGCCGCTGCAGACGGGCATCAAGGCGATCGACTCGATGACGCCGATCGGCCGCGGACAGCGCCAGCTCATCATCGGTGACCGCCAGACGGGCAAGACCGCTCTCCTGGTGGACACGATCATCAACCAAAAGCGGTACTGGGGCACCAAGAACGCCGTGAAGTGCATCTACGTCGCCATCGGCCAAAAGGCCTCGACGGTCGCCGAGGTCGTCGACACGCTCCGCGAGCACGGTGCCCTCGAGTACACGGTGGTCGTCAACGCCGCGGCGTCGGACGCTCCCGCCCTTCAGATGTATGCGCCGTATGCCGGTTCGGCCATCGGACAGCATTGGATGTACAAGGGCGAGCACGCCCTCGTGATGTTCGACGACCTGTCCAAGCAGGCGGTCGCCTACCGGGAGATTTCACTGCTGCTCCGCCGTCCACCGGGCCGCGAGGCCTACCCGGGCGATGTGTTCTATCTGCACAGTCGCTTGCTGGAGCGCTGTGCGAAGCTCTCGAACGAACTCGGCGCGGGTTCCATGACCGGACTGCCCGTCATCGAGACCAAGGCGAACGACATCTCTGCCTACATCCCGACCAACGTGATCTCGATCACCGATGGGCAGGTGTTCCTCGAGACGGATCTGTTCTATCAGGGCATCCGGCCGGCGGTGAACGCCGGCACGTCGGTTTCCCGAGTGGGAGGCAATGCCCAGATAAAGGCGATGAGCAGGATCGCCGGTCCGCTTCGGCTGAATCTCGCCCAGTTCCGCGAACTGGCGGCGTTCGCCGAATTCGGCTCGGAGCTCGACGCCGCCTCACTCGCCCAGCTCGAACGCGGCCGCCGCGTGGTGGAGATCCTCAAACAGCCCCAGTTCCAGCCGCTCGCGGTCGAAGAGCAGGTGCTCGTGATCTATGCGGTGACCGAGGGCCTCACCGACGACGTCGCCGTCGGCGACATCCGCCGTTTCGAACTCGGCTTGCGCGAGTTCTTCAAGACCCGGTACAACCACCTGCTGGACGGAGTTCGGGAGACGGGCACCATGGAGTCACCCGACGACTTCAAAGCAGCAGTCGGCGAGTTCAAGACGACGTTCGAACGCACGGCCGTGGTGGAGGAGTAGCGACTCGTGGCAGGAGCCGGCCTTCGCGACACCCGCCGCCGCATACGCAGCATCGAGGCGACCAAGAAGATCACCCGCGCCATGGAGTTGATCGCGGCGTCGCGGATTCCCAAGGCTCAAGCCAGGGTGAACGCGTCCAAGCCTTACACCGCAAAGCTCGTCGAGGTCATAGAGAACGTGGGCGGCGCCGCCGGCACCACGTCGCATCCGCTGCTGGAACGCCGCGAGCCGCACACCGTCGGCATCGTCGTCGTCTCGAGCGACCGTGGTCTCGCCGGAGCCTACGCCACGAACGTCATACGACTCGCCGAGCGCAGGATGATGGAGCACCGTCGCAACGGGATCGACGTCGAGTTGTTCGCGGTCGGCAAGAAAGCCCAGCAGTACTTCCGGTACCACGGATGGACGTTGCGGGGCACGTATCTCGGAGTCACCGACACGCCGGGATACGGTGATGCCCGAGCCATCGCCAACGCCATCATGGATGCCTATGGGTCGGCCGAGATCGACGCCGTCGAAGCGTTCTACACCCGGTTCCAGTCCGCTTTGACCCAGATTCCGACCGCCGCCGAGCTGTTGCCGATCACACCGCCCACCGCTCAGACCACTGCAGGCGGGCCCAAGGCTGCCTACGAGTTCGAGCCGTCGCCGGCGGCGATCCTCGACCGGCTGCTTCCTCGATACGTCGAAGCGACGGTCTTCAACATGCTGCTGGAGGCCTCGGCCTCGGAGCATTCCGCCCGCCGTCGGGCCATGAAGGCTGCCACCGACAACGCCGAAGAATTGATCCGACTCCTGACGGTCCAGGCGAACCGGGCCCGCCAGGCAGAGATCACCACCGCCATCACTGAAATCGTGGGCGGCGCCGAAGCCCTCAAAGGGTGAGTCTGACCGTTCTGAAGGAGCGAGCACATGTCTGAGAGCACACCGAGCGGGCGGATCGTCAAAGTCGCCGGCCCCGTGGTTGACGCCGAGTTTCCCCCCGGCGCTCTGCCCGAGATCAACTTTGCCGTGGAGATCGACATCCACCTCGGAGGCGTCGAGAAGACCATCATCGGCGAAGTCGCCCAGCACGTGGGCAACAACGTCGTCCGCATCGTCGCCATGGCCCCCACCGACGGCCTCACCCGTGGAGCCCAGGTGCGCAACCTGGGCGAACCCATCACCGTACCGGTCGGCGACCAGGTGCTCGGTCACATCTTCAACGTGTGGGGTGACTCCCTCGACGCGCCGGATCAGGAGTTCGGTGAGCCCCGCTGGCCGATCCACCGCCAACCGCCCGCATTCGAAGATGTCGAGCCGCAGCGCAAGGTCTTCGAAACCGGCATCAAGGTGCTCGACCTCGTCTGCCCCTACCTCGAAGGCGGCAAGATCGGGCTGTTCGGCGGCGCCGGCGTCGGCAAGACGGTGCTCATCCAGGAGATGATCAACCGGGTCGCCACCCAACACGGTGGTGTGTCGGTGTTCGCTGGTGTCGGCGAACGCACTCGGGAGGGCAACGACCTCTTCCTCGAGATGCAGGAGTCGGGCGTGATCGACAAGGCTGCCCTCGTGTTCGGGCAGATGGACGAGCCTCCCGGCGTGCGGCTGCGGGTGGCGCTGTCGGCGCTCACCATGGCCGAGTACTTCCGTGACGTCCAGAACCAGGACGTGCTGTTGTTCGTCGACAACATCTTCCGCTTCACACAGGCCGGTTCTGAGGTCTCCACCCTGCTCGGCCGGATGCCGTCCGAGGTGGGCTACCAGCCGACACTGTCCGACGAGATGGGCCTCCTCCAGGAGCGCATCACCTCCCTCAAGGGCAAGTCGATCACTTCGTTGCAGGCGATCTACGTGCCCGCCGACGACATCACCGACCCGGCGCCGCACACCGCTTTCGCCCACCTCGACGCCACCACCGTGTTGTCTCGTCCCCTGACGGCGCTCGGCATCTACCCCGCGGTGGACCCGCTCGACTCGACGAGTCGGGCGCTCGACCCCCAGATCATCGGCGACGAGCACTACGCGGTGACGGTCGAAGTGCAGCGGATCTTGCAGCGATACAAAGATCTGCAGGACATCATCGCGATCCTCGGCATCGATGAACTCTCCGAAGAGGACAAGCTGGTGGTGGGTCGGGCGCGGAGGATCCAGCGGTTCCTGGCCCAGCCGATGTTCGTTGCCGAACAGTTCACGGGTCAGTCCGGGATCTACACCCCGCTCGAAGAGACGATCTCGTCGTTCCAGGCCATCACGCGCGGCGAGATGGACGAGTACCCCGAGCAGGCCTTCTACATGGTCGGCGGGGCGGACGATGTGAAGAAGCGGGCATCGGAGCTGATGAAGGGTTCGGCGGCCTGATGGCGAAGTCGTTCCAGCTCGACGTGGTCTCGCCTGAGGCCACCGTGTGGTCCGGTCAGGCCGAGTTCGTCGTGGCGCGGACCAGCGAGGGTGAGATCGGGATCTTGGCGGATCACGAGCCGCTGCTCGCCGCTCTCACCACCGGCGCCGTGACCGTCGAGCACGGAACGTCGAAGACGACGATCGGGGTGCATGGCGGCTTCCTCCAGGTGCTGAACAACCAGGTGACGCTTCTCACCGATCGGGCCCAGGTGTCGACCGGCTCCAAAGAGGAGGCCGCCGAGTTGGCGAAGACGCTCGAAGCTCCCGCCGGATAGCCTGCGCTCAAGGAACTGCCGCCAGCCTCTGGGCGAAGGCCTCGGTGGCGGCGGGCAAGCCCCGGCCGATGCTGTCTGCAATCGCTCCGAAGAACAACGCGGCCAAGAACGTCTTCGTGCTCACCGCCAGATCAACCTCGACTCCGGTGTCGCCTGCCATGTCTGTGAGACGCACCTCGATCGTTGCCACGAGCTCGGTGGTCGTGAGTTCGAGCCGCATGTGGCGGGGGCGCTCGGCGTGGGTGACGCGCGACGTCCCGGGGTATCGCATGGTGCCGACCGAGACCGTGAAGTCGAAGGACGTGAGAGCGCCATCCGCGGCGTGAGCGGCGTTCGAGATTTCGTCGACACCGGCGACGCCTTCCCATGTCGCCGCTCGTTGCAGGCTGGTCCACGCCTCGTCGGGCGAGGTGGGCGTGGAGGCGGCGGCTCGGAAACTCTGCGTCGGCATCGGGTCGGCGAGCCTACCGGCTGTGACCCGGCATGGAGCCGACCGGCGTCGGGACGGGCAAGGCGAACGTGAGTGGGGGGCGGTGTCCCCCCGGACGCCGCCCCCCACTCGATCCCCGGGAGGAGGGATTTGTGTTGTCAGCGTTCCGATCAATGGTTTCAATGACCGTTGGCTGACCCATGTGTATCGGACGAGTGTGACGGGCACGTTACGAGGGACCACCCGGTGGATGAACAGGTGACCATTGGATTCCGTGGCCGACCCGACTGACTTCCTGCGACTGGCTCTCGACCCGGTGCGCCTCGCCGTGCTCGGCGCCGCCGCGCTCGATCCCGTCGACGTCGAAGCTCTGGCCCGCGGCCTCGAAGTACCCGTCCATCGGATCGAGCGGGCGCTGGGCCGCCTGCGGGCTGCAGGGTTGATCGACGACGACTTGCGTCTCGACGTCGCTGTCATGCGATCGATCTCCGAGCAGTTGCCGGACCTGGCGCCGGCAGATGATTCCGTTCTGGAAGGCGAGTGGTCCGAGGCCGAACGGGCGATCCTCACGCGGTTCTTCGAACACGACCGGCTGCGTCAGATCCCGGTGCACCGGGGAAAGCGTCGCGTGGTCCTGGAACGGATCGTCCAGGAATTCGAGCCTGGGCTCCGCTATGACGAACGCGAAGTCAGTCGCCGTCTCCAGCTGTTCCATCCCGACCACGCGTCGCTGCGGCGCTACCTGATCGACGAGGAACTCATGACGCGGGCCGATGGCTCGTACTGGCGATCCGGCGGACGTTTCGCGACCTGAATGGCCGGTCGAGGGCCTCGGCATCGACACTATCGTCCGCGCGATGTCCGGCCTCATGGCGTTTCACGCCCATCCAGACGACGAAGTGATCCAAACGGGGGGCGTCCTCAGCAAGGCCGCCGACGCCGGTGAGCACGTCGTGGTGGTCACCGCCACCGATGGTGCCGAGGGCGAGGTTCACAATTACGACGAACCCGAATCGATCAAGCCTCGCCTCGCCGAGGTCCGGGCCGAGGAAGTGCGAGCCTCCCTCGACGTCCTCGGCGTCGACAACCACGTGTTCTTGGGATACCGGGACTCGGGGATGATGGGCGATGAGGCGAACAATCATCCGGAGTGTTTCTGGCAGGCGGATTTCATGGAAGCCACCGGCCGCCTGGTCCGTGAGATCCGCCGCCACCAGCCCGATGTCCTCGTGATCTACGACCCATACGGCGGCTACGGGCACCCCGACCACATCAATGTTCATCGGATCGGCTTGGCTGCCTACACCGGCTGCATCGATCTCGGCCGCTTCCCGCTCGAGGACGGGGAGGAGGCATGGGAGCCGAAGAAGCTGTACTGGACGACATGGCCCCGTAGCCGGGTACGCAAGATGATGCAGGCGCGCTTCGAGGCGGGGGAGATCACGGCCGATGAGTTGGCCTCCGCCGAGAATCGAGGCACACCCGACGAATACATCACCTGCTGGGTCGACGTTTCGGACAAGGTCGACGTGAAGGAGAAGGCGTTGCGGGCCCACCGGTCCCAGATCCCGCTCGACTGGCCATGGCTGACCGTTCCGGACGACCAGAAGGCGGAGACGTTCGGGCGTGAATCATTCGTGCGCGTGTTCACGCGCGTGTCTGCTCCCGAGAACGAGGACGACCTCTTTGCAGGGCTGCGGTGAGCGCCGGGGACCACTGGCGATCCGCGCTCGGCGCCTGGGTGATCCCCCAGCACTTGCTCGACGCGGTGGAAGACTCCCCGTACCGCTGGCCGGTCGAACTCTTTCGAAGGCGAAACGTCACCGCCGAGGAGTCTCCACCACCCCCGACGCTGGATCTGGTCACTGACCTCGCCGGAGCCGGCGGCACCGTCCTCGACATCGGCGCCGGGACGGGTCGCGCATCGCTGCCGTTGGCCGCCAGCGGACATCGGGTCACTGCGGTCGAACGGTCCCCGGCCATGGCGGCTGCGCTGCGCGAGGAAGCGGCCGGCTTCGAAGAGTCCTACCGCGTGGTCGAAGCCGCCTGGCCTTTGGAGGGCATCGGGATCTTCGATGTGGTGTTGGCAGCCCACGTCGTCTACGACGTGGCCGAGATCGAGCCGTTCCTCACGTCGATGCATCGCCACGCTCGACGAGGCGTGGTGCTCGAACTGACCGAGACCCACCCATGGACGCCGCTCGGGCCCTACTACCAGGCGCTGCACGACATCGACCGACCCGAGGGTCCCACCGTCGAGGACCTGCTGGGGGTGGTGCGCGAAACGATCGGCGTCGAACCGGCGCTGGTGCACTGGGAGCGGCCGGGCGGAACCTGGTTCGAGTCCTGGGATGAGATCGAGGAGCTGTACCGGCGGCGATTGGTGCTGCCGGCCGGTCGTGTCGCCGAGTTGCGGACGTTGCTCGGTCCCGATATCGAAATTGTGGACGGACGTATGACGCTGGGAGACTCGGTGCGCCGTCTCGCGACGGTGTGGTGGAGGACGGACGACTAGTTTCTGGTCACCATGAGCGCCTTTCTCCATCCATTCAGTCCGCCCCGCATGTCCGAGTTCGTCACGATCGTCGGTGGAGAAGGAGCCGAGGTCTGGGACACGGGGGGCAACCGTTACATCGACGGCATGGCGTCGTTGTGGTACATGAACGTCGGGCACGGTCACCCAAGGATGATCGAGGCGATCACATCGCAAGCGAGGGCGTTGGCGAGTTATCACACGTTTGCGCCATTCTCGAACGTGCCAGCCGAGACGCTGGCGGACACCATCATCGAACTGTCGCCATTCGCGCGGGGACGGGTCTTCCTCACGACGTCGGGCTCGGAGGCCGTCGACAGCGCCATGAAGCTGGCGCGCATCGCCCAGCGCGAAGCGGGCCGCCCACACAAGACGATGATCGTCAGTCGGGAACACGGCTATCACGGGACGAACTTCGGTGGAACCTCGGCTCAGGGCATCGCCGTGAACCGGGAGGGTTTTGGCGAACTGGTCGGCAACGTCGTGAACGTTCCCGGTCCTGACATCGAGCCGATGGCGCGGCTCTTCGCCGAGCACGGCGACTCGATCGCGGCGGTGTTGTCCGAGCCCCTGCAGGGGGCGGGCGGCGTGTTCCCGCCGCCGGAGGGTTACCTCGATGGCCTCCGGGCGTTGTGCGACGAGTACGACGCGTTTCTCATCCTCGACGAAGTGATCACCGGGTTTGGCCGGCTCGGGACATGGTTCGGAGCACAGCACTACGACATCCGCCCCGACATGATCACGTTCGCCAAGGCGTCGTCGTCGGGATACATCCCGCTCGGAGGAGTGATACTCGGCCCGGAGGTGACGGACGCGCTGATGGCCAACGAGGGCTTCGCCCTCAAGCACGGATACACGTACTCCGGTCATCCCATCGCGGCTGCTGCCGGCAGCGCCGCCATCGCGATCCAGCGTGACGAGGGACTGCTGGAGCGGGTCCCGCTCATCGAACGTCGGCTCGGAGACGGCCTGGCGGCACTGGCCGGGGACGGGTTGGTCAGCGAGGTGCGGGGTACCGGGGCGGTGTGGGCGATCCAGCTTCCCGAGCACCGTGATGCGATGAAGGACCGAGACGACGTCCTCGGTCAAGGCGTCATCGTCCGGCCGCTCGGGAACTCGCTGGTGATGTGCCCGCCGCTGGTCGTCACCGACTCCCAGGTGGACCGGATGGTCGATGCCCTGGCGGCAGTCCTGTCTCGCTGACCGCCACACCGAGGCGCCTGGCCGAACTCCGCCTGCTCACGGCCCGACTCCTCCTAACGTGACGGGCTCACATGCTGCTGGTCCGTGATCTCCGTCTCGAGGTTGGTCCGCGCGTCCTGTTGGACGAGGCGAACTTCACCGTACAAGCAGGTGACAAGGTCGGATTGGTGGGGAGGAATGGGGCGGGCAAGACGACACTCATGCGAACCCTGGTCGGCTACAGCCTGCCTGCAGGAGGGACGGTGACCCGGTCGGGCAACCTCGGATACTTCTCCCAGGAGGCCGCGCTCCCCGACCTGGAGTACCCGGGAATGACCGCGCTGGAGCGGATCCTGGCGGCGCGCGAGATCGGCGCGATGCAGAGGCGGATCGAAGAGACCAGGCGGAAGATCGAACGCCTCGAGGGCGACGCTCGGGATCGGGCGATCCGCCGTTTCGCCGCGCTTCAGGACGAGTTCGACTCAAAGGGAGGCTTTGTGGCGGAGGCGGAGGCCAAGCGCACTGCGGCCAACCTGGGCATCGACAACGAGGATCTGAGTCAACCGGTGGCCACCATGTCGGGCGGTCAGCGCCGGAGGGTGGAACTCGCCCGGATCCTCTTCGCCGAGACCGACGTCATGCTGCTCGACGAGCCGACGAACCACCTCGATCTCGACGCCAAGGCCTGGCTCGTCGACTACCTGGGGAACTATCGAGGGGCGTTGCTCGTGGTGTCGCACGATCTTCCCCTCCTCGACGAGTCGATCACGTCGGTGCTCTCGCTGGAGAACCACCAGATCGAGCGTTACAGCGGCAACTACTCCTTCTTCCTGGCCGAGCGTGAACGACGTCGCGCT
Source organism: Acidimicrobiia bacterium (assembly GCA_035544575.1). Classification (GTDB taxonomy): domain Bacteria; phylum Actinomycetota; class Acidimicrobiia; order Spongiisociales; family ZC4RG35; genus DATHWB01. The sequence continues at coordinate 69,639 of DATKEC010000083.1, forward strand.
CAGCGCGAGAAGGAGCGAAAGCACCAGCTGCAGAAGATCACCGCGCTCGAGGAGAACGTCCGGCGCTTCAAGGGCTCCACCGAGAAGATGGCCCGACGGGCTCGCTCGATGGAGACGCGGGCCGAGCGGCTCAAGCGAGACCTGGTCGAGGTCCAATCTCGGGGCAAGGACGTGAGCGTGCGCTTCCCGCAACCGCAGGCGTCTGCCAGGATCCCGCTGGAGGGAAGGGCACTCGCCAAGTCGTTCGGAGACAACCTGGTCTTCGTCGATGTCGACGTCGCCGTGGAACGGGGTGAGGCGCTGATGATCATGGGTCTCAACGGAGCGGGCAAGACGACACTCCTGCGGATACTGGCGGGTGTGGAGTCTCAAGACCTCGGCGAGGTGGTACTCGGCCACAAGGCGTCACTCGGCTACTACGCACAGGAGCACGAGCAGATCCTGGGCGGTGTCACCGTCTTCGACCATGTCAAGAAGGTCTCCGAGGGGATCGCCGATCAGCAACTGCGCGCCCTCCTCGGCCACTTCCTTCTTGCCGACAAGGTGGATCAGGATGCGTCGACTCTCTCAGGTGGAGAGAAGACGAAGCTGGCGCTGGCGATGCTGATGACATCGCGGCCGAACGTCCTGCTTCTCGACGAACCCACCAACAACCTGGACCCTCAGGCGAAGGAGGCTCTGCTCGGGGCGCTCGCCACGTATCAGGGGACGATCGTCCTGGTCTCCCACGACACCGACTTCGTCGCTCAACTCCGACCCGATCGGGCACTCATGATGCCGGAAGGCGAAGTGCACTACTTCGACGACTCCATGCTGGAGCTGGTCGCCCTGGCGTGATCAGCCCAGGTCGCCGAAACCGCCCATGCCTGCGAGTAGCGCCACGCCGAGGAGTACGAGGATGAAGCTGAGGCCGATCAGCACGGCCAACGGGATGACGACCACCGCGATCGCGGCGCCCTGGGTGAGTCCGTTGACCTCCTGGTGCAGCTTCACCTGGATGGCGGCGGAGTAGACCAGACCAACCAACTGACCGATCACAGGCACGATGGCGAGAGCGTAGGGAGCGGCGGCGTAACCCATCGGGCGGACGATCGACATGAAATCGGCCCGACCCCCGAACATCTTCCCCATCAGGAACGCGACGCCGGACCAGATGAACAACCCGATCGGGGCGAAGATGATCGCACCGATGAGCCGGGTGACGAACCCGCCCTCGCCGGTGAGACTGGCGATCAGCGCCGCGATCGCGGTGACGACGATGGCCTGCAGCGTGCCGTTCGAGTCGGCCGCGATCTCACCGTGCACGGGCGCTTCGAGTTTGAGTACCCGTGGCAGCCGGGCAGTGATGGCCTCGATCATTGACTTCGTCCTTCCGGTCGGTGGGCGCAATGTTGGCAGGAGACTCGGCCGGCTGACGCCGGGATCGTTCCTTCCCTCCGGGAAAGTCGGCCGGATGGGGGGGTCCCGGCCGCGCCGGGCAACGAGCGTTTCGTGAGCCGGTGGCGATGCAAGCACCCGGCGGGGGCTTGTCCTTCACGGATTGGAGGGGGCCGTTCGCATCGCTTGCGATGAGGGGCTTCGGAGCCGGCACCGGTTGGGGGATCGGTCTCGGAGATGGCCGGGCGTTTCGTCACGGAATCTCGGGTGCGACGGTGGGCGCCGGGACCGGAACGATTTTCGGCGTGGCCGGGATGGCCCGGCGCCCCCGATCCAGTTGCCGCGGCTGTCACACCAGGTGTGAGACAATCCGGACGATGTCGCCGCTCACGATCTCCGTGGCCGACCTGAAGCCCGACGCGTCACGGCTGATCGCACGGCCCTTCCTGCCGGGCGGCCCCAACTACGCCGGCGGCTCACACCGTCTCGACTCGATCACTCGACGGATCAAGGACTTGTCCCCGTCGCGGAGAGTCGAGCTCCTGACGGACGCCAGGCGCCGTGCCCGACGAACATATTCCAACGTCGAGGACGTGTGGCGGGGCCATTTCAACGTGGCCGCTGTGAGGTCTCCCAGCGTGGCGGCGATCGAGGACGAGGGGCTGCAGCTGCTGCTCGGCGCCTGTTTCACCCAGTCATACGCCTACGAAGCAGCGGCGCTGTCGAATCCGTCAGTGGTCCCCATTGGTCCTCTCGGTGGCGAGACACAGGCGTTCGTGATGAGTGCTCGCGCCATCGGGGAGGGACACATCTCGTCGGTGGCGTTCTTCACCGGTTCGGTCACTCGAGATGGAGTCGTGACCCTCGAGTCCCGATATCCGCACGCGAGCAACGGTGTGCGGAAGGATGTGGTGCTGCGGCGGGCATCCTTTGCCGGGCTCCTCGAAGACATGGGGTTGCTGGACGAGCCGGCCCGTCGGTTGTTGTCCCTGTTGGACGATGAGTTCACGGCCGTGGACCTCGAGCTCGTGGCTGCGAGATTCGAGGACTACGACGTCGACCCAGGAGTGGCGGAGACCACGTGGAAGAACCTGCATTGGGTCGCCAGTTCGAACTACCACGTCACGTTCGATTCCAGCCTTCCGGTGTCCGAGCATGTCCTCTCACCGGCCTCCCCGGCTGAGAGCCATGGAATCGAGGACGCAAGATTCGTCCGTTTCGAAGACGGTGACGACGTGCGTTTCTTCGCGACGTACACCGCATTCGATGGTTCTCGGATCCTTCCTCAACTCATCGAGACGGCCGACTTCAACTCGTTCGACATGTCGACGTTGACTGGCCCTGCCGTCCATCACAAGGGCATGGCGCTCTTCCCCCGCCGGGTCGATGGCGAGTACCTGGCCCTGTCCCGACATGATCACGAACGGATCTTTCTCACCCGCAGCGATGACTTGGCTTCCTGGACGAACGCCGAAGTGCTGTTCGAGCCCGAGTTCGGATGGGATGCGGTCCAGATGGGCAACTGCGGCTCGCCGCTCGAAACAGACGCCGGTTGGCTGGTGCTCACCCATGGTGTCGGACCCATGCGTCGCTATGTGATCGGAGCCATGCTGTTGGATCGGGACAGCCCGCACAAGGTGATCGGCCGGCTCTCCCGTCCGCTGATCGAACCGCGCGACCTCGAAAGCGATGGGTATGTGCCCGATGTCGTGTACTCGTGCGGGGCGATGATCCACCACGACGTCCTCGTCATCCCGTACGGATACGCCGACTACGGGATCAGGATCGCTGTCACTCTGGTCGATGAGGTCTTAGCGGAGATGACCAGTTAGGGACCGGTACACGCCGGCGTAGTCGCGTGCCATCCTCGCATCGCTGAATCGCTCCTCTGCGGCCTGTCGGCATGCTGCCCGATCGAGCGATGGCACAGCCGTGACGGCCCGTGCGGCTGTTTCGACATCGTCGACGAGGAACCCCGTGAGCCCGTCATCGACGATCTCTGGCATGGCTCCACGCCGCCACGCGATCACCGGCGTGCCCGCTGCGAGGCTCTCGATCACGACCAGCCCGAACGGCTCGTCCCACCGCAGGGGCATCACCAGCGCCTGGGCTCCGCCGAGGAGTTCGGCCACTTCGTGCTGTTCGAGAGGTCCGAGGTATTCGACGTCATCCGCCCCGCGCATGAAGTCATCGAAGAACTCCCGATGGCGATTCTCGATGGGGCCGGCGATCTTCAGGGGGACGCCGGCGCGTCGTGCCACCGCCGCTGCGAGGTCGGGCGCCTTCTCCGGAGCCATACGGCCGACGAATGCCAGATAGCCGCCGTCACCGACTCCCATCGGGAACCGCGCCAGGTCGAGCCCATTGCCCACCGTGGCGACGTAGTTCAGCTCCGGGAGGAAGACACGTTCCCGGTCGCTCAGGGAAACGAAAGCCAGCTTCCGGTACCGCAACAGCAGCCGATGGTGGGCTGTGTTCCACGCAGCCCCGTGAAGGGTGGTGAGCAGCGGGATCGGCAAGAGCGAGCCGTATGGCAGGGCGTGGACATGGAGGTGTGAGTGGACGATGTCCAACGCACCCGACGACGCCGCTTCCATGGCGACGGCCAGGTGCTCGGTCTCGAACAATCTCGGGTCGGCGTCGACCATTTCCGACAACGGCCCAGGGACAGTCTCCACCAGCCGGGCGAGCGTCTCCGAACCGGAGGGCGCGAACAGCGTGACGTCGATCCCGTCGGCCACAAGCCGTTCTGTGAGGTCGTGGGTGACGCGTTCCCACGGACCGTATCCCAGTGGATCGTAGGCGTAGGAGATGGGGGCGATCATTCCGACCCTCGGACTCATCGCTCCGAGCCTCCGTTGTTGAGGCGGGCCTCGTCGGGCTCGGTCGGGAGGACCTTCACGACCGCTGACTCGGCACGCTGGAGCCACATGCCGTTCCTCGATCGTCGCCACGCCTCCCGGAGGCGGCCATCGCGGTACGCCTCGATCGCCGCTGGATGGACGTAGGCCTGGCGGCACACGTCCCGAGTGTTGCCGAGGCGCGCCGCTGCTGCGTCCACAGCGTCGAGCACACGGGACTCCGGATCATCGGGCGCCGCATCGGCAAGTTCACCGACCACCGTGGTGGTCGCTCCCCAGGTGCGGAAGTCCTTGGCGGTGAATCGTCCCCGCATGGCTTCGACCAGGTAGGCGTTCACGTCCCCCGAACCAACCGATGACACGACATCGTCTGCGGTGTAGCTGAAGAGCGTCTGGCCGGACAGTTCGTCGCACCGCGCGATCAATGCGGCGAGCCGCCGGTCGTTGAACGCCACCACGCTTTCGCTGCCACCCTTTCCGAGGAACTCGAAATGAACCTGGGATCCATTCACCTCGACGTGGTCTGTCGTGAGCGTCGTCAGTCCGTAAGCCTCAGCGTTGGCGGCGCTTCGCCGGTTGCCGACCCGGATGAGCGTTCGGTCGAGTACTGCCACGGAGAGGGCGACGACCTTCACCCGTGGAAGCCCCACACGGCGAAGGTCGGCGTCGACGCGCTTGCGTAGCCGTGCGAGCCTGTCTCCAAAGTCTCGCATACGGGAGAACTTGACTTCCTGGCGGAGATCTTCCCAGGCCGGGTGATAGATGTACTGCTTCCGGCCGGCACTGTCATGACCGGTCACGAGCAGATGGGAATCGCGCCGCGCGGCGATTTCGACCTTCGCCCACGCCGGTGGAATGGCCAGCGTCTCGATCCAGTCGCGAGTGTGCTCGTCGGTGGGAGAACCGTCGGGTTCCCGATACGTGAAACCGCGGCCGCGTCCGATCCGCCGTCGCCACTTCATCGAACTGTCGGCATACCGCAGACCGGCGCTCGCCGCGAGGGCTTGGGCGTCGTCATGGTCCATGAGCGACTGATGTACCCGCTCGAGGGCTGGTTCGACCGCGAAAGTTCAAGTTCCGGTGTCGTGCCCGCTCATGGGGGGTAGAGCGGGGACCACGCGAAAGGAGATGGGATGGGCAAAGCGGAAGACCACGGTCCGTCGATCAAGGATGACGAGCGGTATGAGGCTCTCCGCGCGGACGGAATGAGCAAGGAGAAGGCGGCCCGCATCGCCAACACTCCGCCTGACGAGATGAAACCGCCGGGCGGCGGGGGGCGCCCGTACGAGGAATGGACGAAGGAAGAACTCTATGTCAAGGCCCGGGAAGTGGGCATCGAAGGGCGGTCACGGATGTCGAAAGACGAGCTGATCCAGAAGCTACGGTACTGAGTCGGTGCGCCCCGCCCCGCGAGGTGAAGATTCGACGGCGGCCGCCGCGGCGTCAGGATCGAGGCGTGGCGACTGAATCCGTGAGCGCCGCGTCCACCTTCCGGTTGTGGGCGTCGCCCAGGCCGCCACCGACGAGCGCGCCTGTAAACAGGGCCGCGATACCCACGGCGCTCGCCACGATCACCTCGAACGTGAGGTCGTCGGCTCGCAGCTGACCGAGCCAGTCAGGAAGACCTGCTCGCCGGAAAGCGTTGTATTCCTCGCCGACCCACGCCCCGAGAGCGGCAAACACGGCAACGAGCAGCAGCAACCAGATCGCCGCCGCGATTCCATTCATGACTCCGTCGAAACGGGCCATGCGACCGGCCACCCATCCACCGACCAGGCCCGCCACGAAGACGACCAGTGTGGCGAGTAAGACGCCCACCATTTCCATCTCCTGGAGGTTCCCGTCGAGGTCGATCGCGTTCACCTGATATGTGAGTGCTCCAGCTCCAGCGGCTACGAGCGACGAGATCAACGCCAGAACTCCAATGATTGCCAGCAGCCCTCCGAGGGCTGCTGGAGTGTCGATGCCCCCGAACCGTTCGCGAATCGAAGCGATACTGGTCTCCGCTCCTCGAATTCGACTACGAGTGCTCACTGTGTTTTCTCCTTCCGTCACGCGACGAGCAGGAGGATCAAGATGATCAGAATCAGTGTTCCAAGACCGATGTACATGAGCATCCTTTCCGTGTGCCTGCCCGCCTGATACCCCGAGGGGCCAGAAGCCAAACGGCGGAGACGTCTCAGTGCGTCCTGGCGCCGGCGGATCCGGTGGCGGCGTCCCGAAACGTGACCTCGCCCACTCCCTCGACTCCCTTCACCCGTCGCAGCAGGGCTTGGCGGGCGGAGGCATCCGTGAGGTCCGTCGTGAGCGCCACATCTCCGTCGGACACAGTGACGTCGACCGGCGGGTTGCCCTCGTTGCTCCACGTCCCGAGGATCTCGCTTCGGACCTTCTGAAGGAGAGTGGCGTCGTCGAAGCTTCGCTCGGGCTTGATGGCGCCGATCGCTTCGTGTACCCAACCTTCCACGACGTTGCGTTGGTACGTGGCTTTCTGCGAGACCGTCTCGGTGAGCGAGCGCAGCCCCGCCATGGCCTGATCCTTGGTTCGTGCCCGCCGCGCTCGACCGTTGTCTGGATCGAGCAGGTAGGCGGCAATGGCACCACCTGCGACGGACGCCGCAGTCGTCAACTTTCGCATCATCGTCTCCTCTCATCCGTGTCGCCGAACGGGACAGCCCCGAAGCAACACCGAACACCTGTGCGTGACCTACCCACCCCAGACGTGGCGGAAACCGCGCGAGGCGATGTTTCTGGGGCGACACCGATGGGTAACGCGGCCGGCGATGGAGGTTGATGATGACGACGAGGATCGATGACGCGGAGGGATCCAGGTGTTTTGCGCACGGGGTGGCCAATCTCCTGAGCGATTTCGGATACGAGGAGGGCCTCGCCTTGGCGGGAACGGTTCTTCTCGAGATGTTCGAGTTGCGGCGGGGAGAGGACACGCAGGAGTGAGCGCTTCCGACCAGTGGTCGAACCTGTCGAGCCATGGCGAGCGTCGGTCGCCAACCGCCGTAGTGGACGCAGACGCCGGTTGACTTGAACCAATGACTCATCGCACCGAGGAATGGCTCAGATTCTCTCCGGCGGACGTCGCGAGGCCCGGTCCTGGGTCCGGGCGCGCCTTTGGCCACCTAGTGAGATTGACAGGCGAACTCGGGCTCTACGAGCACGCTGAGCACGACCGTCCGCGACTCGACCATGGATACACCACCGACGACAACGCTCGCGCGCTCGTGGTCCTCGCGCCAGTTCCGGCGCCGGCACGACCTGTCACCTACGAGCGGGCGCTGGACTTCGTCGTTGGGGGTCGGGTTCCTTTCGGTTGGCACAACCGGATGTCGGTCAGCGGCGAGTGGCGAGATCGCCGAGGGCCGGATGACGCCCACGGAAGAGCGGTTTGGGGGTTGGGGGTCGCCCTCGGACACGGCGAAGCCAACGATGGCGCGGCGATGGCGTATCTGGCCGGGCTGGATCTTCGCTCACCTCATCTCCGCGCCATGAGCTTCGCCGTCCTGGGCGCGGTGGCTGCCCGACGATCAGGCGCCGTCGCCGCCGAATCCGATGCGTTCCTCGATCGCCTCGCCGGCCGCCTGGGACGACCGGGAGGCGGATCGTGGCCGTGGCCCGAACCGAGGCTGACCTATGCCAACGCCAGGGTCCCACAGGCTCTGATCGAAGTGGGAGATGCGATCGGTGACACGCGCCTCGTGGACGATGGTCTGGAACTGCTGGCATGGCTGAGGGAGATCGAGACTCACCGAGGTGTGTTCAGTTTCACGCCGGTGGGGGGACGCGGTCCAGGCGAGCAGGCACCGGCGTTCGATCAGCAGCCCATCGAAGCCTGGGCGATGGCCGACGCCTGCGTCACTGCCTTTCGTGTCGACGGTGGTTCGGATTGGAGGCGGGGCGTTGCCACGGCAGCTCGCTGGTTTCTGGGCGGGAACGACAACGGGACGGCACTCTATGACCCAATCACGGGCGCAGGCTTCGACGGTCTCCACGGGGCGGGAAGGAATCTCAACCGAGGCGCGGAGTCGACGCTCAGTGCGCTGGGCGCGATGGCGGCCTGGGATGCTGCCGTCCGGCCCACCGTTGGGGTCACCTGACTTCGAGGCGGGCCTTCGACGCCGTCCGATGCACGAGTTCGACGATGTCCTTTGCGCACGCAGTCCATGCCAGCGTCCGCGACCGGCGAGCAGCCGCGCCCGTCGCAGCGTCATAGCGAGCCTCGTCGACGAAGAGCCCGTGGATGGCGGAAGCGACCTCGGAAGCGCCGTGACCGACGGTGATCCCGCTTCCATCGCTCAACATCTCGACCGCGTATGGAAATCGCGTGGCGACCACGGGTCGACCCGCGGCGAGGGCATCGGTCACGACACCTGATGCCATTTGCTCCTGGTTGTCGTATGGGACCAGCACCACGTCACTGTCCTTGACCATCGTGAGGAGTTCTTCCTCTTCGACGTAGCGGTCGATGAAGGTGACCAGGTGGCCGATGTCGAGCTCGGAGACCAGCTGCTGGAGGGAGTCGCGATATGCGGTTCCTTCGCGCCGCAGCACGTTGGGATGAGTTCGGCCGACGATCGTGTAATGCGGCTGGGGGACGAGGTCCTGCAGCTCTGCGATCGACCGTACACCGCGTTCGAGGCCCTTCCCCGGTCCGAGCAGGCCCCAACTGATGAGCCGACGCCGCGGGGCCGGGTTGACCGGCTGGGGCATCCAATCTGACCCATGGTGGACAACCGAGACCTCTTGGGCCGGGATTCCGTACCCTTCTTCGAGCGCTTCCCGGGCCATCCCGCACAACACCACGAGTGAACTCTCCGCATGGAGCTCCTGGACGATGCGACGTTGGCGGGGGCTCGGGTCAGCGAGCACCGTGTGGAGGATGGTGACCGTCGGCCGATGGATGCTGCCGACGAGATCCACCACGGCCTCTCCGTCGTTGTCGCCGAACAGCCCGTACTCGTGTTGGAGGATCACGCCGTCAGCACGATTGAGAATCCTGGCCGCCATCCGTATGCCAACCGGGCTGTCGGGATCGAACTCCGCTCGGACTTTGCCGATGGCTGGAAGTCCCTGTCCGTCGATGAGGCGCACGACGTCGATCTCGACATCGGGGACGAGGGCCGTGAGACCCGTGACGAGCCGATCTGCGAAACGGGCGATGCCGCATCGCGTTGGTGGGTAGGTGGACACCATGCCGACCCGTCGGAGGGTGGGCGCATCAGTGAGAGCAAACATGCAGCCGCAATACCCATCCCCCGCGCCGTCAAACCGCCTCAATCCTCGCCCAGCCTCACGTTTGGTTGTCCTGCAGATTCGAACCCGCCTGCGGGTTTGAACGAGTGTCGCGGCGGGTACAGGCCGCGAGTCATCAGCCCGATGACACCGGACCACCGCGATGGAGGCAGGAAATGAACAACGAACGTGTCCACGAGCTTCTGTATCAGGCGCTCGAAACCGAGCTTGGCGGCGTGAAGATCTATCGGACCGCCATTCGGTGCGCGGCCAATGATGAGTTGCGCGAGGAGTGGGAGAAGTACCTCGCCGAGACCGAGGAGCACGTGCGGATCGTCCACGGAGTGTTCACCGAACTCGATCTCGACCCCGAGGTCGAGACGCCGGGTCGGGCTGTCGTGCGGTTCAAGGGCGGGGCATTGATCGATTCCATGGAAATGGCGCTCGCCGAAGGTGATCGTGAAGCCGCTCAACTCGTCGCAGCCGAAGCAGTCGTGGATGCCGAGACGAAGGACCACGCCAACTGGGAGCTGATCGGGAAGATCGCCGAGAAGGGTTCCGGCAAGCTCGCATCGGTCCTCAAGGAAGCCTACGAGCAGGTCGAGGAGGAGGAAGACGAGCACCTGTACCACACGATGGGCTGGGCGCGTGAGCTTTGGATCGAGGCGCTCGGCATGCCGGCGGTGCTGCCGCCTCCCGAGGAGCAGAAGCGCGTGAAGACGGCCATCGGCGCATCTCGAGCCGAGCAGGCCCGCGAAGAGATGGTGGGCAAGAGGTAGTTCCCCAGGTCGTCGCCGGATGACCGGCCGGTCACCTGGCTTCACCGTCGGTGGCGGTGGCGCTCCTGGGTGATGTGGGCGGGATCGTCGATCATCGGCACCGCGCCGTCGTCTCCATGGACCAGACCCGGTCCGTAGGCTGCCGCGAGATGCTCCTCGGTGAGGACTTCATCCGGCGAGCCGTCTGCCACGACACGGCCGGCCAGCAGGATGACGTGATCGGCGCGCTGTGCCTCCGAGAGGTCATGAGTGGTGATGATGACGGTGCATCCCCTGCCGTGCTCGTCGTGGATCACCGTGTCGATGGCTCGGGCGCTCGGCATGTCGAGGCCGGTGAGTGGTTCGTCGAGGAGGAGCACGTCGTGGTCTTGGGCGAGACCCTGCGCGACGAAGACTCGCTGGCGTTGTCCGCCGGACAGCTCCTTGAGGTGCTTGCCGGCGATCCCTTCGATGTCCATACGGGCGAGCGCGTCGTCCACACTGCGATGGTCCTCGGCAGTGAAGCGACGGCGCGGTCCGGTCGAGGGGTAGCGTCCCATCGCCACCACCTCCCGCACCGTGACGGGCAGCATCTCATTCACCTTGGTGCTCTGGAAGACGTATGCCAGCCGTCTCGGGCGTCCGCCGATCGGGTGTACCTCGATGTGCCCTGCGGAGAGTTCGTGGAGTCGAGCGATCATCGCGAGCAGGGTGGACTTCCCCGAGCCGTTGGGGCCGATGAGAGCGGTGATCGCTCCGTGGGGCACCGTGAAGTCCGAGGCTGCGAGCGCGACCACGCTGCCGTAGCGGGCCTCTGCCCCGGTTCCCGTGATGGCGGGCACATTCCGATCCGTCACAGGCAGGACTCGCAGCGGCCCTCGACTTCGAGGGCATGGCCGGTGGGGGAGAACGACAGGGACCGCGTGATGTGGGCGACCAATCGCTCGAGTTCGGCCTCGTGTGTCGGATCGAGGTGGACGTCGTCCACCGCCCCGCAGGATTCACACACCACGTGGTGGTGGTGTCCGGCAGCCCACTCCGCCAGCTCGTAACGCGTGACTCCCCTCACGCCGTGGTGGGGCGTGAGTACCCCGGCCTCCTCCAGTACCGCCAACGACCGATACAGCGACGACAGCGGGAGCTCGAGTTCGGAGAACAGCTCGTTGGCGCTCCGGGGCCCGTCGGCGAGGTTCAGGGCAGCAATGACCGATTGGCGGCCCGCGGTGTAGCGGACTCCCCGCGCTGTGAGGCGATGGGCTACCTGCTGGTCGAGCGTTTGCATGAATCTCCGGACGTCTGATACGTTGCTGCGACAATGTTAGGAACGATTCTCATTTTCAGCAACCGGTCGAGAATCCTGGTCGCGGCCGCCCTGGTCGCACTGGTTTCCAGCGCCTGCGTTTCGGAGGCGGAGTCCGCCGACGGGGTCACCGTCGTCGCGACGACGACGATCGCCGGTGACCTGGTGGCTCGGGTGGTCCGAGACGCCGCCTCGGTCGAAGTCCTGATGCCCGCCGGCGCCGATCCCCACGACTTCTCGCCGTCCTCGCAACAGGTGGCGACGCTGCGCACGGCGGACCTGGTGGTGGCATGGGGACTCGGTCTGGAGGAAGGAATGGAGGATGTCCTTGAGAGCGCGGCGGGTGACGGTGTGCGCGTCCTCGAACTCTCCGCTCTCGTCGATCCGATTTCCTTTGGAGAGGAGGATGACGAGGACGAGAACGAGGAGGACCACGGTCACGGTGGCCTCGACCCCCACACCTGGATGGACCCGGTGCGGATGGCAGCGGCGGTGCGCGAGATCGGATTGGCCCTGACCCAGATCGCCCCCGGCGGTGACTGGATGTCCAACGCTGAACGGGCATCCTCGGAGTTCCTCGCAGTCCACGACGAGCTGGTTTCCATTCTCTCCGTCATTCCCCCCGAGCGCCGCAAGCTGGTGACGAATCACGACGCGTTCGGGTATCTGGCGGATCGTTACGACTTCGAAGTCGTGGGGGTCGCCGTGCCGGGAGGGTCGACGTTGGCCTCACCTTCGCCGGCCCAGATCGCCAGACTGGTCGACGCAGTTCGGGATGCGGGTGTCGACGTGCTGTTTGCCGAGACGACGAGCTCGTCCGGCTTGCTCGATGCGGTCGCCGGGGAGCTGGAAGGTGTTCGTGTCGTGGAGCTGTTGGAGGGCTCACTGGCCCCGGAGGGCGAGGTTGGCGACACCCTGGACGGCATGTTGTTCTTCAATGCGCGCACGATCGCCGAGGCGCTCGGCTCGTGACCGGTAGCGTCTGGGCACGATGGACTGGTTGATCGAGCCTTTCGCCTTCGGCTTTCAGCAGCGGGCGTTTCTCGGTGCGGCGCTGGCGGCGGTGGCGACTGCGTTAGTCGGTACCTGGGTCATCGTGCGGGGCATGACATTCCTCGGTGACGCTCTCGTCCACGGAGTCATCCCCGGCCTCGCTCTGGCAGTCGTTCTGGAAGTGCCCCCGATCGTGGGTGCGGCAGCGGCAGCGGCGGTGATGATCGGTGGCATCAACCTGGTGCACCGCCAGACCGCCTTCAACGAGGACACGGGTATCGGTCTGCTCTTCGTCGGCATGCTCGGTCTCGGGGTCATCCTGGTTTCTCGGACACCCTCGTTCGCAGGAAGCCTGACGACGCTGCTGTTCGGTGACGTCCTGGGTGTCACCGCGGGCGACATCGGATTCGTGGCAGTGGTCGCCGTCGTCTCGATCGTCGTTTCTCTGGCGTTCTACCGGCACTTCCTGGTTCTGTCGTTCAATGAACAGAAGGCAAAGCTGTTCGGACTGCGGCCGGGTCTGGCCCACGCTCTGCTGCTCGGTCTCATGACGTTGGCAATCGTCGGGTCTTCTCAGACGGTCGGCACGTTGCTCGTCTTCGGTTTGCTCGTCGGCCCGCCGGCGACGGCGGCGCTGCTGGTGCGTCGCGTGCCCACGATGATGGTTACCGCCGCCGCGATCGGTGTCGTTTCGGTGGGCCTCGGTCTGGTTGTCAGCTACCACGCGGACATCGCCGGATCTGCGACGATGGCCGTCGTTCCGATCGTGTTGTTCTTCTGCGTGCTCGGCTACCGCCAATTGGCGCCGAGGCGTTGAACGCACATCGACTTCAGCTGACGTCCCAGGTACCTTGCGACGCCAACAGGGTGGCGAGATCCCCCGGGCCGCGCTTGGCCTGGGCCTCGACGAGTTGGGTCGACATCTGCTCCTCGTACACCGGTCGTTCGACGGTGCGGAAGACCCCGAGCGGAGTCGGACCGTATGGGCCGTGGGAGAGTCGGCTCAGTGAGAACGCGACACTGGGATCCTGCCGGGTGGGGTCGTGGACGAGGATCTCTGAGTCGGCGACGCTGGAGCGGTCGACGACCTCGCACTCCCCGTTGCGGAGCACGACGGCCTTGGCGCCCCCCGGGCCGAAGACGATCGGCTCACCGGCAACCATGTCGATCCGATTCTGAACCCGCTCTTCCTTGCCGGTGAGCTGGATGAACGCCTTGTCGTTGAAGACGTTGCAATTCTGGTAGATCTCGATCAGGGCCGCCCCCCGGTGGGCCTGAGCTGCTTCGAGCATCTCGATGGTGTGGTTGCGATCCATGTCGAGGGTGCGCGCCACGAATCCAGCTTCGGAACCCAGCGCCAGGCTGACTGGGTTGAACGGATGGTCGAGGGAACCGACTGGAGTGGACTTCGTCCGTTTCCCCACTTCGGAGGTCGGCGAGTACTGGCCCTTGGTGAGTCCGTAGATCTGGTTGTTGAACAGCAGGATCTTGATGTTCAGGTTGCGACGGAGCGCATGGATGAGGTGGTTGCCTCCGATCGACAGGGCGTCACCGTCTCCGGTGATCACCCAGACCGACAGGTCCGGTCGTGACGCTGCCAGTCCTGAGGCGATGGCGGGCGCTCGACCGTGGATCGAGTGCATGCCGTAGGTGTTCATGTAGTACGGGAACCTCGACGAGCATCCGATTCCGGAGATGAAAACGATCTTCTCCTTCTGGATGCCCATCGTGGCCATGTAGTTCTGGACCGACGCGAGGATCGTGTAGTCGCCGCAGCCAGGACACCAGCGGACCTCCTGGTCGGTCTGGAAGTCCTTGCGTGTGTAAGTCGGTGCCGTCATGTTTCAGATCATCTCCAGGATTCGTTGTTCGATCTCGCTCACCTTGAACGGCTCGCCGGAAACCCGGTTGATGCCTTCGGCCGGGACCAGGAAGTTCGCCCGGATGAGGAAACGGAGCTGGCCGGTGTTGAGTTCCGGAATCAGGACCTGCTGATACCGTCTGAGTACTTCTTCGAGGTTCGATGGGAAGGGGTTCAGGTGGCGCAGATGGGCTGTGGCCACCTTTCCGCCCGCAAGTCTCACTCGACGGGCGGCCGCCCTGATCACGCCCAGCGTCGAGCCCCACCCGAGGATGAGGAGTTCGGCGTCCTCGTCCCCGCTCACCTCCACGGGAGCGATGTCGTCGGCGATTCCCTTGATCTTCCAGGCCCTGGTGTCGGTCATCAACTGATGGTTTTCGGGCTCGTAGGAAACGTTGCCGGTGACCGCCGCCTTCTCCAATCCGCCGATGCGGTGCTCCAGTCCCTTCGTTCCCGGCACTGCCCACGGGCGTGAGAACGTCTCGATGTCACGTTCGTATGGGAGGAATGTGCCGTCCGGTCCGTTCGGTCGGGTGGCAAAGGGCACCGAGATGTCAGCCAGAGCGTCGAGATCGGGAAGACGCCAGGGCTCCGAGCCGTTGGCGATCAGGTTGTCCGAGAGGAGGATCACGGGGGTCATGTACTTCAGCGCCAGACGGGCGGCTTCGATCGCGGTGTCGAAGGCATCCGAGGGGGACGCCGCCGCCACGACGGGCAGCGGAGATTCCCCGTGGCGACCGAACAGCGAGAACAACAGGTCCGACTGTTCGGGCTTGGTCGGCAGCCCGGTCGACGGCCCGCCGCGTTGGACATTGAGCACCAACAGCGGCAGCTCCGTCATGAGTGCCAGCGATATCGCCTCGCTCTTCAGCGCGATGCCGGGACCGGAGGACCCCGTGACGGCGAGCGAACCCCCGAATGCAGCGCCGATCGCCGCACCGATGCCCGCGATTTCGTCTTCGGCCTGGAACGTGCGGACTCCGAAGTTCTTGTGCTTGGAGAGCTCATGTAGGACGTCGGATGCCGGCGTGATCGGGTAGGTGCCGTAGAACAGCGGCAGTCGGGCTGCCTGGGCGGCTGCGATCAACCCCCACGCCAGAGCGGTATTGCCGGTGATCTGGGTATAGGTCCCGGGCGTGAGGCGGGCCGGTTTGACCATGTATGTGGTGCGTGTCGCCTCGGTGGCGAAGCCAAAGGTGTACCCGGCGCGGAACGCCAACTCGTTCGCCTTGCCGACGTCGGGCTTGTTCTTGAACTTCGCAGCGATCCACTCGAGAGTGGTCTCCTGCGGGCGGTTGAACAGCCAGGCGAGTAGACCGAGGGCGAAGAAGTTCTTCGAACGGAGTACGTCGCGTCCGCTCACACCCGATTCTGCGACGGCTTCCTTCGTGAGGCGCTCCATCGGAACTTCGATCACCTTGTAGCCTGCCAGTGACCCGTCGGTGAGGGGGTTGGTCGAGTAGCCGGCCTTGGCCAGGTTGCGCTCCTCGAAGGCCTCCTGGTTGACGATGAGCGTGCCGTTCTCACGGAGATCCGCCAGGTTCGCTTTGAGCGCCGCCGGGTTCATGGCAACGAGGCAGTCGGGCCGGTCTCCGGCCGTGAGAATGTCGAAGTCTGCGATCTGGACCTGAAAAGAGCTGACCCCGGGGAGTGTGCCCGCGGGGGCACGGATCTCTGCGGGGAAACTCGGGAGCGTCGCCAGGTCGTTTCCGAATGCGGCGGAAGCGTCCGTGAACCGCCCTCCCGCCAACTGCATCCCATCGCCGGAGTCGCCGGCGAGCCGGATGATGATCTTGTCGACCTGGAGGGTTTCGGCCGCCTGTTCGAGAGTGGCCGTTTCCTCAGTCACGGGCCATCACTTCCTCTGTGTGTGTGCGCGCCAAGAAGGCGTGTGTTCGGGGGTTTCCATCCGGCCGCCACATGGCGGTCGTCAACTGTTGCATCGGCGTCCAGAGTCCGGATCTGTACCGGGAACGGCACCGCTCGCTGTGCTCTCAAAGCACTTCGATCTTAGGCATGGACTGCGGTCATCGAATGTTCACTCAGGCCACGTCGTGGTTTCGCGGGCGGCGAAAGACGGCTTCCCGTTCGAGGAGGGCGGCCACCTCGAGGAGGCGGTGCTCGGACCAGGCTGGCCCGATCAGCTGCAGCGATGGCGGGGGAGTCCCGCCTGGCAGAGGACCAACCACGGCGGCACATCCGAGATGGTTGACCGCCGCCGTGAAACAAGACAGGACCGGACGGTATGCGAGTTGGCCTTCGGTGGTCTCGATCGTCTCGGCCCCGATGACTTTCCTGGTGGATCCGACGGTGGGCGTGGCGAGAAAATCGAAGGCCCCGAAGGCGGCCATCACCCGCTGTTGGGCCATCGCTCGCCACTCCGTGGCTTCGATGAACTCATCGAGAGACACCGCGAGCGCCTTCTCGAGGCGTGCGGCGACCTCAGGTCCGTAGGGCTTTCCTTCCTCGACCCATCGGCGATGGACCGGAGCGATCTCGCCGCCGGCGAGTGTGACGATGGCGGCGTCGTTGCCCACCACCTCATCGGCGAACTCCTCGACGTCGGCACCAAGCGCTCGCATGGAGCCGATTGCCTCGGCGAATGCCGACGCGACTTCCTCGGAAACCGGACTGTCGTCCACCCACGGCACCGGGATCCCGATCCTGACTCCCCGTAGATCGGGTCGTGTCGCCGATGGTGAGACCACGGGCACTGGCCGTGACCACGGGTCGGAGCGGTGGTAGCCGGCCATCACGGCATACGCCAGCGCCAGATCGCCGACCGAACCCGCCATCGGGCCCACGGTGTCGAGTGACGCGGCGAGTGGGAAGACACCAGACAGCGGGATCCGTCCGTGTGTCACCTTCAACCCGTAGATGCCGCAGAGCGCGGCGGGAACGCGTACCGAACCCCCGGTGTCGGTTCCGATGCCGATCGGTACTTGACCGGCAGCCACGGCGGCCGCCGAACCTCCCGAGGACCCACCACATGACAGCGTGGGGTCGAGCGGGTTGCGAACCGGGCCCGTCCAGTGGTTCTCCGAACTGAACCCGTACGCGAACTCGTGGAGCACGGTCCGCGACACGATCACCGCCCCCGCCTCCTCGAGTCGGAGAACGACCTCAGCGGAGATCTCCGCCTCGCGGCGATAGAACCCGGATCCGCAGGTCGTGGTGCGACCGGCATGGTCGATCAGATCCTTGAGCGCGATCGGCACACCTGCCAACGGTCCCGGGCTTCGTCCCGACTCGACGAGACGGTCGAGTTCTTCGGCCCGCTCCAGGGCCCGTTCCTCGTCGATCAGCGTGCAGACGTTCAGTCGTTCCTGCTGTGCCTGCGCCGTAGTGATCGCGCCCGCCACCGTGTCCCGAACGCTGCGATCCCCCCGTGCGACCTCGGAGGCGATGACCGTCGCGTCGATCATGACCAGGTTGGCGTCTGGCCGCTGGGGAAGAAGGAGATCCAGACCCGTCCCGCCGGGACTTCGATGGTGTCGCCCTCGTCTGTGGTCAGGTCGAAGCCCGAACCGCTGTCGGGGCGTGACCATGAGCCCTCCACCATGCCCCCCTCTGCGAACACCCAGGCGGTGCCGGAGCCGATCGACTCCACGGCCCGTGCCGCGCCCCCGCCTGGAGGTGGTTGGGCGAGGTAGGTCCGCATCTGGAGCACGACGAGCACATCGGTGCTGATCCGGCTGCGTTCTCCGTCACGGTCGATCCAATCGTGCGCGGCCCCGTTGGTGGAGCGCTCGTAATCGGCACCGGTCCATTCCCAGTCGGCCACGAGGGAACTCGAGAAGGGAAGCCGTATCTCCGTTGCCCGCTCGGCCGTGGCCGGCATGTCGCCGAACTCCCAGATTGCCTCGGGCGGATCGTCGTCGTATCCCCGGCTGTCCGCGAGGTCGCGGATCGCTTCGGTGTTTCCGTAGAGGTTGTGTGGCGCCGAACGGAAACTCACCCGGAACGTGACCGGCCGACCGACGTCACCGATCAGTTCCGCACCGTTGTTCCGGTTCTGGGACACCACCCAATTCTGTCCTCCCGACATCACCAGTGGTCCCCCGAAGAGAGCCGCGACCTGCCAATCGGTGGGGCGCATGGACCGGATCGGCCCGAGTTCGGCGACGTCTTCGGTGTGGAAGACCGCCACGAACCGGGTGATCCCCTCCACGGGCAGCTCCAGCATCACGTCGGCGTGAGGAAGTCCGGACTGCGGCCGGGCGCTGGGATGGTTGTCGATCTTGACCACCAGGGCCCGACGTTCGAGCGACTCAGGATCGTCGACGGGCAGGCCGGTGAGCGGCGAGAGGGGCCGGTCGTCGATCGTGGTTGTCGTCGTCGGACGTGTGGTTGTCGTCGTGGGTCTCGTCGTCGTGGTCGGGGCGAGGGTCGTCGTGGTCGTCGTGTCCTCGGCCTCGTCGCCGCCACACGCCACGGTGACGAGCGCGAGACAAACGAGAAGAGAAGTGGCGCGCATCGGCGGCAGGTTAGAAGCGGTCGACAGTTGTGGGGCCGACCGTCAGGTTCCGCTCAAGGACCCCCGAACCGGCAGGATCGGTCGGGCCGCATCGGGGTCGTCCACGGCGATCGCGATCTCGAGACCGTCGGAGTGGGCACCAAGCACGAAGATCGCCTCGATGTTGATGCAGGCCTCGGCCAGGGCGCGGGTAACCGCGGCGAGTTCCCCCGGTTGGTTGACCAGAAGTGCGGAGAGCACCGTCCTCTCCTCGTAGGCGAGCCCTGCTTCGTCGAGAACACGCCCGCATGCATCGGGCTGGTCCGCGATCAGACGCACCACCCCCTCGCCGTTGCTGCCCCAGGCGGCGAGGGCGTCGATGTTGACTCCGGCGGCGGCGAGGAGCTCGGTGAGGCGGGCGAGGGATCCAGGTCGGTTGTCGAGGCGGATCACGAACTCCGTCATGGCTTCAAACCTAGTCCTCGGGGTAGTCAGGTGTTCCTCGGTACGATCTTTCCCTTGGCACTCGCGCGCTTCCGACGTTCGATCGAAGACTTGGATCGATCTCAACAGGTCGTTCTCGGGCTGCTCGCCATCGCGGTGATGGCGGTTGCCGGGGTGGCGGTGGTCCTTGCCGCCTCGGGCGGTTCTGGCCGGGAACCCGCCGCGGGAGATGCCACCGTCACGACCGCCATCTCGACGTCCACGTCGTCCTCGACGTCGACGACCGCGGGGTCGGAGACCACGACCACCGAGACCACGACCACCGAGACGACCACGACGACGACCGTGCCCGAGACCACGACGATCCCCTCGGAGCCGGCGCCGGTCCTCAGGGCGGACGGCATCGGCGATCTCGCGTTCGGCGACGACGCCGCTCGGGCATTCGAGGCGCTCGTCAGCTGGTTCGGCGTTCCCGACCACGACACGGGATGGGTCGACCAGTCCGAGAATTACGGGATCTGTCTGGGCGAGACCGTCCGCTTCGTTCGGTGGGGCAGTCTGCAGACGTTCTTCTCGGACGGCCCGACAGACTGGGCCCCCGGCGGTCAACGGCACTTCGCTTCGTACACCCAGGCTGTCTACTTCGACGGCGACGAGATCGAGCTGGTCACCGCCGACGGCCTGGCGCTCGGCAGCCCGGTCGGCGACATCCGCGCTCTGTACGGCGACGAGGCCGTCTACGACGACGAGATCTACGGTCCGGTCTTCGTCGTGGATCTGCCGGGACCTGCCCAACAATGGGGGCCGGTCACCGGTCTCGATCCCGACGACACCATCGAGGCGATCACTGGCTCCTACGCCTGCGGCGAATGACCGGTCAGATCGTCTCGAGCTGGAGGGAGAAGCGTCGGGCGGCGGCCTGCACCCGCTCGGCGATGCGGTCGGCCTCGCCGACCTGGGGGAACCGATAGGACGGCCCGTGAGCTGAGATGGCGCCGGTGATCCTCCCTGCCCGGTCCCGCACGGGGGCGGCGACCGAGTTGATCCCTTCGGCGAACTCCTCGTGGATCCAGCAGTGGCCGTCGTCTCGAATCACGGCCAGGCGTTTGATGATCAGCTCGGGATCGGTCACGGTGAACCGGGTGTAGGCCTGGAGCGGTCGCGACAGGTATTGGTTGAGCAGATCGGAGGGCCATTCGGACATGATGACCAGGCTGGCGGGTCCGACGTGCATCGGCAGACTGAGGCCGGTGTAGTCCCTGACTTGGACGGGATTGGGGCTCTCCACCTGAGCGACGTAGACGGCACTGAATCCCTCAGGGATCGTCAACCCGCAGGCTTCGCCCAGGATCGACGAGAGGTGATCGAGATGCGGACGGACGGCGGTCGCCATCGCGATGCTGGAATCCACCGATCCAGCCAGCTCCTGCAGTCCGACACCCACCCGGTAGCCACCGTCATCGGTTCGTTCGACCGCGCCGACACCTTCCAGGGTGGCGAGGAGTCTGGCGACGGTCGACTTCGGCAGGTCCACCGTGCCGGCGACTTCGGAGACGCCCGCCGGGCCCACCGCGAGTGCGCGGAGGACCTGGAATGCCCGCTCGATGCTCTGGACAGTCGCCATCAGTACTCCGAGGTCGGAAGCTCCTTCTTTCGGCGCTGTACGTACGCGGCCAGCTCGTCGGAGATCGCGTCGTCGAGGGCGGGGGGTTCGTAGTCCGACAGCATCGTGCGCCACTTCGTCGCTGCCCGGGTGTTTGCGTCCTGGGAACCTTCCTCGGCCCACTGTTCGTAGCTGTTGGCGTCGGCGATCGAGCTCTTCCAGAACGCGTTCTCGAAGTTCTCGAGCGTGTGCTGGGTGCCCAGGTAGTGCACGCCGGGCTCGTTCTCCCGGAATGCAGACATCCCTTGTCCGTTCTCGGAGAGGTCGAGCCCGTCGGCGATCTTGCGGTAGGCACCGAGCTGGTCTGCGTCGAGGACGAACTTCTCATATCCCATCGTCAGCCCGCCTTCGAGCCATCCGGCAGCATGGAGGACGAAGTTCGTTCCGGCAAGCATCGTCGGTTGCATAACCGCCGAAGACTCGTAGGCGGCCTGGGCGTCTGCGACTTTCGACGCGCACAGATGGCCGCCGGTCCTGAATGGCACCCGGAGGCGACGGGCCAGCGCCGCCACCGTGTACATCACGAGCGCGGTCTCGGGCGTGCCGAAGGTGGGCGCCCCCGATTGCATGTCGATCGTCGAGACGAATGCCCCCAGCACCGCCGGCGCTCCAGGGTTGACCAGCTGGGAGAACGCGATGCCGACCATTGCCTCCGCGAGCACCTGGGTGCACACCGCGGCAGGCGTCACCGGAGCCATGGCCCCGGCGAGGATGAACGGTGTGAAGATCGATGACTGGTTGTGGCGGGCGTAGACCTCGGCTGCTCCGAGCATCGTCCCGTCCCACGTCAGCGGGGAAGAGGCGTTGATGAGCGAGGTGATCACCGTTCTGCCGGCGAGGTCGCCGCCGAAGGCGATGCGGGCCATTTCGACGGAGTCCTCCGCCCGCGTGGCGGCGGTGACCGAGCCCATGAACGGTTTGTCCGAGTAGCGGATGTGCGCGTCCACCATGTCGAGGTGGCGAGTCGTGACGGGTTCGTCGACGGGCTCGCACACCGTGCCGCCCGAGTGATGCAGCGACGGGCTCGAATAGGTGAGCTTCACGAAGTTGCGGAAGTCTTCGATCGTTGCGTATCGGCGTCCGCCTTCCAGGTCCCGCACGAAGGGCGAGCCATAGGCCGGAGCGAACACGGTGGCCGCACCACCGATCTCCACCGAGCGCTGCGGGTTGCGGGCGTGCTGGGTGTAGGACGGCGGCGTGGTGGCAGTGATCGTCGATCTCACCAAACCGGCCGGGAACCTCACTCGGGTGCCTTCGACGGTGGCGCCGGCGGCTGCGAAAAGCCGAAGGGCTCCGGGATGGTCGGTGATCTCCACACCGATTTCTTCGAGAATGGTGTCGGCGTTGCGCTCGATGAGGGCCAGGCCCTCCTCGCTGAGGATCTCGAACGGCGCCAGGGTCCGGGTGAGAAAGGCAACGTCCGGTGTCATCCGCGAGGCCCTCGCCGCCTGACGCGCCGCCCGGCCGCCGCTGCGCTCCCTGCGTTCGCTCATGGCTGTCTCCTTCTTCGGCTTCGGTTCGGTCGCGACACGGACTCGACGGCGACAGGAGCCTGCATGACGCCAACGAGGTGCGGCGTGAGCGCGGTGTCGTGCGGGATTGCCATCGCCGCCACGAATGCGTCCTGGAACCCCGCCACCGTGGCGGTCTCGATCTTCTCGATCTGGCGTGTGACGTCTTCGATCTCGGATCTCGCACGCTCCGACAGCAGCGCGATCATCGCCCCCATGCCGGCTGCGTTGCCGGCATGGTGGACGTTGGCGAGATCGCAGTCGGGGATCATCCCCAGCGCCATCGCGTATGCCGGATCGATGTGTGCTCCGAAGGCCCCGGCCAAGCGGACGTCGTCGACGCCGCTGATTCCGAGGTGATCCATCAGCAGCTCGATGCCGGCCCGCAGCGCCGCCTTGGCGAGTTGGATCGCCCTGACGTCGTTCTGGGTGACGAACAGCTCCGGCTCGTCCCACATCCGGTACATGGCGGTCCTGGCGTCTGCCACGATGCGGGGATGGTCCAGGTCGGTGCGGATCACCCCTTTCTTGTCGATCACACCGGCGAGGTGCAGCTCGACGATGGCTTCGATGATGCCCGAGCCGCAGATGCCAGTCACGCCGGCGAGGTCGATCTCGGCGGCCACGCCCGGGTCCGAGGACCACCCGTCGACCCCGATCACCGAGATCGTGGGTTCCAGGGTGTCCCGATCGATGCGGATGCGTTCGATGGCTCCCGGAGCAGCCCGCTGGCCCGCCGAGATGGCAGCACCTTCGAAGGCCGGCCCGGTCGGTGACGAGGCCGCCACGAGTCGGTCGGTGTTGCCCAGCACGATCTCTGCATTCGTCCCGACGTCGACGAGAAGCTGGATCTTGTCGGACCGGTGGGGTGCTTCGGACAGCACGCAGCCTGCGGTGTCCGCGCCCACGTGGCCGGCGATGCACGGCAGCCCGTACACCCGGGCCCCCGCGTTGGCGGTGATCTCGAGCCAGGAGGCGCGTACCGTCAACGCGCCGGTCGTCACCAGGGCGAAAGGAGCGGTGCCCAGCTCACGCGGATCGAAGCCAAACAGCAGATGGTGCATGATCGGGTTTCCCACGACCGTGAGTTCGAGGACATCGGTCCTCTCCACTCCCGCCTCGACGCACAACTCGCCGAGCATCTGGTCGACGGCAGACCGCACGATCCCGGTGAGGATGGCCGCGCCGTCGGGGTTCATCATCACGTAGGACACCCGGCTCATCAGATCCTCGCCGTACCCAATCTGGGGATTCATACGGCCGACGGAGGCGAGGATGGTGCCGGTGGCGAGGTCACAGAGGTGACCGGCGATCGTCGTCGACCCGATATCGAACGCTGCCCCGAGGATGCGATCTTCGAATCCGGGCCAGATCGCCACGACGTCCGAGGACTGTCGGACGGCGACCGTTGCCGCCCACTTTCCCACCCGAAGGGTTCGCTGCAGACCCATGAGCACGTGGTCGTCCACGCCGAGACCGGTGAACCCCCAGTCCCGCTCGATTGCGGCGAGGAGGCGTTCGGCATCGCCCGTCGGGCTCTCGAGGTCCGGAGGTTCGACTTCGACGTAGTGGAGAGTCGTGATCGGATCAACGGGGAGCGAGGCCACCTCGGTCCGCTTCCGGACGACCTGGCGATGTATCTGGCTCTCCGGGGGGATGTCGATCACGACGTCGTCGAGGATGTGGGCCGCACAGCCGAGGCGATGCTGGATTCCGAGCGGTCGCTTGCCCCGGTATTGGGTCTCGGTCGATCCGGGCGGGCTCAACTGACGATCGGCGACGGGGATTCCCGGCGTCGAGCCGACACGGATCTGGCAACGACCGCAGATGCCACGACCGCTGCAGATCGAATCGAGGTCCACTCCGAGCCGGCGGGCGGCGTCGAGCACGGTGGTCCCCTCGTCCACGTACGCCCGGCGGCCGGCGGGGAGGAAGACCACTTCGGGCATCAGTTCTCCGGTCTCGCCCGACGTCGGACACGCTGACGGGCGGCGTCGTCTCCCTCGGCGGGGGCGACCCGATGCTTGCGGATCCACGTGGCGCAGTCGGGATCGTTGCCGGCGAGCACGTCGGCAGCGAGAATCGCCGTCCTCACCTCGGCCTCGAGAGGGTTCGTGATCGCCGACGTCATGCCGCTGGCGATCGCCATCGTCAGGAAAGCCGAGTTGATCCCCGGCCGATTGGGGAGGCCGAAGCTGATGTTGGACGCCCCGCAGGTGGTGTTCACACCGAGCTCCTCGCGGAGCCTGCGGACGAGCGCAAAGACCTGGCGGCCGGCGTAACGCATGGCCCCGATCGGCATGACGAGGGGATCCACCACGATGTCCTCGCGGCCGATGCCGTGGTCGGCGGCGCGCGCGACGATCTTGCGGGCCACATCGAAACGCACGTCGGGATCCTCGGAGATCCCCGTCTCGTCGTTGGTGATGGCAACGACGGCAGCTCCGTGCCGGGCCACCAGCGGGAGCACCCGCTCCATCTGCTCGTCCTCGCCTGTTACCGAGTTGACGAGCGCCTTGCCCTGGTAGACGGCCAGGCCCGCCTCGAGGGCATCGACGATGGACGAGTCGATGGAGAGCGGGACGTCGACGAGGGACTGCACGAGCTTGATCGTGGCTGCAAGGATCGCGGGCTCGTCCGCCAGGGGGATCCCGGCGTTGACATCGAGGATTGCCGCCCCCGCGGCCACTTGGGCGAGGGCGTCGGCCTCGACCCGGCGGAAGTCGCCTGCCTTCATCTCCTCGGCGAGCAGCTTGCGGCCGGTCGGGTTGATGCGTTCGCCGATGATGGCGAAGGGGCGATCGAATCCGATCACGACCTCGCGGGTCGCCGAGCTGATGACGGTGTGGGTCATGGATCCTCCTCGATGCCCGAGCCGGCGACGAGTCGCTCGAGCCGGGGTCTGTCATATGCCTGCTCCAGACGGTCTGCCTCCTCGCGGGCGGCGGCATCGAGATCGTCGCCGCAGTCACGGCTCATCCGTGTCCATTGCTCGAGGTATTCGTCGGTCCCGATCATTCCCGCGTGCATCGCCGCCCGATCGATCGCCGTCTGGAATCGCGCCGACAGTTCGATGCGGACCTTGTCGCGCCCCCGGGACGCCACCACCTGGGCGGGGATGTCACGCCATCCGATCACGGTGAGCCGGGCGGTCATACCGCGCTCGCAGACAACGTGATCGTCAGCGGCACCAACCCGGTGTGGACGTGTTCGAACGCGAGGCCGAGCCGCTCGGCGGCGGAGCGACCTGCCGCGAGATCGGCGGCGTCGACGCGCTGGGAGAGCAGGACCAGACGGCGGTAGTTGCCGAAGTAGGTGTCGCGAAGTTCGGGGTGTCGGTCGAGCCCGAGACCTCGCCACACGAGCAGGTCGAAGTTCCGCAGGAGGAAGTCGGTCAGATAGAACGTGCCCGGCTCCATGGCCTGGATGGCGGCGAAGTCCTGGGATCCGGCGAACAACTCGTAGCAATGGGCGCCAGGCAACCGCTCGACGCCGAGTTCGGCCAGGGCGGCGTCGAGGCGTCCCCCTGTTCCACAGTCGGCGTACCCCACCAGGATGCGGTCGTGCGGGTGGGCGGCGATCCGGTCGAGTACGGCCGCCGTGATTCGCTCGGGTGTGTTGTGCAGAGGGGCGGGGAGCGGTTCGATCACGACTTCGACGCCGAGCGCGGCGTAGGCCTGCTTGAGCTCTGGAGCGATGGCCCCGCACGCGATGACGCGCAACCGGCCAGACACGTCAGTCCTCGCCTGAGGTGAGGCGGCGGGCAAGGACCAGTGCTTCGGCGGTCTCGGCTGCCACCGCGGCATCCCGGCAATAGGCGTCGGCCCCGATCGCCGCCCCGAACTCCTCGTTCAGCGGAGCGCCGCCGACGAGCACGATGTACTTGTCGCGTATGCCCTTCTCGACGAGGGTGTCGATGACCACCTTCATGTAGGGCATCGTCGTGGTGAGCAGCGCCGACAGGCCGAGGATGTCCGGCTTGTGCTCCTCCAGTGCGGCGAGATACTCCTCGACGTCGGTATTGATGCCGAGGTCGATCACCTCGAAACCCGCACCCTCGAACATCATGCCGACGAGGTTCTTGCCGATGTCGTGGATGTCGCCCTTCACCGTTCCGATGACGACTTTGCCGAGAGTCTCGGCGCCGGTCTCGACGAGGATGGGACGCAAGAGCGCCATCCCCGCCTTCATGGCGTTGGCGGCGAGCAACACCTCGGGCACGAACAGGATCCCGTCGCGGAAGTCGATTCCGACGATCCGCATTCCCTCGACCAGCGCCTCATTGAGCACTTGCTGGGCTTCCCAGCCGCGGTCGAGCAGGAGTTGGGTGCCCTCGGCGATCTCGTCGGCGAGACCGTCGTAGAGATCGTCGTGCATCTGCTCGACGAGTTCGGCATCGTTCAGGGTGGAGAGATCGAGCTCTTCCTCACTCATGGCGCCTCGAATTGGACGGGAAATGGGACCGGTGGTGTGATCTCACGATGCGGAATCGTGCGTGCGAGAATCGTACAGGTCCGCTGGCGTGGTGTCGACAAGATCGGCCCAGTGATTCGCTGGTATCCCTAGCGCCCCCTGCAAGTTCCGAGGCGATCCGATGACGATCGGTACCGACCCACGATGCGGGTCGACGCCACCTGGTGGGACACACTCAGATCACGGCGGAGACCGACGCCTCGAAACGGCGCACGTGGTCCCGGGCAGCCGCGGCCGCGGCGCCGGCGTTGCGGTCGAGCACGGATCGGAGCACGTCCCGGTGCTCTTCGACGTGGCTCGTGATGTCGGTCAGTCGCTCGATGTAGAGGTGCCACAGTCGCAAGGACAGGTTGTGGTACATCTCGGCGGTGGCGGCCAGGAAGTGGTTGTGGGCGGCGTCGTAGATCGTCCGGTGGATCGTGGTGTCGAGATCGATGGGCTTGCGAGTCTCGGGACGTTGCACCCGTGCCAGCAGGCGAGTGATGATCGCCCGGTCGAGTTCGGTGGCCCGTTGGGCCGCCTGAGCGGCGGCGAGGCCCTCCAGTTCTTCTCGGACATCGGTGATGAGTGCCAGGTCGCCGATGTTGATGTCCGTCGCAAAGGTGCCGCGCCGCGGGTAGATGGCGACGAGGCGCTGCATCTCGAGCCGATGGATGGCGTCGCGCAGCGGTGTGCGCCCGACGCCGATCCGCTCGGTCAGTTCGGTTTCGACGAGCGGTGAGCCGGGCGGAATCTCGAGTCGGACAAGGAGATCGAGCAGCGTCTCATAGGCCAGGTCTGCCTGAGACCCCGGAGATGGGCTGACGGCCGTCATCGCTCGCACCCTACTACGCGACAACTGATAGATGACAGATATATCAGAAGCGAGTAGCGTTGACGTCACGTCGAGTTCGAGGAGTCGCTCATGGCCGACCTGTCAACCAGGGCCAATGTCCCATCCAGGGCCAATGTCGTGGTGATCGGTGCCGGGATCGTCGGCAACTGTCTGGTGGGCCACCTCGCCGAGCTCGGATGGACCGACATGGTGCTGATCGACAAAGGTCCCCTTCCCAACCCAGGCGGATCGACCGGCCACGCCTCGAACTTCATCTTCCCAACCGATCACAACAAGGAGATGGCGGTACTCACGCTCGAGAGCCAGCGGCAGTACGAGGCGATGGGGGTCAACACCGAGTGCGGCGGGATCGAGGTCGCCCGGACTCCGGAACGGATGGAGGAGTTGCGCCGGCGGATGACATCGGCCAAAGCCTGGGGCATCGAAGCCGAACTCCTCACGCCCGCCGAAGTGAAGGAACGGGTCCCGTTCCTCGACGAGGCAGTGATTCTCGGCGGCTTCCACACGCCCACTGTCTCGGTGGTCGACTCGTTGCGTGCCGGGACACTGATGCGGGAGAAGGCGATGTCAGCGGGGGCGCTCACCGTCCACGCCAACACCGAGGTGCTCGATCTGGAGACGATTCCAACGCCGTTCGGACGGCCCCGAGTCGCGGCGGTCGTCACGGACAAAGGGCGGATCGAAGCCGATCACGTGGTCATCGCCTGTGGTGTCTGGAGTCCGAAGATCGCGGCGATGGCGGGGGCGACCATTCCGCTCACACCGGCAGTGCACCAGATGGCCGACGTCGGTCCGATCGACGTCCTACAGCAAACCGGCAACGAGATCGGATATCCCATCGTCCGTGACATGGACACCTTCATGTACGAGCGCCAGTCCGCCGGGTCGATGGAGGTGGGCTCCTATGCCCACCGCCCGATCCTGCACCGGCCCGAAGAGATTCCCTCGAACGAGGAAGCGGCGCTGTCCCCGACCGAGATGCCGTTCACCCAGGACGACTTCGACGACCAGCTCGAAGACGCCCTCGAGCTGATGGGTGAGATCCTCGAGACGGCCGAAATCCGTTACGCCATCAACGGACTGCTGTCGCTCACGCCCGATGCGATGCCGGTGCTGGGTGAGACCGTCGAAGTCGAGAATCTGTGGTCGGCGGCGGCCGTGTGGATCAAGGAGGGCCCGGGAATCGCCCAGCTCCTCGCCGAGTGGATGACCCACGGGTACCCACACATCGCCGACCCCCACGGCTCGGACATCGCTCGGCTCTACCCGCACGAACGCACCGTGCACCACATCGAGGCCCGGGCATCGGAGCACTTCAACAAGACATACGGAATCGTCCACCCGCGCGAGCAGTGGGGATCCGAACGCGGCATCAACCGGGCTCCGTTCCACGCTCGGACCGAAGCACTCGGCGCCGAGTATTTCGATGCCCGCGGATGGGAACGACCCCATTGGTACGCGTCGAACGCCGATCTCGTCGACCGCTACGACGTGTCCGATCGGCCACATGAGTGGGACAGACGCTGGTGGTCACCGATCATCACGGCCGAGCACCTCCACATGCGTGAGCACGGGGCGATGATCGACCTCTCGGCCTTCCAGATGTTCGACGTCAGCGGACCCGGAGTCCTCGACTACATCGAGCGGATGACCGTCAACAAGTGCGACCGACCGGTCGGTAGCTCGATCTACACGCCGGTGCTGGCACCAAATGGCGGATTTCGATCCGACCTCACGGTCCTGCGGCTGGCCGCTGATCGCTTCCGCATCGTGACGGGAGCCTTCGACGGAGGCCGCGACGAGTACTGGTTCCGGCGCAACCTGCCTGCAGACGGCTCGGTGCAGTTCGTGAACATGAGCCAGGCGGTCACCACCGTCGGGGTGTGGGGGCCGAACGCCCAAGCGATGATCGACGGCCTCACCGAGTCGGATCTGAGCATCCAAGCCTTCCCCTATGGAACGACCCAGGAGGTCGTCATCGACGGGATCGCGACGCAGATGTTGCGGATCTCCTATGTCGGAGAGAACGGCTGGGAGGTGACGACCGCGATCCCCCACGGTTTGCGGCTGTGGGACGCGTTGTGGGAGGCGGCGTCGGACCTCGACATCCGTCCCGTCGGGGCGGGTGTGTACGGCACCACGGGCCGGCTGGAGAAGGGCTATCGCCTCATGGGAGCCGAACTCGAGTCCGAGTACACGCCTGTCGAGGCCGGTCTCGGCCGTCCCCGCGTCAAGGATGTCGACTTCATCGGACGTGAGGCGTACCTGCAGGCAAGGAAGACCGACCCGGTGGCGACGCTCTGCACCCTGACGGTCGAAGACCACGTCGACGCCAACGGAATGGACCGGTTCATGACAGGCGGAAACGAACCGATCCTCACGCTCGACGGCGAGCGGATCGTCGACGCCAAAGGCCGCGTCTCGCGGGTGACCAGTGCCGGCAACGGCCCCTCGCTCGGAAAGTATCTGCTCATGGCCTACCTCACACCGGAACACGCGGTCGAGGGCAACCGGCTGCAGGTCATGTACATGAACGAGTTGTTCGGCGTCGAGGTCGCCCGAGTCGGTTCGACTCCGCTGTTCGACCCAGACGACCTGCGGATGAAGAGCTGAGATGCGGGTCCTCGTCTGTGTGAAGCGTGTTCCCGCCCCCGGAGCGCGAATCGTCATTGGTCCCGACGGACGCTCGCTCGACACCGCCCATCTCGGGTTCACGATGAGTCCACACGAAGAGTGTGCGGTTGAAGAGGCCGTCCAGATCGTCGAACGTGAGGGCGGGAGCTCGACGGTCCTCACGTTGGGTCCTCCGGCGGCCGAGGACCAGCTCCGCTACGCCCTTTCGTTGGGTGTCGACGGCGGAGTCCTGATCCCGACCGACGGGTCGGATTGGGATCCACAGCGCACCGCGGCCTCGATCGCGGCCGCAGTGACACAGCTGGAGGCCGCTGGCGGCGTTTTCGATCTCGTGCTCTTCGGAAACGAGTCCGCCGACTCGGGTGGTTTCCAGGTCGGTATCCGCGTCAGCCGGGCGCTGGGCCGCCCGATGGTCAACGGGGTCAAGGGCATCGATCTCACCGAAGAGACCGCCGTTGCACGGCGGCCCTTCGACGGCGGCTTCGAGGAGTACCGGCTCCCCCTGCCCGCCGTGATCGGAGTGAAGGAAGGCCTGAACCTGCCGCGCTACCCGACGCTCAAAGGACGGCTGTCCTCGAAGAAGGCGGTCATCGAGACGATCGAACCGAGCGGTGCCGAGGGCGGTCTGCGGATGGTCGGGTTCCGGCCACCTCGGGAACAGGTCACCGAAACCGTCGTATTGGGCCACGGTCCCGAGGCTGCGCCCCGAGTGGTCGAGCTCCTCACCGAGAT
The DNA here is from genome assembly GCA_035544575.1 of Acidimicrobiia bacterium. Lineage (GTDB taxonomy): Bacteria > Actinomycetota > Acidimicrobiia > Spongiisociales > ZC4RG35 > DATHWB01. The sequence goes on from DATKEC010000083.1 coordinate 100,781, forward strand.
CGGGGTGATCTGATGCTGCTGGTACTCGCAGAACACGATCGCGGCGTTGTGGCGGAGGCGACATGGGAGGCGCTCACTGCCGCCCGGGGCGTGGCCGCCGCCCTCGGGATCGAGGTCCACGCGGTCACGGTCGGCGAGGTGGCCGACGGGATCGCCGGACAACTCTCCGAGTACGGGGCGGAGGTCGTCCACCAGGTCCACCACCCCCTACTCACCGACTACGGACCCGATGCCTGGGCCGAGTCCGTGGCACAGGTGGCCCTGGCCGAGGGTGCCCGCGTCGTGGTCGCCAGTGGCACCGATCGCGGTAACGAGGTGTTGGCCCACGTCGCGGCTCTGATGGAGCAGCCGTTCGCAGCCAACTGTCTCGAGGCTTCGCCGGGTGATCCCTGGGAGCTCACCCGTGTCCGCTGGGGCGGCTCGCTGCTCGAGCGCGGATCTCTCGACGGGGCGATCATCATCCTGTCCTTCGCCCATCACGGGATCGACCCTGTTCCCTCCGGCGCCGCCGGAGAGACGCGAATCTTCGAGCCGACTCTGGACGATTCGGTCACAGCCACCCTGGTCTCGAACCGGGTCGTGCTCACGACCGGCGTGACGCTCGCCACTGCGCCGGTGGTGGTCAGCGGCGGCCGGGGGGTGGGCTCGGCCGAGGGCTTTGGACCCCTGGAGGAACTGGCGGAGCTGTTGGGAGGAGTTGTCGGATGCTCGAGGGTCGTCACCAACAATGGATGGCGTCCCCACTCCGATCAGGTCGGCCAGACGGGCACCCGGATCGCGCCGGAGATCTACATCGCCTGCGGGATATCGGGCGCCATCCAGCATTGGGTGGGTGCGATGGCCTCCAAACGCATCCTGGCGATCAACACCGACGCCGAGGCGAACATGGTCTCGAAGGCCGACTACGCGATCATCGGGGATCTGCACACCGTGATCCCGGCCATCGTCGCCGCCGTGCGTGCCGCCAAGACATCGGCACCAAACTAGGTGGTTGCCGCCGATGTCGGCTGGGGGCCGGGTGCATACGTTGCCTTCACGAAATGAAGGGAACGCACATGCTTCACACCGGTTCAACCGAATACCTCAAGGCCGTACAAGCCGAGCGCTACCGCCGCTTCGAGACCAGAACCCGCCCGACGCGCGTCACCGGTCAGCGGCGGATCGACCTCCCGGCGCGGCTCGTCGGGCGGGGTGCGGCGTCGGATCCCGACTCCCGCGCCGCTTGAGCGGCACCCGTACACTCCCGCGCCGAGCCACGGGAGATACGGATGCCGAGACAAGGATCCGCCCGAGCGACCCGACGGGCCGCCCGGGCGGGAGGATCGTTACATCAACTTCCGTGGCGGAATGTGACGAATCCCTACGCGCCGGTCGAAGTCCTCGAACCCGAGGGTGTCGACGCAATCCACGAAGCCTCGCTCGACATCCTGGCCACGACGGGAATGGACTTTCTCCACCCGGAAGCGATCGGGATTCTCGCCGCCCACGGCGCTCGAATCGACGGCGCTCGCGTCCGGTTCGATCCGGACCTCGTCATGGAATGGGTCCGGCGGGCGCCGTCCTCCTTCACCCTTCACGCCCGCAACCCGGCTCGTGACGTCGACATCGGCGGATCCAACGTGGTGTTCCTGTCTGTGGCGAGTGCGCCCAACGCGTCCGATCTCGACCGCGGCCGTCGGCCGGGCACCTTCGCCGACTTCCAGGATTTCGTCCGGCTCGGCCAGTCGTTCAACATCGTCCACAGCTTCGGTGGTTATCCCGTCGAACCCCAGGACATCGCACCGGGCGTCCGTCACCTGCACGCCCTCGCGTCCTTCGCGACCCTGAGCGACAAGACCTGGCACGCCTACTCGTTGGGGCGGGGACGCATCCTCGATGCCATCGAGATCGCCCGGATCGCGCGCGGTGTCGACCTCGAGACGCTGCGGCGCGAAGCGTCGATCCACACCATCATCAACACATCGAGCCCGCTGCGACTGGACGGCCCGATGATCGAGGGGATGATCGAGATGCTGCGCCACGGTCAGGCCGTTGTCATCACCCCGTTCACGCTGGCAGGGGCGATGGCTCCGGCCACCGTCGCAGGGGCACTCGCGCTCCAGAACGCCGAGGCCCTCGCTGGCATCGCCTTCGGTCAGATGGTCTCACCCGGCGCACCGATGATGTACGGGGGGTTCACGTCGAATGTGGACATGAAGTCCGGATCTCCCGCCTTCGGCACGCCGGAATACGCCCGCGCGGCCATGGCGGGAGGACAACTGGCCCGGCGATACGGGATTCCGTTCCGAAGCTCCAACGCCAACGCCTCGAACGCGGTGGATGCCCAGGCTGCCTACGAGTCCCAGACATCGTTGTGGGCGGCGGTGCTCGGCGGGGGGAACTTCATCATGCACGCGGCCGGGTGGATGGAGGGCGGCCTCGTCGCCTCCTTCGAGAAGTTCGTGGTCGACATCGAGCTCCTGCAGATGATGGCTGAGTTCTTGATGCCGTTGCGTGTCGACGCCGACACCCTCGGTCTGGCGGCCATCGCCGAGGTCGGACCCGGCGGGCACTTCTTCGGTTCGCCCCACACGCTCGAACGTTACGAGGATGCCTTTTATGCACCGATCCTGTCTGACTGGCAGAACTTCGGTTCGTGGACCGAATCGGGTTCTCTCACCGCCGAGATGCGAGCGAATCACGTGTGGAAGCGGGTCCTCGCCGAATACGAGGCGCCGCCGTTGGCTGAGGGAATACGTGACGAACTGGCCGATTTCGTCGCCAGACGGGTTGCCGAGGGCGGGGTCGGCTGACGTCGCCCGATCACCGACCGGTGAGCGTCGCTTCCCTCGTGAGAGTCAGGGCGACGTCGACTCGGTCTCCGGAGCGGCGTCCGGACCATCCAGAGACCAGTCGCCCAACCAGTAGCCACCGCCGACCAACAGGATGCCGACGCCCGCGAAGAGCGCGATCCGCACGACGGGCGACGCCTCGGCCAGATCGACGAAGAAGAGCTTGCCGAGCGCCAGTCCGACCGCTGCGAAGCCGGCGCCCAGCAGCGGACGCGACTCGGCGAGGCGGCCCAGAACGATGGCCCCGACACCGATCACCGTCCAGCCGGCCGTCACCCACGCCAGCCCGTCGCGGCCGAGGCGGGGAAACTCGACGGCCATCCATGCCAGTGTCCCGGCATAGGCGCCCGCCAGGTAGACCGCAGCGATGTCGCGGTCGGGGGTGAACCGGATGAGCCAGCCAATGGTTGCGGCCGCGATCAGCACCACCGCGCCCGGAATGAGCTGGGTCGGAACACGGCTGCCGCTGGTGACGACTGCGGTCACACCCACGGCCATGACCGCAGTCAAGAGGAAGAGCACGTGGCCGGCATCGGCGAGGTGGCGGTGCCCGCCGTGGTGACCGGCGACGACCAGGGCGATTGCCAGCAGCGAGAATCCGACCATGACCCAGTCACCCGTGAGTCCCTCAACCGCGGCGACGATGGCGAGCGAGACGGCGGGGATGACCTGACAGGCGGCCAGGACCGCCGCTTCGGGGCGACGATTCAGGATCCGTGCCGCTCCGAGGTGGCCGGCGGCCAGAGCGACGGCGAGGCTGGTCCACGTCAAGGCAGAACCCTGTTCGAAGAAGATCGCCCGGGTTCCCGCGTACAGCACGAGGCTGCCGACGGAAGACGTGATGATCGGAAGGGTGGTGCGTGAGACCGCAGGCCCGACCCGAAAGAAGGCAGCGACCAGCGGGGCGACCACGAGCATGAGCCACCCGAGGACCAGCGCGGACTCGAGCGCCGCTGCGGCCGCCGTGTCCGAACCGAGGTCGCGTGCGAGGTCGAGCACCGCCGACACGAGGACAGTGACGGCGGCGAATGTGTGTGCCCGCCACCAACCTGACCGGAAGAGGAGGACCGTTGAAATGACACCGATGACAACCAGGTACGCGGTTTCTGCCCCGACGAGGGACATGCGGCCGTCGATCAAGGCCGGTGCTGCGGCGGCGGCGCCAAGACCCATCCCCGCCAGCAGTTCGGAGTTCGCACGATGGGCCAGGCCCAGCGTGAGCGTCGAGACCGCCACGAGTTGTATGAACGCTTCAGTACCCGACGTCAGGCCGTAGTGGTCGTGGGCCGCGAATCCGGTCAGGAAGAGCACCGCCGCGCCCGCGCCCTGCAACAGGATTCCGTACGCGGGGCGTCGTCGGTCGACGGCGAGCCCGGCACCGACCATTGCCAGGCCGGCCCCGGCGGCGAGTCCGATCCGGGCGAGGGGACCGATCCAGCCCTGCTCGATCGAGTATCGGAGGAAGAAGGCAGCGGCGAGCACGAGAAGCGCCAACCCCGCCCGGAAGAGCGTTCGCCCGCTGAGGAGCTCAGGTCTGGAAGTGGGTGTCGTCGTCATGGGCCCAGCGTGGGGGAGCGACCGCCGCTGAGCCATCGGGGGTCACCCCGAATCAGAACTCAGGGGGCCGAGGGTGGTCCTCACCTGATGCGTCCTGCTCCGCCTCGGTCAGCTGGCGGGTCTCCTCTTCGAAGACATAGACCATCGACGGCTGATAGATCGTCTCGAGAATCCCCAGACTGGCGCTCCCGCAACGCTCAGACCGTCTCCAATAGATCCATCCCTTCGATTCCATCCACAGCGCCAGCCGATCGGCGGCGAAGCCCGCCACCACGAGTCCGACGCCGACTCCGACGATCCACGCGGTCATGGGCGGGCCCGGTCCGCTGGCTCCGGGGTCGGACCGGCGTCGGCATCGGGCGACCCCGCCCCGTTGTCACGACCCAGCCGAATCGCCAGCCATGTCGACCGGGTCGGCACAGAAAGGAACTTCTCCTTGGTGACGGCCATGTTGCGGCGCACGACGAGGCGATAGCCGATGAAGGCGGCGAAGCTCCCGTGGAGAACGATGTGGAAGAGCCAGAACCCCCCGACTCCCAGGGCGCTCATCGTGAATGCGGCCGATGCCGGTCCCAGAACGGCACCGAGCCCGTTCGAGAACATGAGCACCGCGCTGGCGGCGACGAGCCGTTCGGGGGGTAGGGCGTCGTTGGCGTGGCTGACACCCAGCGAGTACATCGGGTACGAGAATCCCCCGAAGCCGAACCCGGCCGCCAGGATCCACCGCGAACTCGGATCGAGCAGCCACAGCCATGTCGCACAGGCTGCGGCGCCCGCGGTCGCCAACAGCAGCACCTTGCGTCGTGAGATCCGATCGGACAACGCCCCGAGCGGCCATTGGAAGGCCATGCCCCCGATGAGGGACAACCCGATGAACGACGAGATGCGGCCGATGCCGAGTCCCGAGTTCGCCGCCCAAACCGCGCCCATGCCGAAGAGGGCGCCCCCTGAGATACCGGAGATGGCCACGCCCGAGACACCAAGCGGGACGATGCGAAAGACATCCCGAAATGGAAGTCGGCGCTCGTATCCCGGCTCGATTGCCGGGGCGTTGCTGGGTGCCAGCGCGATGGGCACGACCGCCATCGACACGAGGACCGAAGCCAGGACGAACAACTCGAACCCCGCCGGATCGGCGAGATTCAGGAGCAGTTGGCCGGCGGCGAGGCCACCGCTGACCACGACCATGTAGATCGAGAGAACGCGGCCCCGGTTCTCGTTGGAGACGACTCCGTTCAGCCACGACTCGGCGACGATGTAGAGCCCCGCCATGCAGAAGCCGGTCACGACGCGCATGCCGAACCACAACGGTGGAGCGACGAACAGGGTGTACACCAGGAGGGCGATCGAACCCATCGATGCCAGCCCCGAATACACCCGAACGTGACCGACCGTGCCCACCACCCGCGGAACGAGCATCGCCCCGCCGAGGAATCCGACGTAGTAGCCGGTCATGACCACGCCGGTGATGGCCGTGGAGAAGCCCTCGAGATCGGCCCGGAGACCGACGAGTGACGACTGCAAGCCGTTTCCGACCATCAGAAACGAAAGAGCCACGAACAGCGGCCAGGCTCCCCGGGTGGCGGTGCGCGTCATTCGCCCACGCTAGACCGCCCAAAGCCTGGAGAAACGAGGCTATGTCCGGGAGGCACCGTGAGCTATCGTGAGGGGTGCGCCGATTTGATCGTCAGCTTGCTGGGCGCAGAACAAATTCAGCTAAAGCGGCGGTCGTGGGACCGCCCAGCCAAACCGCTGCGGCGGTCGCTTCGTTCCTGAGGCGGTCGTCGGCACCACAACCCGACGATCGGAGGCAACGATGCGTACCCAGAGGTTCCGAGAAGCACTCAGTGAGGGTCGAGTTCTGGTCGCCGACGGCGCCATGGGCACGACCCTCTTCTCGTTGGGACTCCAGGGAGGGGGGTGTCCCGAGCTTCTCAATGTGGAACGCCCGGCCCTCGTCGCCGACGTGCACCGGCGGTTCGCGGAGGCCGGCGCCGACATTGTGTTGACCAACACGTTCGGTGGGAACTCGCGCCGACTCGCATTGCACGGCGCCTCGCGACGGGTGGCGGAGCTGAACGCGCGGGCGGTTGCCGTCGCCCGGGGCGCCACCGCCGATCACGGCACGTTGATCGCCGGGTCGGTGGGTCCGACGGGAGACCTCCTCGAACCGCTCGGTCCGCTGAGCCATGCCGCCGCGGTTCGTGTCTTTGCCGAACAGATCGAAGCGCTCGTCGAAGCAGGCGTCGATGTGGTCTGGATCGAGACGCTGTCCTCGCTCGCGGAGCTGGCGGCGGCTGTCGATGCTGCCGCCAGCTTCGACGCCCCGGCCGTCGCGACACTCAGCTTCGACACCGCCGGCCGCACGATGATGGGCGTCACGGGTACCGAGGCGGGGACCTGGGCGTCCAACGACGGTCGGCTCACCGGCCTCGGAGCCAACTGTGGCATAGGTCCGGGCGACGCCGTCGCAGCCATCCACGACATGGTCGCTGTCGCTCCCGGGTTGGTCGCGGTCGCCAAGCCCAACTGCGGCATGCCCCTGTACCAGACGGACCGCCTCGTCTATCCGATCGGGCCGGAGGGCATGTCGGACTTCGTCGATCTCGCCGTGCGGTCGGGAGCTCAGATTCTCGGCACGTGTTGTGGCTCAACCCCGGATCACATCGCCGCGGTGCGGGCGGCGGTCGACGCACATGCGGGCGGCGAACGCCCGGCTCGGGCCGAGATCGAGGAGCGTTTGGCGGCCAAGCCGATCCGAGCCGCGGTTCCTCAGCGACGGCGTCGGAGAGGGTGATTCACCGGATGTGACTCATCGGGCGAGTCGATGAGCACGGCGTCCTCCCAGCCGCGCAGGCTGTTGACGCGGGCGAGCCTCGTCGCCGACCTGAGTTCCTCGACGGTGATGGACCGTTCGTTGATCCTTCTCGCTTCGAGCAACAGTTGGCGCGCCACTCCCGGGAGCGCGCCATCCGACACCGGGGGTGTGACCCAGATCCCGTCGACTTCGATGCAGAGCGTGGCGATGGTCGTGTCGGCGATCAGTCCATCGATCGTCACGAGGATCACGTCGTCGGCGTCGGCGTAGCGGGCGGCGGCGGACTCGTAGAGGGTTCGCTCGGTGGTCTTGTGACGCAGCATCGGATCGCCCGGATCGATCCGAGCAGCGTCGACAGCGAGACGCACAGGCGTCGCCGGAAACGGGGCTGTGGAGGTTTCGGTGCTGATTCGTCCGGTCCGCGCCACCAGGAGACGAACCCGCTGATCGCCGTCTGCGCCACGCACGGCGGTATCGAGTGCGCTCCGCACTTCGGCCGGGTCCACCGGAACGTCGAAATACCAGGCGGAGCGAATCAGTCTCGCCACGTGCGCCGTGAGGTTCCGGTACCCGTGCCGGGGCGACCAGCGCATCGTCTCGAGCAAGGAGAACCGGGTGGTGCGCCGGTCGAGCACCCTGGCCTTCAGAAGGGCCTCGCCGTACTCGCCTCCTGCGGTGGAGTCATAGGTCACGCCACCGCCGGTGCCGTAGCTGGCGACACCTCTGGTGCGATCGATGGTGACGGTGCGGATGGCGACGTTGAACGCCCATTCCGGTCCGGCCGGCCGCGGTCCGCCGTAGCCGACGGCTCCGCAGTAGACGCCCCGCGGGGTCGATTCGAGTTCGGAAATGATCTGCATCGTCGCCACCTTGGGTGCCCCGGTGATGGAGGCGCACGGAAACAGCGCCTCGAACACGTCCACCAGCCCTGTGCCGGCGCGAGGTTCGGAGGTGACCGTGGATGTCAACTGCCACACCGTGTCGTACTTCTCGGTCGTGAAGATCGCTGGGACGGCGACGGTTCCGGTCCTGGCGATCCGGCCCATGTCGTTTCGCACCATGTCCACGATCATCAAGTTCTCGGCTCGCTCCTTGTCCGAGTGGACGAGGGCGGATCGATGGGCTTCGTCGTCGTCGAGATCGAGTCCGCGCGGCGCGGTGCCCTTCATCGGGCGCGAGACCAACCTGGCATGCCGCCATTCGAAGAAGAGTTCCGGCGAAGCCGACGCCACGACCCAGGGTCCGGTGTCGATGAAGGATCCGTAGCCGCAGGACTGTCCTTCGATGAGGTCGAGGTAGAGCGACTCGGCATCTCCTCCGAAGTCGGCGGACATTCGGAACGTGTAGTTCACCTGATAGGTGTCGCCCCCGCGGATCGCCGCCCGGATGCGCCGCACTCCATCGGCGTGGGCAGCCTCGTCGATCGACGGGTCCCAGCGGCCGATTGCGCTGTCTGTGCGCGGGTGGGGCGGGGTTGGCCGTCGCCGTTCGAAGATGCCGAACCATGCCAACGGCAGGTCCTCCACGTCGCTGCCAGCTGTCGACCGGACGTCGAATGCGCGGTCGAATGCCGGGGCAGCCTCGTACGTCACGAAGCCCGCCACCCAGCGACCCGCTGCCACCTGCCGTTCGGCCTCTGCGATCACTCCCTTCACCTGGTCGGGGGTGCTCGCCACCAGCACGTCCCGGAATCCGTCGAGAGAGAACGATCGTCTCGATCGAGGGCGAAGATCGTCGAACCGAGCGCGCGGCGTCATTGCCGGCAGAAGGTAGTGACGTATTGGGCGGCACCGGCCGGGATGGTCTGGCAACCTCCCGCCGATGCGAATTCGTCCGGCTGTCCAGGCCGATCTCGATGCGATGCTGCTCCTCGCGGCGGCTCACCAGTCTCGGCCCGAAGGCCACATCGGATATCTGGGTGTGGACGCCTCGTCGATCCGTGCCGATGTCCTCGGGGTCGAGCGGTGGGTAGAGCGAACCGCGGTCGTCCTCGACTCTGGCGGCGACCTGGCGGGATGGCTCCTGGGCGAGAAGGACGACGCCATGAACCGAGCGTGGTGGTGGGGGCCGTTCATGACTGATGGCGCCTGGAACCACGCGGCCGACGAGCTCTACCTGGCGGCGGACGAGATGGTGGACGCGGCCGAGCAGGAGATGGCACCGGATGATCGGAACCGCTCTGCCGCCGAACTGGCCACGCGCAACGGATTCAGAGGCGAGGTGGCTTCCGCGGTGCTGTCGTACACCGGTCTGGCGTTCGGGGCGAGTGGCGGGACCACCGAGATGGCCCGAGAGCATCACCGCGCCGTGGCAGGCCTGCACGATCGGCTCTTCCCGGGCACACACACCACGGGAGAGGCACTCGTCGTCGCCGACGCCCTGCGGCTCGTCGTGGTCGAGAACGCTCGAGTCGTCGGGTACGTGGCGGCCGAGATTCACTCCGATGACTCCGGCTATATCGACTACCTGGGGGTGGAACCCGGTTTGCAGCGTCGGGGAATCGGCCGCCGACTGGTGATGGAGGCCACCGATCGGCTGCTCGGCGAAGGCGTCTCGTCGGTGAATCTGACGGTTCGGGAGAACAATGCGCCGGCCCGCGCGCTGTACGCGTCGCTCAACTTCACCCACGAACGTCTCGTCCGTCCCTACCGGAAGGGATTCACCCTCGACGAGGCAACCTGAGCCATCCCGCCCGTTCGCGCGGTCGGAGAACCCGGAGCCCGACGGGAAAGCGGTAGCGGAGGATCGCTCGACACATGTGATCCGTTTTCACCCAACCCAGTGTGCGCGAGTCGGCGCGGGTGGCGTCGGCGTTGTCCGATTCGACCCATGCTTCTCCATCCGAGACAGCCGCGACCCGCTTGACGAGCCACCGACCTGCACGGGGGTCGGGGAAGACGACGATCGATCCCGGCTCCGGGGCCGTGTCGGCGCGCGCCAACAGCATGTCGCCGGGTCGCAGCGTCGGCAGCATCGAGACTTCGACGACCCGGAAGCGCCTGATGTTCAGTTCACCCATTTCCAGAGCGGGAGTATGGTCCGAAGGGCCACATCCAACTGGAGGTACCCCAACCATGGGTCTGTTCCGAACGGCCGTCACGGCCCACGCGCACTGCGACTTGTACTGCGGCGTCTACGACCCGGCGCAAGCCAAGATCGAGGCGATGTCGGTGTTGAAGGCAGCACAGAAGTATCACGACTCGAAGGACGAGGTCTTCCGGGACCGCGCCATCCTGATCAAGGAGCGTCAAGCTGAGCTCGTCAAGCACCACCTCGGGGTGCTGTGGACGGACTTTTTCACCCCGGACCACCGCAGCGAGTACCCCGAACTGGACGATCTCTTCTGGCGAGCGATCAACCAGTCCGGTGTCGCCAAGAAGTCGATGGATCCGGCCGAAGGCGAGAAGCTGGTCGGGCTGGTCGACGAGATCGCCGCGATCTTCTGGAAGACGGACAAGGCGAAGGAAATGGGCGTCTACCCGCCCTCCTGAGTCCGACACCGACTGCCTGCGACGGCGGCCCGGGAGGGCCGCCGTTTCGCGATCAGGCCGCTTCGGCTTCCGATTCGGGTGGCTGACGCCGCTTCAGCCGTGCCGGTGTGACACGATCCAGCGTGCTCCGTGCCCAGCCGTACTCGCGGCCGAGCAACGCCAGGCCCGAGGCGATGAGCACCACGCCAGGGATCACCGGGAGAAACAGTCCGACGGTGCCCACGGCGACAAGTGAAGATCCGGCAACCGTGATCGCCGCTTTGCCGACCAGTGAACGTTGCTGTGCTTGCACCCCGTCAGCATGCCACATGCCAAGAGCTTTCTGTTCGGTGATGAATGCCCATTTCGTCGGATCAGACGCTGATCGTTCGGTTTCCCGCCTCAGTCGACGAGCGCATCGGCTTCGAGCTTGGTGAACAGGGCCGTGACCTCGCCGAGCTGGGAGCCCTCGGCCACATCGGGCCTCACCCACCCTCCCGGCTCTGACGAGAGCCCGAGCATCGTTCCGAGCGTGGCCGTCGTGAACGGCAAGTACGGAGCAAAGACGATGCGCAGTCCGGCGATTGCCTGGAGCGCGGTCCAGAGCACCGTGGCCGCTCGGGGAGGGTCTGTCTTGATCGTCTTCCACGGTTCTTCGTCGTTCAGATATCCGTTGATGGCCTGAGCGGCGGACATCGCCCTGCGCAGCCCCGCCCGGAGCTCCACTTTCTCGATGAGACTCGCTACATCTGCCAGGGCTCCGTCCACGCCCTCGATCAGCGCGAGGTCGGCCGGGGCAGGATCGCCGCGAGGGGGAACCGCTCCGTCGAAATGCTTGGACGTGATCGACAGGACCCGATTCACGAGGTTCCCCCATGTGGCGACCAACTCGGAGTTGATCCTCTCGATCATCTGGTCGTCGGAGAGGTCGGTGTCGTTCTGCTCGGGGAGGACCGACGCGATGGCGTAGCGGAGTGCGTCGGGTTCGAGCCGGTCGGCATACCACCCGATCGACCGACCGACCCCCATCGACTTGGAAGCCTTGGCACCCTTGAACGTGATGTATTGGTTGGCGGGCACGTTGGTCGGCAGGTTGAGCCCGCCGTGCCCCATCAACAGCGCCGGCCAATACACGGCGTGGAAGGGGATGTTGTCCTTGCCGATGAAGTAGTACGTCTCGGCCGACGGGTCGGTCCACCAGGCCTTCCAGGCGTCAGGGTCCCCGGCGCGCTCGGCCCACTCCTGGGGGGCCGAGTAGTACCCCATCACCGCCTCCCACCACACGTAGATCGACTTGCCCGGGCCCAGATCGTCGACAGGTATGGCGATCCCCCAGTCGAGGTCCCGGGTGAACGATCGGTCGTGCAAGCCGTCCTTGACCATCCCTCTTGCGAAGTTGATGACATGCGGTCGCCAACCGACCTGGCTGTCCAGCCATTCGAGCAGCGGTTCCTGGAACTCGCTCAGCTTCCAGTAGTAATGCTCGGTCTCGCGTTCGACCGGGGTGGTTCCGGAGAGCGTCGAGACGGGATCGATCAGGTCCTGGGGATCGAGGATCTTGCCGCAGTTGTCGCATTGATCTCCACGCGCCGGGTTGTATCCGCAGTGCGGACACGTCCCTTCGACATAGCGGTCTGGAAGGAACTGGGAGCGTTGTTCGTCGAAGAACTGGAGTTCGGTCTTGCGGTACAGGTACCCGTTCTCGAGCAGCCGCAGAAAGAACTCCTGGACCACCCGATGGTGGTTGGGAGTGTCGGTGGTCGTGAAGAGATCGAAGGCGATTCCCAGCTTCTCCCAATAGCCCAGGATCTCGGGGTGGAACCGCTCGATGATCTCACCCGGGGAGACACCTTCCTGTTCCGCCTTGACGGTGATGGGTGTTCCGTGGGTGTCCGAACCCGAAACCATGAGGACGCGGTTTCCCGCCAAGCGGTGATAGCGGGCGAAGATGTCGGGCGGGAGGTACGCCCCGCCCAAGTGTCCGAGGTGGAGCGCGCCCGAGGCGTATGGCCATGCGACGGCGACCAGGATGTGACGGGGTTGGCTCATGAGTCCGTTCGGTCTTCGAAAGGGGCGAGGCTAACGGGGAGCAGCCGGCACCTTGGCCAGTTTCCGGGTGCGGACCAGCGAGGACAGCGCTTCACCCCGATCGGCGAGCACGACCCCGGCGATGATGACCGAGCCGCCGATGACGAGCGAAGCGGTGACCGGGTCATCCAAGAAGACCACCGCGCCTATGGCTGAGGCCACCGGAACCAGGTATCCGATCAGGGCAGCGCGGGCTGTTTCGGCCCGTTCGACCACCTGGAGAAAGGAGTAAAACGGTGTGATCGTGCCCACGAGGCCGGTCACGATCGCCCAGGCCCAGACGTCGCTTGTCAGTCCTCCGAGCGCCGACCACGCTCCGGTGGGAATTCCAACGATGCACAAAGTGGCGGCGGCAGCCAAGAACTGGGGGACGACCATCCGGCGGGCGGGTGTGTGAAGGGCATACCGGCGCGAGAGTGCCCCTCCCGCACCGGCCGTGACGACCCCGAGCATCGACCATCCAACCGCACTCCACAACGCGTCGGCATCGATGCGATCGACCCCACCGATCAGAATGGCAATGCCCGCCAACGCGACGATCAGGCCGGGGATCCGCCACGCCCGAAACTGCTCGCCGGCCACGATGAAGTGGGCCGCGACGATCGAGGCGGCGGGAATCAGCGCGATCAGCAACCCGGCGAGCGACGCGTCGAGTGTCACGAGGGCGATCGTGAGGAAGATCGGCGGAAGGGCCATGTTGAGCAGACCGAGTGCCCCGCCGCGCCTCCAGTCGGGGCGGCGGTCGAGATGGCCCACCGCAGCCAGGATCAGGACCATCCCGATCGCGGCGACACCGAAACGGACCAGCGTCAACGAAACGGGATCCATCCCGCCGTTGAGTGCCAGTTTCGAGGTTATGTTGCCGCTCGCCCACCCGGCGGTGGCGAGCAGGATCCAGGGCCAGGGACTCTTCACCGAGGCATCATCGTCGTCGACCCGGCGGCGCCGAAATCGACCCCTACCCTGGTCATGGGTCCGCGACGGAAAGGCAGCGAGGTGACCGAGTTCGACCCGAGAGAGCTACGTATCGGATTCGGCGAGTTCCTTACCGGCGTGACCGTGGTCACGACGCGGGACGCCGACGGTGAGCCGACTGGTCTCACCGTCAACTCGTTCAGCTCGTTGTCGCTCGATCCTCCCCTCGTGCTGTTCTCGTTAGGTAAGTCCTCGAACACCTTCGAGGCTTTCGAGGCAGGAAACGGATTCGTCATACACATGCTCGCCGCGGACCAACGCAGCCTGGCCGACCAGTTCGCCACCAAGGACCTCGACCGCTTCGACGGTGTCGACTGGAGCGCCGGCTACGACGACCTTCCGGTGATCTCGGACGTGCTCGCCACGTTCCAATGCAGCAGAGAGCACGTCTACGAGGGGGGTGACCACCTGATCCTCGTCGGCAGGATCGAGCGGTTCACCGTTGGAGACAGGACGCGGCCGGCCCTCGGATATTTCCGCAGCTCCTACGTCTCGATGCCCTGACCGGGCCCCGGACGTATCATCGAAGGCGTGGCTTCCAACCTCGTCCCCGTGTCGAAGGCTCTGGCGTCGCCCGTCACCCGCGCCGGACTCACGGCCTACCTCGGTGCCGTCCCGTCGGTCGACGAGGTGACAGTGGGCGAACGGGTCGCCTCTCTCGGCACGCGCTCGATCAAGAAGGAGTCGAAGCGAACTGCTCTCGAACTGGCGATCCGCATGATGGACCTCACCACCCTCGAAGGCCAGGACACGCCAGGGAAGGTGAGCCAGCTCTCCTCCAAAGCGATGCGTCCGGATCCGACCGACCCCAGGATCCCATCCGTGGCCGCGGTCTGCGTCTATCCCAACATGGTCCCGATCGCCAAGGCTGCAGTGGAGGGCTCTGGAGTGAAAGTGGCGTCGGTGACGACGTACTTTCCGTCCGGTCAAGCCCCGCTCGACCTCAAGGTCGCTGAGACCGAGCGAGTGGTCGGGATGGGGGCCGACGAGGTCGACATGGTGATCGATCGCGGTGCCTTTCTCGCTGGTCGGTACCTCGACGTCTTCGACGAGATACGACAGATCAAGGAAGCCAGTGGACCGGCTCACCTCAAGGTCATCCTCGAGACAGGCGAGCTGGTCACATTCGACAACGTGCGTAAGGCGTCGATGCTCGCCATGGCGGCCGGAGCCGACTTCATCAAGACTTCGACGGGCAAGGTCGTCCCGGCCGCGACGATCCCCGTCACGCTCGTCATGCTCGAGGCGATCCGGGACTTCCGTGCCATGACCGGCCAGATGGTGGGCATGAAGCCGGCCGGCGGAATCCGCACGTCGAAGGACGCCATCAAGTACCTCGTCGTGCTGAACGAGACACTCGGGACCGAATGGATGACCCCGGACTGGTTCCGCTTTGGCGCCTCGTCGCTGCTCAACGACGTCTTGATGCAGATTCGCTGGCTCGACACGGGCCGCTATCAATCCGCCGACTACTTCACGAAGGACTGACATGGGCGACGACGT